>NZ_HE998012.1:37546-43761 GCF_000312585.1 Bartonella queenslandensis AUST/NH15
CCAGCTCCCTTGTGTTGCGACAGCCCTTGGCAATTGAGAGCGTTCATAAGAGTCATTTTTATTCCTTTTTTATACAAATTTTATTCATACACACATCCTGCTTATGATGTGCAAGCAAGAGGTTTTGATTGCTTCAATATAAATAGGTTGGGAATAAGAGAATCTTACGATATTCGGGGCTCTCATTCAAGTTGAATAACGCTAGATTACCATTATAAATCAATGTGTTGCTTTTTATGAGAGATTGTTAGAGGGGGAGAGTAAAGAAGAGCTAAAGTGCGAGAATATGAAAGCCAAAGCAGGGTTTGTCTTGAAATCATTGTAGGGGGTGAGAATGTGCTGGTGAGAAACTTTAGAAGGTGCATTTTTTGCTCATTTTGCTCATAGGGTGGAAAGAGGGGGTGGAAAGACGGGGAGGACAAGGAGAGACGGGTGTTTTTTCTGCTAGAGTTGCTTTTTTATTGATCGTGAGGGGAATATTTTTTCTCATTTCTATTGTTTTTGGCTTGTTCTTAGAGTTTTCAATGGAAATTTATATGAAGGGGGATGAATTTAGAATTTATATGAAGGAAAATTGCTCTACACAGGGCGTTTTCCAAATAAAGCAGAGCCGATGCGAAGAACATTCGAACCAAATTGTAGAGCTGTTTTAAAATCATTGGACATGCCCATGGAAAGCTTTGGAAGACCGGCTTGTTTTGCTAATTTTGCTAGAAGAGCGAAATAGGGACCGGGGTTTTCTTTGAGAGGGGGGATGCCCATAAGACCAATGATATTAAGTCCATAGTTGTTTTTGCATTGAGAAACAAAAGGAATCACTTCTTGCGGTGCTATACCACTTTTCTGCGGTTCTAAGCCAATATTGACCTGAACATAGCAGGGCAGATGCCTTTTTTGTTTTTGCATTTCTTCTGCTAAAATTTTGGCTATTTTTTCACGATCAACCGTTTGAATGATATCAAAAATCTTTACAGCTTCAGCAGCTTTATTGGATTGTAGGGGACCGATGAGATGAAGTTTAATATTTTCAAATTGTTGACGTAATCCGAGCCACTTTTGTGCTGCTTTTTGCACACGGTTTTCTGCAAATTGAGATTGTCCGGTTTGTAAAAGAGGGCGTATATCCTCTATGGAGACAGTTTTTGAAACAGCGATAAGTTCAATTTCTTCCACGGGGCGTTGTAGCTCTTGGCATTGTGCTGCAATGTCCTTTTGAAGGTTTTGCAATGCTTCAATGGAAGAATTATGAAGGGGGGAAGAATTATGAGGGGGCGTGTGTGTATTCATGTTTTTGTCTTTTACCGTTTTTATTCAAGTTTTACTCAAGGGGTGGTTTTTACTCAAGGGGTGGTATTTTTATAAAATACTTAGGGAAATATTTCACGAAAATGTTGACGATGAGGTTAATCCATGGTCAAGCATAATAAAACAAGTTTTTGGTTCAGTTTTATTAAAAGAGTATCATGGGAATGACGATTGAGCATTATAAGATAGGCGAACGCTATAATCCACGTGCGAGAGAAAAAAAATGGCAAGAAATTTGGGATAAAAAGAAAATTTTTCAGACTGTCCAAGAAGATGGTCGTGAGAAATATTATGTCTTAGAAATGTTTCCTTACCCATCAGGGCGTATTCACATGGGGCATGTGCGCAATTATGCCATGGGGGATGTGGTTGCACGCTATAAACGTGCAAAGGGCTTTAACGTGCTTCATCCTATGGGGTGGGACGCTTTTGGTATGCCGGCTGAAAATGCTGCTATGCAAAATAAAGTGCATCCTAAAACTTGGACCTATCAAAATATTGCGGTGATGCGTGGACAATTAAAGCAATTGGGGCTCTCAATCGATTGGACTCGGGAATTTGCCACTTGTGATGTGGATTATTATCATCGACAGCAAATGCTGTTTCTTGATTTTTATCAAAAGGGGTTGGTGGCGCGAAAAGTCGCTAAGGTGAATTGGGATCCCGTTGACCAAACTGTTTTGGCAAATGAGCAGGTTGTTGATGGACGGGGGTGGCGTTCAGGCGCGTTGGTTGAACAGAGGGAATTGACCCAGTGGTTTTTCAAAATTAGTGATTTTAGTGAAGATTTACTTGCGGGGCTTGAAGAGCTTGAACAGTGGCCTGAAAAAGTCCGCATTATGCAAAAAAATTGGATTGGTAAGTCACAAGGCTTGCTGATTCGTTGGGCTTTAAAGTCGGCTGGTGAAGTTGATGATGCAAGGGTTGCTGATGAGATTTGTCAATCTTTTAATGAGGTTGTCTGTTATTCAACACGACCTGATACACTATTTGGCGCTTCCTTTTTAGCGCTGTCTGTTGACCATCCCATTGCTCAAGCTCTTGCACAAAAAGACAAAGCCTTAGCGGCTTTTATCGAAGATTGTCGGTGCGGTGGAACGACAACAGCAGCACTTGAAACAGCCGAAAAACAAGGGTTTCTCACCCCTTTTGTGGCGGTGCATCCTTTTGATGAAACGATGCATATTCCCGTTTATGTCGCTAATTTTGTGCTGATGGAATATGGAACGGGGGTTGTTTTTGGTTGTCCGGCTCATGATCAGAGAGATTTCGATTTTGCGCGTAAATATGGACTTTCGATAAAATCGGTGGTTTTGCCTTTAGGAGTTGAGAAAGAAGATTTTGTCACACCTGAAACGCCTTATGTTGGTGATGGGGTGATGATCAATTCCAGCTTTTTGGATGGTTTAACACCCCAACAAGCCTTTGAAGAAGCAGCCAAAAGGCTTGAAGAACAAATGCTTCATGGGCAGCCACAGGGGGAAAAAACAGTACAATTTCGTTTGCGTGATTGGGGAATTTCGCGTCAACGTTATTGGGGATGCCCGATCCCTATGATCCATTGTACATCTTGTGGGGTGGTGCCTGTTCCACGTGCTGATTTGCCTGTTGTCTTGCCAGATGATGTTACTTTTGATCAACCGGGCAACCCTCTTGTGCGGCATGAAACATGGCAGCATGTTCTTTGTCCTTCCTGTGGTCAACCTGCAACACGTGAAACCGATACAATGGATACATTTGTTGACTCTTCTTGGTATTATGCACGTTTTACCGCTCCTTTTGCATCAGAACCTGTTGAGAAACAAGCAACCGCTGAATGGTTGCCTGTACAACAATATATTGGTGGAATTGAGCATGCGATTTTGCATCTTCTTTATGCGCGCTTTTTTATGCGTGCCATGAAATTGTTAGGTTATGTGAGTGTGGATGAGCCCTTTAAGGGGCTTTTTACCCAAGGTATGGTAGTGCATGAGACCTATCGGGATGGTCAGGGGTGGGTTTCGCCTGAAGAAATTTCCATTGTTGAAAAAGATGGAAAGCGGTGCGCTTATAAATTAACCGATCAAAGCGAAGTGACAATTGGTTTGATTGAAAAAATGTCAAAATCAAAAAAGAATGTTGTGGATCCTGATGATATTATTGCATCCTATGGCGCTGATACTGTGCGCTGGTTTGTGTTGTCTGATTCTCCACCAGAGCGGGATGTTATCTGGACAGAATCAGGTGTTGAAGGTGCACATCGCTTTGTACAACGTGTTTGGCGCCATGTGGCTTTGAGTGCTCCTCTGTTAAGGGAAGTAGCACCTTGTGCGGGGCATCAAGGGGCGGCTTTGGAACTCTCAAAGGTAGCACACCGCACACTTCATGCTGTAGAGGATGATTTGGAAAAATTCGCTTTTAATCGTGCTATTGCACGCCTTTATGAATTCTTGAATATTATAGCGCCATTGCTCAATAGGGTAGCAAGTGTTGATGATGAAATGAAAGCCTCTTTACGTCAAGCTATGGATTTTTTCCTTGCTATGATCGCACCTATTATGCCCCATTTAGCAGAAGAATGCCATGCTGCTTTAGGGGAGAAAACTTTAATGTCTGAGCTTGCTTGGCCTGTTTATGATCCCGCATTAATCGTGGAAGAAAGCTATACTTTGCCGGTACAGATTAATGGTAAAAAACGCGGTGAGGTGACCGTTGCAGCAACAGCAAGTGAGGCGATGATTAAAGAAGCGGTTTTGGCTTTAGATTTCATCCAAGCGCAGCTGGTTGAAAAGCCTATGAAAAGAATTATTATTGTTCCACAAAGGATTGTGAATGTCGTTCTTTAAAAGTTTTCTGCTGGTCGTTTTAGCGGGTGTTTTCACACTGTTGTCTGGATGCAAAGTTGAACCGCTCTACCGTCAAGAGTCACAAAGTTCAAGGGCAATGAATTCCGCTTTGTATGGGGGGGCTATTGTTCATCAGGATTCTATTTCTGGGCAAGTTTCTTTGGGGCTTGCGCAAAAGCTTGCCTCTATTGTGGTGGAAGAGCCTTCGGATCGTTTTGGACAAATGGTACGCAATCATCTACTGTTTCTTTTGTATGGAAATGGTGGTAACCCTTCTTTACCTGCTTATCGATTGGCATTGCAGACATCCGTCCTTATAAGAGAATCGATGCAGATAGAGGTTGATTTTGAAAAAAAGAGAAAGGGACGACCTTCTGTTGGAACTGTTATGAGTAAAGCTTCCTATACCTTGCAGGATATGAAAAATATGCCTGTTGCAAAAGGAACAGCAATAATGAATGCATCTTTTGAGCGATTGCGCCAAGAATATGCAACAATGCAAGCAGAAGAAGATGCAAAAAAGCGTGTGGCAGAAGAGCTCGCTGAACAGATTTTTTTGTTAATTTCAAGAGATCTTTCTCATAAAACTCTGAACCATTAAGCAATATTTTGTCCTGTTTTTTTCCAGTCGTTGAGAAATATTTGCAACCCTTTATCGGTGAGAGGATGCTTGACCAAAGCTTTTAAGATTGCTGGTGGAACTGTTGCAACGTCAGCACCGCTTAGGGCTGCTTCTTTGACATGATTAACAGTGCGGATTGATGCGGCCAAGATTTGTGTTTCAAAGTTATAGTTATCATAAATTGTGCGAATTTCATGAAGGAGTTCACTTCCATTTATTCCGCAATCATCGAGTCTCCCGATAAAAGGTGAAACAAATGTTGCACCTGCTTTGGCAGCAAGTAAGGCTTGATTGGCAGAAAAACAAAGTGTCAGATTTGTTTTTAGTCCTGCTTCTGTAAGGGCTTTACAAGCTTTTAATCCATCAAGTGTTAAAGGAAGCTTGATGCAAATATTGTCAGCAACCTTTGCTAAAACAGCGGCTTCTTTCATGATGTTTTCAAATTCTGTTGCTGCAACTTCAGCAGAAACAGGACCGCTAACGAGGGAACAAATTTCTTTTGTAACATCAAGAATATTGCGTCCTGATTTTAGGATAAGCGAGGGGTTGGTGGTCACACCATCAACGAGGCTTAAATTCTGTAATTCTTGTATTTCTTCAATATTGGCGCTATCCACAAAAAATTTCATCTCTAACCTCTTTTTTTAGCCTTTTTATTCAAAGCTTGTCACATCTTATCCTGTTTTTTGTTATGCGCTATTGTTGATTGCAAAAGCAAGAGCAAGAATGAATATAAAGAACAAAAATGCCATAGTGTTCATTATACATCTACTTTTTGTAAAGAAAGGTCACGTGTTGTTTCTATGCTTATTTCATGGCGTTGCTCATCATAAGGTGTGGGGTTCATTGCGCATTATCATCTTTGTATCTTGGCATCTTTATACCTTGGCATTTTTGTATGATGATATCTTAATAGTTATGGCAATAAGCCAGCATTATCATACAGTTTGCTCATTTCCTATTGGTGATTGTTCTTGATATTTGAGAATTTTTAGAAGACCTCTCTTTTTTTCACGAGATTGACGTTTGGTTTTTCTTGTCGCGTGTCAGTGAATGGATTTTTGTGTCGTAAAACACCATTGAAGAAGATATGCGTTTTACCTATGGCGTTTTTCTGCTTTCAAAGAATTGATTTATAACGAAAAAAAATCTCGTATTGAACGTTTTTATTACGATAAAAATGATTTAATCTTTGTAAATCAATCTGTTAATGATAAATTGAGGGTGAGGTGGAAAGAAAATAAAAGTGTGTATAGTGAGAAGAAGTCACACTATGGGATAGCTTTGTTGAGAGGCATACTTACGATATCATGTTGAATGCTTAATCGTGATGGACTTTATTGACACAGAAGAATGGCGCTGTTTTTTGTTATAGAGGATCACCTTGTGTTCATGACTGGCGTTTTGATGATAGAATGCGTATTAAAAAGAATTTTTGTGAGAAAAATGTTATTTCGTAAAGG
>NZ_HE998012.1:44029-59362 GCF_000312585.1 Bartonella queenslandensis AUST/NH15
GAGAGCCCTGAACAACGTAAGATTCTCTCATTCCAAACCTGTTTATGTTGAATCAATCAAAACCATCCGCTTGCATGTCACAAGCGGGATTAAGCGTGTGGATTAAATTTGTATAGACAGATTTGTATAGACAAGGACTAAAAATGGCTCTTATGAACACTTTCAAGTGACAAGGGCTTTTGCAATACCTACGGGCTGGCAAAGCGTGTGATGGTGTCGGCTTACTTCTCCTTAAGCGTAAAGATGGAGGTGCGCAACGGATTTACCGTTATACCATTTGCGGGTGCTATCGTGAAATGGGTTTGGCTGCCTTAAGAGCGCCGTTGTGAAATGGGCTTGGGTGCTTTGAGAGATGTCTCTTTAAGGGAGAGTGATCGAATCCCGTAATGAATTTTACTTGCGACGTGTTTTATATAAGAGTGTTTAAAGATAAGGTATAGATCTTTTGGTTTTTAAGATGACCGTAGACGAGATAACCGTAGACAAAATAACTGTAGACAAGTGGGGGATTGTACATTGGTTAAAAAGATGAATTCAAACATGATAGAGGAAAAGGTTGTCTCTGTATTGGTTCCTCTTCCTATTGCGCATGCTTATAGTTATAAAGTGTCGTCTTCTATGGAGGTGGAACTTGGTTCTTTTGTTCGGGTTCCTGTTATGGGGCGTGAGCTTTGCGGTTTTATTGTGGATATTGGAGAGCAGACAAAGGATGGGCAACGGACTGCTTCGGTGGCGCGTGAAAAATTACGCTCTGTACTTCATGTTTTTGATTGTCCCCCGTTAAAGGCAGAAATGATCACGTTTTTGCGTTTTGTTAGTCGTTATACAATGACGCCTTTTGGTCTTGTTGCACGATTGGTTTTGTCTGTACCGGCTGCTTTAGAGCCGGAAGCGCAGATGATGGGACTGCGCTATTGTGGTGGAAATGTGGAACGTCTTACACCGGCGCGGTCACGGATTTTGGAATTGGTGCGCAGTGAGAAGATATGGACACGTTCTGGTCTTGCACATGCGGCTGGAACTTCTTTTTCTGTTGTTGAAGGTTTAAAAGCGCTAGGAATTTTTGAAGAGGTGAAGGTTCCTGCTCCTGATCTTGTTGGCATGCCTGATCCTGATTTTTGCCCTCCTCAGTTGCAGGGCGCACAAAATAAAGCGGCAACATTATTGCGGGAAGGTGTTTTATCTTCTCAGTTTCAAGTTTTTTTGCTTGATGGTGTTACGGGTTCAGGAAAGACGGAAGTTTATTTTGAAGCGGTCGCTCAAGCTTTCAAAGGAGGTAAGCAGGTTTTAATTTTATTGCCGGAAATTGCTTTAACACAGCAGTTTTTAGATCGTTTTTATGCACGTTTTGGCGCTGCGGCAGCAGAATGGCATTCCGACTTGACACCGCGTCGTAGAGAACGCGTCTGGCGACAAGTTGCAGAAGGGCGGGTGCGTGTCGTTGCGGGAGCTCGTTCGGCTCTTTTTCTTCCCTTTCACGCGCTTGGTTTGATTGTTGTCGATGAAGAGCATGATAGCGCTTATAAACAAGAAGAGCGCATTTTTTATCATGCGCGTGATATGGCGGTTGCACGGGGCTCTTTTGAGCATTTTCCTGTTATTTTATCCTCAGCCACTCCGTCGATTGAAAGCCAAGCCAATGTTTTAAAAGGGCGTTATCAAAAGGTGCATTTACCCTCTCGTTTCAAAGAAGTAGCACTTCCACAGTTGCGGGTGGTTGATATGCGTCAAGGAGGGGTGCAAAAGGGACGCTTTATTTCCTTTGCTCTTGAAAGGGCTTTAAAACAAACGCTTGAGAAAAGTGAGCAGGCGCTGCTTTTTCTTAATCGCCGTGGTTATGCGCCTTTAACTTTATGCCGAGTTTGTGGACATCGTTTTCATTGTACCGATTGTTCAAGTTGGTTGGTCGAACATCGTGCGCAAGGGCAATTGAAATGTCATCATTGCGGATATCATCAACTCCTTCCTCAAGCCTGTCCTGAATGTGGAACATTAGATCATCTTGTGGCTTGTGGACCGGGGGTCGAAAGAATTGCAGAAGAAACAAAAGTGCTTTTCCCTCAGGCACGATCATTGATTCTTTCAACAGATCTCAAAGGGGGGATTGGACAGTTGCGAAGCGAATTGCAAGCCATTGCCAATGGCGATGTGGATATTATTATTGGGACACAGTTGGTCGCTAAAGGACATCATTTTCCCAAGCTCTCTTTGGTTGGCGTTATTGATGCTGATCTTGGTCTTGCCAATGGTGATTTACGCGCTAGTGAACGTACCTTCCAGCTGCTTTCTCAAGTGACCGGAAGAGCGGGGCGTGTGGGATTGGAAAGTTTAGGATTATTGCAAACTTATCAACCCGATCATCCTGTCATAAAAGCTTTACTTTCATGCCAATCAGAGGATTTTTACACACGTGAGATTGCAGCACGCCAACATTATCATTTGCCTCCCTATGGGCGTCTTGCCTCTTTGATTGTATCTGCACAACAGCGTCAAGCCGCAGAACATTATGCGCGGGCACTCCGTCAAGCCGCACCACGGGAAAAAAATATCTCGGTTATGGGACCGGCAGAGGCACCTTTGGCTCTGGTTCGGGGACGTTATCGTTTTCGACTCTTATTGCAAGGACAGCGCTCTTTTGATATCCAAGGGTTTATTCGTACAATGCTTAGCAATACCCCCAAAATGCCCAGTTCCGTTCGGGTTCAAATTGATATTGATCCGCAAAGTTTTTTTTAAAAATCAAATTTCTCTCTCAAGTGACTGGAAGAGCAGAGTGGGTAGGATTGGAAAGCTTAGGGTTATTGCAAGCTTATCAACCCGATCATCCAGTCATAAAAGCTTTCCTTTCATGCCAACCAGAAGATTTTTACATATGTGCGATTGCAGTACGTCAGCATTATCATTTCCCTCCCTATGGGCGTTTTGCCTCTTTGATTGTGTCTTCTAAGTAGCATCAAGTAGCAGAGCATTATGCGCGGGCACTCCGTCAAGCGACGCTACGAGAAAAAAATATCTCGGTTATGAGACCAACAAAGGCACCTCTATTATTAGTTCAAGATATTGATTTATTAAGAGTTTTCACTTTTTGTACGTTACAGGTGGGGAGATTTTTGTGGAGTAACACTGTATAAGAAAGGCATGCCTCTTATGGATCCTCTCAAGTGTCAAAAGCTATCTCAACATTGAGGTAGTGCGTGAGAGGGCTGATTTGCTTTTGATCAACTGTAAAGTGGTGGTGATCAATAGGGGTATTATTATCGCATTCATGGGTGCTGTCGCGAAATGAAGAGACCTTTATACTTTTGTTATTTTCATTCTTTAATGGGGATAGATTTCTCATATAAAGCAGGATGTTCAAAATAGAATATTCCCAAAACAGAATGTCATTATAGTTACTTTCATATGCTTGTTTGAGCAGATGTTTCTCAGAATTCTTGAATTCAGTTTATGATGTTGCTCGTGAATAATGTGAATACTTTCATAAAGGTATAAGTGAGAACCACTATTGAGCTTCTATAAGCTCTTGATACTTGAGCATGTTTGTTTATAGGAAATGTTTTTTAATCGTTTTATCTTTCTTCTTTTATTTAATGAAGCAAGAGAACGATTTTGATAAAAGGATTTTAAATGAGAGAATCTCACGATGTTGGGGGAATCTGGAATGAAAAGTGATGAATTATCCTTATAAATCAATGCATTTTATGCTTAAAAGTGTTTTCACAAAGCAATATATTTGGACAATATACTTATTGAAATGTTTTAAAAAGAATGAGCATTTAGAGCAAAAGGATCATTTTTCTTAATTTTAAGGGGATATCCATTATTATTTCTTGCTTATCTGTTTGAAATAACAGATTTTTGCAGTTGCAGTTGCAGTCGCTTCTCGCTAAAGCTTTTGTGGAGATAATCTCGCTAAAGCTTTTGTGGAGATAATAAAGGGTGATTTTTAGAGAAAAAGCATTTTTTGTGACGGCAAAGAACTTTTGAAGCAAAATTTAAAGAGAGTGAATTTTTTTCAGAGAATGTCAAAAAGAGGCATAAAAAAAATCGTGATGCTATCACGCCGATTAAAAAAATCTTTTTCAAAAATATTTTGAATATTTTATTTAAAATTTTTAAAAAGCAGCGATTTGTGGTGTTGCGAGTCGGCTATGTCTATGCTAGAAACCGAATGGTTTTTGTTCGAGGTTTTAAGAAGAAGATTCTTAAAATTGAGAATGTCTGTTTCATTATCATCTGATAACTATCAGAGAGTCGCTCAAGGAAAAGAGGCGGTATTTCGTGTCGGATTCATTTTCTCTCATACCGCTGCCGTTGGTAGATCAACGTTATGCGCAAGCGCTTTTTAATTGCGTTCAAGAAGCAGGAAACGTTGAAAAAATTGAAAAGGCAGTGGAAGATTTTTTGTTTGTCTTAGAGCAAAATGAGGATTTAAAATACTTCGTGCTCAGTCCGTTCTTTTCAGTCAAAGAGCAAATTAAGGTGATGCAATCTGTTTGTGAAAACATCAAATTCGCTGATAAAGAAGCAGGGCAGATTGTTAGTAATTTTTTACGGGTTATCGCAGCAAACCGTAGGCTTAGTGCTGTATTTGGTATTCTCCATGCTTTTCAGCGTTGTGTTGCACGCGCTCGGAGGCAAATTACTGCGCAAATTGTTTCTGCGCGCCCCTTAAGTTCTCAACAAAAACAAGAGTTGTGTGAGACTTTGGAAGGTGTCATTGGGGGAAAAGTTTTGCTACATATCATTGTGGATCCAACAATTCTTGGTGGATTAATCATTCGTGTCGGGGCGTCTCAAATTGATACGTCTCTTTTAACAAAATTGTCTTCACTTAAGCTTGCATTGAAAAAAGAGGTCAGCTGATGGATATTAGACCATCTGAAATTTCAAAAATTCTAAAAGAGCAAATCAAAAACTTTGACCAAAAGGCTGAGGTTTCAGAAATTGGTTGGGTTCTCTCTGTAGGGGATGGTATCGCTCGTGTTTATGGTTTGGATAATGTTCAAGCTGGGGAAATGGTTGCTTTTCCAAATGGTGTGCGCGGTATGGCGCTCAATTTGGAAGTCGATAATGTCGGTGTGGTCATTTTTGGCTCAGATCGCGATATTCGTGAAGGAGATTGTGTAAAGCGATTGGGGGCTATTGTGGATGTCCCTGTGGGACCCGCTTTGCTTGGGCGTGTGGTCGATGCACTTGGAAACCCTATAGATGGTAAGGGACCTCTTAAGGAAACAGAGCGTCGTCGTGTTGATGTCAAGGCACCAGGGATTATTCCGCGTCAGTCTGTGCATGAGCCAATGTCGACCGGATTAAAAGCCATTGATGCGCTCATCCCTATTGGACGAGGACAGCGTGAATTGGTGATTGGTGATCGCCAAACAGGAAAAACCGCGATTTTGCTCGATACATTTTTAAACCAGAAACCTTTTCATGAAAAAGGGGCGGGGCGAGAGCAAGATAAAGTTTATTGTATTTATGTGGCGATCGGTCAAAAACGTTCGACGGTGGCGCAATTCGTTAAAGTTTTGGAAGAACGGGGGGCTCTGGAATATTCTATTATTGTTGCTGCGACCGCTTCTGATCCAGCACCGCTGCAATTTATCGCTCCGCTTGCTGGATGTGCTATGGGTGAATATTTTCGTGATAATGGGCAACATGCGTTGATCGGTTATGATGACTTGTCAAAACAAGCGGTGGCTTATCGTCAAATGTCTCTTTTGTTACGTCGTCCACCGGGGCGTGAAGCTTATCCGGGAGATGTTTTCTATCTGCATTCGCGTCTTTTAGAACGGGCGGCAAAGCTTAATGCAGAAAATGGATCGGGATCTTTAACAGCTTTGCCTGTCATTGAAACGCAAGCAAATGATGTTTCGGCTTATATTCCTACAAATGTGATTTCGATTACGGATGGGCAAATTTTCCTAGAAACCAATTTGTTTTATCAGGGGATTCGTCCTGCTGTAAATGTTGGTCTTTCTGTATCGCGTGTTGGTTCAGCAGCGCAAATTAAGGCAATGAAGCAGGTTGCCGGCTCGATTAAAGGTGAATTGGCGCAATATCGTGAAATGGCAGCTTTTGCGCAGTTTGGTTCTGATTTGGATGCGTCGACCCAGCGTCTATTAAATCGGGGAGCACGCTTGACAGAACTTTTGAAGCAACCACAATTTTCTCCACTCAAAACGGAAGAACAGGTGGTGGTTATTTTTGCGGGTGTGAATGGCTATCTTGATTCTCTAGCGGTTTCTGATGTCGCGCGGTTTGAGCAGGGGCTTTTGGTGCTTTTGCGGAGTGATTATCAAGAGCTCTTAAAAGCAATTGCTGAGCAAAAGCAGATAACAGATGAGCTGAAAGATAAGTTGATAACTGTCCTTAACACTTATGCGAAAAATTTTTCGTGATGAATTGATGGAATGCTTGAATGGCCTCATTAAAGGATCTTAGAGACCGTATTGCTTCGGTTAAAGCAACACAGAAAATTACCAAAGCTATGCAGATGGTTGCGGCAGCAAGGTTGCATCGTGCGCAAGAGGCGGCGAAATCGGCACGCCCTTACGCGAAGAGGATGGCTGATATTTTAACCAGTGTTGCTGCTGATGTGGACGGTGTTGATGCACCGGCTCTTATGCGTGGTACGGGCCGCGATGATGTGCATCTCTTGGTGGTGTGTACTGCTGAGCGCGGTCTATGTGGGGCTTTTAATGTGCAAATTGCTCGTCGGGTTCGTGAGCAGATTAAAGCGCTGTTGGCAGCTGGTAAAATTGTGAAGATTATCACTGTGGGCAAAAAAGGTGCGGATATTTTATCACGTGATTACAAAAAACTCATGATTGATCACATTGATTTACACGCTGTAAAGCGAATTGGTTTTGCAGAGGCGATGATGATTAGTCAACGCATTGTTGATTTGTTCAATGAAGGCGCTTTCGACGTTTGTACGTTGTTTTACTCTGAATTTGTTTCCGTGATTAATCAGCGTCCAACAGCTTTTGGCTTGATCCCCATGGGAGCTCCAAAAGCAATTGTTGAGGAAATAGATGTTGTGGAGCCAAAAGAGACGAGCAAAGATTCACAGTCGGTTGTTCATGAGACAATTGTTTATGAGTATGAACCTGATGCTGCTTCTCTTTTAGAGTCTCTTGTGCCACGCAATCTTTCAGTGCAAATCTTTCGGGCTTTACTTGAAAATGTTGCTGGTGAAATGGGGGCAAAGATGACGGCTATGGACAATGCATCGCGCAATGCAGGTGAAATGATTAATAAATTGACGGTGGCTTATAATCGTCAACGTCAAGCACAGATTACGACAGAGTTGATCGAAATTATTGCGGGCGCTGAAGCGCTTTAAATGGAAAAGGTAAAGATTGATGGCAAAAGCAGTAACCTCAAGTAAAGGGGCAGAAAAGAGTGAAAAAAAGAAACCAGCTGCTCGTTCCGGTGTGAAAAAAGACGCTTCGAAATCTCAAGTGGATGTAAAGACTTCTTCTGCGTCTGCGCGTAGTGCTGCTAAGGATACACCGGTGAAAAAAGAAGAGCATGCAAAAGGCGCTGTTGGTGAGATCAAACAGGTTATCGGTGCTGTCGTTGATGTGCAATTTGAAGGGGCATTGCCAAATATTCTCAATGCTTTGGAAACAGAGAATTTAGGCAATCGCTTGGTGTTAGAAGTTGCGCAGCATTTGGGTGAAAATACTGTGCGTACGATTGCGATGGATACGACCGATGGTCTCATGCGGGGACAAAAGGTCGTGGATACAGGCGCACAAATTAGTGTTCCTGTAGGAGAAGCAACATTGGGACGTATTATGAACGTGATTGGAGAGCCCGTGGATAATGTGGGACCAATCGCTTCAACTAAGACTCGTTCTATTCACCAACAGGCACCTGAATATGTCGAACAATCGACCGTTTCAGAGATTCTTGTCACGGGTATTAAGGTCGTGGACTTGTTAGCTCCTTATTCTAAAGGGGGTAAAATTGGCCTGTTTGGTGGTGCTGGTGTTGGTAAAACCGTGCTTATTATGGAGCTTATCAACAATATTGCAAAGGCACATGGGGGCTATTCCGTCTTTGCTGGTGTGGGAGAACGGACACGTGAGGGAAATGATCTTTATTATGAAATGATCGAAAGCCGCGTGAATGTGAATCCAAAAGAGAATAATGGTTCAACAGAAGGGTCAAAATGTGCGCTTGTTTACGGGCAAATGAATGAACCACCCGGAGCCCGTGCGCGTGTCGCTCTTTCAGGATTGACCATTGCAGAAAGCTTCCGTGATGAAGGACAAGATGTTCTCTTCTTTGTGGATAATATTTTCCGTTTCACACAAGCAGGGGCTGAGGTGTCTGCTCTTTTAGGACGTATTCCTTCTGCTGTGGGGTATCAGCCTACTTTGGCAACGGATATGGGTGCTTTGCAAGAACGTATTACCAGTACAAAAATAGGTTCTATTACTTCCGTTCAGGCAATTTATGTTCCTGCCGATGACTTGACAGATCCGGCGCCGGCAACGTCTTTTGCTCATTTGGATGCAACAACTGTTCTTTCACGCTCTATTGCGGAAAAGGGAATTTATCCAGCGGTTGATCCGCTTGATTCTTTCTCGCGTATGTTGGATCCATTGATTGTGGGGGAAGAACATTATACGGTCGCTTGTCAGGTGCAAACCATTTTACAACGTTATAGAGCGCTTCAGGATATTATTGCTATTCTTGGGATGGATGAACTTTCTGAAGATGATAAATTGTTGGTGGGACGGGCGCGTAAAATTGAACGTTTCCTTTCGCAACCTTTCCATGTGGCGGAAGCCTTTACTGGTTCACCAGGTAAACTCGTTCCTTTGGAAGATACAATCAAAGGCTTTAAGGGGCTTTGTGCTGGTGATTATGATGATTTGCCAGAAGCAGCTTTTTATATGGTTGGGTCGATTGATGAAGCACTTGAAAAAGGAAAGCGTCTCATGGCAGAGGCTTCTTAATTGGAAGTTTCTTATTAAAGAGAAATCTGTCATGAATATTTATTATTAAAAAAGGCAGGTTGTTGAAAAAAATAAGGTGTTAAGAAGGGCGGAGAGTCCTTGTGTCGGATATTGTGGAGACTTTTGTGGAAAACAATAGAGAAGAGCATTTTTTGTTTGAGCTTGTGTCGCCTGAAAAGATTGTGTTTTCAGAGCGGGTTGTGTCTGTTGTTCTTCCTTCAGCTTCAGGTTCTTTGACCGTTATGGCACATCATGCACCATTGGTGGCAAGCGTTGTGTTGGGGAGTGTTCGTGTTCGCACTTCTGTGGGAGAAAAGTTATTTGCTGTTTGCGGTGGTGTTGCAAATATTACCTTTTCGGGCTGCTCTTTATTAGTAGAGCATGTTGTGGCTGTTGAGCATCTTTCTTTTGATGTATTAGAGCAGCAGATTTTGCAGGTTCAAGCGACGTTAAAGGGGGGAACGAGTGATGAGGACAATCCTAAAATCGAGGCTTTTTTCCAGCAATTGTCAGCTGATGGTTCTTCGTTTATAGAAGCGTAGCAGGGGTATACAGGAAAAGGTGACATGAGCGGAAAAAAAAGTACGGTTGTGTCTGCCAAAAGGGGCGGAAAACCTTTTCCTCATCCTGGTCGTGTTTTCGCAGGACCTTTGCCAAAATGTTTTGTATATATTTTTGCCTCGTTTATTTTGCAGTGGGCTTATGGTTTAGGGGCAAATGTTGTTCAGTCTAACATTGTTCATCTTACCGGTGATTTTCACGCAACTTTAGCCGAAACAACATGGTTAGTTGCTGCTTATATGGCACCTAATGTGAGCGTTGCTATCATGTTGATCAAAATTCGCTATCAATTTGGATTGCGTGCTTTTGCTGAACTGTCAATCCTTGGCTTCGTTTTGGTTTGTGCGTTGCAACTCTTTGTGACCGATTTGCGTTCTGCTCTGATCATTCGCTTTTTTGCTGGGATTGCTGCGGCACCTATGGCTTCACTTGCGTTACTTTATATGATGGAGGCTTTTGCACCAGCAAAAAAGTTTACTGTTGCTTTGAGTTTGAATTATATGAATGCTGCCCTAGCAGCGCCCCTATCGCGGTTAATCTCACCAGGCTTATTGGAAAGTGGTGGGTTTTCGAGTCTTTCAGCGTTGGAAATGGGGTTGGTTCTTATCAGTTTGGGATGTATCTATACGCTTCCTCTAACCCCTGTTGTACGTAATAAGGTCATTCAGAAATTAGATTGGGTGAGTTATGGTTTGATTGCATTGGGGCTTGGACTCAACGCGGTGATTATGTCTGTTGGTATATTGTATTGGTGGTATGAAGCCCCATGGATTGGTTGGGGATTAGCTCTTGCTATTTTTTCTTTGACTATCGCTATTATTATTGAACTTAATAGAGAAAATCCGTTGATTGATCTGCGTTGGCTTTTCAGTAAAGAAATGGTGCAATCTGTTCTCATTTTATTGATATTTCACGTTTTTTTATTGGAACGGTCAACTTTAGCAGTCGGTTTTTTTAATCTTTTTGGTTTTCTCAATCGTGAGATGGCACCCATGTATCTTGCGATCATATTGGGGACTCTTTTAGGAGGAGCAGTTTGTGTGTTTTTTTTGCGTGTGGGGCGTGAGGATTATTTTTATCTTATCTCTTTGGGGTGTTTGGCACTTGGGACATATTTAGACAGTCATGTGAATCATTTAACGCAGCCTAAAGATATGATGCTCAGTCAAGGTTTGGTGAGTTTTAGTTATGCACTTTTTTTACCACCTGCTCTTTGTAGAGGGTTTGTGATATCCGGTGAGAGAGGACCACGTTATGTATTAAGTTTTATTGCTGTCTTTTTGCTAACACAAGTGACAGGGGGATTAATGGGATCAGCTTTTTTTGGCAGTTTACAGTTTTTTTTCGCTCATAAAAATTTGGAGTCTTTAACGCAAAATATTGTTGTCACTGATCCGCTTGTTTCAGGGGATGCCAATACTTTATTTTCTCCCCATTATGGTGCCTCTGTCTCTCAACTTTTTGTAGATGGACAAGGTACATCCGGATTGATTGAAAAGTTTAAATTAACGGCAAATATTTTTGCTTATGGTGATGTCTTTCGGTTGTATTTTTATATTGCTATAGTTTTTTTCACCGTTTTTCTTGTCAAAATATTTATAAAGTTATGTTCTTTTCATGCATTTGAAAAACAATCTCATGTTCGTGAAGAGGGGTGAAAAACAATGATAAAAGCATTACGATCAAAAGCAACGCTTATTGCATTCCTTTCCGGTATTATTGGTATTTTGCTGATTTTATGGGCTTGGAGGCTTCCTCCTTTTGTGAGTAACATTCAGATAACGGATAATGCTTCCATTAAGGGTGATGTTACTCTGGTTAGTTCACAGATCTCTGGGGTGATTGCACGGATTTATGTGCAAGATTATCAGCGCGTTGAAAAGGGAATGCTGCTCTTTGAACTTGATGATTCTCTTTTTCGTCAGCAACTTGCACGAGCACAGGCTGTTCTCGATTCAAAAAATGCAAAATTGGCCAGTATTGAATTGCAAGCTCAGATTTTACAGGGAGAAGTTAATGCTGCAGAAGCAGAATTAGCGCGTTCACGAGCATTTTCCAATGTTGTTCCTGATAGTAAAAAGTTAGGCTTTAGTGATGCAGCAAGTTCTGTTTCGCGTCCTCTTTCACAACTCTTGGCGGCACTGGAAACAAAACGACAATTGCAAAGACAATTAAATCTTGAACGGCAAAGTTTACAGTCAGAAGTTGCTGGAGCAAAGGTGAGTGTTGAGTTGGCAAAACTTAATCTCGATCATACAAAGATTTTATCGCCTCGAACAGGCTATATTGGATTGGTCGGCACTAGGGTAGGGCAATATGTTATGCCGGGGACGCAATTAGTCTCCGTGATTTCTGATGATATTTGGATTATTGCTAATTATAAAGAAACGCAACTTTCTCAGATGCGTGTGGGACAACCAGTTGTTTTTTCTGTTGATGCATTGAACAATAAAAAGTTAACAGGGCGTGTGGTTCGTTTTGCTCCAGCGACAGGCTCAGAGTTTTCATTGTTAAAAACGGATACGACAATTGGTAATTTTATTAAAATTGCGCAACGTATTTCAGTACGGATTGCTTTAGATCCTGGTCAGGAAGGGATCGAAAAGCTCATTCCTGGGATGTCTGTGGTTACGTATGTGGATACTTCGCAGCGGGTTGATTCTGGAGGGTAAAATTTTGGGTTTGTTCAGTTTAATTTTTATACCATTCTCTTATAGCAAGTGGGTGTTTACTTTGGAGGATTTCGTTTGGTTTTTTATGGTCTATCTCTTAAAGCTGTTAAAACACTTATTTGTCATGATGTAAAATAATGTTCTAAAGAATATTAAAGCGCGTGCCTTTTTAATCACTTCCATTTTTTGAAACAACTCAATAAAAGGAGGGTGATAAGGTTTTACTATAACTTCCTTGCAACAGCGTTCTTTGAGGTGTGATGGTGTGGGGCGGCATGTGTGGAAAGAGGGCGCGGTGCGTTGATGAAAAGCTGGATGAAGAGTGATGGGATAGAAAATTTATCCTTTGTAGGGATTGGAAAGCGTAAAGTTAGGGGGGAAACGTATAAGTATTGTGCTTTATCAACGATAAAAAATGCCCGCTTTGAGTCGGGCATTAAAACGGGAAGTTATTGGTATTAGTAATTTTTGCGGATTAGCAAGAAGCTTGCCAAAACGACTCCTGCAGCTAATGCGAGGGTTTTTTTAGGGTTTTCTTTGGCTTTTTTCTTTAATTCTGTTGCATGTTCATTGAGGTGGTAAAGTGCGTGGCGCCCCTTTTGTTTCCACGTGCTAAACAGTTCAGAAATGTTTTCAAAGATATCATTTTGAGAACTCCAATGATTTACAGGGACCAGCTCTCTTTTTAAGAGTGCAATACGTTTTTTGATTTTAGCATTTTTGGCGTTGGTTGAAAACAGATACATCTGCAGACTCCTTCATGTGTTAAATTGTTGCATGATCGTTAGAATTATGTTTGGGGTTTTGCTATAACGGTTTAAAATTTGAAAGGTTGCATTGATTATGCTGCTTGGGGGTGAGGTGAAAATTAAGCGTTTGGGTTTAATGGAGTTTCTTAGCGGCTTTGCGTTCATTTCATGATGAGAGGTGTGAAGGATAAAAATCTCCTGCAAAGAATAATTCCTTGTGGAGGTTATCAAGTTCGTTGCGCATCTTCATCTTTATTTCATAAAGGTATCAAGTTGGTCGTTTCATTTTCTTATGCTTGTTTCAAAGTGTTGTGATCGCTTTTGGAGACAGTTTTTCCAAGAATTTTCACTTTTTTCGTTTTTATCTCCATGGTTGCTGGTGATCTGTAAGGAGCATGGCTTTGATTGATGATGAACAGGTTTGAAGTGAGAGAAGCTTACGATATTTCGGTTTCTCATCAAACTTGTAAAATAAATTATTATAAATCAATATACTGGCTTAATTTTGTGGTATATTCCGTGTGTTTTTTTACATTTTTTAAAATTGTGCTTTGATAAGCGTTATCTGTTGTGTTGTAAAATATTGTTCTTCGATGATGTTGATGTAAGGTATAGATGTGCAACTTGAAAATACAGTTTTGTCTCTGTCTGATTTCAGTTTCTTTTTGAAGCAACCAAGTGTAAAAATATGAATGTGAACAGGATTGGTAGGACTTATCCGAGGCATCTGTAAAATGAATCTCTCTGATGAGCTGAATTGTATCAAGAGGGTAACAGGTGAGACTTAAAGCAATCTGTTAAGATTTATGGGCGGTGTCGTTTTCGTCTTTTGAGGCGCGGAGGAGGTCGATGTAAATGATGATTGATAGTGCAGGTTTTAAAAATTTGAGGACTTAATGAGCACGACCTATTCTTTGTCGAAACCTCTTGAGCGTCGTTGCTCTGTTGGTGTTGCTGTTGGTGATGTGATGGTTGGGGGGCAGAGCCCGATCGTTGTACAGTCAATGACAAATACAGATACTGCTGATGTTGATGCAACTGTTTCTCAAGTGGCTGCTCTTTGGCAAGCAGGCTCACAATTGGTTCGGATTACCGTTGATCGTGATGAAGCGGCGGCAGCTGTACCAAAAATACGGGAGAGATTGGAAAGATTAGGATTTTTTGTCCCATTGGTTGGGGATTTTCATTATATCGGCCATAAGCTTTTATCAGAGCATCCGGCGTGTGCTGAGGCACTTGCAAAATATCGCATCAATCCTGGAAATGTGGGTTTTGGTGCAAAAAAAGATCGTCAGTTTGCAGAAATTATTGAGATTGCTTGTCGGTATCATAAACCTATTCGCATTGGCGTGAATTGGGGGTCGCTCGATAACGCGTTGTTGACACAGCTTATGAATGAAAATGCACAGAAAGAAAATCCCTTATCTGTGGCTGAAGTGATGCGAGAAACTGTTGTGCAATCAGCTTTGCTTTCGGCTGCTTTAGCAGAAGAGTTAGGATTGGGGCGTAATAAAATTATTCTTTCTGCTAAAGTGAGTGATGTTCAAGATCTTATTGCTGTCTATATTGCCTTGGCAGAGCGTTGTGATTATGCTCTTCATTTGGGATTAACGGAAGCGGGGATGGGAACAAAGGGGGTCGTGGCTTCTTCAGTGGCTTTGGGTATTTTATTACAGCAAGGGATTGGTGATACGATACGAATTTCATTAACCCCTGAACCTGGGGGGGATCGAACACGAGAGGTAAAAGTAGGGCAAGAACTTTTGCAAGTCATGGGGTTTCGACAATTTTTGCCTGTTGTTGCTGCTTGTCCTGGATGTGGTCGCACGACCTCGACAGTGTTTCAGCAATTGGCACAAAAAATTGAAGCGGATTTACACAAGAATATGCCCGTTTGGCGTGAAAAATATCCTGGGGTTGAAAGTTTGAAGGTCGCTGTGATGGGATGTATCGTCAATGGACCAGGGGAATCAAAACATGCGGATATTGGTATTTCATTGCCTGGCGTGGGTGAAAGTCCAGCGGCACCTGTGTTTATTGAAGGAAAAAAAGTAAAAACCTTGCGTGGTGATCACATTGCTGAAGAATTCGAAGAACTGTTGAGTGATTATATTCATACACGCTTTGGACAGGGTTAAACAATGATACAAGGTTGAGGTGAAGAGGGGCGCGTTATTTTAAAGAAAAATCTCTTAAGGTTGCCATTTCACCATAGCGTTTATGAATGCTATAAGGGTAAAATTTTCATGGAGTTTATCAAACTTATAGAATACCGCCATCTTTTAAGTTTAATAAAAGAGCGCAAGCTGGGGCTGCATCACGCACTTAATATCACGCACTTGGGAGGGCTGCTTTATATAGGATCACGTCGCTCAT
>NZ_HE998012.1:59741-70277 GCF_000312585.1 Bartonella queenslandensis AUST/NH15
CAGGTTTGGAATGAGAGAATCTTACGTTATTCGGGACTCTCATTCAATATGAATAACGCTAGATTATCATTATAAATCAATACGTTGCCTATATAGTTCTTAATACTTGAGATAGCTTATAAGAGGTATTTTAATCTTTGCTTGTAAAGTTTTGACTCATATGACACCTCTGCGCTTGTGAAAGGCAAGTCAGTGATTTTAATTAATACATCTATGAGAGGGTATATGATGAAAGAATCTTGCAATATCTAAGATTTTTATTCGACATGCAAGACAATGAATGTTTTTTATATCAATCAATGTATTGTTGTTATATGCAGCTTCGGCTACGGTAAATGCTATTGTTGGGCTATTTATTATTCCAGGTAAACCAGATGTTATGCATGTGTGAATCAGAATCATATGAAGGATGTTAATGAGTTTGAGTTTGTTAAGATTATTAAGCAAAACTATATGAATACTTTGATGGATTCGTAGATCTTGTTGCTGGTTCTTTGGCTGCTCTTGAGGCAGTAAAATATTTAACGGATTTTGACAAATGTCAAATTATAGAAAAAACATTAATTGTTAATTTTTCCAGCTGTAAAATTGATAGAACTGAAGATCCTTATAGCGGTTATTGCCCTATTTGTCGTAAAATGTAAATTTTATATTAATCTAAAATGATGTATACGAGTATCTTTGCGGCGTTATTGGGGGAATGCATGGCAAATATATTGGCATTTGGCTTTTTATTTAACGGTATAAGAATTTTAACAGGCGCCTTTATTGTCTTTTATATGCTTGAAAAAGGCTTAACGCTTATTGATATTGGGATCATTAAGTCATTTCAGGCTTTTATTTATGATAGTTACCGATATTCCTTTGGGATATTTTGCTGATCGAAAAAGTTATAAAATATCGATTGTTTTGGCAGCGGCTTTTGCTGCTACATGGCTCTTTCTCATGGGCGTTTCTACAAGCTTTTACGGTTTTCTTTTGACTGAATCTTTTAATGCAGTGTTGCTGACATTGATTGCGGGAGCTTATAATGCTTTACTTGTGCAATATGCAAAAGCAAAATTGACATCGACTAAAAAGGTGCTGGGATCAAGTTCTCAATATAATTACATTGGCATGTTTATATTTAGTTTGATCGGTGCCTATTTTGCTGATTATTCAAGCCAATATATATGGTATATCGCGGCATTTTTAATGTTGATGACAACACTCTTTGGTTTGTTTTTTCTTGATGACCTCAAAGGGCAGAGAAAACCAAGACACGGAAATGCTTTTCAGGCAAATCCTCTCATTTGTGAAGCTAAAGAGATGGTATCTATTTTTGTTAAAGTTCCTTATATCTCTTTATGCTTTTATTTTTCATTGATTTTTTTCAATATATTTTCGCAATATTGGCAGTGGATCTTTAAAGATCATCATATTCATGTCACTTACTTTGATCTTGGAGTGACATTTTCACTGATATTGTTCTCTCAGCTCTTGGCTAGTTTTTTCTTTACCAAACTAAGTGAGAAGATAAATTTTGTTTTATTGCTGTTTCTTTCAGTTTCCATGATTTTTACAGTCGTTTTTTTTGAACCAAGAAAAGAAATTGCTATCATTTTAGTCTGTATGATTTTTTATCTCATTAAGTACACCTATCTTCGTGTGGAAGTTATTCTACATGATCGTATTAGCGATCATTTTAGGGCGACATACGAGTCTTTCTTGTCAACCGTTGGAAGATTGAGCTTATTGGTATTTTTTTACATGAGTGCGTATATGGTCGATATATTTGGCTTTTTCTCGCTCGTTTATATTTTTGCTATTTATTTATTGATTTACTTGTTGGCAGTATTTTTTTTGAGATGGAAATCTCAAAAAAGTTCAGTAAGAATAGTCACTTATTATTATAGGTGCTTTATGGAGTGTTATAGTGGGTCAAGTTTTTGTTTGAGTCCCATCATTGTTTTGCATGTTGAATGAGAAAGCTGAATATGGTCCGTTTTTCTTATGCAAATCTATGTCTCATTCAATCGATCAAAATCATGTCTTTTGCATTTTACGAAGAGGAATGGTGTAAAAAATCATTTAAAAAGAAGTTTCTTCTTATGCACATTGTGCCAAGAGTTTCTGACAAGATTGGAAAGGAGCGAAGAAAATGATTGTGCCGGATTATGCCCTTGTTAAAGGAATGGTGGTGGTACCCGTTCAGTCAATGGGATAGTATATAAAATGTTTTTATTCTCACTTGTTAATTGCTGGCCAATGTCTCGCTAAAGTGTGCGTATTCAGTGGTAAAAGTGCATAAGCCTATTCAGATCAATGCCCTGATGATCGATTTTGTTGTTGGTATTGTTAGCGGGTTTAGTTTCTTCAGTCTTGTTTGTTGAGCCTTGAACTATAAAATAGGCGTAAGCACCTGCTTTAAGAACCTAGACTGTTTAAAATTGGTACTGGTAGGAATCCTTGCTCTTTTAAATGTGGAGAGGGGGTAGATTACGTTATTATATAGAATAATAATGATTTACTTTTTTGTCGCAGGCATCATACTCTGTTTAATTTTTTTATGCAATGCGTTGAATAAATGCGATAAAGAGCGTGACATATTGAAGAATGACAGCGATGATTATTAAACTGTAGTTATTATATACTTTGTTGTTATGATTCAAATTAAATATTATAAATCAATGCGTTGAATGCGAATTTCTTGACGTTTTTTCTCTTGTTCTTCATGCAAAATAAGATGTCCAGAATGCACTTATTTTATAAATTCATTGCGCTTGTTTTAATGATCTCTTTGAAGGTTAGTCACATCCATTTAACGATGGGCATTTAATGATGAAACCAATAGTATAATGTGGATTAATGGTAAGGTTTTTTGAAAAATTTATTGTACACTGAATGAAGAGAACAGTGTACGGTAGGTGCAATGAGGTGGAATGTAATCAGGCAGATGAGGTTAATTTTTGCGTGTTGCACTAAAGCGGGCAGCTTGTTGGAGGGGGAGTGCTTTGGCATCAAAGGGGTGTAAGAGGGCTTCTGCTTTTGTGATGAGCGCATCTCGCTTTTTTTGGGTTTCTTCAATGCCATAAAGACGAACAAAAGTTGCCTTTTGTGCTGTTTCATCTTTCCCAGCAGTTTTGCCTAGGGTTTGCGTGTTGGCGGTGACATCAAGAAGATCATCGGTTAATTGAAAGGCTAAACCAAGGTAGCTCCCAAAAGTTGCCAACTTTGTAGATAATTCTTTGGAGGCATTGCCAATGATGGCGCCTGCTTGGCAAGCAAAGCTTATTAAGGCGGCTGTTTTCATGCGTTGTAGTGTGATGATGTCAGTACTCTCTTGCGGTTTTTTTTCAGCTTCAAGATCCAACATTTGTCCCCCTAGCATACCACCAAGTCCGGCTGATTGTGCAAGAGCTGTAATCAATTTTATTCTCATATCTGTAGACAGTGCATTTGCTTTATGGGCAATGATTTCAAAGGCAAATGTTAAGAGGGCATTGCCTGCTAGAATTGCTGTTGCTTCATCAAATTCTACGTGGACAGTAGGTTTTCCGCGCCGGAGTGTATCGTTATCCATGGCCGGAAGATCATCGTGAATGAGTGAATAACAGTGAACACATTCTAAGGCACATGCAACATCAAGGGAATGTTCTACAGGGATATCAAAAAGTGCAGCACTTTGAATCACAAGAAAAGGACGCAGGCGTTTTCCACCGTTCAGCACACCATAGCGCATCGCTTTGATTAAGTTTGCAGGACGTGAAATTTCACCATTTTGGATTTGATCACTTAGTAGTGTGTTCAGGCGACTTTCAACGGTGTGGCTATGTTTTGCAAGAAGGGTGGTAAATTCGTGCATTCTTGCTTCCTTTGTTTTTACAAAAATGAAATTATGAAGTTTAAAGAGAGAAGCTTTTTCTTGTTTTTGTCAATTTGTGTAGGTTTTTATTAAAAATCAATTCCTCTCCATTATGCGTCTGTCTACTGTATGCGTAAATCCCTTTTAAAGCCAAATAAAAAATTAAATGCTCGTCTTATGAAAATGTTTTCATTGTTGTAATAAAATCCACAAATTTTGCGGTATTTTTGATATTCACTTGGGTATTGTGACACCATTTTTTATAAAAGGAAGGTCATTTTGGGAAGAGAGGGATCATTTTGACATTGCCTCTTTCTCTTTATCAGTGTATAGTAGCTTCAAATTTTATGGTGTTTTTGAATGAAGCATTGTCATTTTTGACATTGCTTTTTCTGTTTTAATGGATTTGGAGTGTCTTTTTATGGCTGTACCTAAACGAAAAACCTCTCCAGCGAAGAGGGGCATGCGCCGTTCGGCTGATGCTCTGAAGGCGCCGACTTATATCGAGGATAAAAATTCCGGTGAATTGCGTCGCCCTCATCACATTGATTTGAAAACGGGGATGTATCGTGGACGTTCCGTTTTGGTAGTTAAGGATTGAGCATTTTATCCCTCTCGAATGAGAAGGGAGATGCGCCGTTCGGCTGATGCTCTGAAGGCGCTGACTTATATCGAGGATAAAAACTCTGGTGAATTGTGTCGCCCTCATCACATTAATTTGAAAATGGGAATGTGGTGTGGGCATTCCGTTCTCGTGGTTAAGACTTTAGCGTTTTTATTTTTCTTTTGCGATGGTAGGTTCCTTTGATTCATCGGTGAATGCACGTTCTCGAGCGTGCATTTTCACTTTAAGGCGCTGGCTTATATCGAGGATAAAAATTCCGGTGAATTGCGTCGCCCTCATCACATTGATTTGAAAACGGGAATGTGGTGTGGGCATTCCGTTCTCGTGGTTAAGACTTTAGCGTTTTTTTAAAAGGGAACTTCTCTCAACAGGCCTTTCAGCTATTTTGTGATGGGGCTTCGTGAATGGTATAAACGATAAAGCTCCAATGAAATAAGATAAAATTTATTTTACTCTATCTTTAGGCTTCCTAAAAGAGCAAGCGAACAAAGTCTATGACGGTGCTCGCTCTTAATGTTTCAAAAAACCTTGGTTTTTGAAGCGGTTCATAAGAGGTATGCCTTTTTTAAAGTTTTACTCATATGTCCCCGTATAGGTAAGCGAGCATTTTTGATTGATTCAATGTAGAATAGGCTGGAAATGAGAGAATTTTACGATATTCAAGGTTTTCATTCAATATGAAAAACGATAAACTATCTTTATAAATCAATATCTTGAATTGAATATGATGTGTAAGGAAGTTATTTTAATGATTTGATGTGAGAGAATCTTCCTGTATTTAGACTTATAATTGAATATAAAGAATGATCTATTATGATGATTAAGCAATGAGCTATTTATGAAGTAAAGCACATGAAGTGGTGGTAGGTGGAATTTGTCGAAAAGCTAGATTGTTTATTGGTGCTGGTTAAAAACTCTGTTCTTGAGCGTGCAGAGGGTGATAAAAAAAATAAAACCAGCATTTTGCTGGTTTTATCAAAATATCCTGTTGTTATGAAAGAGTGTATTATGCAGCGTAGACAGTTTTGCTGTTTTCAACTGTCTCTTCTCTCTCAGTTTTAAATTCGCGTTTTGGCTTGTTGGAGAGATGCGTCTCTATGAGATTGATAGCTTCTGTTTCAGAAAGGCTATTAATAACCGCAATTTCGCGAGCCATTCTTTCAAGAGCAGCGGTATAAAGTTGACGCTCAGAGTAGGATTGTTCCGGCTGTAGGTTAGAGCGAAAAAGATCACGGACCACTTCAGCGATACAAATAAGATCTCCTGAGTTGATTTTAGCATCATATTCTTGAGCACGGCGTGACCACATGGTTCGTTTAACGCGTGCTTTTCCGCGTAAGACTTTTAAAGCACGTTCGACGGAATCACCAGCAGATAATTTACGCATTCCAACGGAAAGGGCTTTTGCAATGGGGACTTTGACATCCATTTTATCTTTCGCAAAATGAATGACAAAAAGTTTTAATTTATGTCCTGCAACTTCTTGATCTTCAATTGCTATAATTTGTCCCACGCCATGCGTGGGGTAGACAATATATTCAGAGGTTGCAAATTCTTTAGTCTTGGAGGACGTTCCATGTTGGGATGCCATAATTTTAGTTTACTCCCTTATGATCAGCAAATGCATCGGAAAACAGGTTATAAACCTGAGGGTGAGTTTTCTTTAACCAAGTATATTGTATCAATTAAGTGAGCATAAAAGCCGAGTACTTTTAAATCCAAAAAAAAATACATTGCTTTACTAAAAAAAGCAAAGAAAAATACTTAGAAAAATGATCATGTTAGAATAACACTAACATCAAACTTTAAAAGAATCAATCATTTCGCTTAAGGATTTTTTTATTTTTACAAGAGAAGTCTTTCAATTGTTGCAGGAGGAAGTTGTACACTGTATCATTACTCTTCTCCACTGCCTGGATTTTCTGAAAAATACTTTTCTAGTTTGTTTGGAACGCCATCCATTTCTTTTGCTTGAGGGAGAGGGTCTTTTTTTGTGGTTAAATTGGGCCATTTGTTCGCATAATGAAGATTAAGCTCTAACCACTTTTCTAGTCCTGGTTCTGTATCAGGTACAATGGCTTCTGCTGGGCATTCTGGCACACAAACACCACAATCGATGCATTCATCAGGATGAATGACCAACATATTTTCACCTTCATAAAAACAATCGACAGGACAAACTTCAACGCAATCCGTATATTTGCAGTGAATGCAGTTGTCGGTTACTACGTGGGTCAAGATCAAACTCCATTCGTTACTTTAATTCTCTTTAGATGAGAGTGTGTGCGTGTTTTTATGATTGGAAAGTTGATCGCGTAGTACAGCTAATTTCGCAAAAGGTGAATCAGGGTTAAAACGCTTTTCTTTTTGAAGAGGTTTATAATTTGCACGTTTGTCTTGGGATTTATGGAACTTATGAGAACGTTTTGTTTGTGATGGCGCTTCTTGAGGGAAATTTCCATTGGCATTGCCCTCTTTTTGTACAACACTTTTTGGTTTATTTTTCCACTTATGTCCAGATTTATCACGTTTTTTTTGTGAGTGGTGGTGAAGTTGATGCCTATAGTGCCATAATAAAACGACTTTATCCACTGCTGTAGGGGGAATGGCTTTGGAAAAATTTCCAACAGGTTCAGCTGCTGGTAAATGATTGCTGTTATGGGAGTGTTTTTCAATACAAGAGGATGAGGATAAAGTATTTAGGGATGAGGTATTTTGTTCTTCTTGGGTTGTTTCTGAAGGACTGATTGTTTGCCATAGACTGCCAACGCATTCTGCTGCTGGAACTTCTTGTGTTGTCTCCTTGATAAGGGAAGAAGCTTTGTGTGCAAGAAGATTTTGTTCAAAAACAGTGTTGCTTATACTGTATGATTGGTAGCCAAGTCCTTTGAGGATTTCTTCCATATCGTTTCCATTGGCTCCAAGAATGGACATCATGGCTGGGGTTACAAAAAAACTTTTGCCGTCATAGGCGCCATCGGGTTTGGGATCATTTCCTTGCTTCCAATGAAGTGCAAGGCGGATGAGATTGGCAAGACGTTCTAAAATATCAATCCGTACGGCACGTTGTCCTAAGATTCGGTAACCAGCTAATTGATAAAATTGGCGGTTATAGGTAGGGTCAACACTCAAAGAGGTTCGACCCGCAGATAACGCTGTAAAAATTTCGGCCAAACCCGTTTGGTCTTGTTCTGCATTTTGAAGGTTCCACAAAAGGGTAATGGCTTGAACCGGAGCAGGTTTAAGCATTCCTGCAACATAGATATGAAAAGCGCCAAAACGCACACCTAGACGTCGAAGAATGGCACGTGATTCTTGCGCAAGGTTTTTGACAAGGTCTAAAATTTCGCGCCGGGGGATAACCCCTAAAGAGCTAACCAGTTGTAAGGCAAGACTGTTGTTTGAATCTGTTAAATTATCAGCATTGCGTAAATCAAATAGGGGCTTTAAAGCCGTTTCAAAATGAAAGGTTACAAAGCGCTCTAATCGTTTCATGACGTTATCGCGGGATTCTCCCAAAAGCTGTGAGTCTGCTAAAACAATCAATTTGGGTTTAAAAAAATCTTCTGTGGCAACAAGTTGTCCTACAGGTTGACCAATCCAGCGCACAATGCCATCAGAACTAAGGGTAAAATCGCCATTTGCGCAAGCACAAAAACGTATCGCACGTTTGGAAAACGCAAGAATCAAATGTTCATTCTCTATTGAGCATTGCTTCTCAGCTGTTTGATCGGTATCGTTTTTATTGGCATAAAAACGAAAACCTTCAAATTTACCCCTTCCGTGTTTTTCAATGAGAATATCATCCTGAAGAATCTCATTCTGTTGAACAATCTTGCTATCCATGATCATTTTCTTTCTCAGTGCGATACTGGTAAAAAGCCTTTTGCGACAACTCCATAATGCTGCTCTTTCTTTAACACGTTTGTTGCGCTTGCTTCAATCACTCTTGTCGTTTTTTGATGTTTCTTTTTGCGCCTTTAAAACTTAGATGCTTCTCTTTTATTCAGTTTTCATTCAGTTGGGATATTTTATATTTGTGAATTACACTTATTAGTTGTAATGTAAGGCTGATTAGTTGTAATGTAAAGCTGAAAGCATAAAAATAGATTCTCTAAATTTACAAGGAAACGGAATCGGTCATCAAAAAAACAGCATGTATTTTGTCTGATCATTTTATTTTTTTGCTGTTTTGCCATGAAAAGTGAAGAGAAAGTTTTTTTCAAATATTTCATAGGCTAAAAGGCATATTGAGGGGCGTTTTGCAGGTGAAATTATGTCTTATGACAAGAAGTTTTACCATGATGATGAAAAAAACAATTGCGATTATAAAATTACACGCTAAAGTAGTGAGGCAGAAGTAAACAACTTTTGCGTTCTTTTTAAAGAAATAACAATGATGTCGTTGCCAAATCAATTTTGATAATTTTAATCGCAAGGGGTTATTATGGGTAATCTTTCAAATGCTGTTTATAAAAACAGCAAAAATTATAGCGATGCAGACAAAAGCTTAGGACGTAATATGATGCGTTCTGCTATGAAAGCACCTTATCTTGAACGGCAAAAAGAGCATGATTTGGCTCTGCGATGGAAAGATAAACGCGATGATGATGCCATGCATCAAATTGCAGCGGCTCATATGCGTTTGGTGATTGCTATTGCGAACCGCTTTAAACGTTTCAAAATGCCCTTAGGGGATTTGGTACAAGAAGGGTATGTGGGGCTGTTGGAAGCCGCAGCACGTTTTGAGCCTGATCGGGAGGTGCGTTTTTCGACCTATGCAACATGGTGGATACGCGCTTCTATTCAAGATTATATTTTACGAAATTGGTCAATCGTTCGTGGAGGAACCAGTTCTTCGCAAAAAGCGCTTTTCTTTAATCTGCGGCGTTTGCGTGCAAAACTGGTGCAAGATGATAGTGCTTTGTCAAAACAGGATATTTTTCGTACCATCGCTGAAAAACTCGGTGTTTCCGTACGAGATGTTGAAACAATGGATTTTCGTTTTTCCAGTTCTGATAATTCCTTGAGCGTTTCCGTTTCTGAAAACAGTGATAATCCCATTGCGAAGATGGATGTTTTGGTTGATGAGAGTCCTCTTCCTGATGCTTTAATTGAGCAAGTGATTGATGGTCAACGGCGTACGCAATGGCTTTACGATGCGTTGCAAATTCTCAATGAACGAGAGTTGGAAATTATTCGCTTTCGTCGCCTCAATGAAGAGGGGGCTACTTTAGAAGTCTTGGGTGAAAAATTAGGAATTTCGAAAGAACGTGTGCGCCAAATTGAAGCACGGGCTTTGCAAAAATTGCGTTCTGCTCTCCTTACCGTTCATTCAGAAGATGCTTATGATATATAAGCTGCGATAAGGCTCTTTAGGGAGAAGGAGAATGTTACAGGTGCGGGGGGTGGGGCACGATGAAGCTGGTTTTGAGAGTACCAGCTTTACGCTTCCTTACTGGTTCATTGAGCCGTTTTATGAGCAGAAGAAGATTGGAGGGTGAGGTTCGTCTGAGAAGGTCTTTGCAGAAATAATCTTCTGCTCTCCTGACCGTTCATTCAGAAGATCTTCACGATATATAAGCTGCGATAAGGCTTTTTAAGGAGAAGGAGAATATTACAGGTGCGGGGGGTGTAGGGCATGATGAAGCTGGTTTTGAGGGTACCAGCTTCATTGGCCCATTGCTTGGGGGAAGGTGTGATACAGACAGACAAGAATTAAGGCTATAGCAGATGAAAAAGGAGCCTTATTCGGTGATAATTTTCACTTTTGTACCGGCGCTTAAAGTTTGCGTTGGTGAGAGGGCGTTGAGGATACGAAAGAGTTTTTCTTTGTCTGGTGTGTGTTGCATTTTATTGGCAAGGTTTGCAACATTTTCTCCTTGTTTAACGCGTACAATACTGATTTTTAAGGGTTTCAATTTTTTTAACTGTGAAGTTGAAAGAGGGTGAAAACTTTGTACCGTTTTTTTGGCAATCTCTGCAAAATTTTGAGAATTACGGGGAGCTGCCGTCAGAAAACGAAAAATATGGTTATTGAACAAAATGACAACCACATCAAATTGCC
>NZ_HE998012.1:70558-79303 GCF_000312585.1 Bartonella queenslandensis AUST/NH15
TTGCCATTGTTCATGGATCGCGCGGGCTTGTGCTCCAGGTAAATTTTGGACGAGATGTCCTTGATGCGTGCCTTGATGGGGGAGCCCTTGAAGTGTGAGGGGGCGGATAGAGGATGGGTCTAGCCCAATAATCCACCCGCTTTTCAAATAATCACTTGCAGATATTCTAGTGGGACAGGGAATAGCATCAAAACGAATCGCAATTTTATTGGATCCGCTGGCCCAAACAGTGTGTGATGAATGTTCTATTGTAAAATCATTGGGAACAGAAAAAGCAATGCGCAATTGTGGATGAATAAATTGGTTGTCTCGTATAAACCCTGTGTAAAAGTTTCCTCCAAAAGTCATGCCATCAATGCTTTTGAGAAAAGAATCACGATCGATGATTTTATGATTATCTTTACTGATTTTATGTGCTTTTTCTATTGCAAGTTTAATGCGTTGGGGGGTAGTTGGGTGAGAGGCTAGAAAGTCTAAGGAGACATTTGAGGTGCCAGAGATATTCTGAAAATGATTATAGGTTTCCATTGTTTGAAGAAAGCGTGGTAAGGAAAATGGATCATATCCTGCTTGTTGGAGCATTTCGAGTGCAAGGGAATCAGCTTCCAGCTCTTGATTGCGGGAAAATTGCGCAAGTTGTTGCTTGTTTTGTAGGGAAGGGTGAAGTTTTTTGTTCATAGAAGAAAGAAGACGTGGAGACATATGATGGGGCCTCTTCAATTGGGCTTCTTTTTGCAGGCGTAAAATGCCATGATTGGCTCTGATGTGTGCTATCTCATGGGCTAAAATTGCTGCAACTTCTGAAGAATCATTGGCGAGTGCTAACATACCGCGGGTGATGTATATCGCACCATTGGGTAGTGCAAATGCATTGATACTTTCTGAGTTTAAAATTGTTACAGAATAGGTTTGATGAGAATGGTAGGATGCAATGGTTAGTTTACGGATAATTTTTGTTAAAAAGCGTTCAAGTTTTGCATCACGATAGGCGCCACCATACATTTGCAAAATACGGGGGTGTTGCAGAGTGCTTAATGTGACATAGATATTGTTATTGTTGCTACGTTTGATTGTTTCAGAAGAACTGGAAGAGAGCTTATCATTTTGAGAAAGGTGCGTATGACAAGCTGAAAGGAAAAGCATTAAACTGATGAAAGTTACTTTATAAGGGAGAGAGCGAAAAAGAAAATTTCTTTGAGCAGTGGTGTGTGTTGCATTGCGGTGCAGATGATTTCTCCGGTGTAATTTAGTAAATTTCATGGGTATCTTTGTATTGTGTGTGTTTTTGTATTGTATGTGTTTTTTTAGAAGAAGCTTTAGGGATAAAGGTTCGTTTGGCTATATTACGGTTTTTATTTATAAAAAATAGCGCTCATCGATAAAAATAGCGCTCATCGATAAAGAGATGCGAGAAAAGAAAATTTTGTGAAAGGCAAAATAGGGCATGGCAACATTTACAATATTGTTAAATGGAAATCTTTCTATCACTGATCGTTTGCTTAATCAAATTCAAAACAGTCGGGTGATTGCTGCGGATGGTGGTATGCGTCATGCAGCCGCGCTTAATGTGAAGCCTGAGTTATGGTTAGGGGATTTCGATTCGTCTGATCAGACTCTGATAGACAAATATAACCATGTTCCGCGTGAGATTTTTCCCTCTGATAAAGATATGACAGATAGTGCTTTGGCTTGTGCAAGAGCGCTACAAAATGGTGCTAAAAAGCTTATTTTGTGCGGGGCTTTGGGAGGCGAGCGAAGTGATCATAGCCTTTCTCATATGACGCAAGCGTTAATGATGGCTGAAAAAGGCATTTCAGTGTTGTTGACAAGTGGTTTGGAAGAAGGCTGGCCGGTTTTGCCAAAACTTATGTCATATGATTTGCCTAAAGGGTGTTTGTTTAGTCTTATCGGTTTTTCTAACTTAAAAGGATTAACACTTAAAGGAGTAAAATGGCCAATTTGTGGCAAAAATGTGCCATTTGGATCTTCTTTAACACTTTCTAACCGTATTTGTGGAACCTTTTCTTGCCATTTAGGTTCTGGAAAAGCTATATTGTTAGCGTCTGTGCCTATTCCATAAAGCTCTTCCGATATATTTTGAATAAGGCAGGGGGGGGCTTAGTGATTTAAGTGCCGACATAAACGATATATTATGTATTGATCTTGAGAAGGAAAGGTTTTGATATGTTAAAATCAGTTTTAAAAGTGGCCGTCGTTTCTGCGATTGGTTTCAGTTCGGTAGCTTGTACCACAAATGATGAACGTGTTGCACGTTACGGTGTGGGGGGAGCAGCAATCGGTGCTTTGGCTGGAACTGCTATTGGTGGAAGTACTGCTGGAGCCGCGCTTACCGGTGCGGCATTTGGTGCTTTGGCTGGAACAATAACAGGTGAGGCTGCAAACCAAAGAAGACAACAAAGACAGGCATCAGAGTTGTGCACGTATCGTGGTCGTAGAGGACATGTTTACCAAGCACCTTGTGCACAAAAAGTCCCAGTGCAACAATTGTGTACTTACCGTGATGCAAGAGGGGTGATGTATCAAGCACCTTGTCCGCGCCGCGTTCGTTAATGGCGGTACCATTGCTGCGGCTTGACCGCATTTTCCTAACCTTTGGGACAACGCCTTTGCTCAACCGAGCCTGTTTATCGGTTGAGCAGGGGGCGCGTATTGCGTTGGTGGGCCGGAATGGTTGTGGAAAATCGACCCTGTTGAAAATTGCCGCAGGAATATTAGAGCCTCATGGTGGCGAAATTTTTCTCCACCCTCGAGTGCTACTTCGTTATGTCTCTCAAAATCCGGATTGTTCGGGTTTTGAAGATATTAACGCTTATATGGAAGCGGGGCTGGACGAGACATCTGATGTCCAGTGGATCAATACGCTTCGCACAAATTTAGGGTTTTCGGGGGCAGAAAAATTAGAAACGCTTTCAGGGGGTGAAAAGAGGCGTGTTTCATTATTACGTGCCATTGCAGCAAAGCCCGATATTTTGTTCTTAGATGAACCAACCAATCATCTTGATTTGCCAACTATTGAATGGTTGGAAGGGGTTTTGTCTTCTTTGCGTTCAGCGATTGTGGTGATTTCCCATGATCGGCGATTTTTAGAAAATGTCACGCATTCAACCGTATGGCTTGATCGTGGCACAACCAAAAGGCTGGAAAAGCGTTTTTCTGAGTTTGAAAATTGGCGTGATAAAGCACTGGAAGAGGAAGCGATTGAGCAGCATAAATTGGGGCGCCAAATTGCTCGTGAAGAGCAATGGTTGCGTTATGGCGTGAGTGCACGGCGTAAGCGTAATGTACGGCGATTAGGCGAATTAAAAGAATTACGACAGCGTCATCAAACCTATAAAGGACAGCCGGGAAGTGCACTTTTGAGCGCAGCTAAAAGTTATGATTCTGGTCAAATGGTGCTCGAAGCAAAGAAAATTTTTAAATCTTATGGTGAGCGCGTTATTGTGAAAGATTTCTCTTTACGTATTCAACGGGGGGATCGAATCGGATTGGTCGGGCCTAATGGTATTGGAAAGACAACGCTTCTTTCCGTATTGATTGGGAAAGAAGCCGTGGATAGTGGAACGGTGAGGCATGGCTATAACCTCTCTATGGCATTGCTTGATCAGCAACGTATTGTCAATGAAGAAGAAACTTTGGCACATTATTTAACGGGGGGAAGGGGCGATACTCTTGTGATCAATGGACAGGAACGGCATGTGGTTTCTTATATGAAAGACTTTTTATTTCTGCCTGAACAAGCACGCACGCCCCTTAAAGAATTTTCAGGGGGAGAAAGAGCACGTCTCATGCTTGCACGCCTTCTTTCGCGTCCTGCAAATTTTTTGATTCTTGATGAACCAACCAATGATTTGGATATGGAAACTTTGGATTTGTTGCAAGAATTTATTGCTGATTTTGCAGGAACAGTGTTGTTGGTTAGCCATGACAGAGACTTTTTAGATCGTACTGTAACCCATATGTTGGCACCTCAAGGCGATGGTCATTGGGTTTTATATGCGGGCGGCTATAGTGATATGATGGCGCAAAATAAGCAAGCCTTGAATTCAAAACGCAAAGAAATAGAATTATCGCACCGTAAAGCATCTTCGAAGCCTCACGCGGGAGTGTTTTCGAAACAGACCTCATCAATAGAGAGTAGCTTGATAGCGCAGGGGAAAAAAACACCAAGAAAACTGTCTTATAAGCAGGTTTATGCATTGGAAAAATTGCCTGAAGAAATCGCTGTGTTGCAAAATGAAATAAAAAAAATTGAGCAAGAGCTCTCTGATCCAGCTCTTTATCGCCGTGATAAAGAACGCTTTGAACGTTTATCAACGGCATTGGAAAAAAAGAAAAATACTTGCACACAAAAGCAAGAAGAATGGCTAGAACTTGAAATTTTACGCGAAGAAATGGATGCATGTTCACGTTAATGTTTCAAATATTAATATCTAAGCATTTTGATTCGTACTGTATCATCGCTTTATGTAGAGCGCTTGGGTGCATTGAAAAATAATGTGCCATTAAATTTATAAAGAGCAGCTTTTGGCTCCACACTTTTGACTGCGGTTAAAAGTTATTACGCTGGTTAATGGGGGTTGCGAGCGAGCTTTACTCTTGATATTTGGCTTTTTTACACAATTCTTGATAAAGAAAAAATGATTGATGCGGTGCGTTTTGTCGCAATTTCATACATAGAAGTATGCCCGTCTCATCGCAGATTTTGCCAGACTCCAATGTTCCTATAGCTTTTAGTATTTGAGTGCATTCATAAATTTATAAGAAGTCTTTCCTTGTCTGTATACCTTATGACCTAGACAATGTATTGATTTATAATGATAATTTAACATTATTTATATTGAATTAGAACCTCGAATAACGTAAGATTCTCTCATTTCAAATCTGTTCCATGTTGAATCAATAAAAACACTTGCTTGCACACCACAAGCGGGTGGGCCATGTGGGTAAAAACTGTATAGACAAGGACTAAAAATTCCGCTTATGAACGCTCTCAAGTGCCAAGAGCTGTCGCAACACCCACGAGCTGGCAAAATGTGTGATGGTATACCGGCTTGCTTTTCTATTAAGTGTAAAGATGGTGGTGCTATATTATTTCATGGGGGATTTATCATTATATCCTTCACGGGTGCTACCGAGAAATAGGTTTGGGTGCTCTTTGAGAGATGTCTCTTTAAAACGAGCCCGTGAATTGGCAACAGGGTGGCGTTCTGTTTTACGTGAAGGTTGTGACCCTATTAGAATACACCAATCTTGCTTATGAAGGAAAAGCAAATGATCCTTATTGATTCTAATATGATAAGCGATGTGGTGAGAAAAGCTTTCTGTATTCACCGTTATGATTTAAGTTTAACCTAATGATTTGTCACGATAAATTAACGCGTTATTGGAATGTTTCTAGGAGGAGAAAATGGTGGTAATTAAAACAAAGCGAACAATTTCTACATTGATCGGTTTAGAAGATGCTGTTGAACTATCTTCTTATTTCTTGCGTAATGTGAATCATTTGCGTCCTTTTGAACCGTCAAGATCTGATGATTACTACAGCCTAACAGCTTGGGAAACACGAGCGGGTAGATTTGCTTATGAAAGCGCACAAGGACAAGCATACCGATATGCTGTACGATTAAAAAATGAAAACACAATCATTGGTGTTGTGAACTTTACAAACGTGGTTCGTGGTGTTTTTCAAGCCTGTCATCTTGGTTTTTCTCTTGATGAAAAACAACAAGGCAAAGTCCTCATGTTTGAGAGTTTATCGGCTCTAATAGCGCATATCTTTGATGTTTATCATCTGCATAGAGTGATGGCAAATTATAGACCAGAGAACATAAAAAGCGGGCTTTTATTAAAACGTCTTCATTTTGAAAAAGAAGGCTATGCCAAAGATTATTTGATGATTGCTGGAAAATGGAGGGATCACATTTTAACTTCTCGAAGGAATAATCGCTATGAGCCTGCCTATGGATTCGAATGAAGCTTTATTAAGGTTTTTTTACCAGATGTATCAATAAGCTGAATTCTTCCCTATCCTAAAAGATTAAGATCCTTAACACCTCTTTTTCTGTAAAAAGCTCAGACTCTTGTTTAGCCGATTTTAGTTGCTGATTTTTTTCAATATTTTTCCTTATATAATGAATTGATTGATCATCATAATTTATTTTTTCAATTTGAATGAGAATTTTGAATACCGTAAGGTTTTCTCATTTCACACTCGTTTTTAGGATGAAGTCATCAAAATCCTTTGTTGACACGTACAGGGAGGTTTGGCTTAAAAGTGGGGAATCTGGTGTGGATAAAAATGATGAGAGAACAAGAAAAATGCCTTTCATGAATCCTTTTAAATGTGAGGGCTGTTGCAATCTTACGCATCCTGTGACCAGATGTCTTGTCACAAGCTACATGAAGTTTTTTTTACATGAATTTTTTGTTATTTTGCACAAACGACTTAACAGTCAGCAGAATTTTTGCGCATTCACTCATTTTTTCCATTTTTGTAAGAAAATTCCTAATGTTATCAATAGAGTTAACTCATTCCAAGCGCATTTTTATAAAGCTCAATGATTGCTTCTTCTTCCATTCGTTCATGCTCTTCTTTTTTACGCAACCGTATAATGCTTCGAACCGCTTTACTATCAAAACCAGAGCCTTTAAGTTCAGTGTATACGTCTTTAATATCGTCAGAAATGGTCTTTTTTTCTTCTTCTAGCCGTTCAATTCGTTCGATAAAAGAGCGTAATTGATTGACGGATATAGCGTGTGTTTGGTCGGTTACTGTATCATTCATTGTATTTTCTCCAGTTTATATATTTTCAGTTGTTTTTTCGACGATAAATTTATGTTGGAAAAGCTTGAAAAACAAAAACTCAATCAAGCACTACAGTTTTTTTACCAATTTATTTTAAATATTTTGTAAAATTTTTAAAATATATGCCTTGATAAAAGGGCTATAAAAAGAAAAATATATGTTTTAAACTTGAAAAGCTTTTGAAAAAAGAGACGTATGGTTCGTTTTGAGAATTTGCATTATAGAGGAAGTTTTTTAATTTTGAAAAAGCAATATTGGGCGCTTCAGAAAAGATTAAAGGTTTTTCTTTTGAGTATTTTGCTTTTGTTTTCTCTTGGTGTTTGTGCAAAAGCTGACTTTAGGGTGTGTAATACAACGCAGCAGTCTGTAGGGGTTGCTCTTGGATATCGCACGTTTTCAGGGTGGGTGAGCGAAGGCTGGTGGGTGGTTCCCGTGACAGAATGTAAAACCCTCATCGAAGGACCTCTTGCCTCGCGGTTTTATTATTTTTATGCGGAAGGGGCACAAAAAAAAGGAACCTGGGCAGGCTCTGTGACCATGTGCGTGCAAGATAGCCAATTTACCATTCAAGGAGTTCATGATTGTTTTCCTCGAGGATATCAAAAGGCTGAGTTTCAGGAAATCGATACCGGTAATCAAACCAGTTGGATGGTACAGTTGACGGATGATTCTTTGTTCAACAATTCAGTTGTCCCTTCTTTTTCAGGAAGTTCTCCACCGTGAAACGTGCCCGTAAAGTAAAAATTATTGCGACTCTTGGTCCTTCTTCTTTTTCTCGTTTAATGATTGAGAAGCTTTTTAGGGCGGGGGCAGATGTTTTTCGCCTTAATATGAGTCATACAGATCGTGATACACTGGCTGATTTGGTCAAGTCTATACGGGAGATTGAAAAAAGCGCTCAACGGCCTATTGGTATTTTGGTGGATCTTTAGGGACCAAAACTGCGTATTGGTTGTTTTGCCAAAGGCCAAGAAGATTTGCGTGTTGGGCAAAGCTTTACATTAGATCATCGTGATGTGGCTGGTGATGCACAGCGTGTTTTTTTCCCTCATGAGGATGTCTTTTCGGCTATTAAACCAGGGGATCGGTTGTTGATTGATGATGGAAGGGTGGAACTGCGCGCTGAAGTATGTGATGATCATTTTGTTCAGTGTCGCGTGGTTGCTGGAACCCGTATTTCTGATCGAAAAGGTGTGAGTTTTCCCGATACAATTTTGCCTTTTGATTCGATAACCTCAAAAGATAAAGAGGATCTTCAGGCTTTGTTAAAGCAGCCTGTTGATTGGGTTGCTCTTTCTTTTATTCAGCGTCCAGAAGATATTATAGCGGTGCGTCAGTTGACGAAAAGCAAGGTGTCTTTGATGGCTAAAATCGAAAAGCCTCAAGCCTTGGAGCATATAGAGAAGATTATTGAAATCTGTGATGGTATTATGATTGTACGGGGTGATCTCGGTGTGGAAATGCCTCTGGAAAGGATTCCTGCGCTTCAGATGGAGTTAATAAAATCTTGTCGTTTAGCTGGAAAACCGGTTGTGGTGGCAACACAAATGCTCGAGTCAATGATCACATCTTCTGTTCCGACACGCGCAGAAGTCTCAGATGTTGCTACGGCGGTTTATGCTGGAACAGATGCGGTGATGTTGTTGGCTGAATCTGCTTCTGGTCGTTATCCGGAAGAAGCGGTGCTTATGATGGACCGAATCGCGCGGCAAATCGAACAAGATCACACTTATGCCGCTCAGGTTGGGGCTCAACATCCTGCTCCAGAATCAACAGGAACCGATGCGATTTCTCTTGCAGCGCGTCAGATTGCTGAAACACTTGCGTTATCAGCTATCGTTGCCTATACGGCTTCAGGAACAACAGGGGTGCGCACCTCTCGTGAACGTTCCAATAGACCGATTATTGCTTTATCTCCC
>NZ_HE998012.1:79730-87206 GCF_000312585.1 Bartonella queenslandensis AUST/NH15
GTATTGCTTCTGTTTCTCAAGATGGCACGAAGGGGATTTGAGCGGTTTACGCTTGGTATTTTTTCATGCATTTTTGAACCGATTTTAGGAACAACGGGGTTGCGCACCTCTCGTGAACGTTCCCATAGATCGATTATTGCGTTATCTCCTATTGGGGAAACCGCACGGCATTTCGTTTGGGCATGAGGTTTGATGATGGGAGTAGAGTAGATGTGGTGATGTGGTCTATTGATTTTGTTTTTAGTTCTGAGAAAGTGGCTTTTATGGTGGAGCATTTAATAGGAGATCCTCTTTTTATTTCATTAAGGCATCTTAGGGATCACTTTATTAATCTTTTACGAGCGCGATTGTTTATTGATCATGAGGGCTCATTCTTGTGCTGTTTGAGAGCTTTAAAAATTTTATCATTTTAAGCTTTTATGAGTGGATGAAATTTTTGCAAACAGAATTGAATAAAATTATGAGGCCCAAAAAGTTATGCTGGTATGGCATGAGAATAAAGTGATGGATGAATGTGTTTAAAAAATATGCTTTTCATGCATTGCTTTTATGTAAAAAATAATAGGCTTTATGCATTGTTGGATCGATCATCGATATGATTTCTTTTTACAATGATATTGATTTTTGGGATGTTGGTTTTGGACACTTGTTGTGGGCGATCCATCATTGGAAACGCGGTAATATAAGGCTGCTTCTTTGATGTATGAAGTGTTTGTGTGTCAGCGAAATATTCGAAACACGGTTTTTTGATCGGATCTTAAGTTAATTATGTGTGATTTGTCAGTGGAATCCTCTCGATAAAAAATCGGATTGTTTAGGGGTGTGGGTTTAAGAATTTTTATCCTATGAGGGGAGGCAAATAAAATCGCACGTTTATTATGGCGCTGTTGTATGTTTTAGAAGTCTTCCTGTTCTTGTTCTTGAATGTTTGTACTGTTTTGATCATCTTTGAGCAATTGATTGGTGAGATTTTCAATGCGTTGTGTGGTATCACGCATAATTTTTCCCATGGTGCGGTCTCTTTCATTGTGAAGGCGTAAAAGAGCATTGTAGTCTTCTTGTAACTTTTTATTTTCTCGTTTTATTTCCTCCATTTCATCGATAATCATTATGCCAGCCATAACCGATAAACGATGATCGCCAATTTCACCAAAATTTTTCTTTAAATGGGTGATGTATTGATCCAATTGAGCGGCAAGCGCAATAAGATGACGTTCTTGTCCTTTATTACAAGCCATGCGATAATTTTTACCATCAATGGTAACGGAAACTGTTTCCATACATTCAAACCTTTATCTATCAATGACGATACGAATCGTTTCCATTGCTTTAATAAGGCGTTTGGAAACTTCTTTGTTAACAGATTCTAAGCGTTCAATTTGGGCTTCAGCTTTGTCAAGCGCTTGGGCAAGATGGCTGCGGTCAGCATTCATTCGTTGAATTTCTTCTTCCCATTCGTTATTTTTATCAATAACGGCGTTGCGGTTTATTATGGTGATCTCTAAGGTTCTAAGTGCTTTTTCTAGGTGCTCTAGAGCATCTTGTAGAACCGTAGTCTCTTGGTTCATTGCTTTTGTCCTTTGGGTAATTGTATCCTTTATCAATGCGTTATGCAAAAACGAATCACTTACATTCTCGTATTGTGTGTATTTTATTTTTAAGTATGTAAGATATTTTAGCAAGCAAAGCAGGGGATAGATATAAATTAAAAGCTGGATTTTTTACGCGTATTGGCATAAATGACATGGATATACAGGATGCGTGAGGGGACTGTTATTAATATATTGAAGTGGTGACAAGAAGTTTCATGCTGATGGTTAAAAGGTGGTTAAAAAGAGTATTTCTTAAGGAATTTTAAGAGAATACGGAAAAAGCAACAGAATAACGTATTTAACGAAATGGTCGATCATTCATGACAAACACCCTCCAACAGAATCAGATGGCCAATGCTATCCGTTTTCTTGCTATTGATGCGATTGAAAAAGCAAATTCTGGTCATCCGGGCTTGCCAATGGGGGCAGCCGATATTGCTACGGTTCTTTATACACAATTCCTTGCTCATGATCCTAAAAATCCTCGTTGGCCGGACCGTGATCGTTTTGTGTTATCAGCAGGACATGGATCGATGTTGCTTTATGCTTTGCTGTATCTTTCTGGTTATGAAGATATCTGTATTGAGGATCTCAAAAATTTTCGCCAATTAGGCGCAAAGCTTGCGGGACATCCAGAATATGGGCATGCGGCAGGAATTGAAACAACAACTGGACCTCTCGGACAAGGGTTGGCTAATGCTGTGGGGATGGCTCTTGCAGAACGTCTGCAAAATGCTCGTTTTGGCGATCTTATCAACCATTATACTTATGCATTGGTGGGGGATGGATGCTTGATGGAAGGGATTTCGCAAGAAGCACTTTCTTTGGCTGGGCATTTAAAACTTCATAAGCTTATCGTGTTGTGGGATGATAATAATATTTCTATTGATGGAGAAATTTCTCTTGCGGATACCACAGATCAATGTGCGCGTTTTAAGGCATCTGGTTGGAATACGCTCAAAGTCGATGGACATAGCCAAACAGCCATTGCACATGCCATTGAAGAGGCGAAAAATTCTGATAAACCAACTTTAATCGCTTGTAAAACAACAATCGGTTTTGGAGCACCGAATAAAGCTGGAACCAATAAAGTTCATGGAGCCCCTTTAGGTGTACGAGAAATTGCTGAGACCCGTATCGCCTTGGGGTGGGAGGCAGAGCCTTTCGTTATTCCAGCCGATATTCTCGATAATTGGCGTTTAGCAGGGCTTAATGCCGCTAAAAAGCGACAAAAGTGGGAAGAAAAATTGGCTGCTCTTCCTGTCTCAGAACGGGTCGAGTTTGAAAGATTGATGCGTGGTGATCTATTGGGTGGATTTGATGGCGCTATCGATGCTTATAAACAGAAACTCATTGAAGAGTCTCCTGTGGTTGCTACGCGTAAAGCTTCGGAAATGGCTCTTGAAGTGATCAATGAAGTCGTGAGTGAGACTATTGGGGGGTCTGCCGATTTGACGGGATCCAATAATACAAAAAGCAGTCAGATGGAAATTATCTCTGCGGATGATTTTTCAGGGCGATATCTTCATTATGGTATTCGTGAGCATGCAATGGGCGCTATAATGAATGGGATAGCTCTTCATGGGGGCTTTATTCCTTATGGAGGGACGTTCTTATGCTTTTCTGACTATATGCGTCCTGCTATGCGTTTGTCTTCTCTCATGGGGTTGCGGGTGATTTATGTCATGACCCATGATTCTATTGGTCTTGGGGAGGATGGTCCGACCCATCAACCCGTGGAACATTTAGCTTGCTTGCGTGCTATGCCTAATCATCTTGTGTTCCGTCCTGCTGATGCTATGGAAACAGTCGAGTGTTGGCAATTGGCTTTGAAAGCATGCGGGACGCCTTCTACTTTGGCTTTGAGTCGACAAAATCTACCGCTTTTGCGTCAAGAGTATGAAGAAGAAAATCTCTGTATGCTTGGTGCTTATGAATTTTTAACGGCTAGTGATGAGGCGCAAGTGACTTTGTTCGCTTCCGGTTCAGAATTGCAAATTGCGGTAAAAGCACATACAGTCTTAGAAGAAAAAGGTATCCCAACGCGTGTGGTTTCTGTCCCTTGTTTTGAACTCTTTTCTCAACAATCTTGCTCCTATCAAAAGGCTCTCATTGGAGATGCGCCGATTAAAATCGCGATTGAAGCTGCTGTTGCCCAAGGATGGGACCGTTTTATTGGCTGTGATGGTGTGTTTATTGGCATGGAGGGGTTTGGTGCAAGTGGAACAATTGATGACCTTTATGCGCATTTTGGTATTACTTGGGAAAATGTCGTTGCTACCGCTGAAAAAGAGCTGGAAAAGATCGAAGAGGAAAAGACAAAATGACAATTTGTGTTGTCATGAGTGGGGGTGGTTGTAGAACATCCTATTTTGTACAGTGTTGTGGATAATGTTGTGCATTATTGTGGATACGTCAGTCATTGATCGAGATATTGACGTGTTGGGAATTCATAGTTTGGGGTTGGAAGATGCCCATTTGTTGTGCTTTAAAAATGAGATGAGGAAACATGTGAAATGACAGTTCGTGTTGCAATTAATGGGTTTGGTCGTATTGGACGCAATATTTTACGTGCTCTTATAGAAAGTGGACGAAAAGATATTGAAGTGGTTGCAATTAATGATTTAGGATCGGTGGAAACAAATGCCCATTTGTTGCGCTATGATTCAATTCATGGGCGTTTTCCTGGGGATGTTAAGGTGGTGGGGGATGCCATTGATGTGGGGAGTGGTTTAATAAAGGTATGCGCAGAGCGTGATCCTGCACAATTGCCTTGGAAAGATTTAGATATCGATATTGCTTTGGAATGTACGGGCATTTTTACTGCTCGTGACAAAGCAAAGGCTCATTTGGATGCGGGGGCAAAGCGTGTGCTTGTTTCTGCTCCTTCTGAAGGAGCGGATCTTACCGTGGTATACGGGGTTAATCATCAATTTTTAAATAATGAGCATCGCGTTGTTTCAAATGCTTCTTGTACAACCAACTGCTTAGCCCCTGTTGCACAAGTGTTGCACAACACGGTGGGTATTGAAAAGGGATTTATGACAACAATTCATTCTTATACGGGTGATCAACCTGTATTGGATACCATGCATCGTGACCTTTATCGGGCGCGTGCGGCAGCTCTTTCGATGATTCCTACCTCAACAGGAGCAGCAAAAGCTGTGGGATTGGTCTTGCCAGAATTAAAAGGCTTGCTCGATGGTGTGTCGATCCGTGTTCCAACACCAAATGTTTCCGTGGTGGATTTGACATTTACCGCTAAGCGTTCCACAACGATTGAAGAAATTAATACAGCGATTGCAACTGCAGCACGCGGTCCCTTAAAGGGAATTTTAGACTATACAGAGGAAAAGCTTGTGAGTTGTGATTTTAATCATAATCCTCATTCAGCTATTTTCCACAATGATCAAACCAAGGTGATTGATGGTAAGCTCTGTCGTGTTCTGGTTTGGTATGATAATGAATGGGGTTTTTCTAACCGTATGAGTGATACGGCTGTGGCTTTTGCCAAGACAGTGTAGAAAAAAGGACCTTCGGGTCCTTTTCTTATAAGAAAAAGCCTCGTTTTATACAATTGTGAGAAAAGCGGATAAAGTGTGTTGTCTTGTGTGCTAGGAAACAAATGCTGTTAAAAGATTGATGATGCGTTTTGTTTTGGTGTGGAGCAATATGTGTTTTTAAAAGCCGCATGAAAGCGTAAAATGTGAAAAATAAGATCTCGATGAGACAACGTAAAAAAGACGAAAAGTGTAAACTCTTTTGCATAAAAGTAAAAGGAAGCTTGAATGGAAATCAAATTGAGCCAATGCATTTGTTTTGCAACAATGGGATGTGAAGATAACAACGATGTTGGGTTTGTGTACACTTGATGATAGAGGTTTTGGCTTTTCCAAGCATAGGGGAGAGAAGGGAAGCTGTCGTAGCGCTCTTTCGTGCAAAAGAAAAGATGTGCCATGCAAAAACAAAGAGGGGGTAAGTGGGAAAAAGTGAGTAGGTTTGCTTGATGCGTTGTTATTTGAAACAATGGAAAGTGAAGAGGAAGCAGTGATGGGATTTCGTACACTTGATGATGTTGATGTTTTGGGCAAACGTGTTCTTGTGCGTGTAGATTTTAATGTTCCTATGGCACTGGGCAAAGTTTGTGATGAGACGCGTCTTGTACGACATAAAGAAACGCTCGTTGAGCTACAAAAGCGTGGTGCTAAACTTATTCTGCTTTCTCATTGTGGTCGTCCTAAAGGAAAGGTAGAACCAGAATTTTCACTCCGTCCTGTTGTAGAAGTATTGGAAAAAATCATTAATCAGCCGATTACTTTTGCTCCTGACTGTATTGGCTCGGCGGTGCAGGTGGCGATTGAGTCATTACAAAATGGTGGTATTTTACTGCTTGAAAATGTTCGTTTTTATGCCGGTGAAGAAAAGAATGATTGTTCTTTTGCAGAGGCTTTGGCGCATAATGGGGATCTTTATGTCAATGATGCTTTTTCCGTTTCTCATCGTGCCCATGCTTCGGTGGAGGGAATAACGCATTTGTTGCCCTCTTATGCGGGGCGCTCTTTGCAAGCTGAGTTGCAGGCCTTAGAAAAAGGGCTTGGAAATCCAACGCATCCTGTCGTTGCCATTGTGGGAGGGGCGAAAGTTTCCAGTAAGCTTTTTGTTCTCAATCATTTGGTGGAAAAAGTCGACACCTTGGTGATTGGGGGCGGGATGGCTAACAGTTTTTTAGCCGCGCAAGGTATCCATGTGGGGAAGTCATTGTGTGAACATGCATTGATGGAAACGGTAAAAAAAATTATTAAAAAAGCACAAGAGTGTCACTGTACACTTCTGCTTCCTGTGGATGCTGTCGTTGGATTTCGTTTTGAAAAAGATGCACCGCATCGTCTGTATGATATTGGCGATATTCCTGAAGATGGCATGATATTAGATATTGGGACGCGCTCTATTGCCCATATCAACACCGTGATAGATAAAGCTTCAACCCTCGTGTGGAATGGACCCCTTGGTGTTTTTGAGATGCCTCCCTTTGATAAGGGAACAATTGCCGTTGCACGTCATGCAGCAGAACGGAGTTTAATGGGCAAATTGGTTTCAATTGCTGGAGGAGGCGATACGGTTTTTGCTCTTAACCATGCTGGGGTTGCCAATGATTTTACTTATCTCTCGACTGCTGGAGGGGCTTTTTTAGAATGGATGGAAGGGAAGGTTTTGCCCGGTATTCTTGCTCTTATGCAGGCTTAAAGGGTTTATTTGAAAAACAGCTTTAAAGGCTTTAAAGCTGTGTGTTGCGTAAGGTGAGTTTAAGCGTATTGCGCACTTTTGGAAAATTTTAAGAAAAAATAGAGAAAATAAAGAGGAATTTTTTTATGACTGAACGGCTTGAAGATATTGCACTTTCTCTTGTGCAGGCGGGTAAAGGTATTTTAGCGGCAGATGAAAGTACGGCGACCATTGGAAAGCGTTTTGAAAGCATTGGTGTTGAATCCAATGAAGATAGGCGTCGTGCTTACCGTGAAATGCTTTTTAGTGCAAAAGAAGCTATGGAAAACGCTATCTCTGGGGTGATTTTATTTGATGAAACCATTCGACAAAAAGCATCAACAGGGCAAATGTTGACAGATCTTATTCATGATGCAGGGGCGTTATCAGGAATTAAAGTTGATACGGGTGCTAAACCATTGGCCGCTTTTCCCCAAGAGACAATTACCGAAGGGTTGGATGGTCTTCGTGATCGGTTAAAAGATTATTATACTTTGGGAGCGCGTTTTGCTAAATGGCGGGCGGTGATTGCTATTAATGCAGATACTTTGCCAACAAGAGGCGCTATCAATCAAAATGCACAAGCTCTTGCGCGTTATGCTGCTTTATGTCAGGAACTTAA
>NZ_HE998012.1:87630-110870 GCF_000312585.1 Bartonella queenslandensis AUST/NH15
GTCTTACGGGCAATCTGATCAAGAAGCAACGGCGCATTTATCGGCCATGAATTCTATGGGGCCATTGCCTTGGAAATTGACCTTTTCTTGATCGACGCGCATTGCAAGCGGCTGCTTTAAAAGTATGGGCTGGAAAAGACGAAAATATTGCTGTTGCACAAAAGGCATTTTGTCATCGTGCTCGGATGAATCATCTTGCAGCTCTAGGACAATAGACAAAAGAGTAGGAAAAGGTGAGCGCTTGACGCACAAACTCTATGCCTAAATGCGGGAAGATTTTGCATGTTTCTGCGGGATTTGGGATGTTCTCATCATGATAAAAATGGTGAGGACGTTTTAGGTTTGAAAGCTTTCTCAGAGAGTTTTTTCCTTGGATATTTTAAAAGTTTTTATGAATTGCATCGAGAGATAAGATTGCGGGAGAGGTGCGATTGTAAGAAGGAGAGAAAGTACTTTAAAGGAAATTTATGAATGCGCAGTATTTTAGTTGTGTTGTGACTCATGAGGTGTGCCCTTGTTTTTTAAGTGAAAATCATAAAACTGATACTATAATCATAAAACTGATACTATATTGAGAAGAATTTGACCGTGCGATATTCTCTCCTTTTCATGTTATCATTGCTTGTCATCAGCAGAATCCATTTGATTGCAGTCTCAAAGGTTGAGGAAGCGGGTAGATTGAAGAGCTGTGATTTCTGATTGGATTAGACATACAGTTTATGAAGCTTTTGTGTATCAGGATAGCTTCCTCTTCAAGGGGGAATCTTTTTATTAACGAAGGGATTTAACAGCTTTTGCTAACAAAAATGGATTTGCATCTCAATAAAATGTATGTCATTTTATTAGAATGAATACATTTTTCTTGTATTTGTGATGCTATAATGGAAAAATAGTTCATCTTTATAGTAGAATGACTGAAGAATAGAGGGGGGAGTCGTGAACGGCATATCTGCTAACAAGAGCGATATTAAAGAAGAAAATCCAGACGCAAAAAAGAGCATTTCTTCAACTATAATACGTAAAATATTCAATATAGTACGTATAATATTAGTTGTGATATGGAAAGTGTTTATTTTCACAATTTTTCTTATCATGTTCAACATGCGTGGACTGGTTCATAGGGTACTGAGCTTCTTTGTGGCTGGGAGTGGAATAGCGTGCTTTTTCTTTTTTTCGGATACCTCTTACAACGCCGCGAAGCAACGGCAGATGAAGATGGGATATCGCTCACATTACTTTTAACAATTGGTGAAGGCGTTTTTTCTGTTTGCTGTCTGTATGCTATGTGGGGTTATGAGGCTCTCTTATTACGTTTAGCACCTGCTGAGTATGAATTTATTCTCTTTGAATAAGAGAGCGCACTTCGTTTGCACACAAATTAAAATGAGAGTCGGACAGCTTCTCAAATTCTTAATAATCGCTCTCCAAAACATGACATAAAATTTGCATTTAATGAAGGAATTAACAAGCCTTTATTCTTAAGATCAAGGCAACCATTATAGGGATGCCTAACGTTGCCTTTGACTTAAGATACAAAAACGGCTTGTTTTGTCTTTCTCACGCGGCTCTATAATATAAGGGGAAAGCTTTTCATGGTGCCTTTCTTAAAATCGCCCTTGCAATACCGATGCACCACTTTTGCCCCCCAGAAAGTATGGGCCCACCTTTTCCTCCTTGTGTCTCCAAACCATCGGGTAAAGCTTGAATAAATTCAAGTGCATTTTCCGCTTTAGCTGCGGCGAGAATTTATTCTTCCATAGCATTTTCAGTTCGAAAAATATGAACTGTTTGCAATTATTTTATTGGAAGTCTTTATACTCTATGGGAAAAGGTTTACGCTCGTATTTCAAAACGATTTTTGAATTAAAAAACGCAGCCACTATGATTTATAAAAAATTGAGCTCTATCTCTTTCTGTTGGATGCATTTTTGAATGAATCTTTAAAATGCACTCTTTGACAGTACAAAAAAACACGCGCTTAATGAGGTAATCGTTTTGTTTAAAATCTTTGTGCCCCACGAGAATGAGAATTTTACATACCAATATTACCAAAACGATTTTTAAACTTAGAAAGGCGACCACCACGGTCTACAAGTGTCTGGGACCCACCTGTCCAGGCTGGATGCGTTCTTGGATCAATATCTAGATTGAGCGTATCCCCCTCTTTTCCCCAAGTGGAGCGCGTTGTATATTGAGTTCCATCCGTCATAACAACGGTAATTTTGTGATAGTTAGGATGAATATTCGCTTTCATGCGTCAAACCTTTTACGTTTATAGAATGAAAGAACACTTACTCGATTTTTTTAAGTGCGCTTCCTTTGTCTTTTTGATACATTGATTTAAAGTATTTATTCCTATAGCTGAGCACGCATTAAAAAACAAGTGTTCAAGATACATCATTTTGTCAAGTGTTATGAATCTTTTAATATAGTGAGAGAAGTTTTATGAAATTATATCGTCATTCAGAAAAATCTACAAAATCCTCTCTTGAGAAATCTTCCTTTTCTTCGCTTGCTATTTTTTTTCCTTATCTTTTGCGCTATCGTTGGTTATTCATCTTTGCCTTTTTTGCTTTATCTGTTGCCGCCCTTGTTACATTAGTTTTACCCATAGCGATCCGACAAATGTTTGATCATGGGTTTTCTCGCTCAAGCCATGGACATATCAATTTTTACTTTGGCATTTTGTTTTTATTAGCCTTGATTCTCGCATTTTCTTCAGCTTGTCGTTACTATTGTGTTATCACATTGGGAGAACGGATTGTTGCTGATTTACGGCGTGATGTGTTTATCCATATTATGAAACTTTCTCCTGCTTTTTTTGATCGGTCGCATTCAGGCGAGATTGTTTCAAGACTTCTAACAGATACGACACAAATAAAATTGGCCGTTGGCTCGACCGCCTCTACCGCTTTGCGTCAACTGATTATCGTGATCGGAGCTGTTGTGATGATGGTGATCACCAATGCTAAATTATCTTTGCTGGTTTTGGCTGCTATTCCTATTGTGGCACTTCCTTTGGTGGTTTTTGGGCGTAAAGTTCGTGCGCGTACGCGTACAGCGCAAGATCGCCTCGCTGATGCCAATACTGTTGCGACAGAACAGGTCAGCGCTATTCGCACGGTGCAAGCTTTTACTGCTGAAAAACTTGTTGCGACACGTTTTTCACAGATGATAGAACGCGCCTTTCAGACAGCGCGGGCTTCTGTAATTTTGCGTTCCTTTTTTACCGGTTTTGCAATTTTTTTGGTTTTTAGCAGTGTGGTTGCTGTTTTATGGATTGGATCGCGTGATGTTTTGAATGGGACGATGACGGGGGGGACATTAGGGCAATTTGTCCTTTATGCGGTTTTTGGAGCCTCAACCTTTGCGCAATTATCAGAATTGGGGGCAGAACTCATTCAAGCAGCAGGCGCTGCTGAACGGCTTGCTGAATTGTTACAAGAACAGCCTATGATTTTAGCTCCTAAAAATCCTTTATCATTGGTGCATCCTGTTCGAGGTGAACTTATTTTTGATCATGTTGATTTTACCTATCCTTCTAGACCACAAGAAAAGATTTTACGCTCGCTTTCATTTTCTATCAAAGCAGGCGAAACAGTTGCTTTTGTTGGAGCTTCAGGGGCAGGAAAAAGTACCATTTTTTCTTTGATCCTTCGTTTTTATGATCCGACAAGTGGAAAAATTCGCTTGGATGGTATGGAAATTGATCGTCTTTCTTTGCAAGATTTACGTGAGGCAATCTCTTATGTTCCGCAAGATGTCGCCATTTTTGATGGTACATTGCGTGATAATATTATTTTTGGAACTGAAAATGCTCTGGAAGAAGAAATTCTTGCTGCCGCTAAAGCAGCCAATGCACTTGAATTTATTGAATCTTTACCTGATGGTTTAGATACGCAAGTGGGAGAACGTGGGATCATGCTTTCTGGGGGGCAACAGCAGCGCATTGTTATTGCACGGGCGATTTTAAGAAAGGCACCCCTCTTGCTTCTGGATGAAGCAACATCCGCTTTAGATGCAAACAGTGAAAAGCTCGTGCAAGATGCTTTAGAAGGGTTGATGCAAAATCGCACAACATTGGTGATTGCGCATCGTTTGGCAACCATTTTAAAAGCGGATCGTATTCTTGTGATGGATAAAGGCGCCCTTGTGGAAGAAGGAACCCATGCCGAACTTGTCGCAAAAAATGGCGTTTATGCTTATCTTGCAAAATTGCAATTTTCACCCGAATAAGGGATCTTGATACAAGAGCAGCCTTCTTGGATGTGAATACAACGTTTTACAGGCAGAGGATTATTAATTTAAGGGCTCATGAAAAAAAGAGGGATAAGAATTAAGACGAAAAAAGGGGGTAAAAATTGAGGCATTTTCTTTTTGAATTCTGGCTGTTCTTTTCCCTGCTTGAGGTGGAGCATTTTTTATAAAAACGCTTTCTTTATGTAGAATATAAAACGATGCCAAGTTAATTTCTATGGATTGCAGGAGAGAGCTCTTTTTATAACAGCACCTTCACGTTGATTTATAAGGGTAATTCATTGTTTTCTACGTTGAATGAGAGCTTCTAAAATCATAAAATTTTCTTATTTCAAACCTGTGTATGGTGAACCAATCAAAACGATGTTTCTTGCATATCCCAAGCGGGAAAGTCTCGTGTGGCGTAAAATACTTGAGAAGGAAAATGGCTTTTTATGAATCCTCTCAAATTTCAAGGGCTGCAGCAACATTGGAGAGTGGCACAAGTGTGTGATGGTGCTGGCTTATGGCAAAAGAGCCGATAAATAGGCTGAGAAATGCCTTTTTTGAATTTTTTTCGAACTTAGTGCGAATATGTTCATTGCTGGCGATGATGTTTTTTGCGGAATATATCGTTACCGCCTTCTTTATCGGTAACAAAACCACCGGTTTTGTGAGCCATATATGCCGGTCGTTTTGTTGCAAATTTGCAGGTTTTCTTTCCAAAAGTGCTCGGCTCGACTAGCGGATAAGCTCAATCAAGAGCAGCAAAGCCAAAACGGTGAAGTTTTGCGGCTTTTATCAGCACATTGCGCAACTTCTATCATCATATTGCGCAATGTGATAAGAGAGAGGTTGTGTGATGGAGGAATATTCAGATGGGGGCGCTCGTATTGCTTTTTAAAAAGCCCCCTTTTTGAGATTGCCCCTTTTTAAGACTTCAATGTAAGAGCTAAATGCCTTTTTTGAGGGTTCTTTCTAACTTGGTACGAATGTGCTCATTGCCGGCAATGATGTTCTTTTTGCGGAATATATCATCACCACCTTCTTTATCGGTGACAAAACCTCCGGCTTCACGGACCATCAATATTCCAGCAGCCATATCCCAAATTTGCAAGTTGTCTTCCCAATATCCATCAATTCTTCCAGCAGCAACATAAGCTAAATCAAGAGAAGCAGCACCAAAACGGCGAAGTCCAGCAACTTCCATCATCATATTGCGCAATTCAATAAGGTAAGTTCCATGGCCGGGGCGTCCCAAATGAGGCATGCCCGTGGCAATGACACAATCTTCTAATCTTTTCCGTGCAGAAACACGACTGCGCCGGTCGTTAAAAAAAGCACCGCTGCCGCGTTCTGCGGTAAAGAGTTCATCACTCACGGGATTGTAAATGACACCCGCAACGATTTTGCCTTGGCTTTCTAAAGCAATGGAAACAGCAAAAAAAGGAATACCATGGAGAAAATTTGTGGTGCCATCCAAAGGGTCAACAATAAAACGATGTTGGGAATCTTCTCCAATGATTTCTTCAGACTCTTCCATCAGAAAACCAAATTTGGGGCGTGCTTTGCTCAGTTCATTGAAAATAATTTTTTCCGCTTTGCGATCGGCTTGGCTGACGTAATCTGAAGGACCTTTTAAAGACACTTGCAAATTTTGCACTTCACCGTAATCACGCACGAGCGAACGCCCTGCTTTCATTGCAGCTTGCACCATGACATTCATGATTGCAGAATGGGTCATGTTGTATTCCTTTATTTATCTTTTTCATTTGCACGGCGCAAATAAATCAACTCGTTGGTGTCGACAATGATACGTTCACCGGCATTCATAAAAGGGGGGACAAGAATACGAATACCATTTTCAAGAATAGCTGGTTTATAAGAAGCGGTGACCGTTTGCCCTTTAAGTGCTGGATCGGCTTCTGCAATCGTGACAGCAACTTGATCAGGAAGTGAGATGCCAATAGGCTTTTCTTGATAAAGTTCAACCGTGACAGTCATCCCATCTTGGAGAAAAGCGGCGCGTTCACCAACAAAGTCCTTTTGGAGTTCAAGTTGTTCATAAGATTCTGAATCCATAAAGACCAAAGCATCCCCTTGTTGATAAAGAAAGGTGAAATCCTTTTGTTCAAGACGCACGCGTTCAACCGTTTCAGCCGCACGAAAGCGTTCATTGAGTTTTGTACCATCAAGTAAATTTTTCATTTCAACTTGATTAAATGCACCACCTTTTCCTGGTTTAACGGCATTACATTTTACCGCAACCCACAAGCTTCCTTGATGCTCGATCACATTACCAGGACGAATTTCATTGCCATTAATTTTCATCGTTTCTATCCAATTCCATTCTTGCAAAAAGAGCTCTTCTGTTGTCCTTATGGCGCTCTTCTTTGCTGCCTTTAACACTGAGCGCTTTTGTTATTTTGGGCTCAAATTCCCTTATTAGCCTTGCGGCTTTCTCATTGTTTCTTGCATGGTCCCTTTGTGTGCACTTCATTGTTTTTGCTCGGACTTCCTTGCTTATGGTTGTTGCAAAGAGAAAAACTTAAGTGCAAAAGGACCTTTATGTATTTTTATTTTTCAGTTCTTTGCAAGATCATAAAAAGCGCTTAGACGCAAGCTTTTTAAAAATTTGTGCAAAATTTTTTGGGGTTTTGGGGAAATTTTATTTCATTGTATCGTAAAATATTATTGGGATTAATGATAGAGGTTCTGTAAAACCATGAGGTGTTGTTTATGAGAATGCGTGGTGAATATGTGAAGACGGAACTTGTCCGGATAATCCTGTGTCATGAATACCATGAAATGGGAAGCGCAATGAGTCCCGTTCTGAGAAGTCAGCTTGTTTGCCAACAAGATCGGGAAGGGATTTCTTTCCGTTAAGGTGTGTAAGGCAAGAACAGAGTATGGTGCGTCCTATAGTATGATATTCGCTTGCGTTCTCATCAGCGATGAGCTGTAGCATGGCTCTTTGCTTTATCGAAGTGAATGTTCTAAATCTTTTGAGAAACAGATATTCCTCTATGCTGGAGATGACTTCATCGTGAGGAGAGAGGGCATGTTGTTTTGTGATGACATCTGCATAAAAAAAGGAAACTGGAATATTGAGGATATCGGAAATTTCCTTTAATCGCCCCGCGCTGACACGATTTAAGCCTTTTTCATATTTTTGAATTTGCTGAACGCTTACACCTAAAGCGTGCTCTAAGGCTTTTTGAGACATTTTTAGCATTTGTCGTCTCAAGCGAATTTTTTTGCCCACAAAAAGATCAATATTAAGATTTTGAGATTATATTGTTCCCCGCTAAGTGCAAGCGCCCCCTTATGCGTATTCCGGTAGCTTGAAAATACTGAAACCTAATCAACCTTTTTTCTCTTAGTGTTGAAAAGCACCTAGACAGTGCAAAATCTCCCAGAATTCCTATAAACTTTATCTTTTTTAAGCAAAGAAGAGCATTTATCTCAAGCGTTTTTATGAAAATAAAATATATTTTATGAATTTTCTCAAGGGTATGAATTTTCTCAAGGGGTAAGGGCTGTTGCAATATTGAGAATTGACAAAACGTATGATGGTGTCAGTTTGTACTTTCATGAGGTAAAGAAAATGGGGGCATGACGGTCAAGAGGGAGAACTCTATTTCAAAATCAGATGCTTTTTGCTGGCTTTTTAGCAGGTATAGAATTTCTGTTATGTTTTTTGTTTGTTTTTTCGGTTACACTTGATCAGACAGTGTGTATCTTTTTTACAGCGGTTTTAAAAAACAGGAAGGATCTTTATGGCTTCTTTTTGAGCCTTTTCTCGTTGTGTGTTGTTCATACCTTGGAGCATTACTTCAAGATCAGGGGCTTGCATTTTTGCCTCCTTTGCAAGCATATACCATGCTGCTGCCATGATTATATCCACTTTTGTTCCGATGCCGTCTCGATAAAGTCTTGCAAGAGAAATTTGTGCTGGAGCGATCATATTAGTGGCATTGTGAAGCAGCAAATGAAAAGCACGCTCAAAATCTGTTTTTCCTCCACGGCCCTGTATAAGCCATTGTGCTAAATAAAGTTGAGCTTTTAAGTGGTTGTTTTGAGCTGCTACCTCCATGAGTTTGCGGGCATTACGATCATCCTTTGGGCGATTTAAAGTGCCTAAGGAAAGAATTTTTGCTGCCGCAAAAGCAGCTTCAGCATCCCCAAGAGCGGCTCCTTTTAAGTACAATTTTAAAGCTTGCTCGATTGCTTCATTTTCGCGGTTTTGAAAAGAGACGCCGGGAAGATTTTGTTTTTCACGTGAGACTTTATAAAGAAGAAGTTGTCCATAATAAAAATAGGCTTCTTTAACGCCTGCGTTGACAGATTTTCGAATAAACTGTTCACCAAGTTCTTGATTTTGGGTGACAAAATGACCATCAAATAACATAAGCCCATAGCGGAGTTGTGCTTGGGGCTCCCCCTGTTTTGCTGCACGTTCAAACCATAAAGCAGCGCGCGCGCCGTCAATAGGAATCGCGCATCCTTCCATATAAATTCGGGCAAGAAGCGTTTGGGCAAAAGGATCATTTTTTTCAGCACGACGGAGGGCTTCACGAAAAGCTTTTAAATAATAACCTTGGATGTAATAGTCATAGGCTTGGTCATAGTCGCCGGCTTTTAAGGGTTGAAAAGATTTTTCTGAGTTTGAAGATTCTTGAATCGTATTGAAAGAGCGTTCAAAATCTGAGAGTTCTTCAAGGTTTCCAGAAGAATTTACAACAGAATTTGCAAATCCCATTATACTTAGGATAAGCAGTTTAACGCTTTTCTTGATCATCGATGTTTCCTCCTCATTACCAATCAGAATTTTCACATTTTTCTTTCATCATTACAAGCCATATAAGCGTTTTATCGCTATCTTATTTTTTCTTTCAGTTAAGTTAGGTTTAGGCACGTTTATAAAAATAATATACACCTCGACAAGAACCAGACTGTTTTAAACAATCCTATTTTAAACAACTTTAAAACAACAATGATGAAAGAATTATCCAGAGAGGCTTTCTTCTATTATCAATGCTTATCCCCTTATCACCCAAAAAAACGTCTATGATGAGGTTGTCCTTTTCAAATATGTAATGAGTTGCTAATGAAGAACGCGGAATGTTGATGAAGAGAACATATAGGCTCTATAGAGCGTGTCGCGTTATAAGAGCGAGGTATACGCTATCGCATGATTTTAAGTTGTATTCTCATCAGAGAGTAACTGCAAAATGGCTTTCTTTTTTACCGTTGTCAAAACTCTAAACTTTTTGAGCAGCTGATATTCTTCTGTGCTGGAGATGATTTCATCATGATGATAAGAGGGGTGTTGTTTTGTGATGATATCCGCATAAAAAAAGGAAACGGGAACCTTCAAAATATCAGAAATTTTCTTTAACCGCCCCGCACTTACACGGTTTAAGCCGTTTTCATATTTTTGAATTTGTTGGAAGCTTATCCCTAAAGCATGCCCTAAAGCTTTTTGAGACATTTTTAGCATTTGTCGTCTCAAGCGAATTTTTTTGCCAACAAAAAGATCAATATTAAGATTTTGATTTTGCATTGTCCCCACCGGTTGCGAGCGCCCTCGCATAAGTATTCCGGGAGTCTAAAAACACTGACCTCGAATCAGCTTTTTGCTTTTAGTGCAGAAAAGCACCTGGACATAGCAAAATCTCCCGGAATTCCGGGATACCCACAAAGTGGGGTAATTTGATGTACGAGGTTTCGGGTTTTTAGATCCCTATTGGTCGTTGCGTATGCGACCAAGACACTTTTTAACTCATAAAGGAATTTCAGAAGGTTGGCAATAAAAAATAGTTTTTAATGAGAGGTCGTGTGGTTTTGATGCAAGCAATAAAGCATAACTATTTTTCTTATTCTTATTGGATATTGTTTGCTCGGGCAGATGATATAGTGTGTTTTCTTTGCCAATGAAAATGTCGTTAATTAAGCTTGTTGATTTGCATTTTCCCCCACCAAGTGCCAGCGCCCCCTTATGCGTATTCCGCGAGTCAAAAATACTGAACTCAAATCAGCTTTTTTGCTTTTAGTGTGGAAACACACCTGGACATAGCAAAATCTCCCGGAATTTCAGGACACCGGCAAAGCGGGATTGATTCATGTTTAGATTTCAAGCTTTAGAGCTCTCTTTATTGTTGTGTATGCAATCAAAACATCTCTCAATAACATAAAGTAATTTTTAGAGGAATGGTAATAAAAAAGAGTGTACGTATAAGTTTGTACAGCGAAAGGCAGCATGTTTTGATTCAAGCAATAAAGCGTTCACAAAAGGGGTGACATTGAATGCAGTTGTTTCGTGATGATATTCGCATAAAAAAAGGAAACGGGAACATTCAAAATATCGGAAATTTCCTTTAACCGCCCTGCGCTTACACGGTTTAAGCCATTTTCATATTTTTGAATTTGTTGGAAGCTTATTCCTAAAGCATGCCCTAAGGCTTTTTGAGACATCTTTAGCATTTGTCGTCTCAAGCGAATTTTTTTGCCGACAAAAAGATCAATATTAAGAGTGTTGGTTTGCATTGTCCCCGCCAAGTGCCAGCGCCCCCTTATGCGTATTCCGGGAGCTTGAAAATACTGAAACCTAATCAGCCTTTTTGCTTTTAGTGCTGAAAAGCACCTGGACAGAGCAAAAACTCCCGGAATTTCAGAACACCGGCAAAGCGGGGTTGATTCATGTTTAGATTTCAAGCTTTAGAGCTCTCTTTATTGTTGTGTATGCAATCAAAACATCTCTCAATAACATAAAGTAATTTTTAGAGGAATGGTAATAAAAAAGAGTGTACGTATAAGTTTGTACAGCGAAAGGCAGCATGTTTTTTATTCAAGCAATAAAACGTTCACAAAAGGGGTGACATTGAAAGCGTGATGTGCACTATCGCATGATTTTAGGTTGTATTCTCATCAGAGAGTAACTGCAAAATGGCTTTCTTTTTTACCGTTGTTAAAACTCTAAACTTTTTGAGCAGTTGGTATTCTTCTGTGCTGGAGACGATTTCATCATGATGATAAGGGGGCTGTTGTTTTGTAATGATATCCGCATAAAAAAAGGAAACGGGAACCTTCAAAATATCGGAAATTTCCTTTAACCGCCCTGCACTTACGCGATTTAAACCGTTTTCATATTTTTGAACTTGTTGGAAGCTTATCCCTAAAGCATGCCCTAAGGCTTTTTGAGACATCTTTAGCATTTGTCGTCTCAAGCGAATTTTTTTGCCGACAAAAAGATCAATATTAAGATTTTGATTTTGCATTTTTCCCCGCCGGTTGCGAGCGCCCTCGCATAAGTATTCCGGGAGTCAAAAATACTGAACCTAAATCAGCTTTTTTGCTTTTAGTGCTGGTAAGCACCTGGACATAGCAAAAACTCCCGGAATTCCGGGATACCCACAAAGTGGGATCGATTCATGTTTAGGTTTCGGGTTTTTGAATCCCTATTGGTCGTTGCGTATGCGACCAAACACCTTTTAACTTATAAAGGAATTTCAGAAGGTTGGCAATAAAAAATAGTTTTTTAATGAGAGTTGTGTTTTTTAATGAGAGACTATCAACCTTTCAACCTCTCTGGAGCGATGACCAAAATCATGAGATCAGATCCGCGTTTATCAAAGGGACTAAAATGATTTTTTCCACGGCAATGAATTCACAGGCAGTCTCTTCATTAAAATTTGCATAATCGCTTGGGCTATTGAACAAGAGCAGGGAGCAATCGTTTCTTTGTCTTTAAAGAACGTGAGGGGGCTTTAAAGAACGTGAGGGCTCTATGGGATGTGGTGGGGTGCCATGTTTCTTGGGGGAAGGCGTTTTAAAAACTAAAGGTAAGCGTTATTCAAATAGAACTTAATGCACGAGGAATTGCATCTTGATTAAAAGGGACCTCCGCTTTTTTTAAGCGCTCAATAAGGTGGGGAAATGTCTCTTTTACGTGTTCTTTAAAAGAAAGGTAGTAAACTCCATTAACATCTGAAGGGATTTCAACGCCTTCTTTGTATAAAATAGCTATTTTATCAAAAGGAAGTATGGCGATTAACATTCCCATCTCGAGAATAACATTTTGTCGCGCACGGGGGTGTTCTGCTTGTTTGCCTTCAGATTTGGCATAGCCAATATCATCGGGAGTCAGTAGTACAATGCCAAATCCTATAGAACCTTTACAAATTTCTTTTTTCAAAGTTTCAATGAGGGTTAAACCATTACCGCCCGTATTTTGTAAAATGTATGGTTTAAGCTCAAGCTTGAGAAGAGCCTTTTCAAGGTCCTTTAAGGCATAATGATCATGACCATGAACGATAAAAATCTCTTTATTTGAGGTGTTGGAAGCAGTTTTTAGGGAAGGATTCGTTAATGTTTCTTGTATATGCTTTGCTAAGTCTTCTATTAACTTCTGTTTTATATTTTCTTTGCCTTGAAAGTTGATTGTTCCTGTATTTTCATACCAGTTAAGTATGCCTCCATTGAAGGTTTTGATCTGATATCCTCCAGAAGAATTAAGTGAGAGAAACTTAGTTTCTTTGATTTTATATCCAGCTGTTTTAACTATATTTTTAAGGTCTTCGAACGTTCCGCTATATTTCACTGTGCATATTCTTTCAATATTGTTAGCTGTTAATATAAAATGGTGGGTTATTTTTATAACTATTTGAATTTAAAGAGCTTTATGATTCCATTTTTTTATACTATGCACAAAAAAACCGTCACTTTTCATTTAGTTGATTGAAACGTGGGAAAATTTGACTAAATGATGGGAAATTTTACTGCGTGATAAAGCGATCTGATTGAATTATGAATGAACGAAACGAATTTTTCTACTGTTTTTATATTCCACTATGTGCTCTATGTAAGCAACGCAAAGGTTAACGCTTTATTTATAAATTCTCTCTCTATATTACAAGGGGGTGTTTTCACATTTTTCTTGCATCATTTTTAGCAATATTAAGGGGTTGTCGTTCCCCAAAATAACTTCTTCCACAGCAATGAATTCACATCCAGTTTTTAAGGCTTCATCAAACATTGTAAAATCGCTTCCTGCTTGGATAATGGCAGGGGTTTCCATAATCTCTGCCCACCACTCTGCTAATTGGAGATTACGAGGGTGCGCTTGGGTTTTTTTATCAGCCCCTAATTTGCCAAACAGGAGATAGTCAACACTTGTTTCTGCTGCAAGCATGGCACTATGGCGATTGCGTAGATTGCCAAATCCTAAGATTTTTTGTTCCTTTTGCTGATTTTTAAAGCTTTCAAGGGCGTTAAGATCATCTTCTATGTGTAAACCATCAGCCTTTATGCGTCCCGCAATGCGGCTGTCACCAGCGATGAGAAGAGCAGCGTCATTGTTTTGAATATCTTCTGCATAAATTTGCGCTTGTTGTTGTAAAAAAGAGCCATCATCTTTTTGCTTTTCAGAATCATAAAGAATGACGCATGCAAAGGACTTTGTTTGCAAAATTGGACGCAAAAAGCCGTGCGGGGTGTTGCGTCGAACATCGAGTGTTAAAACCAATTGAGGAAAAAGAGGGGATTCAATCGGTTTATTTTTTTGTTGTGTCATGCCATATCTCTGTTTCTTAGAAAAAAATGATTCTTCAAAGTTAAAGTTTCATCTTATTCATGCTTGTTTGCAAGAAGAGTAACTACTCTTTTTATGTGACTTATTATGTGACTTAGGGGTTATGTGACTTAGGGGCTTTGTTACGTGTGGGAGTCCGTTTATGAAATACCACGCTGGTGTTAATCATAGTGCGCAGCCTTTTTGTCGTGATACACGCATTGATGTTTTTCGTTCTTTAGCCCTGTTGACGATTTTCATCAACCATATTCCTGGCACTCTCTATGAGCATATAACTCATAAAAATTTCGGTTTTTCTGATTCTGCGGAAGTTTTTGTTTTGCTTTCAGGGATTTCGCTGGGATTGAGTTTTCATGGACGCTTACAGCAGAAGCCTTTTGCTTTTATTCTCCGAAAATATTGGCAGAGAGCTTTTCAGCTCTATGGAGCGTATCTTTTGACTACTTTTGTCACGTTAAGCCTATTGGCACTTAAACAAGGAAAAAAATCGCTTTTCAGTCTTTTTGGCTGGTTTGTGCAGCAATGTATCTCTTGTTGGCTCTGTTATGGGTTCGCTTAAATTGGTGGGGCATTTTGGGATGGTTGGGCTGGTCTTCTCCGTTGGTCAATTTTAATAAAACCTTTTTAAGCTTGCCCCGTTTACTCCATGTTCTTGCATTATCTTTTCTCATTCTTTCTTTACCACGCGTCAATAAATGGTTTTATGTATCTCAGAAACATCCTTTAGCAATCTTAGGAAAATATCCTTTACCAGTCTTTGTAACCGGAACCATTTTTGCAATGTTTGGACAAATTGTAAAAACAGTGATGACAGGAACGTTTTTTTCCGATAGCCTCTTAATAATAATGGGTATTGTTTTACAATTTGGAGTCGCCTATTATTGTGAAAAACGTTGGACTTTGCAGGGGGCTTTTTCAAGGAAACTGATCCGTTTATAAGAAAAACGCTTCTATGGTGCTTGTTCGGCTGCGTTAACCTTAGTACAAAAAGTGCGTTGCGCAAAAAATTTAAAAGAGGTAGTCATTTCAAAAGAAAGCATTCTATACAGCAATAAAAGAAACTTTTTAAGACTCTGTTCGTTGAGTGGTGTGGTTTTGTGCTGATACTTGGAGTATAAAAGCGTGAGCGTACATAAACGTCCCTATGATGAACCTATTATCATGATTGAGCATAATGCTTTTGAAAATGCTTTTAATCGTCTTTATGAAGAGACAATGGCGCTGATTGAAAAAACCGCAGCGTATATTGACGCAGAAGGGAAACTCGTGGTCCGTTCCCTTTCGGCAGAAGTTTCTGCACTCTATGCGAAAGAGGCGATGTATTTAAGTACACGACTTATGCAGATTGCCTCTCAACTCCTTCTTCTTCGGGCAGAACGTGAAGGGGAAATGTCACCCGAACAGATAAAAAAAGAAATCGTCAAAGTCTCTCTTCATACACTGACCTTGGAACTTGAAACCCCTCATTGGGACAAACTCCCAGAAATTTTCCGCCAATTTGTTGCTCATTCACTGCGTTTAGAGGCACGCATACAGTATTTACGGGCAGGATGGGAGACGGCTATTGCTAGTGACTTGAGTGATGAAAATCCAGTAGGAAAACAAATCGAATTGCTGAAAACAGCCTTTGGGCGTTCTTAAAGGATGTTTGCTTGTTTTGCGTGAAGGGGAAATGTCACCCGAACAGATAAAAAAAGAAATCGTCAAAGTCTCCCTTCATACATCGACCTTAGAACTTGAAACCTCTCATTGGGATGAACTCCCAGAAATTTTCCGCAAATTTGTTGCTCATTCACTGCGTTTAGAGGCACGCATACAGTATTTACGGGCAGGATGGGAGACGGCTGTTGCTAGTGACTTGAGTGATGAAAATCCAATGGACAAACAAATCGAATTGCTGAAAACAGCCTTTGAATGTTTTGAGAGGATAGTACTGTTTCTTTCTGGCGCTATTTAGAGTGGTATTGCTATTTTTGATGACCAGAATTGCGTAACGAAAACCAATCTGGAGTGTTTTTTCTGTTTTCACTCATTTTGTATTTTCTGCCTAATTTCTCTTTGAGTATGAGAAAAGATCTTGAGTTTATGGACGCTTGATTTCGAATTACGGTATGGGTTGTGGCTGATTTTGAGGGGAATAGGCTTTCGCTTGTTGTCGCTAGAACGCTTGTTTTTTATATCGTACGGTTTTTTGGCTATGAGAATGATCAGGCTATGCTAGATATAGGCAAGCTCTTGGATAATCAATTTATCCTATTCTACCATAAAATACCGTTGTTTAAGAGTGTTTAGGGCAGGGGGCATCTTTAGCGTCTATGAAGTGAGTCACATAAGTGGTCAGCAGTAAGAAGTTATCGAGAGGCGTTTTTTATAAGATAACGCTGGTAGGAATCTTCGTCCTTTGAGATGTGGGGGGAAGGGAAGACTCTATAATTTATGCCCCATAAAATGGCTGAAAGGCCTGTGTTATAATGAACGCCTCAAACGGAATAGACTGATGCTGCCAATTTGCGCGCTTGCGCTTTAAAGAAATATCTCTTAAGGCACGCCCCCTTTTTTCGTGACGGTCGTCCGTGAATGGCATAACGGTAAATTCTTCTATGAGGTGTATAAGTGTATAAAAGTCATTGAGCCCCTCATTATAAAAGAGGAACCAGCCTCATCATACCATTCGCCAACCTCTCATGTTTTTACAGTGCTTAACATTTATAGATGGTTCATAAGAAGCATGTCTTTTCTTGTACAGTTTCATTCCCCACATAGCTCTTCTTCTTGTGACGTGCAAAGGAGTGGTTTTGATTGCGACAACATAAAACAGGTTTGGCATGAGAAAATCTTTCGATATTCTGGATTTTTATTTAACATGAATAATACGAGGGTATTTTGTTCAATCAATGCGTTCTCTTACAAGAATGCATTGTTTTAGTTTTAGGGTTTTAGTTTTGGGGTTCTCTCAGTTTTAAGAGGAGGGGTATAGGAGAGGGATCTCTTTACGTTATCACAAAATAAATTGTCATAAAAATGCTTTATAGGAGCAAAATACTTTATAGGGGCTCTACGGAATCCTATGAGGTTCTATAGGAATACCCGTGTTGCTTAGGAAATGTTATTATGTGTTTTTGTGCTGCGATGGGCATGTTAAAAAAACATCTCTCAATGTTTGTGTACGTTCATAGCATGGGTAAGGTCTAACGTAAAAAGATTCCGTGAAGTATATACTCCCCATAGAGAAGTATCTTTACATTTATAAAGTACAACGCCTCTCTTTGTTTGCTTGTGGTGGTTTAGTCGTTATGACATTGAAGATGTGAGATAGAAGGTAGAGATGATAGAGAGGGAAAACTTTTAGAGGATTTTTTTCTTGTGAGGTGGTTTTGTTTGATTGTATTCGTGCCTCACAGAAAGCTGCTGTTTTTTGCGTGTTATAATGTACAAATTCATGATGCATGATCCTCTTTTTTCTGGTTTTGTTCTTTGCTGCTGTTTTCTTTATGGCTTAAGCCTTTATTCAAGAGGGGGAAAAGTGTATAAACTGAACGCTATGGCAGAGACGATTCGTATTATAGGCATTGATCCGGGACTACGGCGGACAGGGTGGGGCGTTATTGATCTTGCGGGTAATCGTCTTCAGTTTATTGCTGCGGGAACAGTTGCTTCTGATGTACAGTGTGAGCTGGCTTCCAGACTATGCCAAATCCATAAAGGTCTTTCAGAGGTTATTCATCAATTTATGCCCCATGAAGCTGCGGTGGAACATGTGTTTGTCAACAAAGATGCTACAGCAACTTTAAAACTTGGGCAAGCGCGTGCGATTGCACTACTGGTTCCTGCGCAAGCAAATCTTCCTGTTTTTGAATATGCGCCCAACAAAGTTAAAAAATCGGTTATTGGTGTTGGACATGGCGCTAAAGAACAAATTCATATGATGGTTAAAGTTCTTCTCCCACGGGCTGAATTTGATAGCAGTGATGCCGCTGATGCTCTTGCTCTTGCTCTTTGTCATAGCATGCATCGTAAGAGCATTGGTCAATCTTATCAGGCAAGGGTGGCAATATGATTGGGATGACACCATGATTGGTAAATTAAAGGGTACGCTTGAACATATCTTTGAAGACCATATCCTTCTTGATGTCCATGGTGTGGGGTATGTCGTTTTTATCTCAAATCGGTTGCGTCCTTCTTTGCCCTCTGTTGGAGAGGCATTAAGTCTCTTTATTGAAACGCATGTTCGCGAAGAGGCAATCCGCCTTTTTGGTTTTGCAACGAGAACTGAACAGGAGTGGTTTTGTCTTCTACAAAATGTTCCAGGTGTAGGGGCAAAGGTTGCTCTGGCAATCTTGGGGACTTTATCGCCCGATGAACTTGCACAAGCTATCGCCTTAAATGATGTGGCGATGATTAGTCGAGCACCGGGCGTTGGTAAAAAAGTCAGTGAAAGAATTGTCGGTGAACTGAAAAGTAAAACACTTCCCTTTGAACAGGCGGTCAAGACTGTTTCAGTTCCTCAGCGTGAGATGATCGATCAACCGACGCATGATGCGCTTTGCGCATTGATGAAGCTCGGGTTTGAACGAGAGCACGCAGCTCGTGCTCTTGCTCTTGCGATGAATGCTCTTGAGGGGGAAACTGTGTCTTCTGCTCTTTTAATCCGCCATAGTCTCAAATTGCTTTCTTCTCCTACTTGAATAAAAGGTAACAATGCATAAAGATGAAGATCAACGCCTTCTGGGGCCCACATCTCTTCCTAACGATCCTGATCGTTCCTTAAGACCACAAGTTCTTGATGATTTTATTGGTCAAGAAGCGGCACGGGCTAATTTAAAAATATTTATTGAAGCCGCAAAAACCCGGCAAGAAGCGCTGGATCACGTTTTATTTGTAGGACCCCCAGGATTGGGAAAAACAACGCTTTCACAGATTATGGCAAAAGAATTAGGTGTTAATTTTCGCTCTACGTCAGGACCGGTCATTGCTAAAGCAGGAGATTTAGCTGCTCTCTTGACCAATCTTGAAGAACGCGATGTCTTGTTTATTGATGAAATTCATCGCTTAAATCCAGCAATTGAAGAAATTCTTTATCCAGCCATGGAAGATTATCAACTTGATTTGATTATTGGAGAGGGGCCAGCCGCACGCTCGGTTAAAATTGATCTGGCTAAATTTACTTTGGTGGCGGCAACCACACGGTTGGGGCTTTTGACGACACCCTTGAGAGACCGTTTTGGTATCCCAATTCGTCTCAATTTTTATACGATAGAAGAATTGGAATATATTGTGCAACGTAATGCGCGGCTTTTTGCTGTCAAGATCAGTGATGATGGTGCGCATGAAATTGCACGCCGAGCACGCGGAACCCCACGCATTGCTGGACGGCTTTTACGGCGCGTTTGTGATTTTGCTTTGGTAAAACAAGCAAAACAAATTGATCGGAAAATCGCTGATGAAGCGCTTTCGCGCCTTGAGGTGGATCATCTTGGGCTTGATCCGCTTGACCGGCGTTATTTACTCCTGATTGCGGAAACTTTTTTAGGAGGACCGGTGGGGATTGAAACGATTGCAGCTGCTTTATCAGAACCACGCGATGCTCTTGAAGATATTGTGGAACCCTATCTGCTTCAACAAGGGTTTATTCAAAGAACGGCTCGTGGACGTATTCTCACTGAAAAGGCTTGGAGCCATTTGGGACTTTCTGCTCCTGCTGCGACAACGTCTATACAAAGGCGCGCTCAACTGTCTGATGCTCAAAACAATGCATCGCTTCAGACAACTTTATGGGATGGGGAAGATGACTGAGGCATCTTTTTAAAGAAACGGTGTGAATATTTTATAGCAAGGGTATAACGGGTAAGAGCTATGCTCTTGTTTAGCCTATTCTGACCCAAAAGATTGGGCACAATGAAGGATTTTATGCTTTTGCTTTTCACAACTTCAACACAAAAATATGTTGAATGCTTGATAAACAATTTTTTATCCTAAATGATTTTATGGGACGTGAAGTCAATGACAGAAGTAACACCTTTCAAGAGCAATCATAAAAATTCTTTTCATAATTTTCAGGTCCGTGTTTATGTTGCTGATACAGATTTTTCTGGTGTGGTTTATCATGCGCGTTATCTGGAATTTTTTGAACGAGGACGTTCAGAGTTCTTGCGGGATACCGGTTTTAATAATAAGATGTTAGCAGCAGGAATGGAGGGGGAAAAACTGTTTTTTGTTGTGCGTCATATGGAATTGAGTTTTTTACGACCAGCCAAAATTGATCATCTTTTAGTCGTTAAAACACGTGTTAATCATATCCAAGGGGCACGCTTTTTTATGGAACAAGCTATTTTACACGAAGAGACCACGTTGGTCACAGCGAAAGTTGAAATTGCTCTGATTAATGAGGAAGCAAAACCGCGACGTTTACCCAAAGAACTTGTTGTAAAAATGCTTGGTTAAAAGTGTGGTTCATTAAATATACGGCATATTGATTTATAAAAATAATAGAGCGTTATTCAATCTGAATGGGAACCACCGGTGTCGTAAAATTGTCTCATTTCAAATCTTTTCCATGTTGAAATAATTAATCCATGTCGAAATAATTAAAAGTCGAAATAATTAAAACCGTTTGCTTACACTTTCATAAAAGAGTAACATATAACCCATTGAAAAAATTGTGTAAAAATTCATGTATCATCTTTAATGCCATAATGGTTAAATAGCGCAAGTGAGCCAAAAGAATGAAGGGGGCGGTTTTCATCAAGTCAAATTTCATTAAGTCAAAGAGGGTGAAAAGGTTTTTTGCACGTCATGGAAGTTTTGAAGCTATACCGTGGTGCTAGAGAGATGATGAGCATTGAAAGGAAAAAATTCACAGCACAAACAGCACAATAAGATTACATGAAACTTACACTCGATTATATGAGACTATATGATGAGACTCCATGGGGGGCATTGGATGATGGACATATTGGATGATGGACATGGGGTAAGGTGTTTTATGGCGATTTATTTTTAGTTTTTTGTGCCTGAGGGGGGAACCCTATTAAGCTTAAGGGAAAATGAGAGAACAAGAGCTTGAGGCAAAGCGTAATTTTTCATGGTGATAACATATTTATTGATAATGCTCATTGAGTGTGTTGCAATTTAAATGAAAATTTTGAGACGGGTAAAATTTTTTCATTTCAAGCTCTTTTACAGTGAATGCATCAAAAGCATTTTCTTGCATATCATAAGCGATATTGATGCGTGGGGATAAAAACACTTGAAAAGGGAATAACAATGCCTCTTATAAATTTTTTTTAAGTGCTAAGCTTTATCGCAATATTTTGAGCTTAGAACGCCTATGATGATTTCGTGTTCTTATCATAAGCATAAAGAGCGTGGTGCATAGTCGATTTGATATTATGCATTTTTATATCAGAGGGGCTTTATTGTTATACCTTTCACGAATGCCATTGTGAAATGGGGATGAGGTAGTTTGAGAGATGATGCGCATGATCACCTAAAAAAATTAAACAATAGGTCTTGTTTTAGCCCATGGATTTATGTGAAACTAAAATTTTTTGCTTAAATTTAGAAACTATAAAACAATCTGTTTTATTAGAATTTTAATCAATGCACCTTTCATTTAGAGGGACAAAAATTATGCCGCATGTAGAACTAACGAATCCAGAAACAATGGGAATGTTGCATTTGTTTATGCAAGCGGGTTTCGTCGTTAAAGCTGTTATGGTTTTGTTGCTGCTTTCTTCCGTTTGGAGTTGGGCCATTATTTTTGATAAAATTTTTACATATCGGAGAATACGGCGTGAAATAAAGCAATTTGAACGTCTATTTTGGTCAGGTAAAGCGCTAGAAGATCTTTATGCTTCATGTAAAAGTCAACGCACCAATAGCATATCGGCCGTTTTTATGGCGGCAATGGGTGAGTGGAAAAAATCTCTTGAAAAAGGAACCCATACATCGACAAGTTTGCAGAGCAGAATTGATAAGGCTATGGATTTGACACTGGGACGTGAAAGTGAAAAAATAGAATCAAAGTTAGGTTTTCTTGCAACACTTGGATCCGCGGGACCTTTTATCGGACTTTTTGGAACCGTTATTGGTATTATGGAGTCTTTTCTTTCTATTTCAGCTTCTCAAAATACATCTCTTGCCATTGTCGCACCGGGGATTGCAGAAGCGCTTTTGGCAACTGCTATTGGTTTATTTGCGGCAATTCCGGCTGTTATCGCCTATAATAAGTTGACCCATGAAAGTGGTCGCATCATTGCACAAATAGAAAATTTTGCTGATGAATTTTCAACCATTGTATCGCGGCGTATTGATGAAACACGTTCAGCATCTTCCTCTTTATAAAAAGGAGCTTATCCATGGGCGTTTCTGTTGCTTCTTCTTCTCAAAAAAAAACACGTAGACGGCATCATTCACGAAGCCAACTGATGAGTGAGATCAATGTCACCCCTTTTGTGGATGTGATGCTGGTGTTGCTCATTATTTTTATGGTCTCTGCCCCCCTTTTAGTAAACGGTGTTCCTTTGGATTTGCCTCATAGTCAAGCGGGACCTGTACGCACGCAAAAAACACCTCTGACGGTTTCACTTGATGCTTCAGGACGCTTTGCCATTAATCAAGATTATTATGAAACATCACAGGCGCTGATTGCACAGCTTAAAACTCTTCTGGAAGCCGATGCGACACAAAAAGATCAACGGATTTTTGTGCGGGTCGCTAAAACTGTTGAATATCAACAAGTCTTAAAACTTCTGGCGGATATTCAAAAAGCCGGATTTTCTCAAGTTGCGTTAGCAAGTTTGGCGCAATAAATAATAAAATTTGCCTAAAGAGTTGTTTTTAAATTTTTTAAAAGAGTACAGTGTGATTAAAAATAAAAAAATACAAGGTATCAATTAAGGCATAAAGAATGAACAAAGACTCCTATCATAGCATGAAACGAGGCTTGGCTTTATCCCTTGTGGTCCATGTCATTTTTCTTAGTTGGGGAGCCGTTCAGTTTACAAACTCTGTCTCTTTGCCGCAACCATTAGAAGCAATTCCTATGACTCTTGCTCCTTTGATGGAAGAATTTTCCTCTCAACAAGGCGCTGTAAACGCGCCGCTTCGTGCAATCCCTGCCGTTAAACCAACCACTAAACCCCAAGAGAAAGAAGAGGCTCGCCATATTGGCGAGGGACAACGCGATAGTCTTGCACCTTTTCAACCAAAGGAAAAACCCCGCTCCATTGAACCGACACCCTTGCCATCAAGCAATACGTCAGAAATATCCAAACTTACAGAACCAGTAGAAGCAAAAATAGAAGATGCGTCCAAGCTTGCGCCTGAGACGTCTTCAGAGCCTTTGGAGGATGCGTCCAAGCTTGTGCCTGAGACGCCTTCAGAGGCTTTGGAGGATGTGTCCAAACTTGCG
>NZ_HE998012.1:111438-117838 GCF_000312585.1 Bartonella queenslandensis AUST/NH15
TACCTGAGACACCTTCAGAGGCTCTGGAGGATGTGTCCAAACTTGCGCCTGAGGCGCCTTCAGAGGCTCTGGGGGATGTGTCCAAGCTTTTACCTGAGATGCCTTCAGAAGCTTTGGGGGAGGCTGCCAAGTTTTCTCTTAAGTCTGTGCACAAACACAAAAATGAAGCGATGATATCGCCAAAAGAATTGGCTCCAACGGTACAAAAGGCACCAGCAGAGCAGGTTGTTCATCAAGCGCCCAAAATTGCACTTCCAGAAAAACCTCTTCTTCCACAGTTTAAACCAAAATTTGATGAAGAATTGCCAATGAAGAAAGAGGGGGCCTTGGATCAAAAGATGTCAAAACTTAACAAGAAAAATCAAGAAAAACAGACCATTGAGGATATTTTAGCCATGGAAGAAAATAATTTGCTCAATCGTGTGCGGTCACAAGGAGGGGGAGCAAAACGTTCTCATACACCAGAAGCTTTGGGGGCAAGAAAAAATATTAATGATACCATAAAAATGGCACAAACATTGGTCAGTATGGTAGGGGGATGTATTCAACAGAAGCTTAAACTTGTGGCGCTTGGTGGCGATTTAAAAAATCGTCCCGTCGTGCGGTTGCGGTTTTACTTGGACCGTGAAGGGATGGTTATGGGCGATCCTATCATTGATCCCGTAAGCGGTCCTGAGAGTCAACAAGCGATTATGATCAGGCAGGTATACGCTGCTGTCTTTTCGTGCCAACCTTATGTAGATCTTCCCCGTGATCAGTATGACTTGTGGGGGCAAGGTTTTGACTTTAATGTTGATCCCCTCCAAGAAATAAGATGATAAATGAGAGAAAATACATTCGCTTAACGAAAGGACACATTCCATGATGACTATAACGAGACATAAAGTTTTTACGTGGTTTATAGTCACTTGTAGTTTGTGGCTTTCAAGTATGTCATCCGTTTATGCGCAGTTGAAAGGAACAATTTCGAGTGCTGACTTTAACCCTATTCCCATTGCAATTACAGACTTTATTTCAAATGATTCGATTGGATTAAAAATAACGGCTGTGGTGACAGCTGATCTTGAACGATCGGGGCTTTTTATACCACTTGATAAGGACAATTTTTTTGAAAAAATTTCTAATCCGAATAAACAACCGCATTTTGCTTCGTGGCAGAAAATAAAAGCACAAGGTTTGGTGACGGGGCAAGTCATGAGAGAGATCGATGGACGTTTGAGGGTTGATTTTCGTTTATGGGATGTTTTTGGACAGCGACAATTGAAAGGACGGCGTTTTTATACTGCGACAGAACGTTGGCGGCGCGTGGCTCATATGATTGCCGATGAGATCTACAGTGAGATGACAGGAGAAAGTGGCTATTTTGATACAAGAATTGTTTTTATCGATGAAACAGGACCCCAAAATGCACGCATTAAACGCTTAGCAATGATGGATCAAGATGGCGCGAATTTAATTTATATGTCTGATGGGAGTGAATTGGTGCTTACACCGCGTTTTTCACCCAAAAGACAAGAAATGACTTATATGGCCTATGAGGACAATCAAGTGCCTCATGTTTATCTCCAACAAATTGAAATGGGACAAAGAGAGTTGATTGGAACGTTTAATAACATGACAATTGCTCCGCGTTTTTCTTCTGATGGACAAAAGGTCATTATGAGTTTGTTACAAAATGATGGGAGTGCCAATCTTTACACCATGGATTTACGCACCCGTACCATGACACGTCTTACAACAACTTCTGCTATTGATACATCTGCTTCTTATTCACCGGATGGAACGCAAATCGTCTTTTCTTCAGATCGTAGCGGAAAACCACAAATCTATAAAATGAATGCGGATGGGAGTGATATTCAGCGTATTTCTTCAAATGAAGGGAGTTATGCGACACCTATTTGGTCACCACGGGGGGACTATATCGCTTTCACAAAACAATCCAATGGACAGTTTTCTATCGGTGTTATGCATCCTGATGGACAAGGAGAACGAATTTTAACCACAGGGTTTCACAATGAAGGACCGACTTGGGCTCCTAATGGTCGTGTGCTGATGTTCTTTCGTAAAAATTCTGGTATGGGACCAAAAATCTATACTATTGATATTACGGGACGCAATGAACGGCAACTCCCCACACCCAATGATGCTTCCGATCCAGCATGGTCACCATTGCTCAATATACAATAAAAATACTTAAAAATAGAACGTAGAAGGAATGCAGTTTCAAGTCTACACAATCTCAATGGTCTTTAATCATTTCAAGCAAGGGATTTGTGATAGGAGGCATGGCAGATTATATCGATTTCATCTATATTGGCTATCGTTTGTCGATAATGCAATTTCCTTGGGAAAAATGCTGTTAAAAAAACATTCCTTGAAAAAGTATAGTTGTTTCGAGGTTTTTCTCGATTGCCTTTATTCTCCAAACGGTTGCTATAGGTATTTTTGACTTCCTTTCTGATCTGGTGTGCTCAGAGTTCAGATCACCAAAAATAAATATGCCACAGCATGAGGTGAAATAATCGAATAAATCCTTTATAAGAAAATTCATCTTAAAGGTAAAAACACTTTCGTTGAGGATCATTCCAAGAGAGATCTCTTGTCGTTGAGAAAAAATCACACTATAACAGAATATAATCTCATGGAAAAATGGTTTTTTCCATGCTTCTTCTTGTCAAGCAGGTTTTCTCTGCTGCTCTCTTGATGTATTTTCTTAAAAGGAAACCTTATGGGCAAGAGCTTTCTCTCAAGATTATGGATTACGTCTTTCAAAAATATTGAATATCTCCAAAAGTTTTTTGATGCTTCATAAAAGAGCAAGCCGGCATCATATAAGCCCCTCATGTTACAACAGCCCTATCGTTTTGAGACAGTTCATAAGGGGCTATTTGCTCCTTTAAATTTTACCGCTATACGGGCTTTTCTGCTTCATGATGCGCAAGTAGATGACTTTGATTGATTCAACATATCCATAGATTTGGCCCACAGATTTGAAATGAGATAATTTTACGATATTGAAGGAATCTCATTCACATGCAATAACGCTGAACTCTCCTTATATAAATCGATGTGATGCGTATTTAGGGGAGGGTATTTTGTCTTCAGTTTCAAGTGAATCTTATGCATGATGATAGGAATGCGTCTAAAAAATCCACATTGTTTACAGACCAGATTGGGGCCAGATCGGGGCAAGATCTTCATCATTTGTGAAGGGTGGCGCAAAGGTTAATCTTAAAGAACAAAGAGAGAGGGGCTATAGGGGATATTCTTAGAATATATTAAGAAAGGCGTGAGACGATAGAGTTTTGTGCGCTTTTATCATCAAAATTGTTTAAGTGTTCAAAGGTATCTGCTTTATGCTTTTTTTATGCAATTGATAATGGTTTTCTTGGGCTTTATAAATGATTGACCCCGCTCTTGATGCGGGGTTTTTATATAGTGAATAAAGGGTTGACAAATGCTTTTTCAGTCCCCCATAGATGAGGAGAGGAGCAACAAGGTGGAAATTATACGGACAATTTTGCCAAAATCTCATCGCTCACATCAAAATTAGCATAAACACTTTGCACATCATCATCTTCTTCTAATGTTGAAATCAGTCGTAAAACGGATAAAGCTTTTTCTTCATCGATTGGAGCAAGGGTGGTGGCTTTCCAAATTGTTTTAATCGATTCTGCTTCACCAAGTTTTGCTTCAAGTGTTTTTGAAACTTCACCAATATCTTCAAATGCGCAGGTAATGTGATGTCCCGTTTCTTCTGATTGTACATCTTCGGCACCAGCTTCAATGGCAGCATCCATGATATTATCTGCTGTTCCTGCTTCTGGCTTATAAATTATTTCACCAATCCGATTAAACATGAAACTTACAGAACCCGTTTCTCCGAGCGCTCCTCCTGATTTGGTGAAAGCAGCGCGCACGTTTGAAGCGGTGCGGTTGCGGTTGTCTGTTAAAGCTTCAACAATGACGGCAACACCGCCTGGTCCATAGCCCTCATAGCGGACTTCATCATAATTTTCAACATCGGCTCCTGAAGCTTTTTTAATCGCGCGTTCAATGTTATCTTTCGGCATTGACTGTGCTTTGGCATTTTGGACCGCCAGCCTTAAACGTGGATTCATGGCGGGATCAGGAGCACCTTGTTTTGCTGCTACGGTAATTTCGCGTGCAAGCTTAGAAAATATTTTCGAGCGCATTGCATCTTGACGCCCTTTACGATGCATAATATTTTTAAATTGTGAATGGCCTGCCATAGTCTTCCTTCCTGTTTGAGGGCTGTCCTTCCGGTTGGATGCTTTGTTAGAATTTAAGGCGATAAAACACGCATCCCACCAAAAATAAATATGCCACAGCATGAGGTGAAATAATCAAATAAATCCTTTATAAGAAAATTCATCTTAAAGGTAAAGACACCTTGGTTGAGGATCATTCCAAGAGAGATCTCTTGTCGTTGAGAAAAAATCACGCTATAACAGAGTTTAATCTCATGGCAAAATGGTTTTTTCCATTCCTCGCTTTATTTTAAGAGTGGGTAGAAAAAACAAATATATAATAAGAAGTTCCAGTGCTCTTGAGTGGGCGTAACCTGCCTCATAGAAGAGGCGCAAAAGAGGATTTATAAAAATGGCAACGCAACTTTTGATGCCCAAGGCGACAGCTGTTTGGTTGGTTGATAATACAGCTCTTTCTTTTGAGCAGATTGCAGAATTTTGTAAATTGCATGTCTTGGAAGTGAAAGCTATTGCCGATGGAGAGGCAGCTTATGGTATTAAAGGTCTTGATCCGATTAGTTCTGGGCAGTTGACGCGGAGTGAAATTGCACGGGTGGAGGCGGATCAAAACGCACGCTTGAAAATTGCTCAATCGAGGGTGCACATTCCTGAAAAAAAACGTAAAGGGGCACGCTATATCCCTCTTTCTCGGCGTCAAGATCGTCCCAATGGTATCTTATGGTTGGTCACGAACCATCCCGAATTGAAAGATGCACAAATTGCACGGTTGATTGGCACAACAAAAGCAACCATTGAACAAATCCGCCTGAGAACCCATTGGAATAGTGCAAATTTATCTCCTCTTGATCCTGTAGGACTTGGCTTGTGTTCGCAAATCGATCTGGATTTTGAACTCCAGCGTGCGGCAAAAAACCGCCCTGTTGCTGCAGAGGAAGATAGGTCATTGCTTCCCGCCTCTGTGACTGAAAACGCTGCTCTCGAGGAAAATGAGAGTGAAGACGATCCCAACAAGACTTTTGATGCTGATAAAGTTTTTGCAAAATTAAACGCGCTGCAAAAAAATCGTCAAGAGCAAGAGGATGCGTAAAAAAACATGACGTATAAGGACAATATTACTCAATTTCTCATGGAGAGGTTAGAGGAATAGATGGAAGGAAGAAAAATTGGCAGAGACTGAAAAATGATGACAAAAAACAGAAAAATTTCGTCTTCATTAGGAATTAATGGTTATTCTTAAATATTCTAAGAATTTACCCTTCTTTACAAAACTTAAGGAGAAACGGACTATGCGCTCTACCAAAAATACCTTCTCTTATTCCTTAGCTATTCTCTTTTTTTTCTCACTCTGCTTGGGGGGGTGTGGCAAAAAAAATATCGGTGCTCTTCATGGTATGCATGGTGCTTATATGAATGATGCTGGTTTGAATCAGGGACCAGGTTCAGGGCAGGAATTTGCGGTGAATGTAGGGGATCGCGTATTTTTTAGTCTCGATTCTTCCTCATTGGATGCAGATGCTGAACGTATTTTAACGCGCCAAGCAGAATGGTTGCTTCATTATCCTTATTATTCTATTATGATCGAAGGTCATGCTGATGAACGGGGAACACGTGAATATAACTTGGCACTTGGACAGCGCCGTGCTGTTGCTGTGCGAAATTATTTGGTGTCTCTTGGTGTGTCTGAGCAACGGATTCAAACAATTTCTTACGGAAAAGAAAGACCTGTAGCGGTATGTGATGATATTTCCTGTTGGAATCAAAATCGACGTGCTGTGACAACGCTGGGTGACATGAACAATCATTAAAAAAGCGAATAGTTTATTTCAATTATTCAATGAGCTCTTAAGGGGAGAAAAGGATGTATCGTAAAATCAATTGGAAAACACTCTTTTATATGGCGGTTTTCATAGCTTGTTCTGCTTCATTTGCTGAAAGTGCGGCACGGAAGACCTCTGAATATCCAGCACATGATACGGATAAAGCTTCTGAGGCTGCTGATAAAGCATCTGATGCGGTGAAGAAAGCACAGGATGCTGTTGATAAAGCTGCTTCCGATACGATGGAAAAAGCCACTGAGGCTGCCGATAAGGCATCCGATGCGATGAAGAAAGCTTCTGATATTGTTGATAAAGCTGCTTCCGGTGCGATGGAAAAAGCTTCTGAGGCTA
>NZ_HE998012.1:118104-125214 GCF_000312585.1 Bartonella queenslandensis AUST/NH15
GAAAGCTTCTGATATTGTTGATAAAGCTGCTTCCAGTGCGGTAGAAAAAGCCACTGAGGCTGCCGATAAAGCATCTGATGCGATGAAGAAAGCTTCTGATATTGTTGATAAAGCTGCTTCCGATACGATGGAAAAAGCCACTGAGGCTGCCGATAAGGCATCCGATGCGATGAAGAAAGCACCTGATACTGTTGGGGAAGCTGCTTCCGGTGCGATGGAAAAAGCCACTGAGGCTGCCGATAAGGCATCCGATGCGATGAAGAAAGCTTCTGATACTGTTGGTGAAGCTGCTTCCGGTGCGATGGAAAAAGCTTCTGATGTTGCAGAGCATAAAGGGATTATTTTAGAGAATCAGCAGGTTTTATTTAAAGATTATGATTTAGATAAGCTTTTGCATAAAGTACGGATGGTGCTTGAGCATAACAATTTGCAAAATGTTAAAAAGCAGTTTCACCGGCTTTTTGATAAAAAAGACTCTTCTGTTTATTCTTGTTCCAGTGAAAAGGCTGCGTTAGATGAAAAATCTCAGACTGTAAAAGAAGAGATGGTGCAGGAGCTGAGCGCGGGTGGTCAGACAAAGGTTGCTGATGTGAAAGACCATAATGCGGAGGAAACAGGGGATCATTTTAAAAAAGCACATGACGTAAATGCTCATAGTGAAGCACATCAGAGTGACACTCTTGCTTCTTCCAAAGCTTTGTATAAGGAAGGTTATGATTTTATTCGTTCTGCCAACTATGTTAATGCTGAAAAAAGCTTTTGCGCTTTTCAAAATCGTTACAATAAAGATCCTTTAAGTGATGATGCTTTATTTTGGTTGGCTGAATCGTTGTTGGGGCAAAAACGCTATCATGAAGCAGCACAGGTTTATCTTACCGCATGGTATGCCGATAAAAAGAAACTCTATACCTCCGAAATTTTGCTGAAATTAGCAAGAAGTATGGTCGCTCTTGAGGTAAATAAAGAGGATTGTACTCTTTTTGCAAAAAACAAAAAACACCATCAAATGTTAGAGTCTGTGTTTTGTAAACCCGCAAAATAAGCAGCGAGGTCGTTTTGGGTGTGCGTTAGACTGGCAAGAGATCTCTTTAAAACATCGGATTTTATCCCGTGTCAGAAGGTGGTTCTTGCCGTCTCTGGGGGAAGTGATTCTTTGGCTTTGATGTTTTTGGTCAAAGAGTATTTGGAAACTCTCTCTATTCCTCCGGAAATAATTGCTGTCACTGTTGATCATCAGCTGCGTAAAGAATCCGCGCGTGAGGCAGAAATTGTTGCGGAAATTTGTCGTGATCATCACATTAAACATATCACTGTGCGGTGGGAAGGCAAAAAACCAAAGACACGTCTTGCTTCCAGCGCTCGTATTGCACGCTATGATCTCTTGGTTGAAGAAGCGCAAAAACAAGGCGCATCTCTTATTATGACGGGCCATACACTCAATGATCAGATTGAAACCTATCAAATGCGGTGTCAACGTCTCCAAAAGAGGAGGGGACCTTTGCACAGTGAAGTGGGTGGTATGCGTGGTGGGGTTTCTGTGGGCGATTTTGCCGGTGTGTTGCACGGTGAAGTTGATGCTATACATGGCAAAGCTTATGCCAAGGAAACGAGAAAAAATATGACCGAAAAAAGCGATGGGGTCCTCTATGAGCGCGGTTTATCCTGTATCCCGCGTGAGGCTTTGTTGCATAGACAAGTACGGTTGATTCGACCACTCCTTGGTGTAAAACGCCAAACATTACGGAACTATTTACGCTTACAAGGAAAAACATGGATTGATGATCCAACCAATGAAGATCGCAATTTTGAACGTGTGCGTGTGCGCCAATCTCTTTCTTCACAAAAGCTTGCTGATCTTGCTCAAAAAATAAATAAAGTGGCATGGCAGCGTCGTCGACAAGCACAAAATATTGCCGATTTGATTTTAGCTCTGAATATTACTGTTCGATATGGACGTTGTTTTATCGAAAAACCTGCACCATTTTTACAGAAACATTCCTGTTTTCCTTTTGTTGTGGGGCTCTTTGCTGTGTTGATGGGAGGGGGATTTTATTTGCTTTCCAATCAAAAATTAAGCACGCTTGTTCAAAAACTTTGTCTCAATTCTCCAGAAAAGCGGCGTTTTACTTGTGCTGGCTGTGTTATTGAATATAATAAAGAGGGTATTGCTTTGTGGCGTGAAGGGCGAAATATGAAAGAGGCTCTTGTGGAGCCAGATGAAACTCTTATATGGGATGGACGTTATCGCATCACAAATCATGGATCTGAGGCTATAAAGGTTGGAGCAGCAAATTTAAAACAGCTGAAATCTTTATTGCAAAACAGCAATTTTGATCTTGAAAAGCCTCATTTTCCCTCCTTACAATCACTGCTGATGCTTTCAAATGATAAAGGGTATGATATTCCAGAGTTGATTTCTCAAGCAATTATTCATAAAAATGTTATTATCAAGCGGATTATGGCGCCTTTCGATTGGCTTTCCTCACACGAGGATGCTGCGCTGGTGAGTGTTGTGGAACCTTTTTTTAATCTTGAGGTGAAAAGATAAAGAAAAATGACTCTAAAAGAGAATAAACCGTCTCTCATCTCTTGGCAAGGGGATGACAAGGTTATATGTTAAAAGGAACTGTTTGAAATATATATTTGATTAAGTGGGCTGAATATGAATTCCAATTACCGCTCTCTCCTCATTTGGGGAGTTATTGCTTTGATTTTGATTATATCGTTTTCTCTCTTTAATGGAGATAGTCAACGTTCTGGTGGTGGAGAACTCTCCTATTCTGAATTTTTGCAAAAAGTTGAGAATAATGAGGTGAAATCGGTGACCATTCAAGGTCAAAAATTAACAGGACAAACTGTCGAACATAGAACTATTTCAACTTTTGCACCACGTGATCCAGGTTTGATACAAAAATTGGAAAGCAAAAATGTGAATGTTAAAGCTATTCCTGAAAGCTCTGGAAATAGTATCTTCCTCAATCTTCTTTTTTCTTTGTTGCCTGTTATTATTATCGTTGGGGCGTGGGTCTTTTTTATGCGACAAATGCAAAATGGATCACGCGGTGCAATGGGATTTGGGAAGTCAAAAGCGAGATTGCTTAATGAGGCGCAAGGACGTGTTACCTTTAAAGATGTTGCTGGCGTTGAAGAAGCAAAGCAAGATCTCCAAGAAATTGTTGAATTTTTACGCGAGCCACAAAAATTTCAACGCTTAGGGGGGCGTATTCCACGCGGTGTTTTGCTTGTTGGCCCTCCAGGAACTGGTAAAACTTTGTTAGCGCGCTCTGTTGCTGGTGAAGCCAATGTGCCGTTCTTTACCATTTCAGGGTCTGATTTTGTTGAAATGTTTGTAGGAGTTGGGGCGAGCCGTGTGCGTGATATGTTTGAACAGGCTAAAAAAAATGCCCCTTGTATTATCTTTATTGATGAAATCGATGCTGTTGGACGTCATCGGGGGGCTGGACTTGGTGGTGGAAATGATGAACGCGAGCAAACCTTAAATCAGTTACTTGTCGAAATGGATGGGTTTGAGCCCAATGAAAGTATTATTCTTATTGCTGCAACAAATCGCCCAGATGTGCTTGATCCTGCTTTATTGAGACCAGGGCGTTTCGATCGACAAGTTGTTGTGCCAAACCCTGATGTTTCTGGGCGTGAGCAAATCTTGAAAGTGCATGTGCGTAATGTGCCTTTAGCCCCTAATGTTGACTTAAAAGTTTTGGCAAGGGGAACACCAGGATTTTCCGGCGCAGATTTGATGAATCTTGTCAATGAAGCTGCTCTTATGGCTGCGAGCCGTAATAAAAGAGTCGTGACGATGCAAGAATTCGAAGATGCAAAAGATAAGGTGATGATGGGGGCTGAACGTCGTTCAACCGCTATGACACAAGAGGAAAAAGAACTCACTGCTTATCACGAAGCAGGACACGCTATCGTAGCGCTCAATGTGCCGGTTGCTGATCCTGTCCACAAAGCAACCATTGTTCCAAGGGGAAGGGCATTGGGAATGGTGATGCAATTGCCTGAAGGTGATCGCTATTCCATGAGTTATCGGTGGATGATTTCTCGTTTGGCTATCATGATGGGGGGGCGTGTGGCTGAAGAATTGAAGTTTGGAAAGGAAAATATCACATCGGGGGCTTCTTCTGATATTGAGCAAGCGACTAAATTAGCACGTGCAATGATCACACGGTGGGGATTTTCTGATTTGCTTGGAAATGTCGCTTATGGTGATAACCAGGATGAAGTCTTTTTAGGTCATTCTGTTGCGCGAACACAAAATGTTTCTGAAGAAACAGCGCGCATGATTGATATGGAAGTGCGTAAGCTTATTGATGACGCTTATAAAAGTGCGACCAATATTTTGAAAACAAAGAGAAAAGAATGGTTTGCTTTAGCACAAGGCTTGTTGGAATATGAAACTTTAACAGGCGTTGAAATTAACGAGGTCATTGCAGGAAAGCCTCCTTCACGGACACAGAAAGATGAGGGTGTTGCACCGCGGGTTTCTTCTGTTCCAAAAACTGGAACAGTGAAGGCAGGGGATTCTGTGGTCGATGAAAAAGACGCTAAAATAGCGCCTAAAACAGTGCCCCATAAAGGAGAGACTGTTAAAGGTGAGGCAGGAAAAGCAGAGGAAGCTGTTGGGAAGAAAACAGTAAAATCCGGTGATACTCAATCCAAGAATACTGAGTCTAAAAAAGCTCAATCTGATAAAGCTGAGAAAAAGGCACCAAGTGCAAAAGGTACCACAAAATCAGTCAATCACTCTCAAAGTAGAAGTAATGCTGAAGAAAAGTCAAAACCTGCGGGATCTGATAAAGGAAAATAAGAGCCTTTTAATAGCTCTTGAGGGACTTACATTTTAGGCAACTTATCATTTTTGTGAGAAAGGCGCAAGCTTTGCTTGCGCCTTTGATGTCATATTGGTCAAAATATGGAAGCAAAAAATTAAGTAAAGCTGTTGTATTATAGCGACTTTAGCAGGGAATAAGGAGATTTATTACCTTGGGAATGATTTGGGCTGATGGTGTGAGGTTAGGCGATGGGTTCCCTTGCGGGTTTGTGCCAAGGGTGTAAGGTTAGGTGATGGTTTGCCTTGCGGGTTTGTGCCAAGGGTGTGAGGTTAGGTGATGATTTTCCTTGCGGATTTGGCTAAGGGTGTGAGATTATCTTTTGGTTGTGTTCAAGGGATGTATAAAGTCTTGTTAGGGAATGATATTACTTTATGTGTGAGATGTAGAAACATCATTGGTTGAGAGTGGTTTAGATGTGTAGAGGGTGAAGGATTTTTTATCATCTAAAAAGATGAAGGTTGAATTCAATGGTCTCATTTATATGGTGAGTATATGGTGCGGGGGGTATGGTACTGAGGGGTCTGTTAGCGTTTTAAAGAAGCCCAAGGGAATAAGTATAAAAGGAAATAGGCATGGTGCAAAAATATTTTGGTACAGATGGAATTCGGGGAAAAGCCAATTCATTTCCTATGACAGCTGATTTTGCCATGAAGGTGGGTATGGCTGTAGGGGTTTTATTCCGTTCACAACATCAATCGAGTCGTGTGGTGATTGGCAAAGATACGAGGTTATCTGGCTATATGTTAGAAAATGCTTTGGTTTCAGGATTGACTGCTGCGGGGATGGAAGTTTTTTTATTAGGACCCGTACCAACACCTGCTGTTGCAATGCTTTGCCGCTCTTTGCGCGCGGATCTTGGGGTGATGATTTCTGCTTCTCATAATCCTTTCTATGATAATGGAATTAAACTTTTTGGCCCTGATGGTTTTAAACTTTCAGATGCTATAGAAGCGAAAATTGAACAATTGATCGATACAGATCTTTCAAAGTCTTTAGCAAGTTCTGCTGAAATTGGTTCTGCAAAACGGGTCGAGGGGGATATTTATCGTTATATTGAATATGCCAAACGAACTTTGCCCCGCGATGTTCGCTTAGATGCTGTGCGTATTGTTGTGGATTGTGCTAATGGGGCTGCTTATAAAGCGGCGCCCCGTGCTTTATGGGAATTAGGGGCTGAGGTTTTTGCTATTCATGATGAGCCCAATGGGACCAATATTAATCAAAAATGTGGCTCAACCGATTTAAGCTCTTTAAAACGCAAAGTGCATGAAGTGCGTGCTGATGTAGGTATTGCTCTTGATGGAGATGGCGATCGTGTTCTTATTGTTGATGAAAAAGCACAAACGGTTGATGGGGATCAGTTGATTGCTGTGATTGCTGAAAATTGGCATAAAATGGGACGGTTGCGGTGCAATGGGGTTGTCACAACGATTATGTCCAATTTGGGACTGGAGCGGTTTTTGAAAGGAAAAGGGTTGGAGCTTATCAGGACAAAAGTTGGAGATCGTTATGTTGTCGATGCCATGCGTAAAAAGGGATATAATGTTGGAGGTGAGGCTTCTGGACATATTGTGCTCAGTGATTTTGGAACAACCGGTGATGGGTTGGTAGCTGCCTTGCAAATTTTAGCTTGTATGAAAGAAAGCCAAAGTCCTATGAGCCAATTGTGTAAACGGTTTGAACCTGTACCGCAAATCTTAAAAAATGTAACGATTAAAATAAAAATGTTCTGAAAAAAAATCCCGTCAAAACAGCTATTGATCAAGCAGAGAAGCAGTTGGGAAAAGAAGCACGGTTGGTAATCCGTGCCTCTGGGACTGAGCCGGTTATCCGCCTTATGGCTGAAGGTGATGCACGAGAAGTATTAGACACGGTCGTAACAGAGTTGATGGATATTATTACTCATCATGATGTCCTCATGGGTGCCTGAGCTTTAAGAAATCTTGAATGCTGTAATGCAATGTAGATTATACAAGACGCTTTAAGCGGATTACTTAAAGCCAATGAAAGCTTTGTAATGAAGTCATTCATTATTTGCATGATAGGTCCCGTTAACATATCTTCTATTGTGGTAAAGCAAGTTATTTTGTCGAATGTCATTGCACGTCCATTCTATCAAATATGATCATTTCTGATTCAATTATTATCCTGTTGTTGTTGAGCTTTAGCGCGTTCTTTCGCTTTTGCTTCATATTCCTTTTCAAGTTCAAGCCCTGCTAACCTTAGGTTTTCACAATTTTTTGAAGTCCCTGCG
>NZ_HE998013.1:0-2771 GCF_000312585.1 Bartonella queenslandensis AUST/NH15
AACCTTTAAAGAAACCATATAAAATAAAAGAAACTGTAAAGAAGCGTTTTTTCGTCATACCGGATAAAAAAGAACTTTCTCAAGATGTAAGCGATCGTAATTTATAAAGACGTATTGCTGTCTCACCATAAAAACGCTCATCATCTAGATAAAACACGTCAGGTAAATGAATGATTGTATCTTTCTTTTCTTCAAGTATAAAGAGTGTATCAGCTTTTGCCCAGCCCCCTCGCAAAGCTTCTACAAAAGCACGTTCTCCTAAACAACGGCTATAGGGAGGATCAGCACAGATAACATCGAATGGAAGCATTGTTCCAATATTGCCAAGTTTGGTTGCATCACGGCGCAAAATCCGTCCTATCGACTGTAATTCAAAGGCTTCGATATTTTTTTGAAGCAACCCACGCCCCTCAACCGAGTTTTCAACAAAAACAGCAGCCTTTGCTCCACGCGAAAGTGCTTCGATACCTAAAGCACCAGTACCAGCAAATAGATCGAGAATGCGTTTATTGGTCCAAAATTGTTCTTCACGGCTAGAAAGAATATTAAAAAGATTTTCACGCGTACGATCACTCGTTGGGCGAATCGACTGATCAATAGGCGAAAACAAAACACGCCCAGCAAATTTACCGCCGATGATCCGCACGTGGACCTCCAAACCGCTTCGAAGTTTTTGCACTATCACCATATGATTTAGATTTTTTCATAGCACCACTAAATGATTTTACCTTGTTCTTTTTCTCAAAAGAACGCTCATCACGACCACCTTTTATCATTTTCTTTTTATCCTTTAAAAAGCGATCTTGCTTACCAAAGGTACGCACTTCATCATAAGATGTTTTGCTACGTTTTTGAATAAAACTTCCCCAACTTTCTTTTTGTAAATGCCCCTTTTCTTTCTGGAAGTAATTGTCTTTTCGTTTTTCCTTACCTCGATGAAAGGATTTTTTATCAGGAAAATCGCCCTTATGATCATGCGATTTCTCCTCACTATAGGAAGACTTCTTACGTGCACTCTGCGGACGTGCACCAGGAGCCATCCAAACATTAGCACGACGAGAACGTGGTAGAAAACGCTCTGCTTTTCCTTGCTCACTTTTTCCCTTATTCACATTCTCATGAGACTTTGCTCTTAATCGTGTGCGATCATGCTCAACCGAACCATCTCTTGATCTGCGCCGTATCGTTCTTTCACTCGAGAAAACCCAACCATCATTTGTAACAGAAAGATCCTTCTGACTTTGCTTTTCCGCGACAACTGCAGAATTTGAAAAGGGTTTCAGAATAGGAGCATCAAAATCTGCATTGGCTTGCATAATCAAACGCTCCCCTAACTGATCACGTAACATCCGGCCTTTTAATTCTTGCACAGCCCCTTCTGCTAAATCAGAGAGATGAAATGGACCATAAGATACACGTATTAACCGATTGACTGATAATCCCAATGCCCCTAAAACATTCTTATTTCACGATTTTTCCTTCTCGCAAAGCGACAGAAAGCCATATATTCGCCCCTTGTTCACGCTCAATTGATGCTTCAATTGAACCATAGAAAATACCATTAATCGCAATACCATTTTTAAGATTATCCAACGCACTCTGCTTTACTCTTCCATGAGCACGGACTCGGTATTTACGAACCCACCCCGTTACAGGAAGCTCTAATACGCGCGCTAAGCCACCATCATTGGTTAAGAGCAAAAGGCCTTCTGTGTTAATGTCAAGCCTTCCGACAGAAAGAACTCGCGGCATTCCTTTTGGTAAATTACTAAATACTGTAGGTCTACCTTCAGGATCACGGTTCGTGGTAACAAGCCCTGCTGGCTTGTGGTAAAGCCATAAACGCGTTCGTTCTATAGGAGATAAAGGTTTGCCATCAACTTTAATAACATCAGAGCGGCTAACATTAAAAGCAGGCGTTTTCACAACGGCACCATTCACAGAAACACGACCTGCAACAATCATCATTTCTGCATCCCGACGCGAGGCAACACCAGCACGTGCTAATCTTTTAGCAATCCGTTCACTCTCATTATTTTCATTCATTTGCGTTTCAAACCATTCTTTACCAGTATGTTCAGAAAATTATTCACATACACCATACCGCTTATCCTGAAAGAGGACGTAGCATAATCATTGATCATTTTCTATCCTTTAACGACAGTAATGTATTTATTGATTTGAAAGTTTGTTTTAAACATTTTTAAAATAGAGATATTCCCTTCATTATAAAAGCGTATCAATTATTCATTCCATAGCATTTCTTATCGAAAAACCTTTAAATTCTCTATGACTTTGTTAGAAAGAATATTATGACTTTGACACCCATGGAAATAGCCCTTTTAGAAGCACAATGGGCTGCAAAAAAAGATGAAGTTCCCGTAGGTGCCGTCATTACACGCGGGAAAACTATCATTGCACGCGCTGGCAATTTTATAAAATCCGCATATGATCCTACAGGACACGCAGAAATACGCGCAATCCGTATGGCCTGCAAAACATTGCAAAGTGAAAGGCTTCCTGATTGCGATCTTTATGTAACACTGGAGCCTTGTGCTATGTGTGCTGCTGCCATTTCATTTGCACGTATACGACGTCTCTATTACGCAACAAATGATTCTAAGGGGGGGGGTATAGAAAATGGCCCACGTTTTTACCAGCAACCAACCTGTCATCACAAACCTGAGATTTATTCTGGTTTTAAGGAAAAAGAAGCTGCTCAATTACTTAAAGATTTTTTTGTACAAAAGCGATCCTAAAAATAATTCTTC
>NZ_HE998013.1:2938-9144 GCF_000312585.1 Bartonella queenslandensis AUST/NH15
ATTGGGAATATTTTTATTTCACGTTTTCTCACTGCTTATTCCATCTCCTAAGTATATGGCTGACTCATATTCCCGCTATTTATGAGAGAACGGTCCATAAACAAATTTCCCCCCTGCAGATAAAATAACGGAATTGACTTCGTATCACAAAAAACTATATTCATCAATATCAGAAATCTACTTGCATTTCTTTCCTTTGATTTAAAATTTTAAATCTTGCCAAGAATTTTTAATTCCCGCAAAGCAGCTGCATCACGAGCAGAAACATCAGGATAAGTCGGATCGCTCCCAACATCTTGCGTATAACGCCATGATCGAGCACATTTTTTGCCCAATGCTTTCTCTGGATATACACCAACACCTTCAACATCATTCAAAGTAAAAGCATCAAAAGGCATTGTATCTTGCGTAATTGTGAGAGCACTGGTGATACAAATTTCCGCCATATCCACATTTTCTAATGCTTCCCGTAAAACCGGATTGGCAATAAAAACGATAGGAGCAGCTTCTAACGAGGATCCAATACGCTTATCGGCGCGTTCAAGCTCTAAAGCACCTGTCACAACTTTACGGACCTGCCGAATTTTTTTCCAACGCTCAGCCAAAGATTGATTTTGCCATTCTTCTGGTACAGAGCGAAATTGTTCCAAATGCACCGATTGGCTTTCTGGGTAACGCTCTAACCAAGCTTCTTCCATCGTAAAGGGCAGCATTGGAGCAAGCCATGTCACCATTCGTTCAAAAATCTCACGAACAACCTGCAAAGAAGCCTTACGTTTTTGTGAGGAAGGCGCATCGCAATAAAGAGAATCCTTACGGATATCAAAATAAAATGCCGATAACTCAATGATTGAAAAATCTAATAATGCACGCATGATTTTTTTAAAATCAAATTCATCGTAGGCGCGATTAATCAATTGATCCAGTTCAAAAAGCCGATGTAATATAAACTTTTCCAGATCTGGCAATACACCATAAGATATTTCTTCTCCTTCATCATAGGCTAAAGTTCCAAGCATCCAGCGAATTGCATTACGCAATTTACGATATGAATCCACATTGGTTTGAAGAATTTTTTTACCTAAACGCTGATCTTCCCAATAATCTGTTGTCATGACCCAGAGACGAAAAATATCAGCACCAGATGTTTTAATGATCTCCTGTGGAACAACTGTATTGCCTAACGACTTAGACATTTTCTTACCATTCTCATCCAAAGTAAAACCGTGTGTGATTACTGTCTTATAGGGAGAACAAGCACGCGTACCACAACTTTCCAAAAGAGAAGATTGAAACCATCCACGATGTTGATCAGAGCCTTCAAAATAAACATCTGCTGGCCATTTCAAATCAGCCCGATCTTCTAACACAAAGCTATGACTTGCTCCAGAATCAAACCAAACGTCCAGAATATCATAAACCTGCATCCAAGGCTCATATGCACGCTCACCTAAAAAACGTTCACGTGCTCCTTCAGCAAACCATGCATCGGCTCCTTCTGCTTCAAAAGCTCGTAAAATACGCTCGTTCACACCTTCATCCTTCAAAACAACTCCATCCTCATTGGCAAAAATACAAATAGGAACACCCCAAGAACGTTGACGCGAAAGGACCCAATCAGGACGATCTTCTATCATAGAAGCAAGGCGGGTTTGCCCAGAAGATGGCACAAAACGCGTTTTTGAAATGGCTTCCAAAGCCCGACTGCGTAAAGTTGAACCATCTCCAAGATCTTTATCCATTGAAACAAACCATTGCGGTGTATTGCGAAAAATAACAGGTTTTTTCGAACGCCAACTATGGGGATAGGAATGCTTTAAACGCCCCCGTGCAAACAATCGATCTGCTTTAATTAAAGCATTAATGACCTCTTTATTGGCATCACCCATTTTTCCATTATCATCAATAACACGTGCAGGTCCTCCTTCACGATCTGGTCCCAAACCCGGCACATCTTTCGTATAGAAACCCGCATCATCAACAGGAAAGGGTATCGATGTATCAATTCCCATTTGCTCTAATAAAAGCTTATAATCATTCCAAATTTCAAAGTCCTCACGTCCATGGCTTGGTGCTGTATGGACAAAACCTGTACCAGCACTCTCTGTCACGTGAGCCCCCTCAAGCAGTGCAATCTTATAACTATACCCTCCAGCCAAACCTTTGAGTGGATGAGAAAGAACAAGAGCTTTCAATTCGTCAGCAGAAATAACACGCAAACGCTTCAAAACGAGTTTGGCTTTTTCTGCACAACTCATCGCTAGAGCATCTGCAAAGAGAAGTTTTTCTCCCACTTGAGGACCAAAATCATTTTCAGCACTTTCAACTTCGTAAATACTATAAGAAATCTGCGAAGAATAACTCACTGCACGATTGCCTGGAATTGTCCATGGTGTTGTTGTCCAAATGACAACATAAGCACCATATAGATCATCAGAATTTGCTTCAACAATAGGAAACTTAACCCAAATCACCTCTGATTCATGATCGTGATATTCAATCTCAGCCTCTGCCAAAGCTGTACGCTCCACAACAGACCACATTACCGGCTTGGAACCACGATAAATCTGATCTGACATAGCAAATTTTATCAATTCACTCGCAATGCGTGCTTCGGCATGAAAAGCCATTGTGGTATAAGGTGTGTTAAAATCTCCCACGACACCAAGGCGTTTAAATTCTTCACTTTGAACGGTCACCCAATGCTGTGCAAACTCACGACATTCTTGACGAAACTCGTTAAGAGGTACCTCGTCCTTATTTTTTCCTTGTGCTCGATATTTTTCTTCAATTTTCCATTCAATTGGAAGCCCATGGCAATCCCAACCAGGAACATAATTTGCATTAAAACCCCGCATTTGGAATGAACGGACAACAACATCCTTTAGAACTTTATTTAAAGCATGCCCAATATGAATATGACCATTTGCATAAGGTGGACCATCATGCAGAATATAAAATGGACGATCTTTTGCTTGTTGACGCAATTGCGCATAAAGTCCCATATTTTCCCAACGTGCCATTAATTCAAGCTCTTTTTGCGGAAGCCCTGCACGCATAGGAAAATTTGTTTGTGGGAGATAAAGAGTTTTTGAATAATCTATTGTTTCATTTTTCACAGTCATTGTGAAATATTCCTGTCCACTTTTACGATTTCATTTTTGCATAACTTCCCTGAACCCTGCAACTCTGGTTTTTATCTATAGGGAAAGCCGAGCTTATCATTCGTATTAAGCAGCGATCAAGAAAATATATCATTAAACTTCATGGGCTTTATCATGAAATTCACAAGAAAAGAAACAAAAAAATGATCTTGAAAAAATAAAGGCTCCACGACCAGTGGAGCCTCTTAGAAAATTACTCTTTAAAATAATTTAGAATTTATAAGCGACACCAACACGGAAATCATTGGTTTTGTAGTTAACTTCAAGTTTTTCCTTTGCAAATTTCTTTTTACCAAAATCAGAATAACGATACTCTGCGCGCACAATCACGTTATCCAACACAGCGAAATCAACGCCACCACCAAGTGTGTAACCAATCATGGTTTTTGTTTCATCAGTTAAGTTCTTAGAAGAAACGACGCTTCCATCCTCATCCTTAACGGATATTGATATAGTGTCTTGGAACTGCCCATAAGCAATTCCACCAGCAAGATAAGGCATAAAGCGATCAGCAGCAAAACCAATACGTACCCGTGTAGCTCCACCCCAATTTTGTTTGAAAGTATGGCTTACAGTTTCAACTTCATCCTCTTGATCAAGACCAAGTTCAGAAGCCATCCTTTTCATTTGTTCTATACCATATATACTGGCATCACTCTTATCCGCCGCTTGTGTACTTTGTGCACCATGAGAATGATAACCATGTGGATTAGTACCATGTGCATGAGCACCAGAGCCATGCCCAGCTGCATGAGATCCACTACGCGAATGAACATGTCCACTACCATGGGTACTATGATGACCTCCATGCTGAGCTCCGCTTGTTCCATTGGAAGTTTTTGTCTCTGTTTCAGATCCCCCTGATCTCGCCAGTTTTAATTTCGTACTCGGTACTGTTCTGTCTGCTAATGATGGTTGTTCCGATGTAGATTTTACCGACACAGAGCTACTTTCTCCCGGTTTTGTTGATGTAGTAGGAGGTGCTGGTTCTTCTTTTACCTTTTTTTCAGTTTCTGATTTTGCAGATGTGTTTTCTCCACTTAATCCTACTCCTGATGATTGCTCTCCTGTACCTGATCTTGCCAATAAGAGCGTTGATTGCTTTGGTGTGTTTGTTCCTGTGGTAGAGGGTGTTGGTTTAGATACAACAGCAGTAGGTTGTGCTGAACTCTTTAACGTTGCGTTTGTCACTGATTCTGTTTCTGGTTTTGTCACTTTTTGGGAAGCATCTTGTGATGCTACAGGTGCTGGTGAGTTTAATGCTTTTCCGGAATCAGCACCGTCAGTTTTTGTTGATTTTTCTGATGAGTCTTCTGTTGCTTTTAATTGTTTAGTTTGTGTTGTTGAAGCTGGTTTCGCTGCTGCTGTTTCCGTTGTTGCAGCTGGTTCCGCTGGAACAGGTTGCACTACCAGAGAAGATGTCGGTACTTCTGCTGATCTGCGTGATCTTCCTACTGCATTTTCTATTGTAGCGTTATCAGCCGCACCTATAGTAATGCTCTTTGTGTGCTTTTTTCCAGATAGAATTAAATCCGTATCGACACCAAAAATAAAGTTGTCTCCGAGATCAATATTAGCCCCTGCATAAAAACCACCTGCAAAACCTGAAAGTTTAGGAGAGAACTCTTTATCCAGTGGCAAACTCTTTTCTTGACCAACAAGAGCCAAATCAGCCTTGCTTGAAAAGCCACCAGCCTGGATACCTAAATAAAGACCTGTCCATGAAAAAGCAGGAGCAACAATGGTAGAAGAAGTCGATGATGCTGGCTGATGAGGAATCAAGACATCAGCAGCGAGCGCTGTAGACGCTGAAATTAAAGAAAAAATAGACGCTGTTATTAAACGTTTTGTATTCATAAAATCTCTCCAAATATCCAAAATGATGTGTATATAGAGCATCTTTTTTGAAAGATCTGTAGCAAAAATATCACACTCACAAAAAATAAAGAATTTTTGAAAATAAGGCTTCTGAAACATTTGAATCATTCAGTTTTATATTCAATGAAAATAATCACTCTGAGAATTAGGTGTCTTAAAGTTGAATTCTTTTCATTAAATTTTCGCATGGCTGTCAATGACAACATTCTTTACAAATTTCTTTTACAGAAATCTGAATAACGGTATTCTGCACGCAACAAAATATTGCTTGTCATTGGGAAATCAATGCTAGCGAAACCCATGAAACTTTACCTTTAAAAAACCAAGCACCATCAAAGTTTTATCAAATACAATATTCACAAAAAACTTTTAGATTCTTTGCAAAAATATTTCCGTTCTGTCGCATCACTTTGATTTATAAAGATAACTTATTGTTTGCATATTGAATGAGAAAAACTAATACCGTAGAATTTTCTCATTTAAAACCTATTCCATGTTGAATCAATCAAAACGATGTCTCTTGTATGTCACAACTGGAGAACGTATGGGTAAAAATATTAAGGACAAGATTTAAAATACTTCTTGTAAATGCTCTTAACAGCTAAGATCCGTCTGCAACATTGGTGGCTAGAAAAATGTATGATGATGCCAACTGGCTCTTTTTATGAAGCGTAAAGGTTAGTGGTACGCAATAGATTTTTATTATATTGGAGACTTTATTGCTTATTGCCGCACGCTTTTGTTTATTGCGTTCTTTTATGGAGTCACGACCTTCATGTAAAATAGAATGCCATTGCATTGCATATTCACGGCTTGTTTTAAAGAGACATCTCTCAAGGTATCCAAGCCTATTTTGCGACGGCGTCCATGAATGGTATAACGATAAAGCCATTGAGCACCTCCATCTTGACGCTTATGAAGAAGTAAGCCAGCGCCATCGTTATATTTGCCAGCTCACAATGTTGCCGACAGCCCTTGGCACTTAAGACGGTTCATAAGAGCCATTTTTAGTCCTTTCTTATACAGTTTTTACCCACACGCCAGCCCTAATTGTGACGTGCAAGCAAAAGATTTTGATTGACTCAAGATAAACAGATTTGAAATGAGAGAATCTTACGTTATTCAGAGTTCTAATTCAATATGAATAACGATAAATTATCATTA
>NZ_HE998013.1:9823-11033 GCF_000312585.1 Bartonella queenslandensis AUST/NH15
GATATAAGATTTTACGTAATAAATAGTTATAAAATCTCTTTATATATGGAACCAATTCGCCCTTTATAATATAAACCTTACCTTCTTTAAAATTTTATACCGTGAAATGGTATAATAAAAATAGAAGGGATTAAAAGAGATAAAATAGGGAGCTAATAAAATAAAGGCCCCGTTAAACGAGGCCTTTATACTTTTTTGCTTATAATTTCGTTATTTACGAAATTAGAACTTGTATGCAACACCTACACGGAAATCATTGGTTTTATAAGCTATTTTATCCCCGTCCTCTACAAATGCTTTTTTACCGTAGTCTGAGTAACGATATTCTGCACGTAACAGAACATTGTCTGTCATTGCAAAGTCAATACCACCACCAATGGTGAAACCAACCATTGTTTTTGATTTATCAGACAATTTAGCAGAAGCGATTTCGGCACCACCAACTTCGACCGCCTTAAGAGTATCAACCACCTGCAGCTGCGTATAAGCAATACCACCAGCAACATAAGGCATAATACGGTCAACCACTGCAAAACCAACGCGAACGCGTGTAGCACCAGACCACTTCTCTTTAATAGAGGAACTCTCTACACGCTTGTCATCCTTCGTAATATTAGCAATAGCTTTTCCTGTAGCAGGCGTAGCTTTAGCTGTTGTAAGCTCACTTTTGAAACCGTCAAGGCCAGCTTCCCCAATGACCGCTGAATGCGTTTTTGCTTCTTCGTGGTCTGCCCAAACTGCATCGGTTTCAACACCTAGAATGATGCCATTGCCAAGATCTACGTTGGAACCTACATAAATACCACCCATGAAACCGGAAGGCTTAAATGCCGAATCTTTATCTGTAATTTTCTTTTTTGTTTCTGAGTCATATACATCAACTTTACCTGAAAGGTTACCAACTTGACCACCAATATAAAAACCTGTCCAAGAAAATGAAGGGGCTGCGATAGCTGCTGGGGCTGTTTCATGAGGGATGATAACATCCGCAGCTTGTGCCGCAGAAGCAGCTGCCATAACAATAACAGAAGTTGTTACTAAAGATTTTATATTCATAAACTTTGCTCCTAATTTATTTATGAGCACAGTGCTACAAGATTAAACGGAAAAAAGCTGTAGTAAAAATAACACAGTCACAGGAAATGGAGAGTTTGCAGAAGATAAAATTACTTCATAACTTCATTTTATACGAGAAACTACAAGCTGTGAA
>NZ_HE998013.1:11267-19784 GCF_000312585.1 Bartonella queenslandensis AUST/NH15
ACATCTACTATAAATATGATATGTGTGATAATATAGCAACAGAGAATAACAAAGGCTCTATCTTTGACAGAGCCTTTATTGTTTAACTTACCATCTATTAAAATTTGTAAGCAACACCAACACGGAAATCATTGGTTTTATAAGAAGTTTCATATTTATCATTTGAAAATTTCTTTTTACCAAAATCTGAGTAACGATATTCCGCACGAACAACAATATTATTGCTCATTGCTAAATCAGCTCCCACACCAAGGGTGTAGCCAACAAGGGTCTTTGTTTCATCAGACAAAGTACCAGAAGCGATGACTTTGTCTGAATCTTTATCTGTTATTGAAATCGATGCAATATCTTGAAGCTGTGTATAGGCAATACCCCCAGCAACATAAGGCATAATACGTTCAGCAGCAAAACCAATACGTATACGCGTTGCACCAGCCCACTTTTCTTTAAAAGTAAAACCGTGTGTTCGCTTAGAACCGGCTTTGAGCGCATCTTTATCAATATTAATTGAAGCGTCTTTTAATAGCTTATTAATATAATTGATGTGTTCTGGGGCAATGACATATGTTTTTCCTGTCTTTGTGTCATCTTTATTAGACCACATGATATCTGTATCGACACCTAAAATAAGGCCGTTACCGAGATCAATATTAGAACCTGCGTAAAGCCCCCCCATGAAACCAGATAGTTTTGGCAAATAATCATCACTTACCGGAATCTTTTGTCCTTTAGCGAGAATATCCATCTTCGTTTTACCCGAAAAACCACCAACCTGCCCACCAAAGTAGAAGCCTGTCCAAGAAAAAGTTGGGGCAACAATAACGGGAGCAACAGGTGTTGGGCTCGGGGGAACAATAACATCTGCTGCTTGCGCCGCTGAAACTGAAACAAAAGCGAAAGCAGAAGCTGTTATTAACCATTTCATATTCATATTTTCTCTCCATAGCTGAAATATTTATTTGAACACATCACGTCATATAGAGCCGCAACTCCAGATATCTGTAGCAAAAATGATACACTCATAAAAAAACAAAAACCAATCAAAGCTCCCCTTAATCGCTTGCTCTGTAGTCAATGAGAATTAAACGATGCTTATGCATAAATGAGTTCTTCTCACCATATCTTCTCTTCTTTATGAATTTTGCAAAAAAAAAGAATTGGTATATTGATTATAATGCAAAAATTATCTTTTCGTCTGTAATTTGAAAATGCTCTCATCTTAAATCATTTAACAAAATCATCCACCTACACGTTACAAACGAACACGCGTGTGTAAAACCGCTTAAGAAAATAAAATGCTTCTTATGAAAGTTCTCAATATCAAGGACAACCAGAACTCTTACAATATTGAGAACAAGCCAAATGCAACCATTCCATTTAAATTAATAAAAATAAATTTATACAAATAATATTCTTAGCTTCAGCATTTGTAAGACCAAATGTGCATAGTCTTTGATTATTTTTTACTGTAAAGAATGTGTATCGCACATAAACAAAGTTTCGGATACTTCATAGATTGCAACAAGATCACATTCAACTTACCTGTTCTTTGTTTTTACTTTAGGCACTTATTGCTTTTGAAAGATTGACCATTTTTTCAACCTTATAGAAAATCTTAAAGTTTCAGACTTCTTTTTCGGCGCTCTATTGTATAGTCTTTTATAAAATAAATTGAAAAAAAACTCATGACAAACAACTTGTATGATAAATATTGAGGCTTATATAGAAACTCTCCCTAAAGCTGAAAAAATGAGAAATCTTTCTTAAAGTTTTCAAACAAAACCTTGCTTTATAAAATCATAAATTCGGCAGAAAAGATATTTAGATATCTTAAATCAAAATAAAGAATATTTTTTATAGTCAAAAACTGCCAACAAAGATCAAAAGTTTAACTTTAAAATAAAGCTTTTTTATACTTAATCACAGATATCTTTCTCGATTTTGAGAAAAAATCCTAGTCAGATCCTGTATACAAACAGCCCAGATTCTTGGTGAGCGGGTTTGCCTTTATTTCCCACTCATGTGTTTACTTAACTGAAGTGTTTACTTAACTGAAGTTTTTTAGACCAAGCCTTACTCTTGATCCACAACCATATTCTAAAAACGCTTAAATAAGGGAGATCTCTATGGCTTATATAACCACACGTCAAATGAGAAAATTTACGCAATAGGCGACATAATAGAGTAATCCAAAATCTACATGTTCATATAATACCACGAAATTTGTAACGAGCCACCGCCATTATACGGTGTATTCTTTCACAAAAATCTCCCTGCCCCTATCTTTTCCCAACAGTACTATTCACAACCCGCACATAATCATAATAGCCTTCGCAAAAATAGCCCCCTCCTGTTTTCAAATGATAAAAATACCTCCTTTCTTCAATTCCCGATTACACATTAAACCTCTTGAAGTTATCTTTTTACTTTTTAAAAACTCATTGGACTTCGTTCAAATAAGCCTGGTCGTTTTCTCTTTCCTGGTCCTTTTTTAGGCTTTTTACCAGAATGTGATATAGGTATTAAATTAACTGCTGTCATGCATTGGCTGTTATGCGTGCAAGAAAGTTCCATTTGAACAACTTCAGATAAGATCTTGCTCAACTGTTCACTAGAAAAAAGATCTCTAAGAGGAACAACAGCAGATATTCCCTCTATTAACTTTTGAGAAGATAAAAAAGAAGCACCCTGTGCTACAGAGATTGAAGCAAAAGTAGCAAAAGCCGTAATAAAATATTTTATGTTCATAAATTTAACCTCGTATAAATATCCATAATGGATTTTATCTAGTGTCTTCATTACAAATTTCCAGAAAAAAGAGCATGTTTATAGATAAAAAGTGAGAATCCTCAAAAAAAACAAAGCGTTGGAGCATTTTAATTTTAAAATAAATGCAAATTATCCTGCTCTACCAACGTAGAAATTGCTTGTTTAGCAATGAATAAAGGCTCGAAGGATCGTCTAAAAACAATAAACTAGACAAATGTCATATTAACATATTGATTTATAGCTTTTCCTATTGAATGCGTGCTCTCTGTATCATATGATTATCTCATTTCAAATTTGTTCATGATACATTAAGAAAAATTATTCGCTTATATTATCATAAATGAAGTTGATATATGGATAAAACTCAGGGGAAAAGGCGTTTTTTTCTTAATAAACCCATTTAAAGACTAAAGTTATTATAACATTTTGACTTCGTCACAAGCATGCCCCTGCTAACTTGTTTCTAAGTCACTTTCTAGATGCCATTCTTTGTATGGTACAGTGTAATCGTAGTCGATCTTTATATATTAAGCCTCCAACATTTTGATTTATAATAATAATATAGCGTTATTCATATTAAATTAGAGCTCCAAATACCATAAAATCCTTTCATTCCAAATATCCCTCATTGTTGAATCAACCAAAACCTTTTTTTGTACATTACAAATGGGGAAGCCTATGGGAGTGAAACTGTACAATAAAGAACTAAAAATGCCTCTTATGAAGAGTCCCAGTGCCAAGGACTTATTACAAGGGTGTTGGCAAAATATGTGATGGTAGCGGCTTGTTAACTCCATAAGTGTAAAAATGACAGTGTTCAATAGATTTTATATCAGTATTGGAGATTTTATCGTTATATTTTTTATGAGCGCCGCTGTAAAATGGGCTTGGACGCCTTAAAAAAGGTTTCTTAAAAAAGCATGTGAATGAGTAACCCTAAATATATTCCGTTTAGAGCGTTTTGTTCTGCATGAAAGGCGTGGCTCCGCTAAAAAATGTGAAAAACAAAAGCGTGAGGCAATGCGTCATCTGCATTACTTAACAGATATTGCTTTTAGATACTTCTGAAAATGGTAAAGAAGAATTAAAAAGATGGTAAGGATGGGAATTGTTTTTTATGTTGCTGCCTTCATATGCTTCCCCCATTAGTCTGTATACTGATTTCAGAGATTTAAGCCTCTCACCGTATGTTTCTAGCCTATCCTCAAAATAGCTTTTTTTCAAATAAAGGTTGCTACAAACGTAAAAAATATGAATTCGTAAATAAACTTTTATTGTCTAAAATTCAAATCAAAGAACACTTATGTATAATCCTCCTGAAAAGACGAGAGGACAAAGGATAAAATGCCCACATTATAGACATTTTATCCTCTTACATCAATAATTTGCTCCATTAAAAGCTAATTTTTAAAGTTAGCTATGCGCAAAAATATCAACTTCCGACCATCCTAAAAGATCTAGCCTAGCTCTCATAGGCAAAAATTGAAAGCATGCCTTGGCAACACTTTCTCGCTCTTCGCGTCTTAAACGTTCTTCAAATATAACCTTTAAACGATGCAAATATAACACATCCGACGCAGCATATTCAATTTGTGCCTGTGATAACGTTTCTGTCGCCCAATCCGAAGATTGTTGCTGTTTAGAAATATTCACATTCAATAATTCACTACAAATTTCTTTCAAGCCATGACGATCCGTATAAGTACGCGTAAGTTTCGAAGCAATCTTTGTACAAAAAACAGCCTCTGGCATAACACCAAATGTATGCGCTAAAATAGCAAGATCAAAACGCCCGAAATGAAATATTTTGGTGATTGCGTTATCTTTAAGAAGCTTGACCAAATTAGGGGCACTCTCTTGTCCTTTAGCAATCTGTACAATATCAGCAGTCCCATCTCCAGCAGAAATCTGAACAACACATAAACGATCACGATGCGGTTGGAGCCCTAAAGTTTCGGTATCAATCGCAATGGCATCAGTTTTATAATTATCCAAGTTTGGTAAATCACCTTGATGAACGCGAACCTCAGCCATTCACCCTCCTATTTGCTAAAGCGACAAGAATACGCGCCCAAGACCGCTGCCCCTTATGAAACGATTTTAAATTATACTTTTCATTAGGTGAATGAATACAATCATCAGCTAGTGCATACCCAACCAAAATAGTTTCCATACCAAGAATTGACTGAAAGTCTGCTACAATTGGAATCGAACCACCCATAGCTGTCAATACAGTAGGAACTCCCCACTCTTGCGATAAAGCATCCTTTGCCACCTTGATAAAAGATGAATCATGGGAAAGCTGAAGAGCCGGAGAAGAACCATGATTCTTAAATTCAACTGTACAGTCAGCAGGAATTGAACTACGTACATAATCACGCAACGCTTGGCGTATTTTCTCTGGATCTTGCTTATGAACGAGACGGCACGACACCTTTGCACTCGCTTGAGAAGCAATAACCGTTTTTATCCCTTCCCCTTCATAACCGCCACTAATACCATTCATTTCCATGGTAGGACGTGCCCATGTGCATTCTAAAATGCTCCGCCCTTTTTCACCAGCTGGAACAGAAAGACCTATAGGACCAAGAAATTTTTCAGCCGTACAATTAAGCTCATTCCATAACTGCAAAATCTGTGGAGATGTTTCTTCAACCCCATCATAAAAACCTGGAAGTGTTACCCTATTATTTTCATCGTGAAGGCCTGCCAAAACTTTAGCTAAAATACGAATGGGATTAGCTGCTACTCCTCCAAAATAACCAGAATGCAAATCACGATTAGCTGCTGTGATAATAATCTCTTCTGCCATAATTCCTCGAAGAGAAAGAGCAATAGACGGTGTATTCACGTCCCACATCGACGTGTCACAAACCAATGCGCAATCAGCCTTAAGCTCCTCCTTATTTTCTTTCAAAAAAGGAATAAGGGAAGGAGAAGCACTTTCTTCCTCACCTTCACATAAAATAGTAACTTTAACAGGAAGCTGCCCTGTTTCTTTCTTAAACGCACGACATGCCTCAACAAAGGTCATGAGCTGACCTTTGTCATCTGAAGCTCCACGAGCACAAATAACTTTCTCTCCATTTCTCTCTTTTAAAGAAGGTGTAAATGGATCATCCTCCCATAAACTCAACGGATCAACAGGTTGAACATCATAATGTCCGTAAAACAACACGTGCAAACAATCATCTGAAGGTCCTGGATGATGCCCAACAACCATCGGATGACCCGGTGTATCACGGCGTGAAGCCTCAAAACCAATGCTTTTTAAATCTTCTACTAACCAATCAGCTGCGCTACGACATGCATCCTTATAAGCTGGGTCTGTAGAAATCGATTGAAAACGTAAAAGAGAAAAAAGGCGTTCAAGGCTCTTTTCTATATTTCCATCAATATGTGTTAGTACTTTATTCAGCATAAAAAAAACCTCTCAAGCCTCGTATATTCATACATTGTAAGAATCTGACTTTAACCTTCCTGTAGGATTTTGCAAGACACCTTATTCATTTTTGACACTGTGAGCAGTAAAAACTTGAACGCCCAGACTGTAAAATACGTATAATAGGCGTTCCGCATTCCAAACACTCCTTGCCTTCTCGTCCATAAACTGAAAAAGCATGTTGAAAATAACCAAGTGAACCATCTATATGCATATAATCACGTAAAGAAGAACCACCAGATAAAATAGCTTCAGAAATTACATCGCGTATATTCTGTGCTAAAAAATCTGCAAGTTCACGTGCATAGACCGTTTTTGATGCCAACGTAAATGCACCACGCTGTGGAGATAAGCGACTCCGCCAAAGTGCTTCGCAAACATAAATATTCCCAAGACCAGCAACGATAGACTGATCAAGTAAAACACCCTTGAGAGATATTTTTTTATTAACAAAAGCCTTTTGTAAATAACAACCAGAAAACGCATGACTCATAGGTTCAAGCCCTAGCTTATTTAAAAGCGGATGTTTATAAAGCTTATCCGTATCAATTAAAAGTATAAACCCAAAGCGGCGCACATCATTATAAATAAGATGATAAATTTCACCATTCTTTGTCTGAATATCCATGATAAAATGATCATGCTTAACCAATTTACTGGTCGTTGAAAAAGATTTTCTTAAAAGATTATTCTCTATACGCCATGATCCAGACATTCCTAAATGGCTTAAAATCGTTTCATCCTGAGAAAGATGAAATAATAAATATTTTGCACGCCGACCAAGTTCTAGAATTTTTCTGCCAATAAGCCGTTCAGAAAAAGCCTCAGGAAAAGGAAAACGCAAATCTCTACGATTAAGTTTGACAGACACTATCTTTGCATCAGTGACAACAGACTCGAGTCCACGACGAACCGTCTCTACTTCAGGAAGCTCAGGCATCACTCCTCTTTAATAATTATACACTTTCCAGTCGTATCACTGATAAACTGATCTCTTCCCCGCTCTTAAAAAGAACAAAAATTTTTAACCCTATCTGATCTGTAAAAAACCGCAATCCTTATTAAGTGGTCTCCTTTTGCCTTCATACTCATGTGATTCACTTAATGAAAAGTTCCACATCAGCCCTGTCTTGAATATTCATTCACGTACTCTAAAAAGGTTTACCCTGTCAAGAAGACTTACCTACCTTAAATGACGTTTTATGGCATTAACAAGATTAAGCCCATTCACCCTTACGGAATACAGAAACTCTTATACCATCCTGCGTAATCCCATCTATGTCAATTTCACCAGAGCCAATCATCCAATCAATATGAATAACGCTTTTATTACCACCACGGACTGCAATCTCTTCTGATGTCAATGATGCTCCATCTAAAAAGCATTTGGAATAACACTGCCCTAAAGCAATATGGCAGGCTGCATTTTCATCAAACAAGGTATTATAAAAAAGAAGATCACTCTTAGAAATTGGTGAAGAATGGGGCACAAGGGCAACTTCACCCAATCGGCTTGCACCCTCATCACTTTGCAAAATCTGTTGTAAAACTTCTTGGCCCGTTGATGCACGCGCCTCAATAATACGCCCTGCATCAAAACGTACTTCAATATTATCAATCAGTGTCCCTTGATAGGAAAGGGGCTTTGTTGAGCGAACGAAACCTTCAACCTTATGAGCATGAGGAGTCGTGAAAACTTCTTCTGTCGGAATATTAGGATTGCAAACAACACCATTTTGAGCAACGGATGCACCACCATGCCATTCATGATCATCTGCCAAACCAACTGTTAAATCAGTCCCTGGTCCGGTGAAGTGCAAGGCAGAAAAACGCTGCTCATTCAACCAAGATGACCGTTTCTTCAAATTTGCATTATGGACAGTCCACGCCTGCACTGGATCTTCTCCTGTAACGCGTGAAGCAGAAAAAATTGCATCAGCTAATTTTTTAATCGCCTCATTAAGCGGTAAAGAAGGAAACATCGTCTCAGCCCACCCTGCTGTTGGATAAGCAACAATCGACCAATTCATAGCAAAATTTGATATTTTTTTGAGAGCAGGTTGGTAAGCTAGGGAAGTCGCCTTATTTAATCGTGCAACCTTATCAAAATCCTGATTGGAAAGGAGCAAAGGATTATCCCCAACAATCGCTAAACGCGCGGCCCCATTTTCAAAAGCCTTCGCCATTCCCTCATAAAGCCAAGAAGGAGCACAATCAAAACTAGACATATGGGCATTTTCAAATCGTGTCAGCGATAACATATCATCACTAAAAATTGGTGTAATGACACCAACACCAGCCTTATA
>NZ_HE998013.1:20039-28897 GCF_000312585.1 Bartonella queenslandensis AUST/NH15
ATAAGCATGATAAGCAATACGCCGAACAAGAGGAGGGCTGAAACTGGAGCAGTCAAAACAAGATCCTGCCCCTCTTGCAAATTTAACCCTACTTTTACTGTAATTTCTGCAAGACGATTAAGCATTTCAGGTGAAATTTGCTCATGAATATCAAAGTACATTACCCATACCCTTCTTTAAATAAAATGCGTTCCTTATGCCGTCATATTCTAAATTGTTTTTGAAGATCCTTTAATTTGGCTTTCTCTACACATATTTGTAGATGTCATTATTGCTAAAGGGCTTGTTTAATTCATAAACCGCAATGGAGCGTAAAACCTTCTTTGATCGTGTAAAAACTTACCAATTTCTGTGTCGTTTTTCTAACATTGCAACAATTGCATTTAACTGATCTGATGAAGGCAATGCCATAACCGTTTTATTTTCCTCTTTCCTCACTAGATGTTGAGGCGCATAGGTGGGAATAGGAATTTTATCAAGCTGTACCACAGCAAAAGACGTAGGTTGCACTGTCTTGGATTGTGCGACTTCTATCGAAGGAGATACGCTTTTCTCTGCCTTTACTCCCTTATTTTCTAAGTTATCATCGATAAAGCTTGGCGCATAACCAGAGCGTTCTTGGGCAAAAGCATAAGCAACATCATAAGGGCGATTATTCGTAGGAACTTGAAGTGATCCATCACGTGACCGTTTTTCATAAAAAGCATTTCCCCCTGCAACTTGAACATAATGCATATTTTTATAAGGAAAAGACAAACCAGCCGTATGAAAAAACTTAGCGTATTTAACTTTCTTATCTCTCTCACCCTGCAAAACGGCATCAGCGGCCTCTCTCACACGAGCAACAGATGCTTTCTCCATCATAGGACGCGTTAAAACACCAGGAGCAAATTGCTTATATTGACCAACAACACCACAAATCGTCTTGGGATAAGCGCTTGAATTAACACGATTCATAACAACTGTCCCAACGGCAATCATTCCTTCACGGCTTGATCGATTTGATTCAAAATACATCGCACGCATAAGACATTGACGCTCTGTCAATGGATACGTAATTGTTTTTGTATTCTTATTATTTACTTTTCCAGTATCTAAATGATTTGCAGCACACCCCACAACAAACAACGGCGCTACGCAAAAGGTAACAAAAACACTCCAAGGATTTTTTTTCATCTTATGCAACACATTCCTATAATTTTTGAGCTATTCAAATTTTGAAATGAGCTTTAAATGTATCTCTCAATAAAGTACACAGCTAATTGTTACCACTCAGTAAAATTTTAATACAAATGGTAATTAAAAACTATCTATGCGAAATAAAAAATAAAAAAACATTAATTTATAGATCAATATTGTTACTCCTCATGGCACAATATAGGCCTATAACAACTCACGCATTTCAATCGCAATAAAATAACACTATCCACTCATTCTACATACGAAAAAGATCTGGCAAAAAAGATTTGGATACCAAAACTCTTTGCATCAATATTGAAAAAATAACTACAGATATCCCCTTTAATATAAAATTTTAGCAAAATGATCAGAAAGAAAATTCCTCTAGAAAACACCCCTCCGGCCATACTACGAATGATGATATCATCCAACACACAAATATGTCAAATTAAGTGTTGACAATCTTCCCTGCTCCTCCCATTTGTTGCTTCCTTGTACTTTTCCATAATACGGTTATCATATTCTTCTTATAGCTGTACTTTAAGAAACAGCTCAACGTATCTACAAATCTATTTAAACATCTAAGAAAATTTAATCTATTTTTTCTCACCTATCCCAACTTTATAAGTAAGGTCATCGCGAGGACGATCAGATGACATATGATAACCCGTTATGATATAATGCAACATTTCAGCAATATTGGTAACATGATCACCAATTCGTTCAATATTTTTTTAAACAAAATAGTAAGTGTGTACAAACTGTAATATTGCGCATATCTTCCATCATATACGTCAGAAGTTCACGAAAAAGAGAAGTATATAAAGCATCAATCTTCTCATCACGCTCACGCACAGCATCAACACGCTCTAATAGGCGACTCGTATAAGCATTTAAAACTTCTTTTAATTGATTAAGCGCTAAAGCTGTAATTGTTTCAAGCCCATGATAAAAGGAAGCGGATTGACGTATTTCTGAAAGAGCAACAGTCCTCTTAGCAATGTTTTTGGCCATATCTCCAATCCGCTCAAGATCAGAAGAAATACGAATGGCTCCAATAATTTCACGCAAATCTACAGCCATCGGTTGGCGCTTGCAAATAATAGCAACCGCTTTTTCATCAATATCACGTTCAGCCTCATCTAAAAACACATCATCGGTAATCACTTCCGTTGCAAGTTGAAGATCACTACATACAACCGATGCGACAGAACGTTCAATCATTCGTTCTGCATGGCTTCCCATTTCTGTAATTCTTGCTTTTAGATATTTTAGTTCTGCATCATAAGAACGAACAGTATGGTTCATAGACATATCTTACACTCCTCAATTCACCTATCCAAAACGCCCCGTGATATAATCTTGTGTCCGTTGTTCTTTTGGTGAAGTGAAGATCATTTCAGTTGCACCAACTTCAACCAAATGCCCTAAATGAAACATGGCCGTATATTGAGAAACACGTGCCGCCTGTTGCATGGAATGTGTTACGATAACAATTGTATAATTTTGCCGTAACGCATCGATAAGCTCTTCAATCCGAGCCGTCGCAATGGGATCAAGAGCTGAACAAGGCTCATCCATCAAAATAACTTCAGGACTAACCGCAATGGCACGCGCAATACACAAACGCTGTTGTTGTCCTCCTGATAAACTTGTCCCAAGATCATGAAGACGGTCTTTTACTTCTTCAAATAAACCAGCCTGCCTCAAACTCTTTTCAACCACATCATGTAATTCGGCGCGCGTCTTCACTAAACCGTGAATGCGTGGCCCATAGGCAACATTCTCGAATATAGATTTTGGAAAAGGACTAGGCTTTTGAAAAACCATCCCAACACGAGCGCGCAATTCTACAACATCAATTCGTGTGTCATAAATATTTTCCCCATCTAAAGTAATAAGCCCCGTTATTTTAGCCCCTTCAATCGTATCATTCATACGGTTAAAACAACGTAAAAAAGTCGACTTCCCACATCCTGATGGACCAATCAAAGCAGTAACTTGATGTTCAGGAATATCAAGGGTAATACCATGAAGTGCTTCTTTATCTCCATAAGAAACTTTCACGTCCTGACCACGCATTTTAATCTTCATAACAAAAACTCACCTTACAAAAATCCTATCAAAATTGTTATTTTATTAAAATTACTGGCGGCGTTCAAATCGTCGACGTAAAAAAACTGCAGAAATATTCATGATCGCAAGAAAAACCATTAATACAATGATAGCCCCCGACGTCTTTTCAACAAAAGCGCGTTCTGCTTCACCAGCCCACATAAAAATTTGAACAGGCAAAGCTGTTGCCGGATCCATGGGAGTCGTAGGAATATTAACAACAAAAGCAACCATGCCTATCAAAAGCAAAGGAGCTGTTTCACCTAGAGCCTGAGCCACACCAATAATTGTGCCTGTTAAAATACCAGGCGCTGCTAAAGGGACAACATGGTGAAAAACCATTTGTGTTTTTGATGCCCCCAATCCTAAAGCTGCCGAGCGAATAGAAAGAGGAACAGCCCGTAAAGCAGAACGAGTTGCAATAATGATCGTGGGAAGAGTCATGAGTGCTAAAACAAGACCACCAACAAAAGAGGCTGAACGTGGTAGCTCTAAAAAATTAATAAAAACCGCGAGTCCTAAAAGACCAAATACAATCGAAGGAACAGCTGCAAGGTTATTGATATTAACTTCAATAAAATCTGTAAATTTATTTTTACGTGCATATTCTTCCAAATAAAGAGCCGTTGCTATGCCTATCGGAAGCGAAACCAATAAAACGATACCTATCATGTAAAGGGAACCTATTATCGCAACACCTAATCCCGCAGTCTCAGGACGACTTGAAGCACCAAATGTAAAAAAAACAATATTAAATGTTTTATAAAGTGTTCCATCACGGGCTAAACGCTTTATCCATTCTATTTGCCGATTAGAAACTTTACGATTTTTTTCTGCTACATGCAAATTAATCTGCCCCTTATAAGCAGAATCGATATCCGCAGCAGTTAGAACTTTGATTTTCTGCATTGTACCAATCAGTTTTGGATTCTTTGTCACCATTTCACGGAGTTGCACACGTACACCATTTGAAAACATACGGTTAATATCCCGCAGAGAGGCTCGATCATTTTGATTGACATCAAGTTTTTTTGCTAAAGCATTGCGTACAAGAAGCGGATAATTTGCCGTTATGAGGATTTCTGGTTTCTTTTGACGTTGGCCACTTGGATCAATAATCTTTTCATCCAAATAAACCGATAACGTCATTTCACTTTGAAAAAAAGCTGTATAGCCTTGACTAATGATAGACCATAAAAGCGCAAATAAAAACAACAAACCAATAAAAATAGCAATCAAACCATAGGCACGAAAACGACGTTCTGCCCAATAGCGACGCTTAAGGCTAAGATTGCGACGAGGAAAAAAATCTTCATTCATTCATATTGTTCCCGATATTTACGCACAATGTAAAGAGCAAGAATATTCATCAAGAGTGTTATCACAAAGAGTGTCATCCCCAAGGCAAAAGCCACCAGAGTTTGCGGAGAATTAAACTCAAAGTCACCGGTCAATTGATTAACAATCTTAACAGTCATCGTGGTCATTGATTCAAAAGGATTGAGTGTTAAGTTTGCCGCAACACCTGCCGCCAAAACGACAATCATTGTTTCCCCAATTGCACGCGATGCTGTCAACAAAATGGCCCCCATAATCCCTGGAAGTGCTGCTGGTATAACGACTTTTTTAATTGTTTCAGATTGCGTTGCTCCTAAACCATAAGAACCTTCACGTAAAATGCGTGGAACAGCCATAATAACATCATCCGATAAAGAGGAAACAAAAGGAATCAACATAATCCCCATAACAACGCCAGCCGTTAAAACACTTTGAGCCATAATAAACCCACCCCCATCTGAGAGAGACGCTGAGAGATCACGTAAAAATGGTCCTACAACCTTCAAAGCGAAAAAACCGTAAACAATGGTTGGGATGCCAGCAAGAACTTCCAACAATGGCTTCACAATTGCACGCAATCGCGCAGAAGCGTATTCGGCCATATAAAGAGCTGAAAATAATCCTATAGGTACAGAAAAAAGCATAGCGACGAATGCAATATAAAGCGTACCAGCAAGGAGAGGTATTAAACCAAATTGTCCAACTTCATCGCTTGAACCGCTCGCGGAAAAACGCGGATCCCAAACCGTTCCTAAAAAGAAATTTGAAAAGGATACAGACTGAAAAAAACTTATTGTCTGAAAGAATAGAGAAAGTGCAATGGCTATTGTCGTGACAACAGCAACAATAGATGCACAAGCCAAGCCAATAATAATTAAAGATTCAACCTTATTGCGCGCACGTTGATGAGGTGCAATTTGTATTATTCCACAGATAAAACCAAAGAAGGCAATAACAAAAAAGAAACCATAACCAATAAATTGAAGCTTTTCAGAAGAAAATACCCATGACCGTGCTATTTTGAACACATCATCAGATACTTCATGAGATAAAATCAATCCTTTCGCAAGTAATTGTGCCTGCACTTCCTTATAGGAAGCGGTAGAAAGATCCCCTTCAAAGCGGTGAATCATTTTGACGATACTTCGAAGCGACTCCAAAAGTAGATCATGATTGACAGACTCTGTTATATGCGCACTATACGCCCAAAGCTCTTGAGAGGCATTATAATCTAAATAAATTGTACTCCCAGCATCCCACAAAATTAAAAAAATAAAAGCTGGAATAACAGTAATCAAAAATGTCCACCAGCCATAATAATACGCACGAGAATGCATTTTATGTTGTCTGTATTCAAGAGTGCGTGCCCGCACATAAGAAATACAAAAGCCACAAAATCCAAGAAGCAATAACAAAAAAACGATGAAGGAAATGCGCATTTTATCTTTCAGTTTTTATAAAAAAATAGCACCGAAAACGCCTACTCCGGCAATCCAATAAATTATTCCCAGAAAATTATTTCAACATCATCACCCGACCAGCAGAAAAATCAGAACGTTGTGCTTGTCGCTCTTTTTCAGGAGCGACAATCAAACCATATTCAGCCAAAGGACCCTCTGGACCAATCATTTGATCAGAAAGGAAAAAATCAACATATTCTCGCAAGCTTGGAACAATATCTAAATGTGCTTTTTTAATATAGAAAAAAAGTGGACGAGAAACCGGATATTGTCCACTAGAAATTGTTTCAACTGTTGGCGCAAAACCATTAATATCGGCAACCTTTAGCCTATCGGCATTATTTTGATAAAAAGACAAACCAAAAATGCCAACCCCTGTTTTATTCGAAGTTAGACGCGCAAATGTTTCAGAATAATCACCACCAATATCAACCGCTTTTCCATCCTTACGGACTGCAATACAAGCACCGTGTATCTCCTTATCATCCATTCCTAAAGATTTCATCGCCTCAACTGCTCCACTCTCTTTACAGCCTACAGCAAGTAATTTTTCTTCAAAAACTTCACGTGTTCCATGCTTTTCTCCAGGAATATAGGCGGCTATCGTCCAATCAGGAAGAGCACTATTGACAGCACTCCATTTCGAAACATTATTGGGCTGCAACTTGCCGTCTATGATAATTCGAGCCGCAAGGGCTTTATAAACATCTACCGGCTGTAATTTCCAATCAGGTCCCTTAATATCTGTTGCAAAAACAATGCCATCATACCCAATGCGTATCTCCTCAACATCTTTCACACCAGCATCAAAACAAGACTGTAATTCACTCGATTTCATTGCTCGTGAAGCATTAACAATATCAACAGTGTTCTCCCCAACACCACGGCAAAATTCCTTAATCCCCGCTCCTGTTCCACCTGATTCGATAACAGGAACCTTAAAATGGGGATAAATTTCTCCAAATGTCTCAGCGACAATCTTTTGATAAGGTAAAACTGTAGATGAGCCAGTAACCTGTATTTGATCACGCGCATTGCCTACATTTGCTGACAGCAGCAACGCAAAAAACAATCCTATGCCAATTGATAATACTCTGCCCATCTATAAACTCCCTAAAAATTGAAGATAAAGCCTTTTAATTTATATTATACGATCATTCTAGTTCACATTTGCAACATAACAAATATAAAAACAACACGGATCATTTTTTTACAAAACCATGGTTGAGCTCTGTGTCAATTAATTTGAACGTTTGAATTCAATAACATCCCAAAATAAATGAGCAACATCTGTACCAGAAAAGCGTTTAATTTCACGAATTCCCGTAGGAGATGTTACATTGATTTCTGTTATATGGTTTCCAATGACATCAATCCCCACAAAAAGAAGACCACGCTCCTTTAAAGCTGGACCAATACGTTCACAAATTTCATAATCACGTTTTGTCAACTCAATGTTTTCCGCGCGGCCTCCAACATGCATGTTAGAACGCACATCTGTTGTTGTTGAAATTCGGTTAATGGCTCCAACAGGTGTACCATCAAGCAAAATAATCCGTTTATCTCCTTTTCGTACCGCCTCTAAATAGCGCTGAACAATAAAAGGTTCGCGATAAATTTCTGCAAACATTTCCAGAAGTGATGCTAAATTGCGATCATCTTGTTTTAAGTAAAAAACACCAGCGCCCCCATTCCCATAAAGTGGTTTCACAATAATATCGCCAAATGTCTCTCTAAAAGCTGTTATTTCTTCAATATCTTTGGTAATTAATGTTTCTGGCATCAAATCAGAAAATTCGGTAACAAAAATTTTTTCTGGACTGTTGCGTACCCATGCCGGATCATTCACAACAAGTGTTTTAGGATGAATACGTTCTAACAAATGAGTCGTGGTGATATAATTGAGATCAAAAGGGGGATCTTGGCGTAAAAGAACCACATCCATATCTGTTAATTCCGTGCGAACAGGCTCTCCTAATTGATAGTGGTTCCCCTCTTCATCATGTACTGTCAATGGCTCTAGCCATGCAATCACACAACCACCACACAGAGATAAACGATCTGGTGTATAATGAAAGAGGGGGTGTCCACGTTCTTGCGCTGCTAAAGCAAGTGCAAATGTCGTATCTCCTTGAATCCGAATTGTTGAAATATGATCCATCTGAATGGCAATTTTCATAAATAAATCCTCTCTATCCTAAATACAGACTGGTTTATGCACCATAAATTTAGTAAAGAATAAAATAACTATGACAAGAAAAAATTCATGACACAAAAAACAGATATAAAATTCAATAATGAAGAAATCGAACGCTATGCACGCCACATCATTTTGCCTGAGATTGGTGGTGTGGGACAACAAAAGCTCAAAAAGGCGCGTGTTCTTGTTGTGGGTGCTGGTGGACTTGGAGCGCCTGTCTTAACTTATTTGGCTGCCGCAGGTGTTGGAACCCTTGGAATTGTCGATAACGACACTGTTTCACTTTCCAATTTACAACGTCAAGTTATTCATAAGACAAGTGCAATCAACCAAAGCAAAACAGACAGTGCTGAAACCACTATAAAAGCAATAAATCCCCATGTTATGGTTGAAAAACACACCCTACGCTTAAATAAAAGTAATGTGGATAAACTGCTCAATGCCTACCATATCATTGTTGATGGAAGTGATAACTTTACCACACGTTATCTTCTTGCTGATCACGCTGCCCAATGCAAAAAACCTTTAATAAGTGGCGCTGTAGAGCGTTTTAATGGCTCATTAAC
>NZ_HE998013.1:29254-32936 GCF_000312585.1 Bartonella queenslandensis AUST/NH15
ACCCCTCCTGCTCCCGATACTATTCCAACATGTGCTGAAGCTGGAATCATCGGTGCTTTACCTGGCGTTATTGGAACTCTACAAGCAATGGAAACTATTAAAATGATCACAAACATCGGAGATCCATTAGTGGGAAAAGTGCTCCTCTATGATGGGTTGTCTGCACAATTTAATGTCCTTACTTATAAACGGTCAGCTTCCAATGTGAATACAGCAGTGGCCAAACTTTGCTTGTAAGCGTTTGGGAATAAGAAAATACCTCAGCAAGATCACGTTCAACCATTTCTCTATTGCACATAGCAGCTATTTCATGTGGCAATACTTTAATAATCTTCAAAGCATAACTCATAAAGAGATAATCCAAATGATCTCTTTGTTATAAATAGTAAAAGATTGATCATCTATGCCTATACATTCAATATCAAAGAAAGATATCAGCCTATCAAGCACAATAAACACTACTTGGGAATAATTATACGTGGAACAGCGCCTCTACATTACCTTCCTCCACGAGAAAACGCATGCGGATAGCAATAAGAAGTAAAAAGGGCGAAACAAACTTCATAAAAAGCTTCGATATCTCAAAGTCTCCCCTCTTTTTCAGTGTCTTCACGGTTAATGATAAAGTTTCTTTCTCTACACTCTTTAGTAAAGGCAAAGTTGCAGTTTTTCAAAAGAATGCTAGAAATTGTGTTTGGTGAAATAAACCAGATTGACTATACAGAGTCTTTTATGATTTAGAATGTGCTTCACGCAATCATTTACAGCATAGAAAAATTTCTGGTAACAGATTGATTGCTCTTCTCCATGAGTAAAACAAACCGTGATCATTTTCTTGAGCTGAAAAACTTTAAAAGCATCATTTTTTAAAACATATTTACCCTATAGTTTTCTCAAAATAGATTTACCAGAGTGTCTTATCCATCTCATGAGGACCACACCACACATGAAAAAAGTTATTGTTGGCAAAATAAGATAATAAGAGGGTGAAATTTTTGCAGGAAGAAAAGAAATAACACTTAAAACCACCACAGAAAACATTCTTCCACTAAAAGATACAGCGCCAACGACACCGGAAATATGTTGGGTTTGTTCTTGGCTAAGTTCTGAGAAAAACAGACTCTTTGCGCCTATTGGTACAGTGCAAATAAATCCATGGATTAAAGAAAATGCGATAACCGACGCAACATTTTGATTAGTGTGGACGAAAAAATAAAGAGCAACGCACATAAGAGCAGAAAAGAACGAAAAATATTTTACAGAATTTTTATATTTTTTATCAAGAACATGATATTGAGACATGAGCAAGTTTGAAAAATATTGCGCTGAAAAAGCTCCTATATGACAGAACATCAGTATCAACATTTGCGCGTCGGTGAGATGATTGACTTTTGCACCTGAGAGTATGATAGGCTACCAGAAATGGTAAATAATTTGGATGCCGGCACTAAAAAGGCACATAAGAGAAATAAACCACACTCCTCCCACGGTGTTTTGAAAGATCCAGAGCGTTTCCTTAGCATTATGCAGAATGTTTTTTGTTTTTGTCCCTTCATTCACTGATTTCGGCTCTTCAGGTACAATACAAAATATCACAAAAATGATTCCCATCATAAAGCATGAAATGATATATCCTATGAAATACTGTCCAGAGTAATATATCGTTCCAATTCCTATGATACCACTGATAATGCTACCGAAAGAATTAACCTGGTGATAGAGATGTGCATAATGAGAAAAGTGATCCTGCTTATTGCCTAGAGAATGATAAATCCAGCCATCAATGGCGCTTACAATGAGACAAATTCCCGCTGCATAGAGAATTTGTGCAATGATGAGTGCCGTCATATGGGGTGCTTTAAGGCAGAGAAGATAAAACACTCCTGTCATAAGGACCGCAGCCAAAACGGAGTATTTACGCCGATATCTATCAGCCAAAACAGCACAAGGAAAATCAAGAAGCAAAATGGTAACAGAAAAAGCGACTTGTAGTAGAGCCAATTGCGCTAAACCAACCCCCATAGACATTAAAAAAAATCGCATGGTAGACACCAATCAACATCCGTACAGCATTATAGGCTCCATAAGTAAGAGCTAGGATGCGAGATTTGTTCATTGTTCTGTTCCATAGACCTTGCAATGAGGATTCTTTTTTAGGGAACGCTCTTCTGTGAAAAGCTTGCTACTCCATATCCCTCCATGGCGATCAGTAGAAAGTATATCGCCATAACCACCTAAGAATTTAAGAATATCATTGGCACACATTGAGGACGAAAGGGCATTAACAGGAGGAAATGTTGCAACTTTAAAATTATTATGGATAGCAGTACACGCATCGTATATTGCATGATCATTTTTTGGGGGAAGATTTCCTATAGATGAGCTGCATGCATAGCATGCCCGTTTTCCCAAGCATGTAAAAAGGTCCAAATACAGCAATGTCATTGACATATCCAGAATTTATATAAGCTTGTTGATTTTTTACACACCATTCATTTGTCCATGATACCAAATGAACAGGCTCATCTGCAGAAATGATCCACAAATCGGCTCTGGGCAGTTTGTTAAGATCTGTTTTTGTTGTGATTGACATCTGTAGTTCTGTGACTTCTATCTGACTATTCCTTCGTATTAGCTCACGTCGAAGAACCGTTGTTTTAGGAAGCCCTACGTCTTGTTCTGTAAAAAGAATTTGTCTGGTAAGGTTGATCATCTCGATCACATCAATTATCGACAAGAATTAATTTCCCTACACCAGAGGCAGCAAGTATCGCTGATACATGGTTACCAATTCTGCCACATCCTAGAATTACCATCACTTTTTGTGAAAGTGTTTGCTGAACGGACTCTGGATCCATACCATAGCTTTGATAATGAAGATAATTTCTGGAATATCGATTATTAAAGATATTCTCCGATGTCCCAGCCAAAACAAGAAAGTGATTAAACACAAGAAAGCCAAATGCGCGGTTAAAATCTTCTCTTAACATGATTGACGATAGCGAATAATAAGCTTCTTCCACCGTCTTTTCCTCGATCCATTGTGCAGCAAGAAATACCAAATTTCCCAGTCTTTTCTTTCATTAATCATAAACTGCTTTACCTACACCGAAAATTGCATCCTCTTTACGGGCAAGAACACAGGTGTATTTTCCCAAAATATATTGCTACTCCATCGCACTTCCCACATATTCATCAAATAAACTTCTCCCTGAAAAGTTATCTAGGAAAAAGAATTCTTCTTAATTATTCGTTACATCCTGTATGATCCATGATCCCCCCTTAACTTCATTTTTTTATTATTCGACACTCATGCGACAGGAGCAGATCTATGTTAAAATACCATTATTGTAAATATACTTTGATGATGCGTAAGTAAACAATTTTACAAAAACACGTATTAAGATGATTTAGAAAATAAAAGATATCCCATGCATTTTAGACTTCTTTTTTACATTCAGAAGATAAGTGCAGCTTATTGTTGTCGAAATTTATTTTCTATGACTCTGCATTGACTCACTTCAGCAAAATAAAATGATGTGCCCTAAAAGATTTATTCACTTTCTTTAACATTACTCTCATAGGGCTTTAACATTGTCTTATAGGGAGATGCAGCCATTTTGTTTTCCAGAAAAACTTTCAACAAAGTTTTTCCTGATGCTCGTATTTTCTAACTTGAATC
>NZ_HE998013.1:33225-35811 GCF_000312585.1 Bartonella queenslandensis AUST/NH15
TAAAAAAATGCATTGCTCCCCATTACAAATAAAAGTTGAAAAAACAATCTTTCTAAAGTGATTTACTTCCTAGAGAGTTTCTCTTGTGTCTGACTTTATTTGCCTTCTTTATTGTCCATTGGCAAAGGGACAGGATGATCAGATAGACTACGTAAATAAAGCAAAAGATCAGCACGATCTTGATCATTTTTAATTCCACGGAAAGACATAATGGTCCCAGGAAACGCTTCACGTGGAGAACGTAGATAACGATCTAACGTTACAAAATCCCATTTTTGATCAGAATGCGCACGCAATGCCCGTGAATACGCAAAACCTGCGGCAGCTGCCAAAGGGCGGTCAACAATTTCCCAAAGAACTGGACCAACGCGTCCTGCTTGATTGCGTCCAGAAGTATGGCATATGGCACATTGACGAAAAATTTTACGCCCATTTTCAAAATTGCCTTGTTGAAGGCGGCTATTTAATGATATTGAACTATCAGATTCTTTCTGTTTTTTTGGGGGTGTATCATTCTTGGTAACTGCGTGATAATATTGGACTGATCTAGAATGATCGTAAAATATATCGCTGAGTGTGGAAATTCCTACAACAATAACCAGCACACATAAACAAGCGCCAATAAAATAGATAGCTTTCCAACGATTCATAAAAACTCAAATGTTCACGGTTTCATTACCATTTTTAGTATAATTTTTTCTTTATAACACACAACATCATAAATGCAGCACAGACGACGTTTGGAATCTTGCAATGGCTCTTGAACCGATTATTCTTATTCCTGCCCGTATGGGATCAACCCGCCTTCCTCAAAAAGCTCTTGCTGAAATCAGTGGAAAGCCGATGATTGTTCATGTCGCAGAACAAGCCCAAAAAGCAGCAATAGGGCGTACGATCGTTGCAACAGATCACAATGATATCGCCAAAGCTGTTGCAGAGTATGGGCACGAATATATCATAACACGAGGTGATCATAAGTCTGGATCTGATCGCATTTATGAAGCTTTAATGCGTATTGATCCTGAACAACGCTACAATGCTATTTTAAATATACAAGGTGACCTCCCAACGATAATGCCTCGTGAAATCATTCATGCATTACGTCCTTTAGAAAATAGCTTTACTGATATAGCAACCCTGGGTTCTCAAATCATGGAAGAAAGTGAAAAAAGAGATCCCAATGTTGTCAAAATCATTGGGACACCGCTTTCTCAAAATCGTCTTCGTGCTCTTTATTTCACTCGTACCACAGCTCCCTATGGAGATGGCCCTCTTTATCATCATATTGGAATATACGCCTATCGGCGCGAAGCACTTGAAAAATTTGTATCATTCAAACCCTCTACACTCGAGATGCGTGAAAAACTTGAACAATTACGTGCATTAGAGCATAATATGCGTATCGATGTGGAAATAGTCGATACAATTCCTTTAGGTGTAGACACACAACGTGATCTCGAGAGAGTACGTAAGATTTTAGCATGAAAACACTCAAAAAAACCAATAAAATCTCTTTCCAAGGAGAATACGGAGCTAATTCTCATATTGCTTGCTCCAATATGTTCCCCAGTATGGATGCTGTGCCCTCTGCTACTTTTGAAGACGCTCTTAATTTGGTGGAAAATGGGAAAGCTGATCTTGCTATGATCCCGATTGAAAATACTCTTGCTGGACGCGTTGCAGACATTCATCATCTTTTACCACAATCATCTCTTTATATTATTGATGAATATTTTTTACCTATCCATTTTCAATTAATGGTTTTGCCTGGCGTTACTCATGACGAAATTAAAACCGTCCACAGTCATACGCATGCCCTTGCACAATGCCGAAAAATCATACGAAACAATGGTTGGAAACCTGTTGTTTCTGCCGACACCGCTGGAGCTGCAAAATTTATAAAAAAAGTGCTCAACGTTCACAAGCAGCCTTAGCACCTTTGATCGCAGCAGAACTCTACGGGCTTGATATCCTTGAAAGAGATGTTGAAGATAACTCTCATAATATTACTCGTTTTGTCATCCTTTCACGATCCAAACGGCATGTCCCCAAACCTACAAATGGCGAAAAAATTATCACCAGTCTTCTTTTTCGAGTACGCAATGTCCCCGCTGCTCTCTATAAGGCTATGGGAGGATTTGCAACAAATGGTATCAATATGACAAAATTAGAAAGCTATCAAATCGGTGGAAATTTCAATGCGACACAATTCTTTGTTGATATTGAAGGACATCCTGAAGATCCCATGATGAAACTCGCCTTAGAAGAATTGTCTTTCTTTTCTGCTGAATTGCGTATTATAGGTACTTATCCAGCACAAAATGATCGAACATCATATATATAAAAGTAACAAAACCACCAGCATTTTTCGCTGATATCGAAGAATATTCTAAAAATTCTATGATGTAATGTGTCCTGGAAAACTCGTTTTTTTTATGCTAAATGCGCTTCATCATAAATGCTAAAGCAGAAAAAGAGCAATAACATCCAATAACGGAGTATAAATTACTCAGATAATATTTTTTGACAAATTACATTATGATAAACAGCAATTCAATGCGTACAAAAACCTATGTGAAGAAATAC
>NZ_HE998013.1:36086-41928 GCF_000312585.1 Bartonella queenslandensis AUST/NH15
TAGATCATTCAAATCTCTTGCGTTCAGATAATTTATCAACGTATTTTTGTAAATCTATAAGATGTCGTTTAACCATATTTTTTGAATTACGTTTGAACCTTCCTATTTCTAAAAACTGATTTATGATTTATTCCACTTTAGGAAAAGAGGAGAAGATAATGAAGAAAATTTTCACGCAAGCATTATTAACTGTAAATATTCTCACCTACTCTAGTGTTGCGTTTGCTGGATTTGGTGAGAGAGAATGGAATTTTTCGCCAGATGAAACGGTTACAATTGGTGCACATGATACAATAGAGCAAGGGGTTGAATATGGATGCAAAGCGTTTAAACCCCAAAAAGTATCCTTTACTTTATCGTACTCATCTTCTTCTGACGTAAACAAACTACACATCGTTGCAGATGATGAAAAAAAAATAACACATGACAAAGAACATAAGATCTTTACGCTCAAAGATGTAAAATCCCTCGATATAGGTTTTCCTCCATCCGGATATTATACTTTTAAAAATATTACTAAGGAAAAAGTTACTGGTATAGATTGTGATGCAGGAGATTTTTAATAATATTCAGCAATATTTTATAGCTTTGCGTAGATGTATAAAAAGACTGAAGTAAGCTTTTTTCGAAATCAGGCGTTATAAATCATTAATGCTTAGTTTTTGAAAATTGAGTTTTGTGCTTATGTAATAAAAATTTGTGTCTTAAAATTAAACTGTCAAGAAAAACAAATTTCAAAAAGACTAAATATTGAACAACTTTTGCAAATCGTAAAATTGTTTATTATATTTTCATTACCAGAATAACTTGTTTGTATTAGAATATCGTATTTGTCTGTGTAATTGAAGCCTCTCAAATCGCTACGGATTGTATCGTATATAAACAGAGAAATAAAAAACTTTGTTTATAGCAAATTTGTGTAGGAGTTATTTCTGAAAATTTAAATCTCCATTACTTTTTGTTGCCTATAATACAAGAATTAAGTTCAAAGAAAAATTCTTGGTTGTTCGTGTTATATTTTTTGTTTCTGAGCTTGATTTTTCATTTTAAATCGACAATATGAATTTGGGAGGTTGGTGGTGGACGAACTACTCGCCAACTGGGTCAGGTCTGGAAAGAAGCAGCCCCAACGAGTTCTAGTACGGGTCATCGTACCAGCCTCCTATTTTGCTGAAGAGATTATTTTTGTGCTATGTTTTAGCAAGGTATTTTAAATCTTCAGAGCAGCATTTTTATGCAACATGTAAAGGGATTTGGTTGTTTTTAAGCAAATTATTCCATCAAAAATAAGTTGATTGAGAAAAAATCCTTTTATATGAGGGTATAGTATTGACCTATGCTTTGTGTATGACCAAAATGTACGCATAAAGAACTTCGAAGTTGGAAACATTCATGGAAAATGCGCCGGTAGAAACAGCCTATCGTGTTCTTGCTCGTAAATATCGACCTCTAAATTTTTCTGACCTCATTGGTCAAGAAGCTATGGTGCGTACTCTCACCAATGCCTTTGAAAAAGGTCGTATTGCACAAGCTTGGATGTTAACAGGGATTCGTGGTGTAGGTAAAACTACAACAGCACGTATTTTGGCACGTGCGCTCAATTATAAAACAAAAGATATTGACCAACCAACAACTGTATTGGATTCTCTTGGTGAACATTGCACACAAATTATTGAAGGACGCCATATTGATGTTATAGAAATGGATGCCGCTTCTCATACGGGCATTGATGATATTCGTGAAATTATTGAACAAATACGTTATCGTCCTGTTTCTGCACGCTATAAAGTTTATATTATCGATGAAGTCCATATGCTCTCAACGCAAGCCTTTAATGGTTTGTTGAAAACTCTTGAAGAACCACCATCCCATGTAAAATTTATTTTTGCCACAACAGAAATTCGCAAAGTTCCCATTACAATTCTTTCGCGTTGCCAACGTTTTGATTTGCGAAGAATCGAAGCAAAAGCTTTGAGTGCGCATTTGCTCAAAATTGCGAAATATGAAAAAGTAGAAGTAGAAGATCAAGCGCTCTCTATGATTGTTCGTGCTGCAGAAGGCTCTGCACGTGACGCATTATCCATTTTTGATCAAGCGATTGCCCATAGCAATGGCGATGTCAATGCTGCCGCAGTGCGTACAATGTTAGGATTAGCGGATCAAGCACGTATTATTGATCTCTTTGAATTTATCATGAAGGGCGATGTTGTCCGTGCATTACATGAATTACGCAGTCAATATGATGCAGGCGCTGATCCTCTTACTATATTAACAGAACTCGCCGATTTTAATCATCTGGTTACACGTTTACGCTTCACACCAGAAATAGTGGAAGATTTCTCACTAACTGAAGAACAACGTTTAAGAAGTTTAGACTTTTCAAAGAGACTTTCTGTTCCTATTTTATCCAGAAACTGGCAAATGTTACTCAAAGGCTTACAAGAAGTTAATCAAACTGCACGTCCACTGCAAGCAACAGAAATGCTTTTAATTCGTCTTGCGCATACAGCTGACCTTCCAACTCTTGATGAAGCTTTAAAAAAACTTACGCAAGAAAAAACATCTCTCACATTCGTTACAAATTCTTCTCATCAAGAATCGATAAGTGCAAATAATATAACACAAGAAACAACAATTGATGTCCATGCTTCCTCAAGCGTTTTAAATACATTACCAAATCAATCAGACCTAAAAACATCCTTGCAAGACCAATTAGACCACGCCTTAAAACCAGAAAATTTCGTTAAAAATCAAACTCATGATAATGCCAAAGCTCAAGAAGTAATAGAAACTCTTGAAATTTCTCAATCTACTGATCTTTCTGAAAAGGCTGAAAATTTATCGCATTCTGTCACACAACCAGTTGAAAAGATTACTGAACCTAAAACTCTTGCGATTAATTCTTTGCACGATATTGTTAAATTAGCCGAACAGCATAATGACGTACCTTTCAAACTCCTTGTTAAAGAATTTGTTCATCCTGTTTCTTTTGAAACTGGACGTATTACTTTAAGGCTTTCTGAAAATACCCCACAATTTCTTGCTCATGATATCGAAAAAAAAATCTCTCAATGGGCTGGAAAACGCTATGTGATAACTTTTGTTAATGAAGGAGGTGGTCCAACTTTACAGGAAGAAAGTATAGCAATTCAAAAGACTCTTTTTTCCAATGCAGAGACAGATCCTGATATCGCGAAAATCCTCAACCATTTCCCGGAAGCAAAAATTGTCGATATTCGACTCAATAGAGAAGAAAATGATCTTGATTTACCCCACAATACCTTTAAAAATACTGATCTCTTTAAAAGTGAAAATGATGGCAATGATGAATAAGGATACCTATTCCTATGCGTGAAATGATGAGTATGATGAAAAAAGCCAAAGAAATGCAAGAGAAAATGCAGAAAATTCAGGATGAAATAGCTAATCTGCAAGCTACCGGCACCGCAGGGGGTGATCTCGTCAATATTACGTTAAATGGCAAAAATGTTATAACAGCAATTCAAATTGATCCTTCATTACTCAAACCTGAGGAAGCTGAAATTCTTGAGGATCTCATTATGGCAGCTTATAATGAAGCAAGAACAAAAATCGAAATCACGATAGAAGAAAAAACCAGAAGCATAACGGCGGGGCTGCCACTCCCATCAGGTTTCAAGCTTCCATTTTAATGAAACGGATTTCTCCCATGGGACAAAATATATGTCTAAATACATCGCAGGACCTGAGATTGAACGTCTCATTCAAATCTTAGCACGGTTACCAGGCCTTGGTCCACGTTCAGCGCGTCGTGCTGCGCTTCATCTTATTAAAAAAAGGAAACTTTGCTAGAGCCTTTAGGAACAGCAATACAGGCCGCTATAGAAAAAGTCGGCATTTGTTCTGTTTGTGGAAATGTCGATACCATTGATCCTTGTTCAATTTGTACAGATTTGCGGCGTGATGATACAACAATCATTGTTGTTGAAGATATTGCTGATTTGTGGGCTCTTGAGCGCGCAAAAACTTTAGCCGCACGTTATCATGTATTAGGTGGGCGACTCTCCCCGTTAGATGGGATAGGTCCTGACGAACTCAACATTGCCACCTTAATACAACGTGTTGTACAAAAACCAATTACAGAGATTATTCTTGCTGTCAATGCAACCGTCGAAGGTCAAACAACGGCTCACTATATCACCGATCAGCTTTCCAATTTTTCAGTTAAAATTACACGCCTTGCCCATGGTGTTCCTGTAGGAGGCGAGCTCGATTATCTTGATGATGGAACTTTAGCAGCGGCTGTACAAGCAAGAACAAATCTTTAAAACTTTTTCCTCTTAAGCTTTAGCTCTTTAATGACGGGGAAATATTTAAATGCTAAAGAAAAACCTCTCCCTTTTAAACAACTTTGCTCCTGGTATTTTAGTATGTTTACTCATATCAGCCTTAGCGTATGGTTTAAAAGTGTTAGAAAAACAGCTTTTTGGGCAAACATGGCTTGAGAGTCTTGTTTTGGCAATTCTCTTAGGTTCTATGACCCGAAGTTGTTTTACTTTGCCAACATACTTTCAAAAAGGTATCACCTTTTGTGCCAAAATACTTCTCGAAATTGCTATTGTTCTTCTAGGAGCAAGCATTAGTATTAACGCAATCCTTTCAGCCGGTTGGAATTTACTTGCTAGCATCATATTCGTTATATTCATAACAGTTATTCTTAGCTTTTCCATTGGCCGACTTTTCGGACTTTCTACACATTTAGCAATGCTCGTTGCTTGCGGAAACGCTATTTGTGGTAATTCAGCTACTGTTGCTGTTGCACCCATTATTAAGGCAAAACACGAAGAAGTCGCTGCATCAATTGCTTTTACTGCTCTTTTAGGGGTTGTTATCATTTTACTTCTTCCTTTTTTACATCCATCTTTGAACTTGCCATTTAGCCAATATGGCGTGCTTGCTGGCATGGTTGTTTATGCTGTACCGCAAGTTCTAGCAGCAACCGCATCTGTCTCTTTTGCCAGTGTTCAAATTGCAACTATTGTTAAATTAGTACGCGTTCTGATGTTGGGCCCGCTTATTTTTGCTCTCTCAATCATCTATCGCCGCTCAGCAGAAACACGCTTTCACTTACACACTCTCATCCCATGGTTTATTATTGGCTTTATTCTGATGATGCTGGTGCGTTCAAGTGGACTTATCACTGAAACAGCTCTCACTCCTATAAAATTTATTGCTCAATTGTTCACGGTCATTTCAATGGCCGCATTAGGATTAAGCGTTGATATTCGTTCATTTAAAAAAGCAGGATGGCGCGTTATTTTGACTTCATTCTTCTCCATAATTATTCTCGGTATTTGTAGCCTTATCATGATACAACTGAATGAGTTAAATCATATAACATTTTGAAATATAATTGTTTTTTCAACGAAGCATGTAATCAATTCAAGAATGGTTTGCAAATATTAAAAACAGCTCTTTCATAAAACCAGCAAAATTCTAAAGATTTGCTGATTATTCTCTATATCTCATTATCCTATATAAAAAATTGAGAGAAGATGCTCTTTAATGAGATCACACCTCTTAAAAAGAACAGAACGATCAAAAAAATATATTTATGTTACGCATTCATGTATGCGTTAAAAAAGATACCTCTCGAGGCTCACATCCCCCTTTCACGATAGTATCCGTGAATAATATATTAAATCCCTATGATGTGTATAAAATCTATTGTACAGTCTAATCTTTACGCTTGTAAAGCAACAAGTCGGTAGCGTCATACTATTTCTAGCTTCCCATTTTGAATATCTCTTGCATTTAAATGATCCTTTCTTAGATAATTTTATCCACACACCAACTCTACTTA
>NZ_HE998013.1:42100-50643 GCF_000312585.1 Bartonella queenslandensis AUST/NH15
AAATGAGAAAATCTGATAATATCAAAAGGGCTTATTGAACATGAAAACAATAAATTATCGTTATAAATTAATTTATCAACAACCCCAAAAAATGAGGATTAAATCAACGTCTCATCCTATGCCATAAAAAGATATTGTTGCTTATTGGCACTAGCAACTTTCTTATAAATGAACTATACGACGATAGAAAAGATTAAAAAAATATATGAGACCTTTGTCTATCGTCTTATTCAATTAAAATATTTTTTATGCTTATTCTTGCTATCGATACTGCTTCAATTTATTGTGCTGTTGCGCTCATTCGTCATAAGTCTGTTATTGCGCGGATTGATGAGCGCATGAATAAAGGGCATGCTGAAAGGCTTATTGGGCAGATTACACAAATAATGACACAAGCTAATATGGCGCTTGATCAAGTTGAACGTATTGCTGTCAATGTTGGACCTGGATCGTTTACTGGTGTCCGTGTTGGTGTTGCCACAGCACGCGCTTTGGCATTAGCGCTTGAGATACCAGCTGTTGGAGTGAGTGCTCTTGAAGCTTTAGCAGCACAAGTCATGACCAGTAAAAATACTGCATCAGCAATTACTGTTGTCATTGAAGCAGGAAAAGAGATGTTCTACCATCAAAGTTTTCATAAGGATCTCACTCCTTTGGGAGAACCGGGATTAAAAACAGTTGAAAATATCCTCGAAGACTTGCCCCCCAAAGCCCAACTGACTGGCCCAGCGGCTGATATCGTTATGCAGCATGCGGAAAATCATAAAATAAACAAAAAAATTATCCTAGAAAAAATCCCTTGTGAAGCAGCAGATATTGTGAACTATGCTTATCTTGCTGCAAACAAACAGCCACAAAATTCGCCACGCCCCCTCTATCTACGCAGCGCTGATGCAAAACAACAAACCAATTTTGCTTTACCACGAAAAAAATAATGTTTAAATTTTCATCGACAAAAAAGCATTTTGGAATTGCTCCATTACAAGTTGATGATAGTGCTGCTCTTCACCAAATTCATCGACATTGTTTTACCCATGCTTGGGGAAAACAAGCTTTTGATACCTTTTTAACAGATCACTCTATCTTTGGCTACAAAGTCTTTCTCATTGAGAGATCTGATCAAATTTTAGGCTTTTGCCTATGCCGCCTTATTCTTGATGAAGCAGAAATCATCACAATAGCTGTCCATCCCCATTATCGTCAACAAGGAATTGGTATCTTACTTATCGATCATACCATTCGCTATCTTCATGATAAGCGCGCTACAAAATTATTCTTGGAAGTAGAATCCACAAATTTTTCTGCTTTAAACCTTTATCAACGCTTTGAATTTCAAAAAATTTCTGAACGTCTGGCCTACTACCCATCACAAAATGGTCGCGGTGATGCAATTATCATGCAAAAAACTTTTAAGCAAATAGATTGAGATTTATGTGAAAAACATTTAGACAAGCACTATGAATAAAGTAAATCCTAAAAATACATCTCCTGTTGTTCCTAAAAAGGTTTTTATCAAAACCTACGGATGCCAAATGAATGTTTATGATAGCCAACGGATGACTGATAGTCTCAGTTCACAAGGCTATGTGACAACACAAACCCCCAATGATGCCGATCTTATTCTTGTTAATACCTGTCATATTCGTGAAAAAGCAGTAGAAAAACTTTATTCTGATATCGGTCGTTTGCGCGTTATGCGTCAAGAGCGAACGCCTAATAAACCCTTGACAGTTGGTGTAACAGGTTGTGTTGCTCAAGCTGAGGGAAGTGAAATCCTGCGTCGCGCTCCAACAGTGGATCTGGTTATTGGTCCGCAAATGTATCATCGCTTGCCAGAATTGTTAGAAAAAGTCAAACAAGGAAAAAAAATTATCGAAACGGATTATGCCGTTGAAGATAAATTTGCTCATTTACCGCCTCATAATAAACGTGCCGTAAGAAAACGGGGTGTTAGTGCATTTTTAACAGTACAGGAAGGGTGCGATAAATTTTGCACTTTTTGTGTTGTTCCTTATACGCGGGGGGCTGAAATATCGCGCTCCGTCGAGCAAATTACCGAAGAAGCCCGTCAACTCATTGAAGCTGGCGTTAAAGAAATTACGCTGCTTGGACAAAATGTCAATGGTTGGCATGGGCAAAGTGCTAATGGTAAAACTTGGCGTCTTGGTGATCTCCTTTATCATCTTGCAAAACTCGATGGTTTAAAGCGTTTGCGTTATACAACCAGCCACCCGCGTGATATGGATGATAGCCTTATCGCCGCACATCGAGATCTTGATATGTTAATGCCTTATCTTCATCTCCCTGTTCAATCAGGTTCAGATCGCATCTTAAAAGCGATGAACCGCCAACACAAAAGCTCTTATTATCTTCATCTTATCGAAAAAATTCGAGCTGCACGGCCAGATATTGCCTTTTCAGGTGATTTTATTGTAGGATTTCCAGGAGAAACAGATGAGGACTTTGAAGAAACCATTAAGCTCATTCAACAAGTACAATACAGTTCTGCTTATTCTTTTAAATATTCCCCCCGTCCTGGAACCGTAGGAGCTACCATGAAAAATCACGTTGATGAATCTGTAAAAGATGCTCGGCTTCAACATTTACAAGTTCTTCTCCTTGAACAACAAAATACATTTTTACGTTCTAAAATTGGACAAAAAACGGATGTTCTTATCGAAAAACCTGGACGTCATTCAGGGCAGATGGTAGGGCGCTCCCCTTGGCTTTTACCTGTTGTCGTCGATACAGAATCCTCTACAGGTAGCGTGGTAGAAATTCATATTAAAAATGCAAGCGCAAATAGTTTTGTCGGTGAAGTGACAAATAGATAAATATGCCTCTACCATCTTGTTTATAATAAAGATTTTGGAAAACTCTTTTATTTTCAAAGAAAATGATTACATCTAGAGCATGATTTTTTATGAAAGAAAATTTTTCTTTTATAAAGTTTACTCAAAAAAGTGTTTAATACTTATGTCAATATGGAGAATAGACTGAAAGTTTCAACTAAAAAAATAAATACTGATATTGAGAAATTTTCCCCCTTGGAACAAGAAAACGCTTCAGATACGAGTCAAGTTGTTTTGATTTTCGAAAATAATGAATATGCAAAAACAGTTTTTGGTAAATTTGACGAAAATCTTGCTTACATCGAAAAAAAACTCAAACTTAGTATTCATCCACGTGGTAATGAGATCTTAATCCATGGAAACATTTCTGTTATAGAGCATGCACGATATGTATTGCAACAGCTTTATGAACGTGCAAAAACACATCAAGAGCTCACTTTATCAGATATAAAAGGGGCGATTGCTATGGCAACTATAACACAGAAACAGAAAGAAGATACAATAACACAAAAATCTGCAAAACATATACCAGCACAGTTGAATATCCATAAAAAAAATAATTCATCCAAGGACTCCAACACAAGATGCTTACATACGTGCTATGGAGCATACTGAACTTGTATTTAGTGTAGGACCAGCAGGAACAGGAAAAACGTATCTTGCTGTTGCTCATGCTGCGATGCTTCTAGAACGTGGTATTGTTGAGCGAATTATTCTCTCGCGGCCCGCTGTTGAAGCCGGAGAACATCTGGGGTTTCTTCCTGGTGATCTCAAAGAAAAAGTCGATCCCTATTTACGACCACTTTATGATGCTCTTTATGATATGATGCCTGCTGCAAAAATAGAACGTATTTTAGCTTCTGGTGTCATAGAAATTGCTCCTCTTGCCTTTATGCGCGGGCGAACACTTGCCCATGCCGCTGTTATTCTTGATGAGGCACAAAATACGACGCCCATGCAAATGAAGATGTTCCTCACACGTCTTGGAGAAGGAACACGTATGATCGTTACTGGTGATGTAAGCCAAATTGATTTGCCTATAGGACAAAAATCTGGTCTTATTGAAGCAATCCGCATTCTTTCAAATGTAGAAAATATTGCAATTGTGCGTTTTGATGAAAAAGATGTTGTACGCCATCCACTTGTTGCTGCTATCGTCCATGCTTATGATCGTGATTTTATAATACAAAATAAAAAAAAATCACTCGCGCGCGATGCATTAAAAAATGAATTTGATTCATGATTATTATTATTGATATAATGGTTAAAAGCGCAGGGTGGAATGATGAGAAAATGCTTTATAATATCACCGAAAAAGCATTAGCGGTAACAATGCATCATGTTTCATTGGGAAACGTTGTAAGCGAAATTAGCCTGCTTTTTACGGATGATGAACATATGGCACAAATCAATGCACAATGGCGTGGTAAAAATAAATCCACCAATGTATTATCCTTTCCTGCTTTCCCAATTAAAGCTGGAAATTCTCCTGGTCCCATGCTGGGTGATATTATTATTGCCCGAGAAACTGTTGTTTTCGAAGCAGAAAAACAAGGAAAAACATTTCAAGACCATTTAACGCATATGATTGTTCATGGTATCTTGCATCTGCTTGGCTATGACCATGAAACCGATGATGAAGCACATCAAATGGAAAAGCTCGAAAGAGAAATTCTTCAAAAGCTCTGCGTAAAAGACCCTTACGCTGAGTTATCGATCAATGATAAAATTTAACTTTTAAAATCAATATTAACAACATACCATTTAAAACCTCTTATTTATCACTTATAAAAAGAAAGTCTAGAAGATTTCAAAATCATGGCAAACAAAATAAATGCACAAAATAATAGTCAAGCATCTTCTAATAATGAAAAAGACACCTCTCAACAGACGAATCATACAGAAAAATATTCCTTGATGAATCATTTGTTTTCATTCTTACGTGGTCGTCATTATGCATCGACATCACTGCGTGATGATCTTACCGTTGCACTTGCGACTAACAATGAAAAAGATACCACCCTTTTCTCACCTGAAGAACGTACGATGCTGCATAACATTTTACGCTTACGTGAAGCACGTGTGGATGATGTTATGATACCGCGTTCTGAAATCGAAGCATTAGAAATCAACACCTCTCTTGGAGAAGCCCTTAACTGTTTTGCAAAAATTGGTCATTCTCGCATGCCCGTTTATGCTGAAACTTTAGATGATCCGCGCGGCATGATCCATATCCGCGATATTCTTAATTATATGACTCGCTTTATTATCAACCCTACAAAAACTGCACAGAAATCCGATTTACTTCAATTAAATCATACAGATTTACATACCCCAATCGGCGAATTGGATTTGATTCGAACTGTTCTCTTTGTTCCCAGTTCTATGCTTGCAAGCAAATTATTAACACGGATGCAAACTACACGAACACAAATGGCTTTAGTTATTGATGAACATGGGGGAACAGACGGTCTCGTTTCAATGGAAGATATTGTTGAATTAGTCGTTGGTGATATCGAAGATGAACATGATCATGTCGACAATGCTATCGTACGCGAACACAACAATAAATGGCTTGTTGATGCAAGAACCGAATTAGAAGATGTGGAGAAAGCTCTTGGACCTGATTTTATCGTAGGAGAATATGGTGATGAGGTTGATACTATTGGTGGTTTAATTGTCTCCATTCTTGATCGTATTCCTGCAAAAGGTGAAATTGTCGAAGCTGTTCCTGGCTATAAATTCCGCATCTTAGAAGCTGATAAACGCCGAATTAAGCGGTTGCGCATTTTTCGTATTCCAGAAAATGAGAATTTTGAAAGTAATGCCTCCCCTAAAGAATAATCGAGCGTTTTTAAATAATTTCATCGTTTTTTTGTTTGCTGTTACTGGATGGAAGCGGCAAGCATTAATCTTTCTATGTGGTGCTTTTACTTCCCTTGCACTTCCCCCCTTTTATTTAACACCCCTTTGCTTTTTAACTTTCCCAATCTTTATTGTTTTGCTTGACTCAATACGGTCCTCCCCAAACAATAAAAAACATTTTTTTACCTACGCTTTAAGCTGTGGAACCTTTGGTTTTAGTTATTTTATTTGCGGACTTTGGTGGCTCTGCAATGCTTTGTTGACAGATCCAGATTCTTTTGGTTGGGCAGTCCCACTAGCCATTTTATTCCCCCCTCTCTACCTCTCTCTTTATTGGTTTTTTTCTGGTTTCATTGTCGGCTTATTATGGATAAAAGGAATAGCACGCTTTTTTGTTTTAGCCTTTGCATTAGGATTGGCCGAGTGGTTGCGTGCGTTCTTATTCACAGGATTTCCATGGAATGCTCTTGGCTATACAGCCATGCCAACCCCGATGTTCATGCAATCTGACGCCATCGTGGGACTTTACGGAATGAACATTCTTGCTGTCTTAACCTACAGTTTGCCAACAGTTTTACTCACGGATGAAAAAAAGAAAGTAGCACTTTCTCTTTGCTTAGCACTTATATTCATTCACAGTGGTTTTGGACTTTATCGTCTCCATACGATAGAGAATACAGTTGAAGATCAAAAAAGAAACTATTGGGTGCGCATTATTCAACCTTCTATCCAACAAAATATAAAATTGCGCGATAATACACGAGAGATTATGTTGGAAACCCATATGCATCTGAGTGCAACACCAATAACTGGTAAAAATCCAGAACCTGATTTTATCATATGGCCCGAAGCATCTGTTCCTTATCTTCTCTATGAGAACTCATTTGTCACAATGCACATTGCCTCTCTTTTAAAACCTAAACAATGGGCTATTATCGGAGCAATACGCGCCAGCAATGATCTTTCTCACCCCCAAACACAATATTTTAATACAATTGCAGTCATTAACGCTCAAGGTAATATTTTACACACTTCCGATAAACTTCATTTGGTTCCTTTTGGTGAATATCTTCCCTATCAGAATTTATTAAAAAAAATTGGATTGCGTATTCTTGCTGATAATATTGGTGGCTACAGTGCTGCACATGTGCGCAAAACTGTCACAATGCCAAACGGATTTTCTTATCTGCCCTTAATTTGTTATGAGGCAATATTCCCTCATGAAATGACTTTTAAAGGTTCCCCGCCTCAAGCAATCATTAATGTTACAAACGATGCATGGTTTGGTGTAACACCAGGCCCCTATCAACATCTTCAACAAGCACAGCTTCGTGCCATTGAACTGGGAATTCCCCTCATACGAGCAGCCAATAATGGAATATCAGCTGTTATTGATTCTTATGGACGAATCGTTGTAGCTCTTCAACAAAATGCTGTGGGCATTATTGATTCAAAAATTCCATCATCCATTACCCCTATAGGAAGCAATGAATACAGAACTTTCTCTACTTTTATCTTATTCATTCTTATGCTATTGTGTCGTATTGGTTTTGGTTCTACAAAACAGCTTAAATGATTCAAGTGCTCCTTGTGCGGTATTATGTTGCGTATACCAGTAATATTGGGAAAAAATATTACATATTATTTTAATTATATGATAAATCAGCTTCGCATAAATCTGATGTTGGTTTAAAAGAAAAGTGCTGGAAATTAAAGAGTTGCATTATGACCGAAACTAGAAAAAAACCTGACCCTATAGATATCTACGTTGGAACTCGTATTCGTTTACGTCGTAATATTTTAGGACTGACTCAAGAAAAACTAGGTGAAAAATTAGGCATCACTTTTCAGCAAATCCAAAAATATGAAAAAGGAACAAACCGTATCGGTGCCAGTCGTCTTCAAGCGATAGCAGAAATTATGGATGTTCCTGTTTCTTACTTTTTTGATAAAGGTATTACCTCTCAACAAGTAGAAGGTTTGGCTGAAAGTGATCACAATTTTATGGACTTTTGTTCTAGCAGCGAAGGGATCCAACTCATGCGAGCTTTTACGAATATCTCTGATGCTAAAGTGCGTCGAAAAATCATTGACTTGGCAAAAGCACTTTCTGAGGAAGATTTGTCAGATAAGCTATAAATTTAAAATTATATTTTTTCTCTTTTATTCATATAAATTCACATTGACGATTTGCTGTGGAATTGGCAAACCGTAGAGGTTTTAGTAGGCAATTAATTGAATTGTTGTTTTTTTTGAAGGAGTTCCTATGCCGCATCAAGATTATCTTTTTACGAGCGAATCGGTATCGGAAGGTCATCCTGATAAAATTTGTGATCGTATTTCTGATGAAATCGTTGATATGATCTATAAAGAAGCGCAAAAGACTGGGACTGATCCATGGTTAGTACGCGTTGCTTGTGAAACTCTTGTCAGTGTAAATCGTGTTGTTATCGCCGGTGAAGTCCGTGTTCCCGATACGCTCTTTAAAAAAAATAAAAATAAAGATCTTATCTATGATGAAGCTGGCTTTCCACTCATTAATCCTACGCGTTTTCGTACAGCAGCGCGCCGTGCTATTCGCGCCATTGGCTATGAACAAGCAGGTTTCCATTGGAAAACTGTTAAAATTGATGTTCTTTTGCGTCCTCAATCCGCTGACATTGCTAGAGGTGTTGATAATGCAACGGATCGGCATGGTGAAGAAGGAGCGGGAGATCAAGGCATCATGTTTGGATATGCTTGCCGTGAGACACCTGCCTTTATGCCTGCACCAATTTATTATGCGCATAAGATTCTCAAACTTCTTGCTGCGGCTCGTCATAAAGG
>NZ_HE998013.1:50719-52659 GCF_000312585.1 Bartonella queenslandensis AUST/NH15
ATGGAAAACCTATAGAGGTCACATCCATCGTTCTTTCAACGCAGCATCTTGACGAAAGTTGGGATTCCAATAAAGTTCGTACAGTCGTTGAGCCTTATATTCGTCAAGCTTTACATGATATTCCCATTGCAGCTCAATGCAGTTGGTATATTAACCCAACAGGAAAATTTGTCATTGGTGGTCCTCAAAGCGATGCTGGATTAACAGGACGCAAAATTATCGTAGACACTTATGGAGGTGCTGCTCCCCATGGAGGCGGTGCTTTCTCTGGAAAAGATACAACAAAAGTTGATCGTTCTGCAGCCTATGCGGCACGCTATCTGGCTAAGAATATTGTTGCTGCTCATTTAGCAGAGCGATGCACAATTCAACTCTCCTATGCAATTGGTATTGCACAACCTTTGTCGATTTATCTTAATCTTCATGGAACAGGAAAGGTTGATGAAAACGTTATTGAAGCAGCTATTCGCAAAATAATGGACCTTTCCCCCACCGGAATTCGCAAACATCTTGACCTTAATAAGCCGATCTACACCAAAACAGCTGCTTACGGTCATTTTGGGAGAAAACCAAAGCAGGATGGTTCCTTTTCGTGGGAAAAAACTGATCTGGTAAAAACACTTCAAACAATGATCAAAACTCCATGATTAAATATAATATACGTAAGAGTGAAGCCTTTTTTGGACGCCGAAAAGGAAAGCGGCTGCGAAACAATCAGCTTGCACGTATAAAAATGCTTCTTCCCAATTTTAATATTGATTTAAATGTCCCTCCTCCCTCAAACCTTACATCATTATTTTCAAAAAAAGTAAGTGAAATTCGACTTGAAATCGGCTTTGGTAGCGGTGAACATTTACTCCATGAAATGGAACATTTTCCACAAACCGGTTTTATCGGCATCGAGCCCTTTATCAACGGCATGGCAAAAATATTGTTTTCCCTTGAACAACATACACACCATCAAAATCATCTTCGCCTCTATCATGATGATGCTACACGCCTGCTTGATTGGCTCCCTGATAACTCACTTGATGGCATAGATCTTTTCTATCCTGATCCTTGGCCAAAAAAGAAACACTGGAAACGACGTTTCATCAATATAAAAAATCTTAACCGTTTTGCTCGTGTACTTAAAACAGGGAAAATTTTTCGCTTTGCTAGCGATATAGACAGTTATATAAACTGGACTCTCTATCATTGTGCACACCATGATCACTTTGAATGGAAAGCAGAAAGCCCCCGAGATTGGAAAGCCCCTTATCCACTATGGAAAGGAACCCGCTATGAAGCAAAAGCGTTACGCGAAGGACGAACACCTGCCTATCTTACCTTTATAAAGAAATAAATGATCAAGTGCTTTTCTTATAAACATCTTGAAAAATTTTGAATTTAAGAGTATCAATAGCTAAATTCTTGGTCTTATGATGAAGAGTGGGTCTTGGACCTGCTCTTTTTTAATATCATAAAACTGACGAAAATAACTTGGATAAAATGTATGAACGAAGCTGAAAAAATAAGTAATCTTGATGAACCACGCCTGTTTAAAGAAGATGGTGTCGAGGCACGGGTTGCTGCTCTTGTCGTACCGCTGCTTAAACCTTTAGGTTTTCGTTTGGTTCGTGTAAAGCTTCTTGGACAAAATGGTTTAACACTTCAAATTATGGTTGAACGGGCTGATGGTTCTCTGACCGTAGAGGATTGTGAAATTGTTAGTCGGACTGTTTCCCCTCTCCTTGATGTAGAAAATGTTATTGAACGCAAATATCATTTAGAAATCTCATCCCCTGGAATTGATCGTCCATTGGTAAGAAAATCTGATTTTTTTCATTGGCAAGGACATCTTGCAAAAATTGAAACCAAAATAACCATTGATGGGCGCCGAAAATTTCGTGGAATACTTACCAATATCACGCAAGATGGATTTGTTTTAAACACTGATA
>NZ_HE998013.1:53063-59581 GCF_000312585.1 Bartonella queenslandensis AUST/NH15
ATGAGCGCGCATTTAGTGCTTACCGATGAGCTTATTCGCGATGCATTGAAAAAAAATAAAGATTTAAGTCAACAATTCATTTCCGAAGATAATCCTACCGACTCAATACAGAGGTTCAATTTCAAAAAATAATATCACTGGGAAATACCCATCGTGTGGCACAAAGAAGGAGAAAATTGATGGCTACAAGCGCTAACAGGCTTGAGATTCTGCAAATTGCAGATGCTGTTGCACGTGAAAAGTCAATCGACCGTGAAATTGTCATTTCTGCGATGGCTGATGCTATTCAGAAAGCAGCACGTTCTCGTTATGGTCAAGAAACCAATATCCGTGCTGAAATTAATTCCAAAACAGGTGAAATTAAATTACAACGCCTGCTTAAAATCGTTGATGTTGTTGAAGACTATACAACGGAAATTGCTTTGTCCGATGCACTCAAACGTCAAGAAGAAGCAAAAATTGGTGATTTTTTTGCAGATCTTTTACCTCCTATGGATTTTGGACGTATTGCCGCACAATCCGCTAAACAGGTTATTGTACAAAAAGTACGCGACGCAGAGCGTGATCAGCAATATGAAGAATTCAAAAATAAAGTCGGTGAAATTATTTCTGGTACAGTTAAGCGTGTGGAATATGGCAATGTTATCGTTGATCTAGGTCGCGGTGAAGCTATTGTGCGCCGTGATGAGTTAATTCCCCGCGAATCCTTCCGCTATGGAGACCGTATTCGTGCTTTTGTCAATGATGTACACCGTGAAACACGTGGACCACAAATTTTCCTTTCACGCACACATCCTCAATTTATGGTAAAACTTTTTACTATGGAAGTTCCAGAAATTTATGATGGTATTATAGAAATCAAATCTGTTGCCCGTGATCCTGGTTCACGAGCCAAAATCGCCGTCGTTTCACGTGATGGTTCCATTGATCCGGTTGGAGCATGTGTTGGAATGCGAGGAAGCCGTGTACAAGCTGTTGTTGCAGAATTACAAGGCGAAAAAATTGATATTATTCCTTGGTCACCTGATGCAGCAACATTTGTCGTTAATGCACTGCAACCTGCGGAAGTTTCTAAAATTATCCTTGATGAAGATGCTGAACGCATTGAAGTTATTGTACCCGATGACCAACTCAGCCTTGCTATTGGACGACGAGGACAAAATGTTCGCTTAGCTTCGCAGCTAACAGGATGGAATATTGATATTTTAACGGAAAAGGAAGAATCTGAAAATCGTCAAAAAGAATTTACTGAACGCAGTAAATTGTTTATGGAAGCCTTAGAGGTTGACGAAATGATCGGACAGGTTATGGCATCAGAGGGCTTTTCTTCTATTGAAGAAATCGCCTACATTGATCTTGAAGAAATCGCTTCTATTGATGGTTTTGACCATGATACCGCTTCTGAAATCCAAAGTCGGGCCCGCGAATATCTCGATCATCAAGAAAAAGAACTTGATGAAAAACGCAAAAAGCTTGGAGTTTCTGACGAATTGCGAACACTTCCTGGAATGACAAGTGCTATGCTGGTTGCTGTGGGTGAGGATGGTGTAAAAACAATAGAAGACTTTGCTGGCTATGCTGTTGATGATTTAGCTGGTTGGAGAGAACGTAAAGAAGGTCAAACAAAGAGTTTTTCTGGTATTTTAACCCCTTTTGACATTACACGCGCAGATGCAGAAGCTATGATTTTAGCCGCACGTGTACAAGCAGGTTGGATAGACCAAGCTGATCTTGTTACAGAAAATCCTGTAGAAGATGAAAACTCTGCAGAAAATGAAAAAACAGATGATTTGGATGTGGATACACTTTAAATGAACGAACGGACTTGCATTGTGACTCGACAAAATGCTTCAGCACAAACGCTGATCCGTTTTGTTATTGGTCCCAATAACCAAATTGTTCCTGATCTTAAAGCGAATTTACCAGGGCGTGGCGTTTGGATTTCTGCCCATCACACTGTTATTGAGAAAGCGATCAAACAGAAAGCTTTTCATAAAAATTTTAAAACAGATGTTGAGGTTGCACCAAATCTTGTGCATATTGTTGATACGCTTTTACTCAAAGCTGCTCTTTCAAGTCTTTCCATGGCAAGAAAAGCGGGAGCTGTTGTCATGGGAGCAACAAAAGTTGATGCTGCTATCCGCTCTGGTCAAGTTATTCTTGTACTTCATGCTAAAGAAACAACAGAAGATGGAAAACGAAAAATTGCACAGGCCATCCATACAATACAGCAACAAACAAATCGGACGATAAAAACCATATCTTTATTTACACGTGATGAAATGCGCGTGGCTTTTGGTTCTAATCCTGTCATGCACGCAGCCTTATTGAACACAAAGGCTGCTGAAGGATTTCTCAAAACAACATATAAATTGATCAGCTATCGTGATGACAAGCAGAGTAAGCACGGTGAGATGACGGCACAAGCCGTGAAGGAAGTACAATGAGCGAAAATAACAACGACAAAACAACAGGCAAGAAGACACTAACCCTCAAGCGGTCTGTCTTGGAAACGAGTACGGTTAAGCAAAATTTTAGCCATGGTCGTACGAAGGCTGTCGTTGTCGAAACCAAACGACGTAAAATTACGCGACCTGATGAAAAAGCTGAAACCCTGCAGCCTATTACAAAGCCGCATGTGGCACCCCAGCGCTCTAAACCGCGTTTTGAGGAAAAAAAACCTCAAGAATCTGTGGTCAAAAGTAATCTTTCATCGGCTGAAATGGAAGCAAGGCTTCGCGCGTTAGAAGAAGCACATATCCAAGAAAAAATAACACGAGAACAAGCTGAAAAAGAAGCAAAACGCGCTAAAGAGCGTGAAGAAATTTTAAAGCAAGAAATTAAAGAAAAAGAAATACTTCAAAAACAAGAAGAAGAAAAATCAGCAGTACCGATTTCATCTGTTCTCTCTGAGCCTCCCCTCATCGAAAAGGCAGATATTCCTATTGTGCCTAAAAACACAACCGTGATTGAAAAACGCAAAATAGATGAAAATCAAGAGGAAGAACGGCATAGCCGACGTGCTAATCCTGCTAAATCAGAAATACGTGCACCCAAAATTGTCAAAGGAGCTGATGAACGACGTCGTGGAAAACTGACTCTTAACAGCGCACTGGACGAAGAAGGGAGTGCACGTGGACGATCAATGGCTGCAATGCGGCGCAGACAGGAAAAGTTTAAGCGTGCACAAAATCAAGAACCAAGAGAAAAAATTTCTCGCGAAGTCGTTCTTCCTGAAACGATTACCATTCAAGAGCTTGCACAACGTATGACTGAGCGTTCTGTTGATGTCATTAAATTTTTAATGAAACAAGGACAAATGATGAAACCTGGCGATGTTATTGATGCAGACGTTGCCGAACTCATTGCTGTTGAATTTGGTCATACTGTTAAACGGGTTTTAGAATCTGACGTAGAGGAAGGTATCTTTAATATAACAGATAATCCTCAAAATATGCAGCCGCGTCCCCCTGTTGTGACCATTATGGGGCATGTTGACCACGGAAAAACTTCTCTTCTAGATGCTATTCGCAAAGCAAATGTTGTTTCTGGTGAAGCAGGTGGTATTACGCAGCATATTGGAGCCTATCAAGTAGAACAAAACGGTCAAAAAATTACCTTTATTGATACACCGGGGCATGCTGCATTTACCGCTATGCGTGCCCGTGGAGCTCGTGTTACCGATATTGCCGTTCTTGTTGTCGCCGCTGATGATAGCGTCATGCCGCAGACGATTGAGTCAATCAATCATGCTAAAGCTGCTGGTGTCCCTATTATTGTTGCTATTAACAAAATTGATAAACCCGCCGCGAATGCACAAAAAGTACGTACAGAACTTTTACAACATGAAGTGTTTGTTGAAACGATGGGCGGTGAAACTTTGGATGTTGAAGTTTCTGCTAAAACCGGTCAAAATCTTGATAAACTTCTCGAAGCTATCCTTCTTCAAGCTGAAATGCTTGATCTGAAAGCAGATCCCCAGCGAACTGCAGAGGGCGTTGTCATTGAAGCCAAATTGGATCGCGGACGCGGATCTGTTGCAACCGTTCTTGTTCAAAAAGGTATATTACATCCTTCTGATATTATTGTTGCTGGTAATGAATGGGGTCGTGTGCGTGCTTTAATTGACGACCATGGCCGCCATGTCAAAGAAGCCGTTCCCTCTACACCGATTGAAATTTTAGGCATGCAAGGAACACCACAAGCTGGAGACCGTTTTGCAGTTGTCACCCATGAAGCAAAAGCGCGTGAAATTTCTGAATACCGTCAACGCTTAGCACGTGATAAAGCTGTTGCTCGACAAACGGGTTCACGCGGTTCTCTTGAACAAATGATGACAAAATTGCAAACAACTGGTGTTAAAGAATTTTCTCTTATTATAAAAGGAGATGTACAAGGATCAATTGAAGCAATTGCTTCAGCATTAGAAAAACTAGGAAATGATGAAGTTCGTGCGCGTGTTGTACATTCTGGTGCTGGAGGAATTACCGAAAGTGATATTTCTCTTGCCGAAGCTTCTAACTCAGCTGTAATTGGTTTTAATGTTCGAGCCAATAAGCAGGCGCGTGATTTTGCTAAAACACAAGGAATTGAAATTCGTTATTACAACATCATTTATGATCTTGTTGATGATATCAAAGCGGCCATGTCTGGATTACTCTCACCAGAACAGCGTGAAACTTTCCTTGGTAATGCTGAAATTCTAGAAGTCTTTAATATTACAAAAATCGGAAAAGTTGCTGGGTGTCGTGTTACAGAAGGTAAAATAGAACGAGGAGCCGGCGTTCGCCTTATCCGCGATAACATCGTTATTCACGAAGGAAAATTGAAAACACTCAAACGCTTTAAGGATGAAGTCAATGAAGTGCAAAGTGGTCAAGAATGTGGAATAGCCTTTGAAAACTATGAAGACATGCGTGCAGGAGACATCATTGAGACCTTCCGTATCGAACATATTAATCGCACGTTATAAAATAATCCCATAACTTACTCTGTTTTGAAATGAGGGAAGTTATTGGAATTCTATACACAATATCTCTTTTTTCCTTATTTGGATGGTCAAAAAAAGAGGTCTTGGGGCAAGGATAAAATTTTGATGAAAAATGCAGGGCCATCACAGCGACAACTTAGAGTAGCAGAGCAAGTACGTCACGCAGTAGCGCATATACTACAACGTGGTATTTTGCTTGATGATGTCTTGAAAGATATTGTCATTTCTGTTTCTGAAGTACGCATGTCAGCAGATTTAAAAATTGCTACTTGCTTTGTCTCACCTCTCAGTACTCTTAAAAATGCTTCCCATACTGATGTCGTTAATACTCTCAATAAACATAGTCGTTTTCTCCGTGGAGAAATCAGTCATGCGTTGCGACAAATGAAATATATGCCCGAACTACGTTTCCGACTTGATAGGAGTTTTGATAATTTTTCAAAAATTGATGCTCTCCTTCGTTCCCCTGAGGTTGCACGCGATCTTCACCATAGTGATAAAGATGAGGATTAAAGATATGGCACGGCAACGAAAAAAAAAGGGACGTCCTGTTTCTGGCTGGGTCATATTTGATAAACCAAAAGGCATGAAATCAACAGAAGCTGTCTCAAAAATCAAATGGCTCTTTCATGCACAAAAAGCAGGGCATGCGGGTACGCTTGACCCTCTTGCTTCTGGTCTCCTCCCTATTGCATTGGGTGAAGCAACCAAAACCGTCCCTTACGTGATGCAAGGCAAAAAAACTTATCGTTTTCATATCGCTTGGGGGCAAGAGCGCTCAACAGATGACCTAGAGGGAGAAATAACAAAAACATCTCTCAAACGTCCAACACAAGAAGAAATACTTGCTCTTCTTCCTCAATATACAGGTATTATTTTGCAAACACCTCCACAATTTTCAGCAATTAAAATTGCTGGAAATCGCGCCTATGATCTAGCGCGTGAAGGGGAAATCATTGAAATTCCGCCCCGTGAAGTGGAAATAGAAACTTTCAAGTTAATAGAAACTCCTACTAAAGAGCACTCTGCCTTTGAAATAACCTGTGGAAAAGGAACTTATGTGCGCTCTTTAGCCCGCGATATGGGACGTGATTTGGGATGCTATGGGCATATTGCTGACTTAAGACGTATTGCCGTCGCACCTTTTGATGAAGAGGATCTCGTTACATGGGATGAACTAAAAGCAGCAATATTGCCCAATAAAAACACAACAGATGAAAATGAGCGTTCTTTTGAAAAAGACTTCTCAACACTCGATGAACTGTTAACTGAAACGGGAGCAGCACTAGATTGTCTCTCTCATTATCGGCTTACTGAACCCCAAGCGCAGAGAATTATGAGGGGGCATTTTATTCCTTTGTATGCTCAAAAAACACTTATTGATGAAGAAGAGGTTTGTGTCTTCTATAAGGAACAACTTCTTGCTATTGGCGCTCTCGAAAAAGGTCTATTTAAACCAAAGCGGATTTTCACAATTTAAGTATTTCTTTCTTATAATCATCTCTTATTAAAAGCTATTGTTCTCTAT
>NZ_HE998013.1:59669-63599 GCF_000312585.1 Bartonella queenslandensis AUST/NH15
TCATAATAGATTTGGCTTTGATTTATTTTTTGAGAGGTATTTTTTTTGCACCGTATTTATGGAGATAAAACTGAAGATGATAGAGGCATAATTCTTGATTTCAAGAATGGGAAAAGTTGGTATGATACTTTAAAAAGTNTTTTTTTAANATTTCTCAAGCTCATTTCGCCATGATGCTCATGAATGGTGTAATGCACACGCTGTTGAGCGCTACATCTGTGTGTTTCATAAAAGGGTAAGCAACATCATCATACACTTTGCCATCCCCTAATGTTAAAACCCTCGTATTTGAAAAGCTTCATAACAGGCTTTTTATTCCTCAATCGTTTTTACACACACGCTAGCCCCGTTTGTAATGTGCAAGAAAATAAGTTAGATTGATTTAACCTAAACAAATTTGAAATGAGATAATCCTATGATATTGGGGAATCTTACATTCAACATGAAAAACAAAAATTTATTCTTATAATTAATTGTTTTTCAATCATATTTATTGATATCCGATCTTAAAATCTCAGAAATTAATATCCTTCTAAGCCACTATTTTAGTCATTACAAAATACATATATACAATCTATTTTTGCTAAGAGAATTATTTAGAATAGGACAACTCAAATCTTAAAATTTAAACACCAAGATGATGTTCTCCAACTATCTGTCTCATAAAAATCGATCGTTTCCCCCTACAAATGGTATAATTACTCTTACAATCGACCATTATTCTAATTGTCATAAATATTATGCAAAGAACTTGTAAACACATCTGTAAAGAATAAAAAATTTTAAAGCTTGATATCTTATTGTTGTTTTTTGTATCAAATAAAAAACTGATACATCTCTTCAGTCTATTGTTGGTATATTTTTTGTTTCATGGCTTTTTTTACCTGATAAAATTGTACTTTTGCTCTTTATTTTAAATCAATATGCAATCCTGATGCTGCTATATATTCGAAACAAAGATTAAAATATTTTAGTATTTTGTAAATAGTTCCAACTTTCTATATCGGATATGATTAGGCATATATCTATTTGAGTAATATTTAAAAAGGTAAAACAGCTTCATTTGAAAAAAATATGAAACCATAAAGAAAGAAAACTATTTTTATCCCTTTAATTTGGCTTTACCTTTTAAATAATGGAGATGATGCATTATTTATATCATTCCTTTATTTCTCTTTGTCCGTAAATATAGTTATCTTTCATTCAAAGTAGAACGCCCAAAACAGAAAATTGTTGTACGACTTATTCACACGCTTTTTTAAAAAACATTTCTCAATACACTCGAGCCTATTTCACGATAGCTTTCGTAAAGTGTATAAAATCCATTGCGTATCACTCCATCTTTTATGCACAATAAAAGTACAAGCCGGTATCATAATCCTATTTTTCAATTTAAAATGTCGCAATAAACCTTAGCAACGAATATAATTCATCAAAAATCATTCTTTTTCTATCATCTTTCTCATCCTTACTTCACTTGTAGCGTACAAAAAATGATTTGGATTGATTCAATATAAATAAGATCAATCGATTTAAAATGAGAGAAGTTTAAGGATTTTTAGGCTATTACTCAACATTATAATGATAAAAAACATTATAAATCAATTGATTAATAATTAAATCATTGTTTTTTTGTGTTTGTGCTAACCAATGGATCAAAAGAATATGACCATATTTAATATTTTACAAAAAACTGCTTTATCCCTAAGGGAGATGATCAGGAGGGACTTTTAAAAGCATCTCATTGGCTTGAGGGATTGTCTGTCGTTCAATCATGCGGTGCACTCTTATACCGTTAGGAGAACAATTTAAATGACGCAAACACTTATTCACTTCAGCATCCGCTTTTGTACGACGATGATTATGGCGTAAATAATCTACCCATGTTGGCATATGATAAGCCTCTGTCCAATATTCAGGTCTTTCAAGATCTCGTAAAAGGACCCATTGACGTGCACCATCACGTAAACGAATATGGCGTCGACGCGTCATCACTTTGAGAAACTCTTCCAGATCATTTTCATGAATTTGATAATCGATCATTATCATGATTGGGCCACTTCTTGCTTTTAGGTCGAGTAAGAGTTCTGGCTCTCTAAAATGATCAAGAGGATTCAAATCTATTTGAGGAATTTCTTGAATTCTAAACTTTACCCCTGCAAGAGCCCCAACAATCAAGAATAGAGAACAAATACTTAAAGCAATTGTTGGAGAATAACCATCAGCTAAAATTCCCCAGATTGCACTCCCAATAGCCATCCCCCCATAAGATGCCGTTTGATAAAGAGCTAAAGAACGTGCAACAACCCAGCGTGGTGTCGAGAGTTGTACAGATGTATTAAACAATGATAATGCCAAAACCCAACATAAACCTGCAGGAAATAAAGCAATATGGCTTATAATCAGTGAACGACTTATTCCCAATAAAAAGCAAGAGAAGGCAAAACCAATAAATGCACTTGCAATAATCGTTTCTGAACGAAAATGATGCCGTATAAATGCATTAATAATCCCCGCTGTCATGGCTCCTAACCCAAAGCAACCAAGCAATGTACCATAAAGAAAAGCACTTCCTCCGAGAACTTGATGTGCAACAATTGGCAGAAGAGCTAAAATCGAAATTGCTCCTATACCAAAAAGAAACGCTCGAACCATTATGTTCAGGAGATTAGGTGACATCGCAACATAACGCAGACCATCTGAGACAGCCCCTAATAGTCTTTCTCTTGGCAATGGGTTGTTTTCATAGTTCAGTTTCCAGAAAAATAATGCACCAATAAGAGGGATATAGCTTATAGCATTAAACAAAAAAGCAGCAGATGCCCCCAAAGTTGCAATGATGGTCCCTCCAATAGCGGGACCAACACTTCGCATCAAATTAAAGCCGACACTATTCAAACTAACAGCAGCAGGAATATTTTCCCTGCTCACAATATCTCCTATCGTTGCTTGCCAAGAAGGATTATAAAAAGCTGTGCCACATCCAATCAAAAACGTGAAACATAACAAAAGCCAAGGTGTTAGAAATCCCACATAGGCTAAAACAGATAAACCCATGGATATAACCATCATCATAATCTGTGCGCACAACATAATTTGACGCCGATTAAAATTGTCTGCTAATGCCCCTGCCATCAAAGAAAACATAACAAGTGGTAATGTTGTCGCACTTTGAACAAGCCCAACCATGGAATGCGAAGAACTAATTAACGCCATTAACCACCCTGCCCCAACAGCCTGTATCAGCCCCCCTAAATTAGAAATAAGAGTCGATGACCATAAATTTCGAAATACCGAATTACGAAAAAGTTTTAATGTTGAAATGCTCTGCATCTTTTTCCTCCAAATCGGTACTTATCGCTTTTCTTATCACATACACTCTCATAATCTTTGTCTCAAAAGGATGCATAAATCTTTAAAAGACTTCTCATAAAACCCTATTTAAATCAATATTTCAAAACAAAAACCTTTATTTAAAGAAAGACTTCAAAATGCTTATCAGGACTAGTATTTTAACCTTCTTTCCTATATAAGAGCAAAAATAGGCAAGAGTCTTTGACCCTTCTTATTTCCTCGCAGACCCTAGCTGAACGACATCTCGGCTATGGGTGACTTTTGGTTTCTTCGTTTTTTGAAAGGATGATACGATGTCGATTACAGCTGAACGTAAACAAGCTCTTGTTGCAGAATATGCAAATAAAGTTGGTGATACAGGATCACCAGAAGTACAAATTGCTGTACTTTCTGAACGTATTTCTAATTTAACAAACCATTTTAAATCTCACAAAAAGGATAATCATTCTCGTCGTGGTCTTTTAAAGATGGTGTCTCAACGCCGGCGCCTTCTTGATTATCTTAAAGGAGTTGACCAAAACCGTTATCAGACACTTATCAAGAAGTTAGGTTTGCGTCGCTAAAAGAAAAATAGGA
>NZ_HE998013.1:63809-69283 GCF_000312585.1 Bartonella queenslandensis AUST/NH15
AGTTATTTTATGGGATAGGACTGCTCATAATTTCGCATCTTAAGGTGTTTATCTCTCTTCTCTCAGCAAAGATGGAAGTAACGTGTTGTCTACCCCAGAGCTTGAAAATATGGCTACGCAAAACCAGAATGTGAGCAATCAAATGTTAAAAAACACTGGTCATTAAGGATAAAAAATGTTCAAAACGCACAAGATAGAAATTGAATGGGCCGGGCGGCCGCTCACCCTTGAAACAGGGAAAATAGCGCGTCAAGCTGATGGTGCAGTGATTGCTACCTATGGAGAAACCATTATCTTAGCAACTGTTGTATCGGCCAAAAGCCCAAAACCAGACCAGGACTTTTTTCCGCTTACCGTTAATTATCAAGAAAAATCCTATGCCGTTGGTCGAATACCTGGGGGCTATTTAAAACGTGAAAGTCGGCCAAGTGAACATGAAACTTTGGTTTCACGTTTGATTGATCGTCCAATTCGTCCTCTCTTCGTTGAGGGGTATAAAAATGATACACAAGTCATTGTTTCCGTTATACAGCATGATCTCGAAAATAATCCCGATATTCTTGCGATGATTGCTGCCTCTGCCGCATTGACCCTATCAGGTGTCCCTTTCATGGGACCTATAGCGGGTGCCCGCGTTGGTTATTGTAACGGACAATACGTTCTTAATCCTCATATTGATGAAATGCCTGAATCAAAACTTGATCTTGTGGTTGCTGGAACAGAAAGTGCTGTATTGATGGTTGAATCAGAAGCACAAGAATTGCCGGAAGATATCATGTTGGGCGCTGTGATGTTTGGTCATAAAGGTCTTCAACCTGTCCTTGATGCTATCATCAAACTGGCTGAGGTTGCAGCAAAAGATCCTCGTGATTTTGTTCCTGAAGATCTTTCTAACCTTGAAAAAGCAATGCAGGAAATGGCTGAACAGGATATACGAAAGGCTTACACAATTACTGATAAGCAAGAACGTTATGCTGCAATTGATGCACTCAAAACAGAGATTATCAGTAAATTTACACCAGAAACAGAAGAAGGCTGTCAATTTAGTACAGACCAAATTGCCACCGTATTTAAACAGTTGCAAGCAAAAATTGTTCGCGGTAACATTCTTGATACTCAAAAGCGTATTGATGGACGTAATCTTTCTACCGTGCGCCCTATCCAATCAGAAGTAAGTATTTTACCCCGCACACATGGATCAGCACTCTTTACCCGCGGAGAAACACAAGCGATTGTCGTTGCAACATTGGGAACTGGTGAAGATGAACAATATATTGATGCTTTAACGGGAATGTATAAGGAAACATTCCTCCTCCATTACAATTTTCCACCGTTTTCAGTAGGTGAAACAGGACGCCTTGGTTCTCCTGGTCGTCGTGAAATTGGGCATGGAAAATTAGCATGGCGAGCAATTCACCCCATGTTGCCAACGAAAGAATCTTTTCCTTATACCATTCGCGCTGTCTCAGAAATTACTGAATCCAATGGATCTTCTTCTATGGCAACCGTTTGTGGAACTTCGCTTGCTCTCATGGATGCTGGTGTTCCTTTGGCACGCCCTGTTGCGGGTATTGCAATGGGCTTGATTAAAGAAGGAGAGCGCTTTGCTGTTTTGTCTGATATCTTAGGAGATGAAGATCATCTTGGTGATATGGATTTTAAAGTTGCAGGAACAGAAAATGGTATTACTGCTTTGCAAATGGATATCAAAATTGACGGTATTACTGAAGAGATTATGAAAATCGCACTTGAACAAGCCAAAGGTGGCAGAATCCATATCCTTAACGAAATGGCAAAAGCTTTAACCAGCGCACGAGCTGAATTGAGTGAATTTTCTCCACGAATCGAAGTGATGAATATTGCTGTTGATAAAATCCGTGATGTTATCGGCTCTGGTGGTAAAGTTATTCGAGAAATTGTGGAACAAACTGGAGCAAAAATTAATATTGAAGATGATGGTACCATTAAAATTGCTTCTGCCGATGCTAAAACCATTGAAGCAGCAAAACGCTGGATCCATTCTATTGTCGATGAGCCTGAAGTTGGTGCTATCTATCAAGGAACAGTTGTAAAAACTGCAGACTTTGGTGCATTTATAAATTTCTTTGGTTCTCGTGATGGGCTCGTGCACATCTCTCAACTGGCATCAGAACGCGTCACCAAAACAACTGATATTGTTAAAGAAGGTGATAAAGTTTGGGTTAAACTCATGGGCTTTGATGAGCGTGGAAAAGTTCGGTTATCAATGAAGGTTGTTGATCAAGAAACCGGAAAGGAAATTACCGATGATAAATCGGTGAAAGAAGAAAAGTGTATGGATGAAAAAAAGCAACCTGAAAATAAGCGCCGCCGGAAGAAAAAAGAAGAGTAATCTTTTCTTCTTATCGTAATCATGAAATGCCATCCCAATATTGGAGTGGCATTTTTCTTTGAAAGAACCGCATGTGTTATCATTTTTACCTTTTGAAAATCATGCACTTCCTTATCCAGATCCAAACCAATGCTGGCTAAGTTTTGGTTTGACGGAAGTCCCTGCTCCAGAATGGGCACAAAATTTAAAAGTTGTCACGCCTTGGCGACCAGATTTTTTAAAATTTGTCAATACTCAATTTCACTGCTCTCCTCAAATAAATAAAACTTTCATTTATGATGGAGCATTTTTACGTTTAAGCAAATATCGTGGTTTTAACCAAAATTGTTTTCTTGATTTATTAGAATGCGTTAAACCCAGTGGATGGATTGTGATCAGTGGGAATAAAACGGCTGGTGCTGCTTCAATGATGAAATGGGTCAAAACAATTGTTCCCATAACCAACAAGCTATCTAAAAATCATGGTCTTGTATTTTGGCTTCAAGTTCCTCAAGAAATAGAAAGACAAAATATTGCACAATTACGCTCACAACCGCTTTTTTTTGATAAATTTCAAACCACTGCTGGTATGTTCTCACACGGTCGTATTGATCCAGGATCCGCAGTACTTGCTTCTTATATGCTCAAAGTTATTTCTGGGAAAACGGCTGATTTTGGGGCTGGCTGGGGCTATCTTTCTCACGTTGCCCTTGAAAGCAATGCAAAACTTACAACTCTTGATCTTTATGAAGCAGACTACAACGCTTTGAAAGCAGCAAAACAGCACCTTAACCCCATCACAGCTCCTTTTCCAATTCATTTTTATTGGCATGACCTTGTGCATGAGCCTGTCACAAATCTGTATGACACAATCATTTCTAATCCACCTTTTCACACACAACAAACGACAGATGTCTCCTTAGGAAAACATTTTATTATAAATGCTGCAAAATGCCTCAAACCCAGTGGCAGTCTGCTTCTTGTTGCGAACCGCCACCTGCCTTATGAAACATTGTTAAAAGATATTTTTCGTACAGTGTTGATACATAACCAAGCTCATGGTTTCAAAATTATCGAAGCACGAAAATAAACAAAACAGGCAATACCTCTAAAGAATAAAACGGGAAAGATCGATATCAGCAGCAAGCTCACCAATAGATTTTCTCACGTAAGCAGCATCAATTTTAAACGATGTTCCAGCTTTATCGGGTGCCGTAAAAGAAATCTCATCCAAAACGCGCTCCATAACGGTTTGCAAACGACGTGCTCCTATGTTTTCAATCCTTGCATTTAGATCTACAGCAATATCTGCTAAAGCGTCAATCGCATCATCGGTAATTTCCAAATGAACCTCTTCCGTTGCCATAAGAGCAATATATTGTTTAATCAAACTTGCTTCTGGTTCTGTTAAAATGCGTCGTAAATCTTCCCTTGTTAAAGGGTTGAGCTCCACGCGGATAGGCAAACGTCCTTGAAGTTCCGGTAATAAATCAGATGGCTTGGAAACATGAAATGCACCAGAGGCAATAAAAAGAATATGATCTGTTTTGATTTGCCCATATTTTGTAGCAATTGTTGTTCCTTCCACTAAAGGCAAGAGATCACGTTGGACACCCTCACGCGAAACAGCAGCACTGGCTCCACCATCCCTCGTTGCAATTTTATCAATCTCGTCGATAAAAACAATACCGTCATTTTCAGCAACACGAAGTGCTTCTTGAATAATTTGTTCCTGATCAAGGAGTTTTTCAGACTCATCATCAATGAGTGGTTTAAAAGCATCCCTTACGATCATTTTACGGATTTTTGTACGACTTCCCATTTTACCTAAAATATCGGATAAATTCATAATCCCCATTTGCGCTCCAGGCATACCAGGAATATCAAAAGTTGAAGCACTATTGCTATTATTATCAGCTACTTCAATTTCAATCTCTTTCTCATCCAATTCACCTTCACGCAATTTTTTGCGAAAATTATCACGGGTAGCGGGACTTGCTGTTTTGCCAACAAGGGCGTCTAAAACACGCTCTTCAGCATTCATGTGAGCCTTTCCTTTTATTTCATCTCGTTTCTTTTCACGTACAAGAGAAATGGCAGTTTCAACAAGGTCTCGAATAATTTGCTCAACGTCACGCCCCACATAACCAACTTCAGTAAATTTAGTCGCTTCTACTTTCACAAAGGGTGCCCCAGAAAGTTTTGCTAATCGACGTGCAATCCCTGTTTTACCAACACCTGTTGGCCCTATCATTAAAATATTTTTTGGCATCACTTCTTCACGCATCGGTTCATCAAGCTGTTGTCTACGCCACCGATTACGCAGTGCAATAGCTACAGAACGTTTGGCATCATTTTGGCCAATAATAAAGCGATCAAGTTCAGAAACAGTCTCACGAGGGGAAAATACAACACACATTTAAATAGCTTTCTCTAAAGAAGATAATTCTGCATCCAATGTTTCAATTGTAAAATGATCATTGGTGTAAACACAAATTTTAGCGGCAATAGCCATAGCTTTACGGGCAATAGTTTCTGCATCCAAATCTAAGTCCATCAGTGCCCGCGCTGCTGAAAGAGCAAAATTTCCTCCAGAACCAATGGCCATAACCCCATCTTCTGGTTCTAAGACATCACCAAGCCCTGTTAGAGCCAAAGTTACTTTCTTATCAGCCACAAGCATCATTGCTTCAAGACGACGCAAATAACGATCTGTTCTCCAATCTTTTGCAAGTTCTACACATGCACGCATAAGCTGATCAGGATATTGCTCAAGCTTTGTTTCCAATCTTTCCAGTAATGTAAACGCATCTGCTGTAGCACCTGCAAAACCAGCAATAACCATTCCGCTTTTTCCAAGACGGCGGACCTTACGTGCATTGCCTTTCATAATCGTCTGTCCAAGAGAGACTTGACCGTCGCCAGCCATCACGACTTTGCCACCTTTTCGTACCGTAATAATCGTTGTACCATACATTATGTCTGGCTTATGTTCTGTCATAAGGAAACTCCTTAATATTAACTTTTCTTTTTAATATTGTGTTTTTATATAATGTAAAACTCAATTACTATTGTCCTATTTAAGAACATATACAGCAAAACACAATGACTCTGCACAATTCAA
>NZ_HE998013.1:69460-79842 GCF_000312585.1 Bartonella queenslandensis AUST/NH15
TTCATTGTTGTCAATGTAAATTACTGCTAAATAGCTTTATGTAAACAGTTTGTGCCTTTATAGAGGAAAATTATGAAAAAAATAGCTATAGGAACCTTAGGTGGAACAATTGCAATGACTGCTGATCGTTTTGGCCATATGCAACCAACTTTAACCTCAGACAACCTCATAAAAAGTGTTCCTGATTTAAATAAGGTTGCTGATATTCATGCACAAACATTAATGCAAATACCAAGTGGATCTCTATCTTTTAAAATCCTTTTTGAAATAGTCGAGTGGGCAAAACAACAAATAAACGCCGGTGCCGAAGGGATTGTTTTAACGCAAGGGACTGATACTCTGGAAGAAACAGCTTTTTTTCTTTCTCTCTATTGGAAGGAATCTGAACCACTCATCATAACTGGTGCTATGCGTACCCCTCACGAAGCAGGCGCTGACGGGCCCGCTAATATTTTAGCAGCAACGCGTGTTGCAGCAGCCCCACAAAGCCGTAATAGGGGTGTCCTCGTTGTCATTAATGATACAATTCATTCACCGTATTGGCTCTATAAAAGCCATACCGTTAAAGTTGAAACATTTCAATCAGGTCTCACAGGTATTTTAGGAACCATTCTAGAAGGAAAACTCATTTATTTCAATGATCGAAAATTTTTCCCGACAACATTTGATCTTCCCCAAAATTACGATCATCAAATTGCACTCCTCTATTCCTCTTTATCGTCTGATGCACAATTAATGAAACTCTGCCTTGAAAGTGGATATTATGCTGGACTTGTTATCGCTGGTTTTGGTGCAGGACACTGTAGTTTTCAAGAAGCAGATCTTGTACAACAATATGCACAAAAAATACCAATCATTATTGCTAGTCGTTGTTGTAATGGCTCAACAACACGTATAACATATGGCTATAAAGGCTCAGAAACCGATATGATTGCTTCAGGTGTTCTCATGTCTGGTTATTTATCAGCCGTAAAGGCGCGTTTACTTTTATGGGCTTTTTTGGCACAAGGGTACTCATTGGAACAAGTTCGTGCGCACTGGAATGACTGGACGATAAGTTAGTAAAAATGGTCTATTATCTTAAAAATAGAGAGCATGCAAAACAAAATTTATTTGAACATAAAGCAGTTTACCTGCCTGTTCTTAACCAATTACTATGGCAAAAAAATCTCGACAATTACAAATGATTGATACGACTATACAAAAAATTAATCAGGAAGATAATTTGGTCAAATCTATTTGTGACCGATATTCACCCTATCGCGTTTTTACTGCACAACAGTGGTCTCAATTCCGTGCAGACACACCGCTCACTTTGACTTTTGATGAAATTAAACGTTTACGCTCTATTGATGATCCTATCGATCTCGAGGAAGTTCAACGTATTTATCTTTCTTTATCGCGTTTGTTATCATGTCATGTTGAAGCAGTACAAGAACTTTTTCACAAACGTCAGCAGTTTCTCCATCAAGAAGAGACCAAAAAAACGCCTTTTATTATTGGAATTGCTGGTTCTGTAGCAGTAGGAAAATCAACCACCGCTCGCATCCTTCAAGAACTGCTGAAACGTTGGACTTCTAGTCTTAAAGTTGATCTAATCACAACAGATGGTTTTCTCTATCCTAACGCAATCTTACAGCAAAAAAATCGTATGAATCGTAAAGGATTTCCTGATTCCTATGACATAAAAAAATTGCTTTGCTTTCTTTCGGCTATAAAAGCAGGTGTGGGGAATGTCCCTGCTCCGCTTTATTCGCATATGACCTATGATGTTCTAGAAAACCAGACAATTACTATTGACCGTCCTGATATTTTAATTGTTGAAGGTATTAATGTATTACAGGTTAGTGATCTTCCTAAAGATGGAAAAGTCATTCCTTTTGTGTCAGATTTTTTTGATTTTTCAATCTATGTCGATGCCGAAACAGAAGTCATTCGTCACTGGTATTTAGAGCGTTTTAAACGTTTACGTAAAACAGCTTTTCAAAATCCTGAATCCTATTTTCATCGTTATGCCCTTCTCAATGAAAAAGAAGCCTCAAAAATCGCTGAAGATATTTGGCAAACAATTAATTTAAAAAATTTACAGGAAAATATATTGCCAACACGACCACGGTCCAATCTCGTTCTACGAAAGGGAGAAAATCATTTGGTCGAGTATGTCGCACTTAGACGACTATAAGGATCTCATAAATTATGCACCAGCATCCTATTCATTTTAGCTCAACAGGTATCGATAAAAGTTGCCCTATCATCTTGGTAAACCAAAGAAACCTTGACAATTTATCCCTTGATGCCCCAACAGCAGCATGGATAAAAGTTAATGATTTTATTGGAAAAGCAGGACAAATACTCTTTGTTCCTCATGAAACCGGACATTTAAAAAAAGTTTTATTTGGAATTGGTAATGGTAACGATCCCTTTATCACTGGACTGCTTGCTCAAAAACTTCCTGCTGGTCAATGGCATTTAGAAGGTGAAACCTCTGATGAAATAAATACCTATCTTGGATTGGCACTGGGAAGCTATCAATTTAATCGCTATCGTCAAAATTCTTCTTTCAAATCATTATCCATCCATGTCAATGAAGCCGTTGACCTTAATGAGCTCCAACGCATTTATGAAGCTATCTTCTTCGTCCGTGATCTCATCAATATTCCAGCCAATGATATGACCCCTGATACTCTTGAAAAAGAAACACGACAATTAGGAAAAACATACGGTGCTCACGTCCAAAGTATTTGTGGAGATGATCTCTTAACCCATAATTTTCCGATGATTCATGCCGTAGGACAAGCAGGCAGCACTGCCCCACGACTGATTGAGTTACACTGGGGGCAAGAACATCATCCTAAAATAACGTTGGTAGGCAAAGGTGTGACTTTTGATACGGGGGGACTGGATATTAAATCAGCCAATAACATGTTGCTTATGAAAAAAGACATGGGGGGTGGAGCAAATGTTTTGGGATTGGCTAAACTTATTATGGATGCAAAATTGCCTTTCCGTCTACGGGTTTTGATTCCAGCTGTAGAAAATGCAATTTCTGCGAATGCTTACCGGCCAGGTGATGTTCTTAAAAGTCGTAAAGGCTTAAGTGTTGAAGTAGGCAATACAGATGCTGAAGGGCGCCTTGTCCTTGCCGATGCACTCGCCTATGGTGATGAAGAAAGCCCTCAATTCATGCTTTGTATGGCTACTTTAACGGGAGCAGCACGTATAGCATTAGGACCAGATCTTCCCGCATTTTATTGTAATGATTCAATATGGGCACAACAAATTTCTGAATCGGCTCACGCTGTTTTCGATCCTCTTTGGCAAATGCCCCTTTGGAAACCTTACCAAGAGATGTTATCATCGCCAATTGCTGACCTTAACAATGTAACTGGAAATAGCTTTGCTGGCTCTATAACGGCTGCTTTATTTCTTAATTCTTTTGTTGAAAAAGCTAAACATTTTGCGCATTTCGACCTTTATGGATGGGTTCCAAAAGAAAAACCAGGATACCCTTTTGGGGGATCAGCACAAACTATTCGTGCCCTTTATAATATTTTAAAAAATGAAGTTTGACACAAAATATCCACAAAGATGGACAATTTTGCAGCTTCAGAAGAATTATCTTATCACCTTAAATTATGCTCTGTGCTTTATTAAAGATGAGGAGTTCTGCTTGTGCAATCGTTATAAAATCTATTTAAAGATAAAATGAAAGGTAAATAAATGATCTCTAAAGATCCAAGATTACATGCATTTAGAGAAGATTTAGCAGACAAACGTCTTGAAACAGAAATTACAGCGCAACGCTTTTTGCAAGGTGAAAAAAGACGTGTTAATGTACCTGTTGCTGGACTGTTTAAAGAAAACAATAAAAAAAGCGAAATGCAGACAGAGTGCTTATTTGGGGAAGAGCTTCTTATCTTTGAACACGGAGAAACGATGTCATGGGGACAATCCCTCAAAGATAATTATGTTGGCTATATTGATACAACAGCGCTTTGTGCATCAACTGTCGAACAAACACATGTTGTTTCAGTCCCACGAACTTTTCAATATTTCCAAGCTGATTTGCGTGGACCAATGGAGTATCCTTTATCTATGGGAAGTAAGGTAAGTGTCGTTGATGAAGTTGAAGTCCGTGAAACTATGTATTCTATACTTGAAAACGGGAAAGCAATCATTAGCAATCATCTTAGTCCCATTAAACATGTGTATAAAGATTATGTTAGCGTTGCTGAAATGTTTATCCGCACGCCTTACCTTTGGGGTGGCGCTAGTGGCTTTGGACTTGATTGCTCAGGAATCATCCAGCTTTCTATGATAATGACCGGTCAAATGGTTTTACGTGATACTGACATGCAGCAGAAAACTATAGGAAGACCACTCTCAGACAGTGATAAACTTCAAAGAGGCGATTTGATTTTTTGGCAAGGTCATGCTGCCATTATGGTTGATCATGAAAATATTATTCACGCAAATGGCTTCTCTATGGACGTTATGATCGAACCTCTAGAGGAAGTAATTACACGTATTGCTCAAACATATCAACGATATCCCATCGCAAAACGTCGTCCAATTCAAGAAGCTTAATAGAGCTCCCCTGTAAAAAAATTCATTGAATGTTTTTTATTTAGTAAATTGGTTTATAAGGATAATTATTTTATCATTTACTTGGAGTAAAAACTTTAAATAGCGTGAAATTTTCTCATTTCAAATTTGTTTTATGTTGAATTAATCAAAGCCACCCGTCGCGCATCACAAGAAAGCGGGGGGGGGAGGTAAGGCAATTAAGAAAAGAATACCCATTATGAATACTCTCGAATGCCGAAAGTTGCTGTAAAATTGGAGTTAACAAAGTATATGATGGTTTCAGCTTTCTCTTTTATTAAGCGTAAAGAGGGTAGTGCTCAATGGATTTTATATTATTTCCGTGAGGAATTTAGCTTTATACCCTTCACAAGTACCAACGCGAAAGGAGCTTGAGTGTGTTCGAGAAATGTATCTCTTAAACACACCTGTATTGGCAATACAATGGCTTTCTATATTACGTAAAGAGCCAGAGTCCCCTTTGATCAAAAGGAATATCTTTTGATATTTTCTTAAAGCTCATGTTCAATATTCATTTAGAATCCTTTATTAACACTCGCCTATTTTTAAATAGAGTGAAAATTCACCAACAAACTCACTGAATAATTTTCATTAAAATATCAGATAGTAACCATAAGCCGAATTCATAATTTGAATCAGAGTGCTCAATATATCATATTTCACTCTTTCAAACAGCTTTATTACAAACCGATAGAAAATAAGCATATTATTTTGAATCCAATACTGAAGGTAGAAATTATTTACGCAGCTTTATCACTTCTTTTCCATTCAGCCTCACAGTTTTCAAAAATACACAGAAAAAACATCTTTAAAAACATGAAAATTGCATAATTTTTTATATTTTTACCTCTTCCATTCTAAATGAAAGCTAAGAGCATTATAAAGACACTCTCATGTTATTTGTATTTTTCATTCATATATTTACTTAGAAAGTTTTTTCTCTGCTCTCATACGATAAAATGTACATTACCCCCCCTAATCAGTCTTCTTTTCATGTTTTTTTATATTTAGTTGTTCATTAGTCGTATGTTTTATTCGTTTTGAAATTATTTTTTAAATTACATACAATTATTTATATGTTATTGGTATTTTTTGAGTAAAAAATCATAGAGCATCAAGAGAAAAAAGATAATTTATAATTATAAAACAATATATTATTATAATAAATGTATTACGTTGACGCTTAAGTTATTAGTCATGTAAAATAATCTCTCATAACGCGCTCAAAGTATTTTCTTCTCAAAGAATCTTTTGATTTTTTTTATTATTGATATCTCATGAAATAAATGCCCCTGATATCTCTCAGCGCTTCCAAGCCCCAACGCACAACAACACGTGTAAAAAGCATAAATCTATTATCTACCATCGTTTTATGCTTATGAATTATACAAAATCACCATTCAATTTTTCCAATTCTCAATGTTTCGATAACCCCTTGGCTGTTGGAGTATGTTCTTTCAGCCTGAGTTTCATGTCTTTCTTCAACCATTTTTATCCACGTGGTTCTCTCCGCCTGAAACGTGTAAAAGACATGATTTTGATTGATTGAGGATAAATAGATTTTCACCGAGAAAGCTTTACGAGACTGAGCTTTCCCATTTCGACGTAAAAAATTATAAATCAATATTATATTTAAACAATATTTTCTTCTTATAACTATATTAAAGAAGATGATTTTTTAACACCTGAACCAATGGTTTATCAGCATCAGGCATAGGATATTTATCGAGATCATTAATAAAAACCCATGCTAAATTTTGTCCCTCTCGTCCTTGCGCCACGCCCTCATAATGGTCACAAAGATACAATGGCATTAAAAGGTGAAATGTTGTATAGCTATGGCTCGCAAACGTTAAAGGGTGTAAATTATTTATCTGAACATACACACCAAGTTCTTCTTCTAGTTCACGAATCAATGAGATTTCTGGAGTTTCACCTGGCTCAACCTTTCCACCAGGAAACTCCCATAAACCCAGCCAATGATTTTCCTTCAGAACGCTCAGTAAGCAAAACACGATTATTTTGATCTAACAATGCGCAGGCAACAACAAGAAGAAGGGGACTTTTTATACACATATCGCTCTCCAATGAGGATGAGGATATAACTGTTTCTGTATCATATTCCCTTACCTCAAAAAAATTCACATATCTCGTTCTCTTTAAAAAAATAATAGGCCGTTAAATATAGAGAGTGCATCTGTTAACTTCTGTAATCGCTATTGATCATAACGTACTCTTTTGTTAAATCGCAAGACCAAACTGTCGCTGTACCATGACCCAAACCGATATCAACACGAATTGTGATGTGTTTACCTTGCATATAGGATCCTACTATCTCTTCACAATAGGCAGGATCTCGCTCGCCATTTACTGCCACACGATGTTCACCAAACCAAATCGTCAACAGATCACGATCGACTTCAACACCGGCCTTCCCAACCGCCATGACGACTCGCCCCCAATTTGCATCTTCACCGGCAATAGCTGTTTTTACAAGCGGTGAATTTGCAATTGATAAAGCAATCGTTTTCGCTGCATTATTTGTTGTAGCACCACTCACATTAACCTCAATTAAATGGCGTGCCCCTTCACCGTCACAAACCACTTGGAGTGCAAGTTCATGCAGAAGTGCACTCAATTGTTTCACAAAAACGCCATAACGTGGATCGGATTGACTTGTAAGGCATGGAAAATGTTCTTTTCCTGTCGCAAACAACATAAGCGTATCTGAAGTTGAGGTATCGCTATCAACAGTAATCGAATTGAAAGAACCCTCAACGGCCTCTGATAACATGGATTGAAGCATATCCGAAGAAATAGTCGCATCACTGACCACAAACGAGAGCATTGTCGCCATATCGGGTGCAATCATACCAGCACCTTTTGCAATTCCATGAATGGTTACATTCTCCCCCCCACAATCAAAAGTACGCGTAGCAAGTTTTGGAAATGTATCCGTTGTCATTATGGCTTTTGCTGCTTCCAACCAATTTCCCTCTCCTGCTGTCTCTGCCATACTTGGTAAAAGATTTACAATACCCGTTGCATCCATTGGCTCACCAATAACACCCGTAGAAGCTATAAAAATTTCATTTTCTCTAACTTTTAAAGTGTTCGCTGCTGCAAAGATGATTTCATTGGTTGTGTTCTTTCCTTTGCTTCCCGTAAAAGCATTTGCATTTCCAGAATTCACAATAACCCCTCTCGCAACCCCATGGGGAAGTGATGCACGACAATGCTCTACAGGGGCAGATGGACATTTTGAACGTGTAAAAACACCCGCCACACTCACTGGTTTATCGAATACAATAAAAAGGAGATCTGTACGATCTTTATATTTAATGCCAGCTTTAGCTGTTGCTATCCGTACACCAGATAATGGGGCAAACTCTTGGATATTTTGAGGCGTCAAAGAAGATATTTTAAAAACCACAATATGCTTTCTATAAAAACAAATAAAATGATTGCAGATTAATAACCTCTCATAGAAAACTGCTAGTTTTTTTAAAAAAAACTAGCAAACGATCTATTAAAGAGGCTATCTCCTTATTTTTTCTTGCTATTCCGTATCTTCTTCATCGGATGTCTCATCGGGAAGCAGCGTCCCATTTTGATTAAGCGATTCCATGACTTTTGTAACACTAGGATCAGGATATTTCACATCTATCTTGCTCCGTAAATCAACAATTAGTTGTTGATAGCGTTTTTTTATCAACTGTGTACGCAGCATCTCTTTAACCTCATCAAATGTAGGAGGTTGTTTTACACGACGATCTTCTAATTTAATAATATGCCAACCAAAAGGACTTTCAACAGGTTGTTTCGTGTATTCACCAACTTTCAAACCAAATGCTGCATCTTCAAAAGGCTTGACCATTTGTCCATGGCTAAAATAACCAAGATCCCCCCCAACAGCAGCAGAACCATCTGTTGAACTTTTCTTGGCAATCTCTTCAAAATTTTCGCCTTTATTTAAATGCTTAATGATAGCTTCTGCTTCTTTTCTCGTTTTGACCAAAATATGACGGGCTTTAACTTCATCCTCTTTAGGTAAAGCAGCAATTTCCTTTTTGTAAAGATCTTCCAAATCAGTATCCGAAATTTTATCAACAATCGCCTGTTTAAAATAAAGCTGTTGAAGCACATTGTCACGCATAACTGCCATACGTTTATCGTAAGCTTCTGTCTTATCAATACCTTTGCTTCTTGCTTCTTTTGCAAGTGCCTGCATATCCAAATAAGCTTTTAAGACCATAATGCGACGTTGTTCATCAGAAAAACGTGCTAAATTAGGATTTATTTCAAGCGCTAAATCATCCAATTGGCCTGCTGTAATATTCTTCCCATCAATAACGGCCATAACATGTGAAGGAGAAACAGCTTTTTCAGAAGCTTTCTCTAAAGTCTTTAAATCATTCGACGATGAATTCAAACCTTCTTGGGCCGTCACCCCTAAACTTGTACTCGCCAATAAAGTTGATGCTAAAAACAGCGTGATAAAGTTAAATTTCATAAATATACTCCTTAAAAACAAAGGCAGGTTCAAGATTCCAATTCTTTTTACCATAACATTTTAATCTTTAAACATAGAGAAATAAATGAGTAATTTTATTTTAAAAAGTATAAATTTTTCCTTTTATCTCAGTTTCTCCAACCCTATCTAATGAAAATGAAAAACATTATAATAGAAAAAAATGACATATTGTATCTTAAATTATTTTGTATTGTATCAGCTAAACAGCATACCTAAAATTGACATCGTGCATTTAGCCTCTTATCTCTACTTTATAATTAAAGTGAAAAATTGCACACTAGCAAGTATAATGGTACCATCTGCATTCCATGATATCAGAAAACTTAAAGAAAATATTAGAGTATGGGGTGAGCATATGAATGACCCAGCAAGAGTAGTAACAATTAAAAGAAAGGGCCGGAGATGGTCAGTTTAGGTGTTTTTGCACGTAAGTTTTTTGGTTCAGCTTATGAGCGACGTCTCAAGGTCCTCCGCCAAAAAGTAGCACAAATTAATGCTTTGGAAGAACAATTCGTAAAATTAAGTGATGAACAGCTTTGCCAAAAAACAGATGCTTTTCGTAAACGTCTTAGTGAAGGTGAAAGTGTTGATTTACTCTTACCGGAAGCATTTGCAACGGTTCGTGAAGCTGCAAAACGTGTTTATGACATGCGTCCTTTTGACGTACAACTTATTGGTGGAATGGTTCTTCATGACTGTGGCATTGCTGAAATGCGCACCGGTGAAGGTAAAACATTAATGGCAACCCTACCAATTTATCTCAACGCATTGGAAGGTAAAGGCGTTCATGTTGTGACAGTAAACGATTATCTCGCCAGTCGTGACGCTGAAACAATGGGAAAAATTTTTAGTTTTCTAGGGCTTACAACGGGTGTGATTCTTCATGATCTTGATAGCGATGCCCGCCGAAATGCCTATGCATGTGACATCACCTATGCGACAAATAATGAACTAGGTTTTGATTACTTGCGCGATAATATGGCTTTTGATCGTAGTCAAATGGTTCAACGAGGACATCATTATGCAATTGTCGATGAAGTGGATTCTATTCTTATTGATGAAGCACGTACGCCCCTTATTATTTCTGGTCCTCTAGAAGATCGTACTGACTTTTATAACCTTATTGACACATTTATTCCTGCCTTAATTCCAGAAGACTATGAAATAGATGAAAAACAAAAAACAACGACCTTTACCGAAGTTGGTACTGAAAAAATTGAAAAAATGCTCGAACAGGCTGGAT
>NZ_HE998013.1:80356-87548 GCF_000312585.1 Bartonella queenslandensis AUST/NH15
ATGTAAAAGCTCTCGAGGAAGAACTTCAACAGCTCTTTAATCTTGAACTTCCTGTGGAAGAATGGGCAAAAGAAGATGGAATTGCCGAGGAACAAATTTTAGAGCGTATCTTGGATGCTGTTACAAAACTTGAAAATGAACGTACTAAACGCTATACTCCAGAGATTATGGCTTATTTTCATAAAGCAGTCTTGCTCGAAACTATTGACACGCTATGGCGTGAAAATCTGGTAAGTTTAGACCATTTGCGTTCTGTTGTTGGTTTTCGTGGTTATGCGCAGCGCGATCCACTCAATGAGTATAAGACAGAATCTTTTGAACTCTTTCAAAGTATGCTGAGAAATTTACGCCGAATTGTCACTTCTAAACTTATGCGCTTTGAAATTGTTCAACAACCTACCGAACCGACCCTACCTGAGAGAAATGGTGCTGATTCTTCTATCTCTAATGATAAAAATCAAGAAAATGCTCCACCCTTATGGGCACGATCACAAGAAAATAGGTTTGTTAATCCCCAAGACCGTGACCCCAATGATGTAACCACATGGGGGAAAGTTGGGCGTAATGAACGTTGTCCTTGCGGTTCAGAGAAAAAATATAAACACTGTCATGGAACCTTTGTTTGAAAAGCAAACAATGAAGATGAATAAAAAGCGAAACTATGAGCAAGAATTGCGCACAGCTGGTTTAAGAGTAACGCGCCAACGGCGTGTTATTCTTGATATTTTGGCTGATACAAATGATCATCCCAATGCATTTGAAATTTTTCAGCGTGCAAACAAAATAGATTCGAGTATTTCACTCTCAACGGTTTATCGAACCATGAAAACATTGGAAGGAAATGGAACAATTCACCGTCATACCTTTAGTGGTGGTCCATCTCGTTTTGAGCAAGCAGATGGGCAACATCATGATCATCTCATTGATATAGAAACAGGACAAGTTATCGAGTTTCATTCAGATGTTATTGAAAAATTGCAAGAAGAAATTGCAAAATCCCTTGGCTATAATATTATTCATCATCGTCTTGAACTTTATGGAAAAAAAAACTCTTAAAAAGATGATTATATACCATACGATGAAAATATCTCAGACAAATCGAATTTTATAAAAATTTACCTTAAAAATATAAATAGTTTTCATTGGCAAAAAAGTTTTTCTACTTTATTACCCCTTTTTATATAATGCTATACGGTAGTTCATTGCCAGTGTTATAACAAAAATATTGCAACAAAATATTATGAAAAATTAGGCCAATATTATCATGGTTTCTTTGCCAAAAGATCGCATAAAACAGCTTGAAAAGCGCTTTGAAATAATTGAAAGCCAAATGACGACCAATCCAAATGCTGAAACATATGTCAAATTAGCTTCTGAATACGCAGAGCTACAACCCGTTATTGCTTCTATACGCGCATTAAATGCTCTTTATGGAGAGATTACAGAATTAGAAACGATTATCAATGATAAACAAACAGATATAGAGATGCGTAATCTTGCACAAGAAGAGCTACCATCGCTCTATAAAAAAGTAGAGCAACTTGAAAAAGAACTCCAGATCCTGCTTTTGCCTAAAGATGTTGCTGATGAAAAAAGCGCTATTGTTGAAATTCGAGCAGGAACGGGTGGATCAGAAGCAGCGCTTTTTTCTGGTGATCTTTTCCGCATGTATGAACGTTATGCCCATGCTCACCATTGGAAAGTAGAGGTTATTTCGCTCAGTGAGGGAGAAGTTGGGGGATATAAAGAGATTATTGCTTCTATTTCAGGAAAAGGTGTCTTTTCTAAATTGAAATATGAATCAGGTGTTCATCGTGTGCAACGTATCCCTGAAACAGAAACTGGTGGACGTATCCATACATCTGCGGCGACCGTTGCAGTGCTTCCAGAAGCTGAAGAAATCGATATTGATATTCGTCCTGAAGATATTCGTATCGATACAATGCGTGCATCTGGAGCAGGAGGACAGCATGTCAATACAACAGATTCAGCTGTTCGTATCACCCATATTCCAACAGGAATTATGGTTGTACAAGCAGAAAAATCACAACATCAAAACCGAGCACGGGCTCTTCAAATTTTAAGGGCACGCTTATTCGATATCGAACGACAAAAAGTGGAAAGTGAACGTTCAGCTTCCCGTAAAAGCCAAGTTGGTTCTGGTGATCGTTCAGAACGTATTCGTACCTATAATTTTCCACAGGGGCGTGTCACCGATCACCGTATTAACCTGACCCTGTACAAGCTCGATCGTATTTTGGAAGGAGATCTTGATGAGCTTATTCATGCGCTCATCTCAGATCATCAAACAGCACTCCTGATGGAAATGGATAATAATTGAGCAAATATTCTTTCAAAAATATCATCCAACAAACGCAAAAAAAATTGCGCTCAAAAGGAATTTTGGAAGCTGATCTCGATGCAAAAATACTCGTCGAATGGATAACAGGGATAAATGCTGCTGAGAGAATTTCTAACCCAGATATACATTTATCTTCTGAGCGCATTATACAAATAGAACAAGCTGTACAACGGCGTATTGCGGGAGAACCCGTCTACCGTATTATAGGAGCACGAGAATTTTATGGCATATCTTTCGCATTGTCGCGAGAGACATTAGAACCCCGTCCTGATACAGAAACGCTCATCGATCTTGTTCTCCCTTTCCTCAAAAAAAAGGTCGAAAATTCAAGAAAAACAACACTCCTTGATATGGGAACAGGAAGTGGTGCCATTGCCATTGCCATTCTTAAACAAATTCCCCAATCTTATGCAGTAGCAGTCGATATTTCTGAAGATGCCCTTAAAACGGCTACAAGAAATGCAAAAAATGCTGAAGTAATGCATCGCTTTACACCTCTTCTTAGCGATTGGTTTGATTCTGTCACTGATCGCTTTGATTTTATCGTTTCCAACCCCCCCTATATTCCCGAAAAAGATATCAAAAAACTTGAAAAAGAAGTGCGCTTACATGATCCACTGCGCGCTCTGGTCGGTGGAAAAGACGGGCTTGATTTTTATCGAAAACTCGCCCATGAAGCCGCCAACTACTTAAAAGAAAATGGCATTATCGCTGTTGAAATTGGTTACTCTCAAGAAAAAGAAGTTTGCGATTTGTTTGAAAAAAATGGCTTTCAATGTTTAGAAATGCGCAAAGATCTCAATGGGATACCCCGCGCACTTCTGTTTACGTGCAAACATTAAAATTCCCAATCATCATCCGTGGTAGCAACTGCCTTACCAATGACATAAGAAGAACCAGCTCCTGAAAAAAAGTCATGATTTTCGTCAGAGTTTGGTGATAAAGAAGCCAAAATAGCGGGGTTAACATGACAAACCTCAGGGGGGAAAAGGGCTTCAAAACCCAAATTCATTAAAGCCTTGTTTGCATTATAATGAAGAAAAACTTTCACATCTTCCGTCAATCCAAGGGCATCATAAAGATCTTCAGTATATTTACACTCGATGTTATAAAGGTCAAAGAGCAAGTTAAAAGCAAAATCTTTAATTTCTTGTCTTTTGGCTTCATCAAGCTTTGCAAAGCCCAATTGGAACTTATAACCTATATAATAACCATGGACAGCTTCATCACGAATGATCAGTCGAATGAGATCTGCTGTATTGGTCAACTTAGCGCGACTAGCCCAATACATGGGCAAATAAAAACCAGAATAAAATAAAAAGCTTTCTAGCAAAGTCGAAGCAATTTTTTTCTTGAGTGGATCATTTGCTTCATAACGCTCAAGGACTAATCGAGCCTTTTTCTGTAAATGAATATTTTCTTCAGACCATCTAAATGCATCATCAACTTCTACCGTCGAGCAAAGGGTTGAAAAAATAGAGGAATAAGAACGTGCATGAACTGCTTCCATGAACGCAATGTTTGTCAAAACCGCCTCCTCATGCTCTGTTATGGCATCAGCCAGCAGAGAAATGGCGCCCACAGTATTTTGAATTGTATCTAAAAGCGTTAATCCTGTAAAAACACGAATTGTTAGTTTGCGTTCTTCCTCCGTCAAACTGGACCATGAGGGAATGTCATTAGAAAGTGGAACTTTTTCAGGTAACCAAAAATTTCCAGTTAAGCGGTTCCATACCTCAAGATCTTTCTCATCATGTAATCTATTCCAATTAACAGCGCACACAACAGGATTCTTGGTTGTAATCTTTGTCATATGATGATCTCCTATAAACTGCACGAAACACAGCCATCTACCTCTGTTCCACTCAATGCTACTTGCCGCAGTCGTACATAATAAATACTCTTTATACCCTTTTTCCAAGCATAAATTTGTGCACGATTAATATCACGTGTGGTAGCGGTATCCGGAAAAAATAATGTTAATGAAAGACCTTGATCAACATGCTGTGTTGCAGCAGCATAGGTATCTATAATTTTTTCAGGACCAATTTCATAAGCATCTTGGTAAAAATTTAAATTCGTATTGTCCATATAAGGAGCGGGATAATAAACACGCCCAATTTTTCCCTCTTTGCGAATTTCAATTTTTGAGGCAATTGGATGAATAGAAGACGTCGCATGATTAATATAGGAAATAGATCCTGTAGGAGGAACAGCCTGTAGATTGCGATTATACAGCCCGTACTCAACAACTAAATCCTTAAGTTTTTGCCAATCCTTTTGATCTGGAATAACAATATTATTCCGTGCAAAAAGCTCTTGTACAAGCGCAAATTGCGGTTTCCATTCTTTTTCAATATATTTTTTGAAAAAACGCCCATCTGCATAAGCTGATTTTTCAAACCCCGCAAACACTTCTTGACGTTCGCGCGTAATTAAATTGGAAACCCGTATGGCGTGATATGTTACGATGTAAAAATAGATATTGGTAAAATCAATTGCTTCTGGAGACCCATAATAGATCTGCTCACGCGCTAGAAACCCATGCAAATTCATTTGTCCCAAACCAATCGCATGACTTTCAGCATTGCCTTTCGCAATGGAAGGCACGCAGGCAATATTACTCATATCCGAAACCGCAGTAAGAGCGCGAACAGCAGATTCCACGGTCTGTCCGAAATCAGGACTTTCCATGGCTTTGGCAATATTCATTGACCCAAGATTACAGGATATATCACTTCCAATCGCGCGATATGTTAAATCTGTCTCTAGTTCACTCGCCTCACTCACCTGCAAAATTTCTGAACATAAATTGCTCATACTTATGCGCCCAGCGATCGGATTCGATCGATTAGCCGTATCCTCAAATAAAATATAAGGATAACCAGACTCAAATTGAATTTCCGCTAATGTCTGAAAAAAAACGCGTGCACTTATTTTCTTCTTACGAATCTTTGCATTATCAACAAAAGAACGATAATGCTCCGTTAAAGAAATATCGCTAAAGGGTTTACCCATCACACGCTCAATATCATAAGATGAGAAAAGATACATATCCTCATTATTCCGTGCAAGCTCAAATGTAATATCAGGAATAACCACACCAAGCGAAAGCGTTTTGATTCTGACCTTTTCATCAGCATTTTCACGCTTTGTATCCAAAAACTTCATAATATCTAAATGATGTGCATGCAAATAAACAGCTCCAGCTCCCTGTCGTGCCCCAAGCTGATTGGCATAAGAAAAAGAATCTTCCAAAAGTTTCATCACCGGTAAAACACCGGATGATTGATTTTCTATTTGCTTAATTGGTGCTCCAGCCTCCCGCAAATTTGTTAAACAAAGCGCCACACCGCCACCGCGTTTTGAAAGCTGCAAAGCCGAATTAACCGCACGACCTATCGATTCCATATTATCTTCAACACGGAGCAAAAAACACGAAACCAATTCACCTCGCTGTTTTTTCCCCGCATTTAAAAATGTCGGCGTTGCTGGTTGGAAACGCCCTGTAATAATCTCATCCACAAAACTTTCAGCAAGAGCTTTATTCCCTTGTGCCAAATATAAGGCCACAAGACAGATACGATCTTCATAACGCTCAAGATAACGCTTCCCATCAAAAGTCTTTAGCGTATAGCTGGTATAGTATTTAAATGCGCCTAGAAAGGTAGGAAAACGAAATTTAAATGCATAAGCACGCTTAAAAAGCTTTTTGATAAAAGAAAAATCATAAAGCTCAAATAAAGCTTTCTCATAATAACCTTCTTCTATTAAGTAATCTATTTTTTCCTTCAGGTTATGAAAAAAAACTGTATTTTGATTAACATGCTGAAGAAAATATTGCCGTGCAGCAAGCCGATCCATATCAAATTGGATATGACCATTTTCATCATAAAGATTAAGCATTGCATTCAGCGCATGATAATCAGTAATCTGATCGGATTTCTGCGACTGTTCTATCCCAATTGTTTCCAAAATCTTTCCAATCCCTTTTTTACACAAATAACGTCTTCATCAGTTCCACGCAGCTCAAAACGATAAAGGCAAGGTACACCACATTTTTCAGAAATGATCTTACTGGCTAAACTATAATAGCGACCAAAATTACGGTTGCCACTGCCAATAACACCACGAATTAATTTGCGGTTCTCAACTTCATTAAGAAAATGAATAACGGCTTTCGGCACTGCCCCTCTTCCTTCTCCATCTGCATATGTAGGAACAACCAGTACATAAGGTTCACCAACTAATGCAGAGGGCTTTTTTTTATCAATTTTGAAGAGTCTTTGACCAAGCTGCGAGACAAAATGTTCTGTATTACCCGTTGCACTCGAATAATAAACAATAAGCCCCATTAAGCACAAAGGCCACTAATCATATCTGGTCTAAAACCAGACCAATGATTCTCACCACAAACAACGACAGGAACCTGACGATACCCCAGAGACTGAACAAAACTGTATGCTTGTTCATCACAGGAAATATCAACAACACGATAATGAATGCCTTTCGCATCAAAAGCACGGCGTGTAGCATCACATTGAACACAAGATGGTTTGCTATAAATAGTGATCGACATTTTCTTCAACTTTCACAATTCAAAACGATCAACCCTACCTAAGAGAGTCAATCTAATAATTTTATAGGTACTCAAGAATAACAAACAACAGAAATTGTACGCAAAACGTGTGATTATTTTCAAATAGTACACAGCTTTTTGAACACAACAGAATCTCTCATCAAATAACTTCAAAGACTATGATGAGAATAAGCGATTATTCTATAACGTAAATGGTAAAGCTCCCCAGTTATAAAACAATCTTTTGCTTG
>NZ_HE998013.1:87762-91328 GCF_000312585.1 Bartonella queenslandensis AUST/NH15
ACCGTTTTCAAGAGTTCTATTTTACTCTTTTACGGCAAAAATCAACTACAAAAATGAAAGGAAATTCTTCCAAAAGAGACCTTTCAGCAAGAATATCGCTATACCCTTGCTCAACAAACTTTTACGACAACATTGGAAATAATTTAGATATCAAACAAAACACACTCATCACCCTCTCTTGTGCTTATTTAGAATCACCAATCATTTTGATACTATATATAGTATATACTCTCTCTCTTTCGTCAAGAAAAATTCGACCATTATTTTGAATTGTCCACGATCTTCCCACTAAAATATTGAGCACTCAAAATGATGTAATAATATAACATTTTATTGACAAGCGTTATATTATTACATAATTTCCAAAATCATAAGCAAAGATGGTATAAGTTATGGATCTGCACTTTAAAAAGACAACATTAGGCTATGGGAATAGAATAGCGATCAAGGGCTTTTCAGCAAAGCTAAAAGCGGGTTCCTTGGTTGCAATAACGGGTGATAATGGTGCTGGAAAATCAACATTGCTAAAAGCCATCGCTGGATTGATTAAACCTCTTAAGGGGAAAATTACAAAACCGAAAAAAAGCCGCATTGCTTATCTTGCTCAGCAATGTGATATAGACCAAACATTTCCAATTGATGTGAAAACGCTTATCAAAACAGGATTATGGTCCTTTTGTGGATTATGGAAAAACCAGCGCCCTTATGATTCTAAGATTCAGAATGCGCTTGAAATGGTTGGACTCACAGCACTTGCCACCCGTTCGCTTGAAACATTATCAGGTGGGCAATTACAGCGCGCCCTTTTTGCACGTATCATTGTACAAGATGCCCATATTATCTTGCTTGACGAACCTTTCAATGGTATCGACCGCAATACTCAAAAAGACCTTCTTGCACTGATCACACTCTGGAAACAGCAAGGTCGCACAATTCTCACAGCACTCCATGACCCTCTCATCGTGCAAGAATTTTTTCCTCAAATGATTCAAATTAATCAACAAAACGCCTTTTATGGAGAAACAACACAGTTTCTCGACAATACCATTCACCACGTTATGCCCCCCCTCTCCTCCGACTCTTTGTGTTTTAATACACAAAAGCACCTCCCTCCTATTAATGATTCTCTCTTTCTTAGGTTATAAGACGTGTATGCATTTTTTCTTGCCCCCTTTATTGATTTCCACTTTATGCAAAACGCCCTTATCGGCTCTATTCTCCTCTCTAGTAGCGCTTGCCCTGTTGGTGTATTTTTGATGCTTCGTGGAATGAGTTTGACAGGAGATGCTATCTCTCACGCCATTCTTCCTGGTGTTGCAACTGCTTTTCTCATTTGCGGCTTCTCCCTTATATTTATGACACTTGGTGGTATTTTTGCTGGCATTATTGTTGCTTTAGCAACTGTTTTAATTTCACGAAATAGCTTTCAGAAAGAAGATGCATCTATGACCGTCTTTTATCTTATTGCACTTGCAGCAGGTGTCATTATTATCTCACTGAAAAATTCAACCATTGAACTGCTTCATCTCTTATTTGGATCGGTTCTTGCAATTGATACACAGGCTCTTTGGTTGATCACTATCATAATGCTGATCACACTTTGCAGCCTTTTTATTTTTTGGCGTGCACTTGTCTTAGAAAGCTTTGATCCGCTCTTTTTTAAATCACTCTCTCCATTGAGTAAATATATTCATATTTCATTGCTTGGACTTGTGGTGTTGAATCTGGTTGGGGGCTTTCAATCCCTAGGAACATTACTTTCCGTTGGCATTATGATGATTCCAGCAATTACAGCCCGTTTTTGGTTTTCACGCTTAGTTCCTATTTGTGTGCTTTCCATTCTTTTTGGCATCATTTCTAGCGTATGTGGTCTCTTGCTTTCTTTTCATCTCTCACTGCCCTCTGGCCCTGCTATCATCATTGCCGCAGGATTTATTTACCTTATTTCCTTCCTCATAAGCCCACGCGGTTTTATTGTAACATGGTTTCCCCATCTCTTTTACACTTCCTCATTTTAAGGAAAAAATTATGTCTCAATTTACTCACAAATTTGTTCTGCTTACTGCTTTATTGTTTGCCCTTTCTCCCTTTTCTGCTTCTGCACACAATAAAATACAAGTTGTTGCAAGCTTTTCTATTCTTGCCGATCTCGTAAAAAATGTAGGAGGCAACAATATCTCTATGACCACTTTTGTAGGACCCAATGCGAATACCCACACTTATGAACCTACGCCTCATGATGCTCAAGCTCTTAAAAGCGCTCAGATTATTTTTATCAACGGACTTCATTTAGAAGGGTTCATTGACCGTCTCATCACAGCCAGCGGTACAAAAGCACTTCTTGTCAAGGTTAGTGCTAATATTCCTCCCCTCGAAATGAAAAATCAAGAATATGACGCCCATCACCACCATCACAGTGTTATTGATCCGCATGCTTGGCAAACAATTCCCAATGTCGAAATCTATGTGAAGAATATCGCTGCTGCTTTTTGCAAAATTGATCCACAATCTTGCACGCGCTATAATAAAAATGCCGAAACCTACATCAAAAAGCTTCAAACAGCACAAGATACCCTAAAAACAAAAATTGCTACCCTCCCTCAAGATAAACGTATCATTATCACATCTCATGATGCTTTTGACTATTTTGCTAAAGAATATGGCTTCACTATCCTTGCCCCCCAAAGCGCTTCAACAGAAGCTGAAGCAACTGCAGCTGATGTTGCTAAACTGATAAAACAAATTAAAGCGAATAAGGCAGCAGCATTGTTCGTTGAAAATATTTCTAATCCCCGTCTCATCAAACAAATTTCAAAAGAAACAGGTTTAAAAATTGGTGGAACACTTTATTCTGATGCATTATCAGACGAAAATGGCCCTGCCGCAACGTATCTCGATATGATGGAGCATAATGTAAATACCATCATTGATGCCATTACAAAACATTAAAAAATTTTTTATCGAAGAAAAAAGTTCATAAAATTATAAGTGGATTTATTACCTCATGGCACCTAAAAGGTAAGCATTATTATGCTATTTTTCAACGTTTCTTTTGCAATAATTCTTAATGCTTTAAATACTTCAATCAAAGCATTAATTTATAATGGTAATTTAGCGTCATTCATATTGAATTAGAACCCTGAATACTGTAAAATTCTCTTATTTCAAATCTGTTCTATGCTGAATCAATCAAAACCATTCGCTTGCACGTCACAAGCGGGGCTGCTGTGTGGGTAAAAACTGTATGAGAAAGGAATTAAAAATGGCTCTTATGAACCGTCTTAATGCAAGATCTGTCGCAATATTACACCGGGGGTTGGAAAATATAATGATGGTGCCAGCTTGTTACTTCACAAGCATAAAGATGGGGGGCTCAATAGCTTTATCATTATACCATTCATGGGCGGCGTCGTGAAATGGGCTTGAGTGCATTAAGAGATGTCTCTTGAAAACAAGCCCGTAAACTAAACCAATGGCGTTCTGTTTTACGCGAAGGTTGTGACCCCATTAAAAAACGTAATAAACAAAAGCGTGAGGCAATAAGCAATCTTCATTATTTAAAAAAT
>NZ_HE998013.1:91877-101179 GCF_000312585.1 Bartonella queenslandensis AUST/NH15
AGACATGGCAACCTGTTCCAATCGGCTTGATAAGCTCGATTTGTGTGTGAAAAACAGGACCTTTATCTGGATGTTCGCCCAATAAGATTGTTTCAGGTCTAAAAGCTAAAAGATCAGTTTCCTCGCTATAAGAAAATGAATGCCCTAAATGTTGTTCTAGAACATGGCGATCAAGAAAGTTCATAGGAGGCGAACCAATAAAGTCAGCAACAAATGTGGTTGCTGGGGTATCATAAATTTCCATTGGTGTGCCAATTTGCTCGATAGCTCCTTTATTCAAAACGACTATTCTATCAGCTAATGTCATGGCTTCTAGTTGATCATGGGTAACATAAAGGCTGGTTGTTCCTAATGAACGCTGTAGCGTTTTTATCTCAATACACATTTGCGCCCGTAATTTTGCATCAAGATTTGAAAGAGGTTCATCAAAGAGAAAAACACGTGGTTGACGTACAATCACACGCCCCATTGCAACACGCTGGCGTTGTCCCCCTGATAATTGTTGTGGTTTACGATCAAGAAACGGCTCTATCTCCAAAAGTTTTGCAGCATGTGCGACGCGTTTTTTTATTTCTTCTTTAGGGGTTTTACGATTTTTAAGACCATATTCTAGATTTCCACGAATTGTCATATGGGGATAAAGGGCATAATTTTGAAAAACCATAGCAATATCACGATCAGCTGGTTCACGATCATTGATACGTTCGTTATCAATACACAGTTCACCTGAAGTGACTTGTTCAAGTCCTGCAATAATACGTAATAAGGTTGATTTTCCGCATCCTGAAGGACCAACAAGAACAAGAAGCTCTTTATCAACAACGGTTAAATTTAAGTCATCAATGACTAGAATGCCGTTGTCATACCGTTTTTTTATATTTGATAACTGGATTATGGCCACAATTACTTCTCCGTTTCAATAAGCCCTTTAATAAAAAGCCGCTGCATGAAGATAACAACAAGAACAGGTGGCACCATGGCAACGACCGATACTGCCATGAGTATATTCCATTGAGGATCATGTTGAAGAGATTCGACAATAAGCTGTTTTAAAATAACAAGGATCGTTTGATGATTTTGATCCGTTGTGATAATAAGAGGCCAGAGATATTGTATCCATCCATAAATGAACATAATAATAAATAAAGCAGCGATATTACTTTTGCTGAGAGGAAGCAGAATATCCTTAAAAAATTTGAATGGTCCTGCACCATCAACGCGTGCCGCCTCTAAGAGTTCATCTGGGACAGTCAAAAAAAACTGACGAAATAAAAATGTAGCGGTTGCAGATGCAATAAGTGGAATAATCATTCCACTATAGGTATCGATCATTCCCAATTTCGCAACAACCGCATAGGTTGGAAGAATACGAACTTCGACAGGAAGCATCAATGTAACAAAAATAAGAACAAAAGCAGTTTTTCGAAAAGGAAAACGCATGTAGACAATGGCATAAGCAGACAAAAGTGAAATAATAATTTTCCCAATACTAATCCCAAAAGCCATAATAAGTGAATTCATTAAAAGTAGCCAAAGATTGGGCAAACCACGCTGTGAAAGGCCGTTCCCAAAGATTGTTTTATAATTTTCTAAAGCATGTTCCCCAAGTAAAAGAGGAAGTGTTCCTGAATTAAATGCTGTTGAACTATGCGTTGATGCAATGATAGCAACATAAACTGGAAAACAAATAATGATAATGCCAACAATGAGAGTGATGTGGGTTAGAAATTTCAAAACAGGGCGATTTTCAACCATAATTTGTTTCCTAATATTGTACACGACGCTCAACCCAGCGAAACTGGATAAAGGTTAAGACAATAACCATCAACATCAATATTGTTGATTGTGCTGCTGATGCACCGATTATCTGATTTCTAAAGCCATCGTCATATACTTTATAAACAAGGATGTTCGTTGCACGCGCAGGCCCCCCAGAAGTTGTGTTATCAATAATACCAAAAGTATCAAACATAACATAATTGATATTGACGATAAGAAGGAAAAATGTTGTTGGCGAAATTTGTGGAAAAACAACAGTCCAAAATCGTTTAAAGGGACCAGCACCATCAATGGCTGCTGCTTCTATTTGAGAACGCGGAACGGACTGAAGACCTGTAAGAAAAAAGAGGAAATTGTAAGAAATCTGTTTCCAACTAGCCGCAATAACAATAAGAATCATCGCTTGAGTCCCATTAACACGATAATTCCATAGCACCCCTATTTTTTCGAGAAGAAAAGGGATAATCCCAATGGTGGGATGAAAGATAAACAACCATAATATACCAGCCAATACTGGAGCAACAGCATAGGGCCAAAGCAAAAGCATTGTATAAGCCTTTTTTGCACGGGCAACACGATCAACACAAACAGCTAAAAGAAGTGATATTGTCATTGAAACGACAGTAACTGAGATGGAAAATACTACGGTTGTAAGAAGTGATTGCCGATAAGTAGGATCAGAAAGAACGGTTAGATAATTTTCAAAACCAATAAAAGTTGTTGTAAAGCCAAAAGGATCTTCACGTTCAAAGGATGATTTTATTGCTTGAGCAGCTGGCCAAAAGAAAAATAAAAACGTCACAAGGAGCTGAGGAAAAAGCAGTCCGTAAGAAAGGAGACTATTTTTAAAATATGCATGTTTTTCTTGCATTCATAGGGCTCTTTAAATGTAGACACTTTAAAAGGTAAACAAAAAGGACTCAACTATTTTCGTTGAGTCTTTGATGTTTAACCAAAAAATCAAATTAATGATTAGATTTCTCAAACTCACGCAAGAGCTTATTTCCACGTTCAACGGCCTTATCTAAACCATCTTTCGGTGTTTTTGAACCACTAAGAACAGCTTCCAACTCTTGATCAAGAATGGTGCGTATTTGTGGTAAGTTACCAAATCTTATGCCTCTCGAGTTCATTGTTGGTGGATTAAGGTTGATCTGTTTGATAGCGATATCAGCCCCTGGCGTTTTTTCATAGAAATGTTGATTTTTGCTCAATTCATAAGTTGCGTTTGTAGTTGGGAGATAACCTGTTTTCTGATGCCATTTCGCTTGATTTTCTGTTTTTGAAAGAAACTTAAGAAAAGCTGCTGCTCCAGCATATTCCTTTGGGGTATGCCCCTTAAATGCCCAAATAGAAGCTCCCCCAACAACCGAATTTTGTGGTGCTCCTTCTGCATCCTTATAGTACGGTAGCATACCAATACCCACATTAAATTGAGCTTCAGAAACAATTCCAGCATGTGATCCTGAAGATTGCATAAAAATTGCACAACTTTGTGCCATAAACATTGGTGCTGAATCTAATGCACCCGCAGGGCCACCATAACGGAAAATACCTTGATCAGACCACCTTTTCAGATCTGTCCACATACGCACTTGTAAAGATCCATTAAATGTCAGCTCTGAATCAAGCCCTTTAAAGCCATTTTCTTCTGTTCCAAAAGGAACATTATGCAATGCTGAAAAATTTTCGATACCAATCCATTGAGCCGCATAAGCCATTGTAAAACCACATGTCGCCGCTTTAGTCTCAATAATTTTTTTAGAAAAATCTTCTATATCTTGCCATGTTTTAGGAGGCTGTTCTGGATCAAGCCCTGCTTTTTTAAAGATATCTTTGTTATAATAAAGAATTGGTGTTGAGATATTGAATGGCATAGAGACCATACGCCCTTGTTTATCAGAGTAATAACCACTAATAGCAGGAAAATAATCTGTAGGATCGAATTCTTGCTTTGTGTCAGCCATAAGTTGATAAAATGGATAGATTGCACCTTTTGCTGCCATCATCGTTCCAGTACCAACGTCATAAATCTGAGCAAGAACTGGCTGTTTTTTTCCACGAAATGCCGCAATGAGTGAAATCAATCCCTCTTCATACTCACCGCGAAATGAAGGCACAACTTTATACTCAGATTGACTTGCATTAAAATCGTTAATGAGACTTTCAGTTTGCTTTCCTAACTCACCACTCATAGAGTGCCAAAAGCTGATCTTTGTCTGCGCGAAACCTTCTGTTATCCCTGCTGTTGTTATTACGATAGCAACTGTGGCTACTATGGAAAGATAAAAACGACTCATGGTTCACCCTTTCTGAAGTGATGGAATACAAATTACCCCTAAATCTATAGCATCACACATGAACATGCCATGCCGATTTTATTATAAAAATATGTTGGCCCATTTAAACAGTAACCACCAAAAGGTCAAATGAATTTGTTTAGATTTATTCGTTTTCTTTTATAAGCTTTCTTATGTATTCATGAGTCATTCGTTTGTAACTATTTAAAAAAAGTGAGATGACTTATAGCAAACAAGGGAATAAGTAAAAAGATATAGATCTCATGTAATAACTTTTGTAATATCTCTAATATCTGGATTTACTTTTTTCAAAAAAGAATTGTTTATTCTTTTGTTATTTGTCTTATAACCTTAAAATGGTATTGATAATGCCTTTAAGAAAGAGGTAAATAGACTTCTTCTTAAAATGAAGAAAATTATTTTGGAGCATTTAATGGCCTCCTTTCCTATCATGAGGTCATACTCTTCATGCAAAACAAAACGGCATTGTATTACCAAATTTTCATTCTGTAAAAAATATTCAATACATCCCCATCCATTTCATAAACGCTCCTATGAAATGGAACATTAAAGTCCCTCTACTAAAGTGTATAAAACTTTTTGCACGCCATCATTTTTATACTTCAAAAAATGTAAAACAGCACCACTATATGACCCCTAATGCTTCAACAAGTCTTGCATTTGAGAGCATTTAAATGAAAATTTTTATTCTTTTCTCACGCGTTGTTTATCCACACACAAAACCTACTTGTAATGTGCAAGCGAATGACTTTGATTGTTTCATTGTAAAAAGATTTGAAATGAAAGAATCTGACATATTAAGGCTTCTCATTCAACATGAAAAACGATTAATTATCATTATAAATTATTGTGTTATTGTTACGTGTAAGAAAATATTTCTTGCTTTCTTCCATTAAGCTAGCTTTATGAAGGTACAAGGATTTCTTTTATAAGGTGTATATTTTTTACCTTTGTGCTCGCAATTTCAATGCAAGATCAGGTTGATCTGTCGTAATATAATGTACAGGCATATTAAGCCAATGTGATAACCGAGCTTTTCCGTTAATCGTCCATACCCCTACAGTAAAACCAGCTTCAAGAGCTGCTTCAATAAAATCCTGTGAAGCAATAGAACCATCTAAACTTAAATCAGAATAACCTAATTGTTTCCATTCAGAAAAATGACGATACATATCACCTTCAAAATTATCAACACATGGACCAGATGGTATTCCTGCTTCAATAAAAGGACGAAGGACCAAAGGATCAAAACTAATCGCAGAAACCCGCTCTGATAAATTTCGACTTTTTATGAGTGCAAGTGCTTTTTGGGATAATATTGTTTCACGCTCCACTTCACCACATGTTTTGATTTCAAGATGCAATGCAACATTGGTTGGTGCTAAAAGATCAAGAACTTCTTCTAATAAAGGGGGGCTTCTCGACTTCCTTTCACGCACAGTTGTTTGCGTGTTTCATTATCAATGTCATGAATATACCCCTTTTTGCCAACCAATTGATCTAAACTAAAATCGTGAAAGACAACCACTTCACCGCTTTTCAGTAAATGAACGTCGCATTCAACTTCATCAACACTTAACGCTATAGCGTTATTAAATGCCGAAAGAGTATTTTCAGGACAAAGATGTGCACCACCACGGTGTGCAACAATTTTTTTCTCAGACATGCAAATTTCACACTTCTTAGTCATAAATGATATTGGTCAATTTTAAATGACATTGGCTCTAAATAATATTAGCGGACAGACTTTCAGGTAAAGCTTTATATCATATGAGAATGTACAATCATTTTTTATGATTTTTTACACTTTTCCGAATATCAAGATCTCAGTCATACGTTATTTTTACAAGGCTTATCCTTTATTTCAATTATTCCCATTCAATGGTACCAGGAGGCTTTGAGGTTACATCATAAACAACACGATTAATTCCTCTAACTTCGTTAATAATGCGTGATGCTGCCCTACTCAAAAATGCCATATCATAGGGATAAAAATCAGCGGTCATTCCATCGACAGATGTGACAGCGCGAAGCGCACAAACAAATTCATACGTGCGACTATCCCCCATCACTCCAACAGTCTGGACAGGAAGAAGAACAGCAAAAGCTTGCCAAATTTCATCATAAAGACCAGCCTTACGGATTTCCTCAAGATAAATGGAATCTGCTTCACGTAAAATTTCTAATTTTTCGTGTGTTACAGCACCTGGACACCGAATTGCAAGGCCGGGACCTGGGAAAGGATGGCGACCAATAAACTGCTCTGGCAGCCCTAACTTACGCCCTAGCGAGCGAACCTCATCCTTAAAAAGCTCACGCAACGGTTCTACAAGTTTCATATTCATCTGTTCTGGTAATCCCCCCACATTATGATGGCTTTTAATGGTTACCGATTCACCAATAGCCGATACACTCTCAATAACATCTGGATAAAGTGTTCCTTGGGCTAAAAACTCTGCACCTCCTATTTTTTTCGTTTCTTCTTCAAAAACTTTAATAAAAAGGCGCCCTATTGTTTTGCGCTTTTTTTCTGGATCTGTCTCACCTTCTAAAGCATTAAGAAATATATCGGCAGCATTAACATGAATAAGTTCTATGTTATAGTGATCGTGGAATAATGTAAGAACTTCCTGAGCCTCATTCTTACGCATTAATCCATGGTCGACCAAAATGCATGTCAATTGATCTCCTATGGCTTCATGAAGAAGCACCGCTACAACAGATGAATCAACCCCACCTGAAAGACCACAAATCACACGACTTTTCCCAACTTTTTGTCGTATTGTCGCAATTGCCTGTTCACGATAAGAAGCCATTGACCAATTGCTTTTAATAGCTGAGATCTTATGAATAAAATTTTGCAAAAGTTTTGTACCATCCGGTGTATGGATAACTTCAGGATGAAATTGTACCGCATAAAAATGTTTTTTTTCATCCGCAATAGCCGCATAGGGAGCTCCTTTTGAAGTCCCTATGACACGAAAACCTTCTGGTAAAGCTGCCACACGGTCACCGTGACTCATCCATACTTGATAACAAGAACCTTTTTCCCACACTCCATCAAAAAGTGCACTCTTCTCTTGTATTTCCAAAAAAGCGCGTCCAAATTCACGCTCACATCCTGCTTCAACCTTTCCTCCAAGCTGAACACACATGACTTGTTCACCATAGCAAATACCAAGAATTGGAATACCGGCCTCAAAAATTTCCATCGGAGCACGGGGTGAACCTTCATCCATAACGGAATAAGGGCTTCCTGATAAAATAATAGCTTTAGGTTTTACGCGGCGCACAGCTTCTAAAGCCAATTGAAAAGGAATAATTTCACAATATACCCCCATTGCTCGCACTCGTCGTGCAATAAGTTGTGTTACTTGTGAACCAAAATCAATAATAAGAACAGTGTCTAGATGTGATATGCTCATAGAAAACCAATCAACAATTGTAAGAGAGAACTTATGAGAGTTATGATTCAATCTTTCTCTTTTCACAAGTCTGTTTTCTTAGGAAAAAGATTATTCTCGTAAAATTTATGATAAAAAATGCAAAAATATGGATCAATGTTTTTTTTGCAACACCGATAAAAAGAAACCATCTGTTTGTGTTGTTGCGGGTGATAAAGTCAATCCATAATTTGAAAAGACTGGTTGCACAGGAGAAAAACTAAAATGTTTCTGCCAAAGTGCCTGCACATCTATGGGATAAAAATGAGAATGTTGTTGAAGAAAATGGGAAATTTGTTCCTCATTTTCATCTGCGAAAAGAGAACAGGTAATATAGACTAAGCGCCCGTTTGGCTTAAGATAAGCTATCGCTTCATTCAAAATAGCTCTCTGTTCTTTTTGGCGTTGTTTTACCTGCTCTAATGTTAAACGCCATTTCGCATCTGGACGACGACGCCATGTTCCTGACCCACTACAGGGTGCGTCTAACAGAACTCTATCCATCTGGCCTATGAATGGCTTCAATTCTTCTTTTTGTGCTCGTGTTTGTACATTACGAACACCAGCGCGTCGAAGACGATCAAAAATAGGCGCTAAGCGCACTTTATCGGAATCATAAGCATAAATTTGCCCACGATTGTTCATATCGGAAGCTAAAGCGAGTGTTTTTCCACCAGCTCCTGCACAATAATCCAATACTTGCATACCTTCTTGCGCTTCAACAAGATGAGCAACAATTTGAGATCCTAAATCCTGTATTTCAAAGTATCCTTTTTGAAACGCGGGCTCAACTTGAATATTGGGATGACGGTTAAACTTTTCAATCGGTGCAATTCTTAAAGCTTGCTGAAACCATGGCAAAGACTGAAGTTTGGTCTTTGATAACTCTTTCAGCACTTTTTCTGGTGTTGCCTTTAGGCTATTTACCCGTAGATCTAAAGAAGGACGCGTTGCTAACGTAGCAGCTTCAGTAATCCAATTATCACCCAATAAAGGAAAAAGATGTACTTGACACCATTGGGGTATATCACCACGAATATAGTCTGGTGCATCAACTAATTGCCGCCCTTGCCATGATTTGCGCTGTTTATCCTCTAATAACTGCGGAGCAAATCGGTCTCCTTCTAATGCGCTGTCAATTTGCCCCAGCGTCATTTTTCCTGTATCTAATAAGGTAGCAAAAACAATATCCCGAATATCATCACTCTCCATACGCCATTGTAAAGAATATCGTCGTCTTAAAACATCGTAAACGATTGTACCAATGGCTGCACGATCACTTGCTCCTGCAAAGCGATGAGAAAGCCCCCAATCCTTTAAAGCTTCTGCTACGGGGCGATGCCTCATTTCTATCTCTTTGAGAACATCTATTGCTGCTTGCAAACGCCCACCTAATCGCATTTATTTCTCCCATTAAAATAATAAAATTCTAAACCGTAAAAAAATAATATTATCTTCTTATTGCCAATGAAACCTGTTCAAAGCTATCAAAAATTTACATTCACTTTTAAAATGAGCTGAGTATATTTCTTTTCTTTAATAAGATCCAATTTAGTAAATCTAGATTTTTCCTTTCATTTTCTGTCTATTGGCTTTTTATCCTTCGAAAATACATAAAATCCTCTTACGCTAAAAGATATGCTCCCATCCATAAAGAACTTCTTTCCGCCATGCATTACGAAAGAAACAAATTCTTTTAGTATTGCGTAAAATGAAATTTTTTCGACTTATATACATAAGAGGAAAAATCAAATATCTT
>NZ_HE998013.1:101315-116742 GCF_000312585.1 Bartonella queenslandensis AUST/NH15
AATGCTTGGAACCACTATTTGGCATGACCGTTTTTACTATACTGGCAACTGCCAGATAATTTAATAAGGAGAAAATAATGACTTATAATAATGGAAAAACAACTTCATCTAAAAGCCGTCATAATACAATACCCTCAAACAATGGAAAGAAATCCATCCAAGGTGATCAGACAAACACTCGCCAACGTGCGTCAAAGACGGAACGTAAGACAACAAAAAGTTAGTTTTAACTTTATATAATTTACTTCACATAGTCTCAACAGAAAGAATTAGAGTTTTAGCCTCTAATTCTTTCCTTTTCTGAATTATTGTACCAAAGCATAAAAAGAAAAAAGAACCATCTCTTTTTCTTGTCTCGGAATATTTTACATCTATGCGCCCTGACGCTAAGCTCTTATTCCTTCAAACGGGTCCCCGATAGTTTGGACTCTCCCGTGTGATCGAAACATCATGGGTATGACTTTCATGGAGTCCCGCATTGGTAATACGAACAAACGTTGCTTTTTTACGAAACTCTACGAGATCTTTTGCCCCAACATAGCCCATCGAAGCACGCAGTCCACCAGCAAGCTGATGGAGAACTGATGCTATAGGACCTTTATAGGCCACTTGCCCCTCCACACCTTCAGGAACCAACTTCAATTCATCACGAACGTCATCTTGAAAATAGCGATCTGCTGACCCTCGTGCCATAGCACCAACAGATCCCATACCGCGATAGGCTTTAAAAGATCGACCTTGATAAAGATAAACTTCACCAGGACTTTCTTCTGTACCGGCTAAAAGAGAACCAATCATCGCTGCACAAGCCCCACCTGCTAAAGCTTTAGCAAAATCACCCGATGCTTTTATCCCACCATCTGCTATAATGGGAATCCCCGCTTTTTCAGCAACTTCTGCTGCATTCATAATAGCAGCAAGTTGAGGAACACCGACACCAGCAACAATACGCGTTGTACAAATAGAGCCAGGACCAATACCAACTTTTACCGCATCTGCACCACTGTCAATCAATGCTTGCGTTGCTTGAGCGGTCGCGACATTCCCAGCAATAACAGCTGGAAAAGAAGACATCTTTTTAATCCGTTCAACAGTTTCTAGTACACGCTGAGAATGTCCATGCGCTGTATCAATGACCAGCACATCAACACCTGCGTCAATAAGGCGCTCAGCACGTTCAATCCCATCGTTCCCAACACTACTAGCCGCTGCAGCACGCAAGCGCCCTTGAGAATCTTTAGCCGCATTTGGATTTAATTTTGCTTTTTCAATATCCTTAACGGTTATCAAGCCAACACAACGATTTTGTTCATCCACAACCAATAATTTTTCAATACGGTGATGATGTAAAAGATATTTTGCTTCACTCAGTTGGACATTTTCACGCACCGTGATCAAATTTTCATGCGTCATTAATTCATAAATTTTTTGTTTTGGATCCGATGCAAAACGAACATCTCTGTTGGTCAAAATACCAACAAGCCGTCCCGCTGTCTCACCTTTAACACTATTTTCAACAACCGGAATACCTGAAATGCCATGAAAGCGCATTAAAGCTTTCGCTTCTTCAAGCGTTGCATCGGGTCCAATTGTGACTGGATTAACAACCATACCAGATTCAAACTTTTTTACCTGGCGAACTTCTTCTGCCTGCTCAGTAGGAGACATATTACGATGAATAACCCCAAGACCACCAGCTTGCGCCATAGCAATTGCCAAACGCGATTCTGTTACCGTATCCATTGCAGCGGAAAGTAATGGCAAATTGAGATTAATATCAGCTGCAATACGCGTCCTAAGATCCACTTGACTAGGCATAACAAGAGAATGGCCAGGCTGTAAAAGTACATCATCAAAAGTCAGCGCCAATGCCCCTGTTCCCGTTTCAACAATCTTTGCCATAGCAAAATTCCTTTTATAATAAAATATTATAATAAAACACCGCACGAAGCTTTAAAGTACAACTGCGGTTCTCGTAGGGTAGATTGGCAGAAAATTATGCCATGCTACAAACAAAATGAAAAGAAAAATAAATATTTTTTTAAAGCGTGGTTTATAAAAATTTACAATTGTGATTCAATCGGTAACCAACTTATTATTTTTGTAAATGCGCGCCGCCAAAAATTGCTTTCTGGCTCATAATCAATGCTATATTTTTTTTCATTTTCAATAAAGTCCCAATAAATACGATTATTGTCATCAAGACGAAGATGATAGCTCATTTCCCCCGTCGTTTCTTCACAAAATAACAAATCTAGCCTTGCTGTAATGGGAGCACATTCAAAGAGAATACCCATTTCTGTATTTAACGCCGCTGATCTGGGGTCAAAGTTTAAAGATCCAATAAAAGCTGTTTTACGATCAACTAAAAAAGCTTTGGCATGTAAACTTGCTTTACTCGATCGAAATAATCGTAACCCATGGGGGTTGCCTTCTGCTTTTAACTCATAAAGCTTAACACCACTTTTCAACAGTGCCTTACGATACGGTACATAACCACCATGCACTAGGGCTACATCGGTTGCGGCTAAAGAATTCGTAAGAATTTTGACATCAACACCTTTTGAAACTAAATGACTAAAATTCTGCGTACCAACCTTCCCAGGAACAAAATAAGGCGATGTAATCTGAACCGTTTTTTGGGCATTTCCAATAACCTTTGAGAGCGCCTTCATAAGCCAATTGCTTGCTTTTTTACGCAATGCTTTTTCTGGGGGATCAGAAAGAACAACAACTTTATCCGCTAAAAATAACCGTTTTCCTGTCTGGATAAAACAATCAAAGTTAATGTGCTCTTTGACATAATCTAAATAAACTTTTGCAACCTTGGAATCCCGAAATTTTCGTAATTTATCCTTCCAATAACTAAGATCGCTTGCACTTTTAGGAAGAACCAAAGTATGAATTGGCAAAACAACAGCACTATTCCAAAAATCATCAAAGATACTTTCCACCTTTTTAACGGAGGGACCAATTAACATCAAATCTAAATCTCGAAAATGAGATTCTTCACCAGCATCAAAATAAGAATCTGCAAGATTACGTCCTCCTACAAAAGCAACCCTTCCATCAACAATAAAAGCCTTATTATGCATTCTCCGTGTTACAGTAATTGCCCGTAATATAATCTCTAAGCCACGGCGTAAACCACCTTTACGCGATCGCCCTGGATTAAACATTCTCACCTCAATATGAGGATGTTTATCGAGCGCAATATAAGCTGGATCACGTGCCTGAGCGTTAATATCATCCAAAAGAAGCCTTACCCGAACGCCCCGATCAGCTGCCTCAACTATTTCGCTTAATAATAGGCGCCCTGTTAAATCATCATTCCAAATATAATACATCAGATCAAGGCTACGCTCAGCCTCTGCGGCGCCTATTGCACGAACACAAAACGCATCCAAATTACTGATGAGGAGAGAAAGCGCATCTTTATCAACCCCCAATCCATTTTCTTTCTCAGCCAATTGACTAACGATACGATCAAGCTTAGTTTCATCTTTCTGAATAGGCAACGCATAAGAAGATTGCCCCCTAGCACTTTTCAAAAAACGCCCATAAGTGTAAATTGCCAACATAGACGCAATAAAAAAAAAGAGAATAAAACCAATAACAATCTGTAAAAAAGTCAAAGACGATAAACTTTCCATTTTTAAGCCATCGCATCACCAGTGATACGAACCACAATACTAATATTTTATCTTAACCGTGCAGCAGATAAGATGCCACTTCTTGCTTAAAAGAGTATAAACTTAATATCCATGATGCCAAAACTTTAGCTGAAATACTTAAATTTTTCAGCTTCAATAAATGTTAATTTAACTAAAATTGTATAAATTGAAACAAACGATAAAATAGTCAAATAAAATTTATAATAAATGACTGTTTTCTTTTAAGTACACCCCCCCTGACTTTATCAAAAGCCCTTCTACTTTTTTGTAAATTATGCTGGTCATAAAAAGAGATTTGTTATGAATTTTACTTTTGTTTTTGATTTCTTACAGTTCTTAATTCTTCCATTTTTCTATAAAGTGTAGAGCGACCGATATGAAGGCGGCGCGCAATCTCACTCATATGTCCCTTATAATGTTTAACCGCTTTCTCAATAATATCATGTTCCATTTCTGCAAAAGTACGCACATGCCCATCAGTATTCAAAAATTGTATCGATTCTTGTTCACTCTCTTCTTGCATATTACCCTCAATGATATTTGGAACACCCATTAATGAATTTCCCATTAATTGTGGAAAATCTCGAACAGTTAATAACGGTCCCTCACTGAGTAAAATCGCACGAAATAAAAAATTTTCAAGTTCATTTCTATTGCCAGGCCAATCATACTGCATAAGCAAGGAAAGAGCCGATCCTGCTAAACCATGGACATGTGATCGCCCAGTTTCTGTTATGATGCGATCAATCAAACGTTGTGTGATTTCTGGAAAGTCATCCCTTAATTCTCGTAAAGCAGGAACGCTAATAGATAGATGAGAAAATTGTTCAAACAAACTATGCAAAAAAAAGTTCTCTTTAACCAATTCCTTTAAACGCGATGTTGAAATAGCAATAATCCGAAAAGGAAAAGGTTCTCCTTTTGTATCCCTTTCCCTTTCTTTAAGATAATGAGCAAACCGTTTTTGCTGTATGGGCTCAAGTCGATCAATATCACAAAGGCAAAGCGTTCCTTTTTCAAGCGAAGAAACTAATGGGAGAAATTCTTTCAACCAATACCGATTTTCTTCTTCTGGATCAGCAATTGCCGAACATTGAAAGCGAATAAAAACACCCTCCGAGAATAAACCTTCATGATGAATAATCCGAGCTAAGGTCTCACGACCTGTTCCCACTTCACCCTCTATCAAAAGGTTCTGCGAAGTTGTTGCTGCTGTTCTTGATTGCTCTAAAACAATCTGCATAGCTCTACTTTTTATGCAAAGGTCAGAAAACCGTAAATGATTCTCTTTCTTTCGCCGAATATCTCGAACCTCGTGCTCCAAAGCAGAAATAAGAGCAAGAATATCCAAAGTAACTCTTACGCGTAATAATGTTACTGGATGAATCCAATAATCAATAGCTCCAGCTGTTAAAGCTTTTTGGAGTAAATCATGATTCTCTTGTTGTGCTATCACAATAATAGGAACAGAAACACCAGCAACTCTAATCATTTTAATCAAATCACTCACACTCAAATCACTCATAACCACATCAAGGAGTGCAAGCACAATGTTTTTACGTCTGTGTAAAAGATCAATTGTACGGAGACCATTTTCTGCTTCAATGACACGGTAACCAAAACCTCGGAGCATAGCAGAAAGCTCTATACGTCTTCCATAATCTTCACTCGCAACAAGAATGGGACCAACCATAATATCAATAATCTCCTTTGAGATTACTCATGAGACTATTCAGCGGCTTAATGTAAAAATTGTTGTAAACCATAAGAAATATTTCACCTCTTGTGTTTCACTTGCACATTTCATCAAGCTGTTAATTAAATACAACATTAAGGCATTTTTTTCTATTTTTTTTGCTTTTTCATTGATTTTTATCAAATTTTTCGTATTGACTCATGGCATAATTTTATAACTATTATAAGAAATATAGAGAGCAAAATAATCTAAATAGAGTGAAATAAATGAAACATGCCTATCATATTTTATGTCTTACAATCACTGCTTTGCTATTAAATGCCTGTAGCTTTTCACAATATTATAGCCCCAATATGTCAACTGGAATTGATGGAAAGTGGATTGATGAGAACGGTATTATTTCTTCTTTCCACAATGGTGTTTTTGAAACGCGTGCGGCAGATACAGAAGAAAAGCTATCAGAAGGAGCCTATAATTATCTCAACGCCCAAAATATAGAAATTGAAATACGCTCTATTCTCCGTGGAACAATTTCGAGAGTCAATTGTACAATGTCCTATGACGCCACACAACTTCTCTGCACTTCACATACAGGAGCGCAGTTTGTCCTTACGCGAAAATATCTAACAAAGTAAAGGTGGATCTTCTCTTAAAAACAGAGAGAACGCATATAACAAACAGGAGGTGATCCTTTCTCCTCCTGATAGGAAATTCTTTCTAAAATACACAAAAAACCGATATAATCTCTAATCCGTAGAATTTTCTAAATATTATAGAATGCGTAAAACAATCGTTTTTTTCCACAAAATATCAGCAAAAAGTTCCTTCACAATAAAATTGTGATTTTGTATCGTTCAATCTATTTTAGCCCAAAGTAACTTTTATCTGATAGGGAACTTTAATCTAAGCAGCACCGATGCGCAAAAGATCATGAAAATGAACAATTCCTACCGGTTTTTTACCCTCAACCACGAAAAATGCACCAATATGATGATCATTAATAAAAGCCATTGCCGCACCAACAAGTGTATTTGGCTTTACAACTTTAGGAGCTTTGGTCATCACCTCATCAACATTAAATTTTGATAAATTAAAATGAATGTTCCGTGCAAGATCACCATCGGTTACAATGCCAATGAGTTCGCCTTTTTTATTGATAACACCAACACAACCAAAATGTTTTTCTACCAAAACATTCATCGCTTCAGTCATCGTTGTTCCCTGCATAACCAAAGGAACACGATCACCCTCATGCATAATATCACATACATATTTAAGGTTTGCACCAAGAGACCCACCAGGATGATATATTTTAAAATCGGTTGCGGTAAAACCACGTATTTCTAAAAGAGAAACTGCTAATGCATCTCCCATCGCCAATTGCATAATTGTTGAAGTTGTAGGAGCTAAACCATGGGGGCAAGCCTCTTCTATTTTGGGTAATAAGAGAACAATATCAGCTTGTCGTCCTAACACAGAGTGCTCACTTGATGTCATTGCAATAAGGGGGATACGAAACCGCGCCGCATAACTTATAATACCACTTAACTCTTGTGTTTCACCAGACCATGATAAAGCAAGAATAACATCATCAGATCCAATCATACCAAGGTCACCGTGATTGGCTTCTGCAGCATGCACAAAAAAAGCAGGCGTTCCAGTTGAAGCCAAGGTTGCTGCAATTTTGGTTCCTATATGACCACTTTTCCCAAGCCCCGTAATAACTACGTGTCCGCAGGCATTTCTAATGGTTTGAACAGCCGCTTCAAAAGAAGATGAAAGGCTTCCAAAAAGAGCTGCTTCAAGGGCTTCAAGCCCTTGCTTTTCACTGGCAAGTGTTTTAAACGCCGATGCAACAGCACCCTGCAAAGCCATATAAGGAAATGGTATCGTCATAATCAAATTCAATCAATAAAATTAAATGAGAGATCTATATCATTTTTCAACTTTAATGGTTTCTAGTAAATTTTTCAATGAGGCAGAAACATGGCTATGCATATCAGCACGTGCCAAAGAAAATGCAACATTAGCTTCGATAAAACCAGTTTTAGAACCGCAATCAAAAGTGCGCCCTTCTAATTGTAAACCCCAAAAATCCTGTTCGTTTGAAAGCCTTATCATCGCATCTGTTAGTTGAATTTCATTTCCTGCTCCTCGTTCCTGAGTGAAAAGAATATTAAAAATTTCCGGCTGCAAAATATAACGTCCATTGATGTACAAATTTGATGGTGCTGTTCCTTGCATTGGTTTTTCTACCATTTTTGTGATTTCAAAACCATTGGCAATCTGTTTGCCTTTCCCCACAATACCATATTTATGGGTTTCTCTAGGAGAGCATTCCTGAACTGCTATAATATTTCCTCCACCCACCTTTTCATAAAGGCTTATCATCTCAGAAAGACACCCCTTTTTCGCTTGTATCAACATATCAGGTAATAACAGAGCAAAAGGTTCGCCTGCAACTAATTCACGTGCACACCAAAGCGCATGCCCTAACCCCAAAGGTTGCTGTTGCCGTGTGAAAGAAGTTGTCCCTGGCAACGGCTGTAAACGATGTAAATGCGCAAGATCTTCTTTTTTTCCACATTCAGCAAGTGTTGTATATAATTCAACTTGCGCATCAAAATAATCCTCAATAACTGCTTTGTTGCGCCCAGTCACAAAAATAAAATGCTCAATACCAGCCTCACGCGCCTCATCCACAACATATTGAATAATAGGCTTATCAACAACTGTTAACATTTCTTTAGGAATCGTTTTTGTCGCTGGGAGAAAACGCGTACCAAGACCTGCTACGGGAAATACTGCTTTCCGGATTTTACGCAAACACACCCTCCTCAATGAATTCATATAACTTTCTTATTTATCACATGTTTTTACAAAATAATAAAAATATATCTTATAGTTTTAATTATCGCTATAATGGACAAGTAGAAATGTAAAAAAGAATATGGAAATTTATTGGAAGGATTAAATGAATTATTTGTTGCAGTTTTTTTCTCTTCTTGATCATATTATCGATTAAACTAAATAAAAAATAAAGTTATTGTATATCTAATAAATTGAATATTAATGGGGATTTCAAAATGCAAAAAACGGAATTGAAGATTTTCTCTTTTTTAGAGAAGTCAATAAATCAGAGAACGCTCATCTCTGAATTGGTCGTTCTTTTGTCTGCTTTTTTAATGCTTTTTGCGTCCTTTTCATATGCTGATAGCGGATTTAAACATTGGATTCAAGAGTTTAAAAAAATAGCTATTGCTCACAATATTACCCCCTCTACATTTCATATGGCTTTTAAAGGTGTTAATGCCATTGATCCAGAAGTTTTAAAAAGCGCTGCATACCAACCGGAATTTGTTGCTCCCTCATGGAATTATTTTGATAATCGTGTCCATGATATCGCAATTGCGGAAGGACAGCGCCAAGCAAAAAAATGGAATAAATGGCTTCTTCAAATTGAGGAACGTTTTGGTGTTGACCGCAATATTCTGCTTGCTATTTGGTCAATGGAAAGCAATTATGGGAAAATTTTAGCCAATAAAAGTGTCATGCGTGATGCCATTCGCTCGCTTGCAACTCTAGCTTATGCTGATAAAAAACGTGCAAAATATGCACATACACAACTGATTGCTGCTATGAAAATTCTACAAAGTGGTGAAATTAAACGCTCTCAACTCACTGGATCTTGGGCCGGTGCGTTGGGACATACACAATTTATTCCAAGCAGTTATCTCACCTATGCTGTTGATATGGATCAAGATGGACGGCGTGATATCTGGAACTCTGTTCCAGATGCTCTCGCTACTGCTGCTAATCTTCTTCACAAAAATGGCTGGCAACCTCATCTCATTTGGGGAGTAGAGGTGAAAGTACCGCTGGGGAAAAATCTTCCCGAAGATTGGCATTCCTTTGAACAATGGAAAAAATTAGGTGTAAAATGCGCAAATGGGCATCCTCTTCCTCCATTAGCTGAACAAGCAATATTAAAATATCCAGATGGAGCCAAAGGACCTATATTTTTAGTCACAAAAAATTTCTTTGTTCTAAAACGTTATAATAATGCAGATCGTTATGCTTTTGCTGTTGCCCTTCTTGCTGACCGTATTGATGGACATCTTGGATTAGTATATGATTGGCAAAGACCTTTTCAGTCTATTACCTTCCAAGAACGCAAAGAACTGCAATCTCGCTTAAGTGCACTGGGATATTATAAAGGAAATGTTGATGGAAAAATCGGAACAGCCTCTCGCGAAGCAATTAAAGCTTTTCAGCTGCATCATGGTCTAAAAGCAAATGGATATCCATCATCTCAAGTGCTTTTTCTCCTTCGCAAACAATAATGGAGAATAAGGTCTTGTCTCTTTTGCGCCTGATATACTTGATATTCTTATTGTTTTCACTTTCTATTGTGGGGATCATACAGCCATCCCCAAGTAAAGCGACGAATTTTTTCAAATGGTTGTCACAACAAAACAAACAGACACAACAACCACCGCAAATTGTAGAACAAAAAATAGACAAGCCGCAAAAAAAGATTGTAACACAAAAAAACATACAAAAATTAAAAAACGAGAATGCAAAGCGCATTCTTGTTATAGGAGATTTTACTGCTTCTGCTGTTGCTGATGCACTTAAGAAGTTTTTTATAAATAATAGCGATATCGTTATTGTGAACAACACAATACCAGCTTCTGGCTTAATTCGAACTGATTATTATTCTTGGCAAAGCAATATTTCTAAACTCATTGATCAAAATAACCCCGATGTTATTATCATGATGATCGGTGCAAATGATAATCAACCCATCATAGACTCTCATAGCACGATTAACACAAATCAATCAGAATGGATGCACGTCTACCAACAAAGAATTATCGAAATTGTTGAAAATCTTAACGCCTCTGGAAAATCATGGATATGGATAGGTCAGCCTTCTTTTGGAGATGATCTTTTGACACAAAAAATGAAAATTTTTAATGCGCTCTACAAACAAGAAACAGAAAAAACAGGAAGATATTTTCTCGATATCTGGAGTAGCTTTAGTGATGAAGAAGGAAATTTTTCTTTTTCAGGCTATGATGTTAATGGAAAAATAGTTAAATTACGCACCAATAATGGCATGCATTTCACCTCTGAAGGAAAGAAAAAACTTGCCTTTTATTTAGAAAAACCATTGAAAAATATTTTGAATTTTCACGCCTTTTCTCATGAAGATCCATACTCAACCGATAAAGCTATTCAAAAACTTATACAAAAATCAGAAAAACAAGAACCAAATAACATTACGCGCCAGCCCCCAATGAGCCTCGATGATATGGCGCAACAAAATACCCACCTTTTAGGCAAAAGAAAATCAAGCTTTATAAAAAAATCATGGTTTCCGCCAAATGGGCATCAAAAAGATCGAGCTGATAATTTTTCTTCCCCATAATATCTATTTGAAATATAAAATCTAATTTTCCTCATAAAGGAAAAGTGAATAAGATGAAAACGGCATGATGCTGACCATACCGTTATATCTTCATATCGTTATATCTTATAGTCCACGTTTGTTAATCATTGCGTCTGGCAAAGGCATCCGTCCCCGAAAAGCTTTATACAGTTCCTCTGGATCGCGGCTTCCCCCAGCAGAATAAATAAAACGCTTTAAAAGATCAGCAAGCTCTGAATTAAAGACATCACCTGTTTCTTCAAATGCTTGAAAAGCATCAGCATCAAGTACTTCCGACCACATATAAGAATAGTAACCAGCTGCATAACCATCCCCTGCAAAGACATGCATAAAATGCGCAGGACGATGACGCATAATAATTGTATCAGGCATTTGCAACTTTTCTAATTCTTTACGTTCAAAAATTGTTGTATCAGTGACTGTTTCTCCTTTGTGAAAAGCCATATCTACTAAAGCTGATGAGATAAATTCAACCGCAGAAAATCCAGCATTAAATGTCTGTGCTGCCAAAACTTTATTGATCAATTCTTGTGGCATCGGATGCCCTGTTTTTGCATGTGTAGCATAAGACTTCAATATCTCTGGTACGGTTAACCAATGTTCATAAAGTTGAGAGGGAAGTTCAACAAAATCACGTGAAACAGAAGTTCCCGCTACAGAAGGCCATGTGACATCAGAAAGCAAACCATGCAATGCATGCCCAAATTCATGGAAAAGTGTACGGGCATCATCAAGTGATAAAAGTGCAACCTCTCCTTTAGAGGGTTTAGCAAAATTACAAATATTGTAGATAACCGGTTTTTGGCCGCCATCCAATTTATGCTGTGATTGCAATCGGCTCATCCATGCACCGGACCGTTTTGAAGAACGTGCAAAATAATCACCAATGAAATGCCCAAGTAAACTTCCATCCGATTTCTTTACTTCCCACAAACGTGCATCAGGATGCCAAAGTGCAACAGCATTTTTTTCTTCAAAGGTAATGCCAAAGAGTTTTTCTGCTACTCCAAAAGCTGCTTTAATTATACGATCAAGCTGAAAATAATATTTAATTTCAGCGCTATCGAACGAAAGTTTTTCAGTGCAGAGCTTTTCAGAATAATAACGCCAATCCCAAGCGGCTAAAGATTCATTGCTTCCTTGATTGTTGGCAAAATTTTGTAATTCAATTTGCTCAGTAGAAGCCTTTGCTCTTGCGCGCTCCCATACAGGCATAAGCAACCCCATAACGGCATCAACACTTTTAGCCATGGTATTATCAAGTTTCAAATCTGCGAAAGATTTATATCCCAATAATTTAGCCTGCTCATCTCGGAGCACAACAATCTCTAAAATAATGCTTCGATTATCATTCTTGTTATTATTTTCACCACGTTTAGCCCACGCTTGGAATGCGACCTCACGCAAATCACGACGATTAGAGAATTTTAAAAAAGGTTCAATAATTGAGCGCGCTAGTGTTAATGCATAGGCTTCTTCATTGCCTCTTTCGCACGCAATTTCTTTCATTGAAGCAATGAGATCTTCCGGCAAACCAGATAAGTCTGTTTGTTTTAAAAACAGAATCCATTCAGCTTCATCGTTTAAGACATTTTGCCCAAAAGTAGCATTTAAAAAAGCAAGTCTTTCATTAATTTCCACAAACCGTTTTTGAGCTTTATCGTCTAGTTTTGCACCATGACAAACGAACTTTTTCCACCATAACTCAAGAACGCGTGTTGTTTCATTCTCAAATATGGCCTGCTGCGACTGTTTATAAAGTACATCTATTTTTGAAAATATTCGCGCGTCCATCATCATTTTTGAAGAATAACGGGAAAGTTTTACAACGAACTCTTGTTCAAGCTGTTGAATCAATGCATTCGTATGAGCACTGGTGCGCAAGAAAAATATTGAACAGACACGATCAAGTGCTTTGCCACAAAGCTCAAAAGGTTGCAAAAAATTCTCAATCGTTGGTGGTTCCTGTACCAGAGCAAGCGCCTCTAATTCCTCTTCAGCTTCTTGAAGTGCCTGTTCAAAAGCGGGTTTAAAATCTTCATCTTTTATAGAAGAAAAATCAGGAAGACCTGAAAATCCCTTCCAGTCCAGCACTGCTGCTTTTGTCATAATACTTTATGTCTCCATTATAAATTTAAGCTGTAACAATTATCTTTACGACACAAATTGATAATATGCTAAAACTATTTCGTGAGTTTCAAAACTACTTTTCAAAGCTCTATTGAATAAAAAATAAAGAATATTTTTAGCTTCAGAAAATAAATAAAAATAAGAATTTCTACGTTTATGAAACAAGATATTGATTTATAATAGTTTATCTCTTTATATATGAATGAGAACTCTGAAGGTCGTAAAATTCTCTCATTACAAACCATATTATATTTCAGCAATAAAGACTGCTTGCTCACATATCACAAATGGAATTGCATATTCATAACAATTATTGAAGAAAGATATAATCTCTAACCTTTACAAGATATTATTGTAGATTCTTTCGAAAATTGCAAAATTGTACTAAAAAAATAATGATAAAAATGAAAACTGATTTTTACATTTACGCCTTCATATGATCCCTAAATTAAGCTGTATTCTTGCTGTCAGTGATTTCAGAAACTTGTTTATAACTTATAATTTATCCTTGACTTTATTTAAAATATTAACAATTGAAAATACGGTTGGGGAAGTTTTTTCGAATCTTCCATAAACTTTTATTTTTTTATCTCATCATCTTATCCAGATTTGTAACGCTCCAACTTTTCAGGAGGTACTTTATCATGACTGAAATCAAAACGACCTTCGACTTCAAAAATTTTTCTCCTGAAGCTCTTGCTGAAAAATTAAAAAGTCAGCATTTTGCAGACTCTATTGATATCATCAATGACCTCGATATCATGGAACGTGTAACTATTCTTAGTCTTTTGCCTCTTGAATATGTTATCGAACTTTTTGATAAACCAGAGCTTGAACAACCTGTTGCTATTTTAGAACTTCTGCCCATAAATCGTGCTGTTGAAATTCTTGATGGCATGTCTGCAGATGCTGCTGCAGACGTCTTTCAAGAAATGGATAAAGAAACCCGTACACGGCTTTATGCCTTGCTTAAACCCTTAACGCGCGCTGAACTAAAAAAACTCACCAGTTATCCTGATCATACAGCAGGGGCACTGATGACAACAGAGTTTATAGCAGTTCCTTCAAACTGGACCATACAAAAAACTTTAGATCACATTCGTGAGGTCGAGCGAACACGTGAAACAGTTTATACCAGCTATGTGATTGACCCCAAAACAGGGACTCTTCTCAAAGCTGTTTCACTGCGTAACCTTATTCTCGCCTCACCTGATGAAAAAATTCTTAATGTCCCTACCCATGACTCGCCCATTACAATATCGCCCTTCACACATCATGAAGATATTGCGCGTCTTTTCCAGCGCCATGACCTTCTCTCAGTACCTGTTGTTGATGAAAATAACCATGTCATTGGCATTGTAACCGTTGACGATGTGCTTGATACCATGGTCGATGAGATGAATGAAGATGCCTACAAATTTGGGGGTATGGAAGCGCTTAATAAACCCTATATGCAAATCAAATTTCTTGAAATGATGAAAAAACGCGGTGGCTGGCTCGCTTTACTCTTTATCGGTGAAATGCTGACCGCAAGTGCTATGCAATATTTCGAAACTGAACTTGAAAAAGCGATTATTCTCACACTGTTTATTCCTCTCATTATGAGTTCCGGAGGGAATTCCGGTTCACAAGCTACATCCCTTATTATCCGCGCATTAGCTTTACGTGAACTCACGCTAAAAGACTGGTGGAAAGTTATCATTCGTGAAATTCCAACAGGATTATCCCTTGGACTCTTACTCGGAATTATTGGTGTTACACGCATCGCTCTTTGGCAACAACTCGGTATCTATGACTATGGACAACATTGGATTGCTGTTTCGACAACTGTGGGTACAGCTCTAATTGGCATCGTTACCTTCGGTTCCCTCTCTGGTTCTATGTTGCCTTTTATCCTTAAAGGTTTAAAATTTGATCCAGCAAGTGCTTCTGCTCCTTTTGTGGCAACTTTAGTAGATGTCATGGGTATTATAATCTATTTTTCTGTAGCTTCCCTCATTTTGTCAGGAACTCTTCTTTAAATATGTGAAGTAAAAACATACCCTTATGGAAAGATCTTGTCATATCGTTTCAAATCTTTCCATAAAAGCACAAGCTCTATTATTTGTGTTCTAGCGCATCATTTTATAAATAATACATCACTTTATAATGATAATTCATCATTTTTCTATCGAGTAATAGCTCTGAATACCGTAAAATGACCTCATTATAGTCTTCTCATAAAATCATCTTCTTACCTGTCACAAGCAGGATGGATGTGTGGATGCAAATTATTCAAGAAAGGAGTAAAATACTTCTTATGTTCTCTCTCAAATACAAAAGCTGTCGCAATATTGACAGCTGAGAAAGAACAGTAATGGAGGTGATATAAGGTTTATACACTTCACAAAGGCATTGATAGTATTTCATTCACGTATATTATAGCATTCATTGGTCCTATCATGAAATGGATGCGTGATGTGAAGGTATCTC
>NZ_HE998013.1:117009-119675 GCF_000312585.1 Bartonella queenslandensis AUST/NH15
GCGTTTTATTTGCATGAGAAGTATAATTCTATAAAGTATGATAAACAAAAGTGTAAGCAATGCCCCAATCTCGATGGTTTAAAATGTATTTCTTGAGATGCTTTTGAAGTCATAAAACCAAATTAAAAATAGTGGCAAAGAGGAGAACTTTCCTTGATGCCTTTATATTCTTTCTCAATAAGGCTGTATTCCCGTTTCATAAATAAATCTAACAGATATAATTTTTCCTCTAATCGGGCATACAAAGATTAGAATTTCTTATAAAATTCTTAATCTTCTCAATATTTATCTCAAATATGCGGTTGCATTAAATCGGGATGTTGATTGACAAACTCCAAAAGAAGCAAAAGCTTTGTTAGGAATAACAATGTCATAAAACTATCAATAGATTGGCTATAGATTGAGAAATATTTCGGATTTTTACCAATCTTTTTGCGAAACAACAAATGGCAAAGCTAGCTTTACTTATTCTTAAAGGTATTCACATAAATTCCTTGCGTCATATTGATAAAGATCCAATTGACAGTGACTTATGAACAATCCTTGGCTCCAGAATAGAACACACACGAACTATAAATCTTTTACGAGACTCCAGCAATTGAGATTTTATAGAGTATTAAAGACTTAGGTGAAGCGTTTTGCCATAAAAATATGGTCTCCATCTTCCAAAATTATAAAAAAACATGTAAAAGGCTTTTTAATAGTCAGGCAAAGAATGTAAAGACTTTGCCTCAAATGAAATTTCATTAAACGAAAAGAAGAGAATTTATGCAATTGCGTAACATTGCCATCATTGCCCACGTTGACCATGGGAAAACAACGCTTGTAGACGGACTTCTCAAGCAATCAGGAAACTTCCGTGATAATCAGCGTACAAGCGAACGTATGATGGATTCAAACGATATTGAAAAAGAACGTGGCATTACAATTCTAGCGAAAGTGACATCTGTTGTTTGGAAAGATACCCGAATTAATATCGTTGATACACCAGGACATGCCGACTTTGGTGGAGAAGTTGAACGTATTCTAAACATGGTTGATGGAGCTATCGTCCTTGTTGATGCAGCTGAAGGACCAATGCCACAAACAAAATTTGTTGTTGGCAAAGCATTGAAAGTGGGTTTGCGCCCTATTGTTGCTATTAATAAAATTGACCGACCTGATGCACGCGTTGATGAAGTCATTAATGAGGTTTTTGACCTTTTTGCCGCTCTTGATGCAACCGACGAACAGCTGGATTTTCCTATTCTTTACGGCTCGGGGCGCGATGGATGGATGGCTGAAGCCCCAGAGGGACCAAAAGATCAAGGCTTGGGTCCTTTATTTGATCTTGTGACGCGGCATGTTCCTTCTCCTAGTGTAGCAGAAGGGCCATTCCGCATGATTGGAACTATTCTTGAAGCTGATCCATTTTTGGGACGAATTATTACAGGTCGTATTCATTCTGGCTCTCTAAAGCCCAATCAAAATGTTAAGGTTCTTGGGCAAGATGGAAAACTTTTAGAAACTGGACGTATCTCGAAAATTTTGGCATTTCGTGGTCTAGAACGGCAACCTATTGAAGAAGGAAATGCTGGTGATATTGTTGCAATTGCTGGTCTACAAAAAGGTACCGTTGCGGATACTTTCTGTGATCCAGCTATCAATGACCCCCTTACTGCCCAACCCATTGATCCTCCTACGGTTACGATGAGTTTTCTCGTCAACGATAGTCCCCTTGCCGGAACTGAAGGAGATAAAGTAACAAGCCGTGTCATTCGTGACCGTTTGTTAAAAGAAGCAGAGGGTAATGTCGCTCTTAAAATTGAAGAATCAGCCGATAAAGATTCTTTCTACGTTTCAGGACGAGGAGAATTGCAACTTGCAGTTCTCATTGAAAATATGCGCCGTGAAGGATTTGAGCTTAGTGTTTCACGTCCACGTGTTGTGATGCAAAAGGATGAAAATGGAATAACTCTCGAGCCAATTGAAGAAGTTGTCATCGATGTTGATGAAGAATATTCTGGTACTGTTGTGCAAAAAATGTCTGAACGTAAAGGCGAAATGGTGGAATTACGTCCTTCTGGAGGTAATCGTGTCCGCCTTGTTTTTTATGCGCCCACCCGAGGACTCATTGGTTATCAATCTGAACTTTTAACAGATACCCGTGGTACAGCAATTATGAATCGCCTTTTCCATACTTATGAACCTTATAAAGGAGACATTGCTGGTCGTGTTAATGGTGTTATGATTTCAAATGACAACGGTGAATCTGTCGCTTATGCTCTTTTTAATCTTGAGGATCGCGGACCTATGATCATTGATGCAGGTGTGAAAGTCTATCAAGGTATGATTATTGGTATTCACTCACGGGATAACGACTTAGAAGTCAATGTGTTAAAAGGAAAAAAGCTTACCAATATGCGCGCTTCCGGAAAAGATGAAGCCGTAAAGTTAACACCTCCCATTAAAATGACACTAGAACGTGCCCTATCATGGATACAAGATGATGAACTTGTGGAGGTCACCCCTAAGAATATTCGTCTCCGCAAACTTTATCTTGATCCCAATGAACGTAAACGTTTTGAAAAAACACGTGCATCAATTTCAAGCTAATTTCATAATCTCTTTGGTAAAATATTTGATTGTAAGCCTTACTCTATCCCAGAAAGGATGTCTCTATGAAT
>NZ_HE998013.1:120049-130353 GCF_000312585.1 Bartonella queenslandensis AUST/NH15
GGGAATGAGGTATACAAACAAAACCAAGCTATTTTTATCAACTTGATAAAACATATACTCGCCTCAAGTAATATTTCTATAGATACATGCCTGCGTAAGCGCGCCACATGAAAGTACGAATAAAATAAATAATAATGAACACCACAATAGGTGAAATATCAATTGTTCCCAAATTTGGTAAAATCCGCCGGATAGGATTTAGAACGGGATTTGTAAGGCGATCTAGAAAGTTCCCTATCAAAACAACAAATCGATTGCGCGAATTTATGATATTAAAAACATAAAGCCAAGAAAAAATGACACTGGAAACTAGAATATCAGTATAAATATTAAGAATCAAATCGATTGCTCGAAGCAATGCATAAATCATACGTTATCCCTTTCAATCAAGGAAACAGAAAAGCGTATAGAAAACCTTCCTTAAGATGAGTCTATATATTGAATAATAGTTTTATACCCTAATATTCTATGAATAAAAAACTAAATATTCCAAACTTTCCACCTCCTTATTTAATGGAGATGAAGCTAGAAAACAAATATCAAAATTAAAAACAGCGTGTGAAAATAGAAGAAACGACGCAAAATCCGAGAACTCTAAAGCTCTCAATATTCCTTATAGGACTAATCTTAAATCTATCGTTTTAATTATCAATATATAAAAAACGCACAAACTAAAAACGGCCGTTAAAAGCCGCTTTTAGTTTATTTTCAATTATTTCTGCAAAGCAGCCAAACGGTTAAGAGCATTACTAAAACCATCGAGCTGAACAAATAAATCATTCAAAGATGGTTCACCTGCAGCAGCAATTGTCATCGCTAACTTTAATTGTTTTCCAGAACGTAAAGCTGCTACGTGACTTTTATCAAAGGCGACTGGAACCATACAACCTGCTGGTACACAAGTCCGAATACCAGTTTCAATAACAGCTTTTCCCTCATCAACTTGTAAACGAACAGGCTTAGAAACCAAAATGCCAAAAGGCACTGTTAAATTACCCGATACAACACCCTCAGCATTGAGAATAAGAGCCATAGCCACAACAACACGCCCCTGCTCATTTACTTCTTGACGGTGCATAAAGCAAACTTTTTTCCCTTCTTGTAACCCACAGTTAATGGTCCACAAGCCGTAGGTTTCAGTCAAAGAAGAAGCTCCATTTGGCAATGTCGCTGGTGCCTCTTTCGGTGCAGGAGGCTTTGAATTTGTCGCAAATGCAACAGATGAAATACTCAAAAGAGTACAAACTATAAGCAAATTAAATAACTTTTTCATTTTTATATTCCTGTTCTTTACATAAAAGAGAAACATGTTTATCATCTATAAATGATTATATTACATAAAGCATCTTAATAAAAAAAGCTTTCTCATAGTCATATAGCTTTTATAATGATCTAAGGCTACCTCGAAATTCGCTGACAACTCTCATATAAACATGCTTTTTAAAAGAAACAGCAATCGAAGGAAGGGCTTCTAGATCAATCCATTTCCATTGATCGAATTCTGCTTTATTGCCATCTGGTGACGGATTAATCACAATTTCAGAAAGCTCTCCCGTAAACTGGAAAGCAAACCATTTTTGTGTTTGCCCACGATATTTATTGCTTAATGTGCACGCAGGAAGTTCTTGTGGAAAATCATAATCGAACCAATTTTGTGCTTCTTTAATCAACTTTACAGATCGAATACCCGTTTCTTCATAGAGTTCGCGATATGCTGCATCTAATGGATTTTCATCTTCATCAATCCCTCCTTGAGGAAGCTGCCAACGATGAGATCTATCAATATCTGCATGAGTTGGCATCATTAAACGACGCCCAACCCAAACTTTACCCTCATGATTAAAGACAACAATTCCAACACATTTGCGATAAGGAAGGGGCTTCAAGTTAACATCTGCATCCATTTATATTCCTCAAAAGCACAAGCTATAGATATCATTTCTCACTTTAATATATCCTTATTGGGATCTGGTGGAAATGCTGCATTTGCCATCTCACCCCGTAACAGTTTATAAGCCTCATTCAATTGAATATCATCCTTAGGATCTTTCGGAACAAAAGCAGCTGAACCAGATCCTTTATTGCTTTCTCGTTTCCCTTTGATATGCCCTTTTAATGCAGACTCACCAACTTTTACATCATAACCTTTATATTTTTCAGGAAGTGGTTGCTCTACAATAATATCAGGTGTGATCCCCGTTCCTTGAATAGAAGTACCAGATGGTGTGTAATAAAGTGCTGTCGTTAAACGTAAAGCTCCATTTTCACCCAAAGGAATTATCGTTTGAACAGATCCTTTACCAAAAGACTGCGTACCCAAAATTGTCGCACGACGATGATCTTGTAGAGCACCTGCAACAATTTCAGAAGCACTCGCCGACCCCCCATTAATAAGAACAATAAGTGGTTTTCCATTTGTGGCATCACCTGGCTTCGCATCAAATCTCGTCACATCACTCTTTTTACGGCCACGCGTTGACACAATCTCACCTTTATTGAGAAAAGCACTCGAAACATTAACAGCTTGATCTAAAAGTCCACCAGGATTAAGCCGCAAATCAAGGACATAACCTTTTAGTTTATCTTCAGGAATTTTAGATTGGATATCCTTAATTGCTGCCAGAAGATTACCCAACGTCTGCTCAGAAAACTGAATAACTCTTAAATATCCAATGTCATCCTCAACGCGATATTTAACCGCTTTTACCTTGATAATATCACGAATAATCTTAACTTCAAATGGCTGATCAACGCCAGAACGAATAATTGTTAAGGTAATTGGTGTTCCAGGAGCCCCTCGCATTTTATTAACAGCTTCATTTAATGTTTGACCATTCGTTTGTACATCATCAATTTTTGAAATGAGATCTCCTGCTAAAATACCGGCTTTTGAAGCGGGAGTATCATCCATCGGTGAAACAACTTTAATTAAGTTTTTTTCCATAGTGACTTCAATACCAAGACCTCCGAATTCTCCTTTCGTAGAATCCCGCATATCTTTAGCTTCTTCAGCATTCAAATAAGATGAATGGGGGTCCAGTGATGTAAGCATACCATTGATAGCATTTTCAATAAGCTTTTTATCATCTGGAACTGTAACGTATTGCCTACGCACACGCTCAAAAACATCGCCAAATATGGCCAACTTTTTATATGCGTTATCTTCATTATTCGCAGCAACAGACTGCACCATAATCATTGAATAGGCGCCGAGCAATACCCCAGCGACCAAAAGAATAACTTTACGAATCATTTTGGCTCCTTCTCATTTTTTCAGTCTGCCACCAAGGAGTTGGATTTACAGGCTTTCCCTGTTTTCTAAACTCAATGTAAAGTATTGGAGCAGCTTTTCCTATATCCAATGCAACACTATTTGCAATAAATTGCATCCCCATCATACCCAGAGGCTCACCTGAAAGAACAAACTGCCCCTGTTTTACATTAATTTTCGACATTCCGGTAAGAATGATATGATAACCATTTCCAACATTGAGAATGATTAACTGTCCGTAAGAACGAAATGGCCCAGCAAAAGCAACAAAAGCATCTGCGGGCGATATAACAACAGCCCCTGACTCTGTTTCTATCGTCTCACCAAAACGCGTAATCTGCGAATTCTTATGAGAATATCGAATTCTTTTCCCTGAAACAGGAAAAAGTAAAGAACCTTTTCGGCCTTCAAAATTGGACTGCTCTAGCAATTGTAAACTTTTCCGTATCTGTATTGATGAATCAGAGTTAAGTTTTGACTGACGGTCAAGTTCTAAAATCAATTCTTCCAAAGACTGTGCTTTTTTAGCAAGAGCAATATTTTTTTGTTGCTGTTCTGTAAGTTCTTTTTCTGATTTTTTTTGTAGCGTGTTTTTTTTGTATAATAAAAGTTCTAGACGTTTTCGCTGCTCTGCTTGACTTTGCAGTTTGGCCTTTAACGCCGTATATTCCCTAGTAATGGATTTGCTTAAATTGGTCAACTCCTTGAGCTTCTCTGTTAAATCTCGTGTTTTCTCTTGCATATGAGGAATGACTGTCCCTAATAAAATAGAACTGCGCATAGAAGCCAATACGTCCTCTGGTTGTATCACAAGAGCCGGAGGGGGATTCAATCCCATACGTTCTAGAATTGCAAGAACTTCTGCAAATTCAGTGCGACGGCTTTTTAAATTTTGATAGACTTGTACCCGATTTTCTATCATTTTTTTAAGCTTTTCTTCCCTTTCAGCAATATCATCTGCGACTTTACGTTCTTCTTGAGCAGCTTTTATGAGTGCATCACTCAAAACACGTTGATCTTTTTTTAAATTCTCAACTTGACGCGTAAGAAAAACAACACGCTCACGCGAAAGTGAAATATTTTGACGAATTTCTCCCAATTCTTTATGTACTTGCGTACTCCTCATTGTATCTTCCGCTTGCGATACAGAAAAGCAAAAAAACATACTCAAGAGCAGGATGACAAATATCACGCATTCCCCATATAAGTATCGCATCTTTCTATGAAGAAGCTCTTTCATTTGCAAAAACCATAACACCTCATCGTACCACGAAAGATGCTTTAAACGGTATCGGCTAAAACTCTATTAATAAATATATAAATAAGTGCTAAAAATTGAATAAAAATATTTAAAAACGATGATATGGATGATGATTTGCAATGGTTACAGCACGGTAAAGTTGTTCTGCAAGAAGAATACGTGCAATTTGATGTGGCCACGTCATAAAACCAAAAGATAAAAGAAAATCTGCACGATTCCTTATTTGTTCGTTATGACCATCCGGTCCCCCTAAAGCAATGATGACATCCCGAATACCTTCATCACGATAACACTCTAATTTTTCAGCAAAAGAAACTGAAGAAATTGACTTTCCACGCTCATCCAACACAATGAATCGACATTTTTCAGGTAAAAACTCAATAAGTCTTCTGCCCTCTTCCTCCATACGTTGGCACGCTGTTTGAGCCCGACTTTCTGGTATCTCCTGTAACTTTTTTAAATGAAATCCTACAGCTCCAGAACTTTTAGAAAAACGATCCAAATAATGCTGAACCAATTTTTGCTCAGCTCCACTTTTCATACGACCAACCGTAAAAATAGAAATTTGCATTTTAATGATCTTCAAAGAGAACCGATGTTGTACTGCTTAAATCTGGAGCCATCCATATTTTTTCTAAATTATAAAAAAGACGAATTTCTGGACGAAAAAGGTGAATAATAATATCACCTGTATCAATCAATACCCAATCACCTCCAGAAAGCCCTTCTACACGCGCAAGCCCCTGCCCACTGTCTTTCCAAGTGCGTAGCAAATGATCAGCAATTGAAGATACATGACGCTGCGAATTTGCTGAAGCTATGACCATATAATCAGCTAAAGGTGACTTCCCTTGAATATCAACAGAAACAATATCTTCTGCTTTTGTATCTTCTAAACTCTTGAGAATAATTTCAAGACTCTCCTTAACAGAAAAAACTGCTTTTTCTGTTAAGGGCGTCATATTGTAAGAGTGGTTTTGTACAACGTTTCTCAGATTAATATTCCTTTCTTCTTGTTGTAGAATGTAAAAAAGTTTTCTCTAAAGAGAAGCAGAATCTTATAAATTGTTCAAGAAAAATTATTCTTTCTTCAAACGAAGCTTTGTTGAAGATTGAAAAGATAAAGGTCCATGCAAATAAGTCCAAACTGGTGGTTTTATAAAAGGTAATCGCTCACTTTCTCTCTCATCCAAACGAAACTGGCGATAAATGTGTGCCATAGGAGAAGAGAGGGCTGACTTATTACCTAAAGGACGATCAATAATTGCAATAGGAAGCATAGAGACAATATCACGCCATCGATACCAATGATGAATCATTGTAAAACTATCTGCCCCTATAATCCATATAAAATTTACGCCATTGTAATGGGTAAGAATATGAGAAATCGTATCACGTGATACTTTGCTCCCTATAGCCTGCTCAAAACCTGTTAAGCGAATTTTCGGATGATCAATAAGCTCAAAACTTAACCGCATTCTCTCCTCTAAAGAGAGTAACTGTGTACAATCCTTTAAAGGATTCCCTGGACTAACCATCCACCATAACTGATCAAGCTGCAAACGCCGAATAGCAATTTTTGCAACAAGAAGGTGCCCCTCATGCGGTGGATTAAAGGAACCACCAAAAAGACCTACAACATTTGATCTTTCAACATGTGGCATACGATTTTTCCATGGAAAAAATGGACTTTTCAAGCTCTAACCTGACCATTTCCTTTAACATGATATTGAAATGATGTTAGCTGTTCAACACCTATGGGGCCACGTGCATGCATTTTTCCTGTTGCTATACCAATTTCCATTCCAAAACCAAATTCACCTCCATCAGCAAATTGTGTGGACGCATTGTGCAATAAAATAGCTGAATCCAAATGATTAAAAAAATTCTTCACCACTTCCATATCTTCAGCAATAATCGATTCTGTATGTCCTGATGAATAACGCTTGATATGAGAAATGGCTCCCTCAACCCCCTCAACTGTTTTAACAGAAAGAATAGCATCAAGATATTCATGCGACCAATCCTCTTCAGTGGCTAATTTTACATCTGGCAGAAAAAACGCAATATCTTCTGTAGCACGGATTTCACACCCCTTCTCCTGTAAAGCAGTCAAAACGGGAAGAAATTTTTTTAATGCCTCGTTGTCGATGAGAACTGTCTCAACAGCACCACATATCCCTGTTCTACGCAACTTCGCATTTAAAACAATATTGCGCGCCATATCCAAATCTGCCGATTTATCAATATAAATATGGCAAAGCCCCTCTAAATGGGCAAAAATTGGAACACGTGCATCAGACTGAACGCGCGCAACAAGACTCTTTCCACCACGTGGCACGATCACATCAATCGCTCCATCCAATCCTTTGAGCATTTCCCCAACGGCAGCGCGATCTGTCGTTCCAACCATTTGAATCGCATCTTTAGGTAAACCAGCGTGTTCTAAACCTTGTACCAACGCACAGTGAAGAGCATGCGAAGAATGAAAACTATCCGAACCACCGCGCAAAATCGCAGCATTCCCCGCTTTTAAACACAAAGCACTCGCATCAATTGTAACATTTGGGCGACTCTCATAAATAATGCCAATCACACCAAGAGGTGTCCTTACACGACTTATATGAAGCCCATTAGGACGTGTCCACGCACTCATGACCTGCCCAACAGGATCAGATAAACGAGAGACTTGATGAACACTCTCTATCATTGCACCCAAACGTAATTCATCTAACTTGAGCCGATCAACCATTGCGGCGTTCAAATTATTCTGAGCAGCCTTCTCTAAATCCAAACAATTCGCCCGTAAAATTTCATCTGAGTGAGCCTCTAAGCTTAAAGCAATCATTTCCAATGCATTGTTCTTTTGCTCAGAAGAAGCAACAGCCAATGCTGCAGCGGCATAGCGTGCTTTTTGCCCCATATCTTTCATTTGTTCTTCTAAAGTCATCGTATCATTTACTCTACTAAAAAAATAAAACAAAAGTAATTTTTTTAAACAGAATTGGTCAAGCAGCGTAAAATCATATCATTACGATGCACCATAGCAGAGCGCGCCTCATATCCAAGAATAGATTCTATTTCTTCGCTTTTACGTCCTATAATGCGTACAGCTTCATCTGTGCCATAACTTACAAGCCCGCGCGCGATCTCAACCCCTTTTGTATCAACAATGGCAACCGTATCCCCACGTTGGAAACTTCCCTCAACAGCAATAACCCCTGCTGCTAATAATGATTTTCCTGATTCAAGAGCCTTGATGGCTCCTTGATCAATCGTCAAAATACCAGACGGATCTAAATGACCAGAAATCCATGTTTTCCAAGCACTAACAGATTTCTCACCGGCCGCAAAAAAACTCTTGCGTTCACCTTTATCAATCGCCGCAAGGGGATTCATACGTTTGCCTGAAGTAATAATCATCGCCGTTCCTGCAGCATTCGCTATCTTTCCGGCATCAAGCTTGGTCTTCATTCCTCCCCGTGAAAACTCTGAAGCAGCAACATCTGCCATTTTTTCGATATCATGTGTAATGGACGCAATAAAAGGAATAAATTCAGCCGTTGGATCACGATGGGGAGGCTTTGTATAAAGACCATCAATATCAGATAAAAGTATTAAAAGATCTGCTCCCATCATTGTTGCCACACGTGCTGCTAAACGATCATTATCGCCATAACGAATTTCATTTGTCGCAACAGTATCATTCTCATTAATAACAGGCACTGCTCCAAAACGTAAAAGCATATTAATCGTCGCACGTGCATTGAGATAACGCCTTCGCTCTTCCGTATCAAATAAAGTGAGTAAAATCTGACCTGTTTTGAGTCCATGCTGTGCAAGCGCATCACCATAGGTTTTTGCTAATTCAATTTGTCCTAAAGCAGCACATGCCTGACTTTCTTCCAATTTTAAAGCTCCCTTAGGAAGCTGCAGCAATGTTCTTCCCAGAGCAATAGCACCTGAAGACACTAATAATATCTCTACGCCTCCCTTGTGCAATTCAACAACATCATTAATCAAGCTTTTAAGCCATTCAACGCGTAAACCTGTCTGAGGATCAACCAAAAGTGCGGATCCAATCTTGACCACAATACGTTTATAATGGGTGAGTTTTTGCAATTCAACAGCCATCTCAATCAATCCTGCTATCCCCACCGTTCTCCTCTCTGCGTGACATTTCAATAATATGTGCACCAGCACGCAGCACATTTTCTAAACCTTCGCGGCTAACCGCAGAAAACATCATAACAGGTTGATTCGTTACTTTTCGCAAAGCTTCCTGTTTCGTTTTACGCTCTTCAATCGTAAGAGTATCTATCTGGCTTAAAGCGACAATTTCAGTCTTATCACTTAGATTATTTCCATAGGTCTCAAGTTCATGACGTACAATTTGATATGCTTTTGCGACATCTTCTTCTTGAGCAGAAATCAAATGAAGGAGGACACGACAACGTTCCACATGTCCTAAAAAACGGTCTCCAATTCCCACCCCTTCATGAGCTCCTTCGATTAACCCCGGAATATCAGCCAAAACAAATTCACGACCATCAATTCGTACAACACCAAGATGAGGATGAAGAGTGGTAAAAGGATAATCTGCAACTTTTGGCTTTGCCGCCGTTACAGAAGCTAAAAAAGTTGATTTTCCGGCATTGGGTAAACCGACAAGCCCCGCATCAGCAATTAACTTCAAACGAAGCCATATTGCACGCTCTTCTCCAGCCAAACCTGGATTTGCACGACGCGGTGCCCGATTTGTCGATGTCGTAAAGTGAAGATTGCCAAAACCGCCATTCCCTCCTTTTGCAAGACGATAGCGCTGCCCTACTTCTGTTAAATCACAGATTAACGTTGTATTATCTTCTTCAAAAATTTGCGTCCCAACCGGAACTTTCAGGATGACATCATCACCCTTCTCACCCGTCATATTACGCCCCTTGCCATGCCCCCCTGTTTTTGCTTTAAAATGCTGTTGGTAGCGATAATCAATCAGCGTATTAAGCCCATCAACAACAAGAGCCCAAACATCACCACCCCGTCCTCCATTCCCTCCATCAGGACCACCAAACTCTATAAATTTTTCACGGCGAAATGATACTGCTCCAGAACCTCCGTTACCGGAACGAATATAAACTTTAGCTTGATCAAGAAATTTCATGGGAAACACTCACTGAGGAATCAATCTCGCTACCTCTATAGATAATACATTAATTTTACCAGTTTTTCATCACTGATAACAGAAAAACTATCACTATTGCTGATAACTCTTTGAGAAAAAATCATCTCACTTAAATAGGTTAAGTAAAGCCAAGTCTTCTTAAAAGAAGGCGTTATTCTTGTATTTTTGTTTTTCCCTTAAATTCAAGCGCTAGAAGATAAAGCTCTACTGATTCTGATCGGCTTGCAGGTGGTTTGACATGGTAGACTTTTTTAAAATGCTGTTTTAATATCGCGAGAAGAGTATTTTCTGCTCCTCCTTGAAAAGCCTTTGCTAAAAAATGTCCCCCAGGCTTGAGAACCGAAAGAGCAAAATCAGCTGCAACTTCACATAAATAAATCGTTCTTAAATGATCCGTCTGACGATGACCTGTTGTTGGAGCAGCCATATCAGAAAGAACCACATCCGGTTTTGTTCCTAAAGCTTCAACTAATTTCTGCGGTGCATCTGCATGTAAAAAATCCATTTCTAACATTGCAACTCTAGGCAATGGATCAACATGCAAATAATCAATGCCAACAACACTAGGTTTTTCATCGCTTGACCCTACT
>NZ_HE998013.1:130558-132376 GCF_000312585.1 Bartonella queenslandensis AUST/NH15
TCCCCCCGGTGCTGCCCCTAGATCAATAACCTTTTGGCCTTTTTTCAAAAACTTATAACGTTCATTAATTTCAATGAGTTTATAAGCCGCACGCGAACGATAACCATCCACTTTTGATTGATGAACATAAGGATCATTCAAATGCCTCTCTAACCATCGCCGTGATGAAGCTTTAATGGTTCCAGCTTTCTTTTTTACGCGCTGATATAATTCATGTGACCCTGAACCTCCATAGCCACCCGTTGGGGGTTTTGTTGTTTTTTTCATCGTTATTCATTGTCTCCATATTTAATTCTCTAACGCTTGAAATTTCTGCTCTTTCTACGTCGACACCATACACCATCGCGTAACATCAGCTCTATCAAAATTCCTTCCCTTAAGCCACGATCAGCAACTCTTAAACGCTGACTTGGCCAAACTTCTCGAATAACATCTAAAATTGCACAACCAGCTAAAACTAAATCTGCTTTCTCTCGCCCAATAAAAGGATTTATGACACGTTTTTCTATATCCCATGATAATAAGCGTTTTGTCATAAGAGTAATGTCTGCATCATCCATCCAAATGCCATCCACTTTCCTCCTATCATAACGCTCTAAATTAAGATACATCCCTGCTAAAGTCGTAACCGTACCGGAGGTTCCCAAAAGATGAAACTTCGACCCTTGCGCTAACTTTCCTAATTTATGGCGATCCGAAAAATTATTTAACAGCCCTCGCACATAATTTTTCATTTTTTCAAAATCGTCTAAACAAATATTATTCCCTCCAAAACGTTCAGCAAGCGTAACAACTCCAACAGGAAGAGAAGTCCAAGCGGTAATTTGTCCTGCTAAACGAAAAGAACGCTTTTGAGAAACATCAAGGAGTACAATTTCTGATGATCCTCCTCCAATATCAAAAAGTACAATTGCCTCAGTATTTGGTTCAACAAGTGTACTACATCCTGTAACAGCAAAACGCGCTTCTGTTTGCCGATCAACAATTTCCAATTCAAGACCAGTCTCATCCAGAACACGCTGAATAAAATATCTACCATTTTCTGCTGAACGGCAAGCTTCCGTTGCAATCAAGCGATAACGCTTAATATGCCTTTGTTTTAGCTTTAAACGACAAATCTTTAATGCTTCAATCGCACGATCCATAGCTTGTGTTTTAAGCAAACCATTATTTATTAAACCTTCTCCCAATCGTACAATACGAGAAAAAGCATCAACAACACGAAAATATCCAGGTTCACTAGGAGATGCGATAAGAAGACGACAATTATTCGTTCCTAAATCAAGCGCCGCATAAAGAGGTGGAGATTTTACTTGAGAGAATCGTCGAAGAAAAGGTGCTTGGCGCTTTTTTGCTTTTTGAGCACCTATCATTGTTTGGCTATGAAACTCAAAAGCTGTCTTCGATTGAATTAAAACCTGTTTCTGTTTACAATGTCTTCTTCTCTGCTGTCTCTTTATATCAACAAGGACAGAGCACGTCTCTGTTCGTGACAAAGCAGAACGATTATTTTTATTATTCCCACACTGATCATGCAACTGATTTACTTTGGTATCGTGTGATTCTCCTTGCTTTGACTCTTTTGAACCATAATTTAACGGGGTCATTTCTCTTATCCCTTGAGCGTTTCCCCCAATAAATAAAGGCAAAAACTCTTCTGCTTATTCCTCAATAAAGCAACAATGCGGCATCAAATGACAAAATACAAGAAACCATTCCTCTTTTTCTTATCATCGGAACTTTCTACGCTCGTATCATTCAGATTTTATATAATCTTTTGGTTGCTTCCGTAAAGTCATACTTCTCTTTATGAACTTA
>NZ_HE998013.1:132813-135965 GCF_000312585.1 Bartonella queenslandensis AUST/NH15
GCGTTATTCATACACAAGGTTCACTTGTTATATGCAACAAAATAGTTTTGATTCTGCTAGAATAAAAGCTTCATGGTCCTACAAAATGTAATTACGGTAGCCATTATCTCGTGAATACAAAGAAAAACTATCGTTCAAAAAATTTTCTAGGATTATAAATTTACTTGTTATTATAACATTTCAATTGAACAATATTAATGCCTAATCAGACTGTTCTAAAAAGCCATATGAAACCTTAAAAAAGAGCTTAACCTGCGCCTTATTGTAAAGAAGCCATATTGTTATTTATTTAAAATTGAGTATTTCTGATAACTTTTTATTGCTAACAACTAACGCAATTACTCTCTCAGATTTGTGGAAAATCTCTAACCTAATTTTCTATTATATAAAGCTCTTATGATGACTTTAACTTCATAAAATGCGCATTTTTTTTTGAATAAATCACCTCTCTATCACATTACATAAAACTTCTCACTGACTTCGCCTTATAATTTACATTTTAAAATATAACACAATGATTTATGGAAAAATGACTTTTGTTAAAAACTCTCAATGAACTTCTAAGGGCGCAAAGAATTAAGTGCTGCGTTTAACCCTTTAAATGGCACAGTAAAAGAAAATACCTTTCCCTCTTTAAGTTTATAGGAAATACGTACTGTATTATCCTGTTCTATTTGTTGAGTAAGAAGCGGCCCTACAGGTGATTGTGCCAAACAAACCGTTTCATTACACTGCGTATAACGAATGAGAACAGGTTTTTTTACACCTTTCACAAACATTTGAATCGGAACATTTATATCAGAATTTGGCAATGTGCGAAAAAGCATCACTGCTTGACCATTTGTCGTAGAAACAAGAGACCAACTAAAAATAGTATTTCCTTCCTGATCATGAACAGTCTGTGTCACATTACATATACCTTGCTTAAGCTTAAGCTTTTGTTTTTCATCACAAATTAAAGTCCAGTCATAAAACTGCATAATAATTCGACGTGTTTCACCTGGTTCTCCTTTAGGTATCGATAAGTGCGGAGGATGAATTGTATAAATACTATTATTCTCATTAGCAAAGCTTTCGCCTTTGCCTATTAAGGCAAAAGCGAACAGAATCTTCACTAACATACTTCTCTTGTTTAAAATAATAATCATTTTTTCTATTATCATCTCAACCTCAGAGTAATCCCAGCGCCTATGCCCCAATGGCCTCCAGCACTTGTAACAGATACATTCGAGCGAATATTTCCATCTTCAGAAGTATAACCAGCACCAATAGCAAAGGCAGATTGGCTGCGCCACAAACCACTACCAAATGAGACACTTACAGATCCTGGTATATCATAGTAACGTAAGTTAGATACCGCCAAGCCGATAGCAGCCGCTTGTCTTGCCTCCTTGCGGACATCCTCAATGGCATAATTTAACGTCTCAAATTTTATATCCGTGTAAGATTTCGCCTCATTAACACCATTATTGACAAGACTACTTACCTGATCATCCGTATACTTCTTCGCATCATCAAGGACCAACTTCATCTGCTGTTCCGTATAATCATGTAATTGACCACCTGTAACTGCTTCTTTTGAGCCACTTTCAATACGACCATCCGCTACATTGTCTATCAATACTGGATCACTTTCATTGCCACCAACTAACGTAATCTTATTTGTCTTCTTGCCTTCAGCATCCTTATCGTAGTTAACGGCACCATTCGTAACTGCACTTTCAACATCCTTAACATGTTGATCTAAGTTTTCTACACGATTTTCAACCGCTGAAACTTTCTGGTTCGTCTCCCAAAGCTGACCTCCATTCACAACTTCTTTCGAACCTTCAGATATTTCACCATCCGCCACATGCGTAATCTTACTGTCCCCTCCATTATGGCGACCATCATAGCCTCCTAACTCATCATTCCAACTCAAACTGTTCGAAGAAACATTCTCAGCTACAGTATTAAGACGATCATTGATACCTGATAAACTATCATTAACGCCTTCAAATGCATCCGCTACATTATCATAGCTCTTACTTTCAGAAGAACTCCCATCGCTCTTGAACTGCGTTATTTCGAATTTAGGCGCTGTCCATTGTCCTCCCTGATAGCTGGCTCCACCTCCAAAATATTGTGCTAACGTTTGATTCAACTGATACAACTGGTTACCCGTGATCGCTTCTGTCGAACCAGACGAAATATCTCCATCAACAAGATGGCTCAGCTTGCTATTCTGCTTCTCTGAACCTTTGCCATGAAGTGCTACAAAAGATCCATCCGCATCACTCCATAACAACGCATTCTGCTCAATATTGTCTGAAAGATCGTGACGAAGCTTCGTGAAAGAAGTATTCATACCTGCAAAAGCAGCGGCAACATTATCATAGCTTGTCTCTTCAGAACTTCCATCCTCTTTAAAGCTCACTATTTTGAAGCTTGGAGCGGTCCATGCACCTTCTTCATAACCAGCTCCGCCACCTAAGTAGCTCGCAAGCGTCTGATGCAAGGAATAAAGCTGACTACCATTCACGGCTTCTGTCGACGCTTCTGTAAGTGCTCCTGCTTTTACACCTGTGAGACGACGTTCTGCACCGTCACTGTTTGCGATGCTGATTTCTGTACCTTCTTTCTCCGCACCTATCTTGATTACCTTGGTCACATCATCTTGCTTAACAAGACTATCACTAACAACTTGGTTAATCTGATTGTTAATATTCGTGACAGCATTCGTCACTTCATTATGAAGATTACTGAAAGAGCTACCAACACTTGCAAAGGCTTTTGCTACATCATCATAGCTCTGCTCTTCAACCTTACTACCATCCTCACTGACAGTGTAAACCTTAAAGTTTGGAGCGATCCATTGACCATTCTCGTACTTAGCTCCCCCACCAAAATAGCTCGCCAGTGTAGTGTTCATCGAATAAAGCTGAGAGCCATTGATCGCATCTGTTGAACCTTCAGCGACAAGACCATTCGCAAGAGATGTGATCTTGCTGTTTTTCTTATCATCTTCAGTGCCATGTGTCGCAACAAACGCATGATCTTTATCACTCCACAACAACGCATTCTGCTTAATATTTTCAGAAAGCTCAGTCGTGTTTTGCGTAATCTCTTTATGAAGCTCTGTGAATGAATGATCAACACCACCAAACGCATCC
>NZ_HE998013.1:136404-137851 GCF_000312585.1 Bartonella queenslandensis AUST/NH15
GCTACCAACACTTGCAAAGGCTTTCGCTACATCATCATAGCTCTGCTCTTCAACCTTACTACCATCCTCACTGACAGTGTGAACCTTAAAGTTTGGAGCAATCCATTGACCATTCTCGTACTTAGCGCCACCGCCAAAGGATTTAGCTATACCCGTAGCTGCTGTGTCAAGTGTCTTAGATACAGTGTTTACACGTTGATTGGTCTCAAATAGCTGGGAGCCATTCACCGCATCCGTTGAACCTTCAGTGACACTACCATTCGCAAGAGATGTGATCTTACTGTTTTTCTTCTCATCATCAGTGCCATGCGTCGCAACAAATGCATGATCTTCATCACTCCATAACAATGCATCACCCTTAACTTCCTCAGTAATATCTGTGATTTGTTGCGTAAAGTCTTGAACAACATTCGTAAGATGATTGTTCACATTATTGATATTCTTATCAATACCTGCAAAGGCCGAACCAACATCTTTAAACTCTGCCTCTTTAGCTACACCTTTTTCATCAACCTGAGATAATTTATAGCTGGGGCCTGTAAAGGAACCATCTTTAAAGGATGTTTCTCCACCTAAGAATTTAGCAACATCTTGAGAGATGCTATTTATCTGACCACCCGTAACTGCATCATGTGACTTATCCGCAATCTGACCATCAGCAACATTATGCAAAGCAACAGGAGCTGCATTTTGACCTTTGCCAAAAGTCACACTTGCATAGTCAGTCTCACCATTGTCCTTCTTATCGTAAAGAACAACGGCTGAATCATCCGACTGAAGACTGTTAGAAAGTGCTTCCAAACTTTTATCAAGCTGGCCTTTGTTAACCGCTTCATTATCATTTACTGCCGCCTTAACACCTGAAAGTGTACGAGCTTCTTGATCCTTGTTGGCAATATTGACTTCGGTGCCAGCAACTTCTTTACCAATGGTGATAAGATTCGTTGTAGCATCTTTCTTGACAAGACTATCACTCACAACTTGGTCAATCTGATTGTTAATATTCGTGACAGCATTCGTCATTTCATTATGAATGCCCTTGAAAGAACTATTCACACCACCAAATGCATCGGCAACATTGTTATAAGTTTCCTCAGAAGACTTACCATCACCAGAAAATTGTAAAACTTTGAAAGTTGGAACTGTCCACTGACCATTCTCGTACTTAGCTCCCCCACCAAAATAGCTCGCCAGTGTAGTGTTCATCGAATAAAGCTGAGAGCCATTGATCGCATCTGTTGAACCTTCAGCGACAAGACCATTCGCAAGAGATGTGATCTTGCTGTTTTTCTTATCATCTTCAGTGCCATGTGTCGCAACAAATGCATGATCTTTATCACTCCATAACAACGCATTCTGCTTAATATTTTCAGAAACCTCAGTCGTGTTTTGCGTAATCTCTTCATGAAGCTTTGTGAATGAACGATCAACACCACCAAACGCATCG
>NZ_HE998013.1:138395-141293 GCF_000312585.1 Bartonella queenslandensis AUST/NH15
ACCATTCACGGCATCGGTCGATGCCTCTGCAAGCTCTCCTGCTGTTAGACCTGTAAGAGTCCGTGCTGCACCATCAGTATTCGCAAACGTAACTTTCGTACCGCTCCTTTCACCTCCAACCGCAATGTCATGTGTCTTCTCATCTTGCTTAACAAGACTATCACCCACAACTTGGTTAATCTCATTCTTAAGCTCTTTATGAATATTCGTGAAAGAACTACCAACTCCAGTTAAAGCTTCAGCTACTGTTTTATAGCTCTTCTCTTCAACCTTATCGCCATCAGCACTCACTGTGTTAACTTTGAAGTTTGGAGAAACCCATTTGCCTTCTTTATATTCAGCTCCACCACCAAAATAGCTCGCCAGTGTATTGTTCATCGAATAAAGCTGAGAGCCATTTACGGCATCGGTCGATGTTTCTGTAAGCGCTCCTGCTTTTACACCTGTGAGAGTCCGCTCAGCATCTCCACTATTGGCAATGTTAATGCTTGTTCCACCTTTTTCTGCACCTATCTTGATAACCTTGCTATCAGCATCCTGCTTAACAAGGCTATCACTCACCACATCGTTAATGTGATTGTTAATATCCGTGACGGCTTTTGTCACTTCATTATGAAGATTTGTGAAAGAACTGCCTACTCCTTCAAAAGCCGCTGCAACGTTATCATAGCTCTTCTCTTCAACCTTATCGCCAGCAGCATTCACTGTGTTAACTTTGAAGTTTGGAGAAACCCATTTACCTTCTTTATATTCAGCTCCACCACCAAAATAGCTCGCTAACGTATTATTCATCAAATAAAGCTGACCACCTGTAACCGCATCTGTAGAACCAGAAGCAATATTTCCATCCAAAATGTGAGTAATCTTGCTCGCTTTTCTTTCTTTACCTTCTCCATGTTGCGCACTAAAGGCATTGTCATCCTTGCTCCACAATAAAGAATCCTGTGCAACGCCTTCTGAAACTTCCTTAATACGATCATTAACATTCTTAATATTCTCATCAAGACCAGAAAAAGCTGAGCCAACATCGGTAAACGACTTATCCGTAACCGTACCTTCTTTAGAAACTGAAGATAATTCATAGGTTGGACCTGTAAAAGCTCCATTGTTAAATGTTGAACTACCACCTAAAAACTTTGCAACATCCTGAGAAATGCTATTAATCTGACCACCTGTAATTGCATCATGTGATTTATCCGCAATCTGACCATCAGCAACATTATGAAGACCTACAGCTGCAGAACCCTCACCTTTACCGAAAGTCACACTCGTGTAATCAATTTCATCTTTTTCTTTTTTATCATAATGAACAACTGCTGAATCATCTGATTGAAGATGATTAATCTGATTGGTTATTTCATTTTTAATATTCGTGAAAGATGTACCAACTCCAGTTAAAGCTTCCGCTACACTCTTATATTCTTGCTCTTCAGATTCACCATCATCCTTAACTGTATTAAACTTGAAGCTTGGACCATTCCATACGCCATTCTCATAACCAGCTCCACCACCAAAATATTGCGCAACACTGCTCCCCAGAGCATGAAGCTGGGAACCATTCACTGCTTCTGTCGATTCTGCTGAAAGCGCACCATCTTTTACACCCAAAAGTGTCCGAGCGGCATTATCAACATTGGCAAAATTAACTGTCGTACCACTCGTTTCACCACCAACCGATATAACACGTGATCCTTGATCTTGTTTAACAAGGCTGTCTCCTACAACTTTGTTAATTTGCTCATTCACTTCATTATGAATATTCGTGAAAGATTGATTCACACCTTCAAAGGCCTCAGCAACGGTTTTATACTCTTTCTCTGTTGCTTTGCCAGTATCATCAAATTTCTTAACCTTAAAGGTAGGAGCGCTCCATTTTCCTTGCTCATCATAACCAGAGCCACCACCCAAATAAGTCGCTAGCTGCTCATTCATCGAATAAAGTTGACCACCTGTTACTGCATCTGTGGAACTCTTAGAAACATCACCAGCTAAAAGATGCGTAATTTTGCGATCTGTCTTTTCTTCACCTTCTCCATGTTGCGCACTAAAAGCTTTGTCAGTCTTGCTCCACAATAAAGCATCACCTTGAACTTGTTGTGTAATATTCGTGACTTGTTCAGTAAAATCATTAACGATGTTCTGCACATTCTTATTCACACTTTGAAAATTGGCATTAATACCTGCAAAAGCTGAAGAAACATCATTATATGTCTTGTCCATAACCTCCTTACCGTCTTCACTGAACGTTTTCAGCGTAAAGCTTGGGGCAGTCCATTTACCTTCCTCATATTTAGCACCGCCACCAAAATAGGTCGCAACCTTATCATTGGTTTCATAAAGCTGAGAACCATTAATCGCATCATGCGAGTTGGCAGTAATCTCTCCAGCAGCAAGATATTTAATTTTACTTGCCGTTTTCTCTTTTTCACCATGCTGAGCAACAAAAGCTTCGTCAGTCTTGCTCCAATTTAAAGAATCCTGTGCAACGCCTTCTGAGACTTCTTTAATCCGATCATTCACATTCTTGATATTGTTATCAAGGCCGCTAAACGCTGTGCCAACATCTTTAAACTCAATCAGATTTACCTTACCATTAGCATCAACCTGAGATAACTTATAGGTGGGCTGTGTAAAAGCACCACCACTAAATGCTGCACCACCACCTAAGTATTTTGCAACTTCCTCACCGATTTTGTTAATCTGTCCACCATTGATCGCATCACGTGAATTCTCAGTAATACTACCATCAGCAACATTATGAAGACCTACAGCTGTAGAATCCTTACCTTTACCGAAAGTCACATTCGTGTAATCAATTTCACCCTGTGCTGTTTTATTATAGTGAACAACTGCTGAATCATCTGATTGAAGATTTTCAGACAGCTCTTTCAAACTTTT
>NZ_HE998013.1:141918-142763 GCF_000312585.1 Bartonella queenslandensis AUST/NH15
CCTTCTACCTTTGCACCAATAGTAATCCGATTATTTTCTGCATCTTTCTTAACAAGGCTATCGCCTTTAACATTGGCCATTTCATTGGTAATCTGTTTGGTGAACTCATTTTTAATATTCGTGATAGAACTACCAACTCCAATCAAAGCATCCCCTACATTCTGATAAGTCTCAGCTTTTTCCTCTCCATCAGCATTAATTGACTTTATCGTAAAAGTTGGATCACTCCATTTGCCTTCTTTATATCCAGCTCCGCCACCTAAGTAAGTAGCAACCTTATTATTTGTTTCGAAAAGCTGGGAACCATTAATAGCTTCTGTTGAAGTAGAAGAAATTTCTCCATTGGCAAGATACTTAATCTTGCTTGTCGTTTTTTCTTTGCCTTCTTCTCCATGCTTGGCAATAAAGGCTCCATCAGTCTTGCTCCACAACAAAGCATCCCCTTGTACTTCTTGCGTAATATGCTCGATTTTGTCATTAAAGTCTTCTTTAACATCTTTGACTTTATCATAAAAATTATTAACCACATTCGTAAAGCTGTTACCAATACCGGTAAAGGCTGTTGCGACATCTTGATACGTCTTGTCTTGAGAAGTACCGTCCTCACCAATCTGCTTGATTATGAAACTTGGAGCAATCCATTCGCCATTCTCATAACCCGCATCACCACCTAAAGACTTCGCAACATTGCTCCCTAGAGCTTGAAGCTGATTACCTGCTACAGCATCACTTGAGGTTGCACTAATCTCACCGTTGAAAAGATATGTAATCTTACTTTTCGCTTTTTTCTCGCCATGTTGTGCTACAAAGGCCTTCGCGTCCTTGTCCCACAATAAAGCATCACC
>NZ_HE998013.1:143473-144378 GCF_000312585.1 Bartonella queenslandensis AUST/NH15
GCACCAATAGTGAGATTATGCGTTGCTTTATCTTGCTGAACAAAACTTTCGCTTTCCACTTTGTTAACCACATTATTAACCTGTTCAGTCAATTTATTCTGAACATTTGTGATAGAAGCACCAACTCCAGTCAAAGCCTCCGCAACGGTATTATATTTCGTTTCTTCAGAGTTGCCATCATTCTTAACAGACTTAACAATGAATTTAGGGGGACTCCATTTGCCATCCTTATATTCAGCTCCACCTCCAAAAGTTTCAGCTATATCTGTAGCAGTAGTTTGAAGATTATTTGATACAGTCGTTACATTTTTATTTGTATCAAAAAGCTGTGAACCGATAACGGCTTCATGTGAATCTTCTAAGAGCTCACCAGCTTTTATTCCTGTAAGGGTACGCTTTTCATTGGCGTTGTTGGCAATATCAATTTTATCACCACCTGTATCCTTACCAATGGTGATGTGTTGCGTCTGCGCATCTTGTTTTACAAAGCTACTGGCTGCTACTTGTTCTTTGACATCTTTTTCAACTTTTTGAAGTTGTGCAAAATTTACCGCATCGGTGTTTACAGTACCCGTTGCCACATTTGTGATTTTTTTGCCTCCAGCATCAATACCACCAACCGTTACTTTTGGACCATCTTTAATGATTAAGCCAGTTGCATCGAGGATATTCGCTCCTACTTGTATATTATCGACTATGATAGACCTAGCAAGGTCAAATTTTATCTTGTTGTCTTTATCGCCTTTAGTAATGTTGAGGTTGCTACTTCCCGCTGATAAATCTACTGCGCTATCAATACCAACAGATTTAGAATTTTCACCACCAACAGACAGCTTCCAACCCTTGTCCACGTATTCTTGTAATGACTTCATCTGTGCAACATTCACCGCATCGGTATCTTCTTT
>NZ_HE998013.1:145093-150341 GCF_000312585.1 Bartonella queenslandensis AUST/NH15
CCATGTTGACTATTTGGATTATATTCACCGCCCAGTGCAGTGCTGCCTACCCCAGAAGCAAGAGCCATATAACCTATAGAAATGCTATCTTTTCCTACCGCTTCTGCCATACGACCAACAGCTATCGCATTGTCCTGATTAGTAACAGCAGAATCCCCCAAGGCTATTGCAAAATTGTTTAGAGCCTTAGCTTGGAAACCTATGGCAATTGCTTTATCACCTCTAGCAGTTGTCCTTTCTTCTGGCTTAGCGTAGTCTGGTCCAGAACCAATCGCAATACTATTATGACCATCAGCGTAAGAAGACAAACCTATAGCAATAGCTCTATCTTGTCCTGTTTCCGCCAATGGACCTAACGCAATAGCATCGTAACCCTTTGCACTCGCATCATAACCGTGCGCCAGAGGATGACCAACGCTTTCTTTTCCAGCTATTTGGGTCGATACTACTCTTGACAAACCAAGAGGGCTTAAAAAATCTGCATCATCTATAGAATTCGTATGAATACTTCTCGTAGACTGTTGTACTTTTTTATCACCCACATTTTCAGCTTTGAATATACTTGGCACACCTTTCCATGTAGCACGACTATCTGTTGTCAAAAAATCGATGATAGAATTATTATCACTGTCATCAGAGTCATCAGAAGCATTTAAACCAGCAACAGAGATAATGCTTTGCGGATAAGATACACCAGCACTCTTAACACCTTCAAGAAACGCGTTTCTAAAATCAAAATTTGCTGAAAAAACAGGAGAAATATTTAATAAAAATGTCGTGACTGTAGCCAATGAAAGAACTTTAACAAAAGAAAAACGAGAATTTTTCAATTTGTTCGCTCTTTGTGTGGCATGCAATTTTTTCATAACTAATTCTCCAATGAAAAATCTGAAAACACTTCAAAACATAAAAAAGACATATTTTTCTTTTAGGCATTTACTCAGATGAGATTAGAAATTGAGGGTGGCTTTTTGAATAAGGGCGTTTTGAGTCTTTTGGGGTGTTTTGTGTGTGCTTTCTGTAATGAAGTCTAAATGAGAAAATATGTTTATATGAACATAAAAAGAACACATTTAGACTCTAATAAGAACTTAAGTTTCTTGTCTAGGTTAAAGGATCTTCGAAGGTTTTAAATATTAAGGGCATTTTATTTATCAGGTGTTTGATTATTTAATAAAAAATTCTGGAAATAGTTTTATTGAAGGGTTTTTTATGTATTTTTTTCATTAAGGGGTGTTATTTCTTTAATCATTGAAGTAAATGAAAAGCCGTAATATTTAAAAAAGACTTAAATTTTCTCAGGAAATAAGAATTGTTCAGCTAGGGTGTTGTTTTATTAAATGTAATGCAACGGTATGAATTTGGCTTTTAATATATTTTCGTTTTTTACGCATTACTCTCTCCCCCCCCTTTTGAATTGCTATTTCGATCAAAATGAGTCTTACTAATATACTTTATGTAGCCCTAATCCCTCTACAATAAAATAGCAACAAAAAAATAATATTTTTTATAAATTTGAATATTTTTTACAGAAATATGTGATCTTTTTTCAACAGTTTAAGTAAAAAAATTTAGAAAAATAATGAAAGTTTATAGCTAAATTTATAAATAGCTATGTTTATATATAAAGCTTATTGTAGAGATCAAATATTCGATTCTTCATAAAACAAAACTATAACTTCAAAACGCATCGACAAGCTTCACTGATCTCTCTCAATTCAGTTTTACTCTTAAACCTGCTCCTATGCCCCAATAATTACCAGAATTCGTCGCTGATATATTAGAACGAATTCTGCCATTTTCAGAAATATAACCTGCCCCTACAGCAAAAGCTGATTGATTACGCCATATTCCCGTTCCAATCGATAAACTTAAAGAACCAGGTGTATCTTCATAACTCAAATTCGATACCGCTAAACCTATTGCCGCTGCCCGTCTAGATTCTTTACGAACTTCCTTAATTTCATACCTTAACGCTTCAAACTTGATATCTGTGTAAGATTTTGTCTCATTAACAACATTATTGACCGTATTATCTATAATATTGTTAAAGCGCTCATCCGTATATTTCTTCGCATCATAAAGTACCAACTTCATATGCTGATCCGTATAATCATGCAATTGACCACCTGTAACGGCTTCTTTTGAGCCACTTTCAATACGACCATCCGCTACATTGTCTATTAATACTGGATCACTCTCACTAACACCAACTAATGTTACTTTATTCTTTTTCTTACCATCATTTTCTTTATCATACTTAACAGCAATATCTGCCACACTGGCAAAATCTTTTACTTGCTTATCATTATGTTGACATGGCTTTCAACTTCTTGAACTTTCTTATTCGTTTGCCAAAGTTGACTCCCATTAACAGCTTCTTTCAAACCTTCTGATATTTCACCATCCGCTAAATGCTTAATCTTACTATCTTGAGCTTTATAGCGTGCGTCAAAAGCTTTTTCTGTCTCACTCCAATTTAAACCACTCGAGAAAACGCTCTGTTCAACATCATGAATACGATTGTTGATATTGGTCATGCTTTCGTTAACACCTTCAAATGCAGATGCAATATTGGTATAGTTCTTCCTTTTATTTACCACACCATCAGCAGTAAATTGTGCAACCTTAAAGTTTGGTGCAAGCCATTCTCCATCCTTGTATCCCGCATCTTCACTAAAATATCTAGAAAATACATTGATGACCGAATGAAGTTGGGAACCATTGATCGCTTCCGTGGATTCTGCCGTAAGAAGCCCTGCTTTTACACCAGAAAGGCTACGCACACCACTCGCACTGTTTGCAATATTGATTTCACTACCATCTTTCTCTCCACCAATCGTGATACGTTTTGTTATTTCATCCTGCTTAACAAGATTCTCGCTTTCTATTTTGCTAATCTCATTGGTAATTTTATCTGAATATTCGTGAAAGAATTTCCAACCTCACTCAACGCATCAGAAATATTGCTATAGCTCTTTTCTTCAGAGCCTCCATCTTTACCAAACTGCTTGATTTTAAAATTTGGAGCTTGCCAATTTCCTTGTTTATCATAACCAGCGCGACCACCCAAATAGATCGCTAGTTGCTCGTTTAAAGAATAAAGTTGAGAACCATTTACTGCATCACTTGAGCTTTCTGCAATATCACCATCCTTCAGATAGGTAATCTTGCTGTTTTCTTTTGTTTCGCCATCCCCATGAAGAGCAACAAAGGCTTCTTTTATTCTTATCCCATAACAAAGAATCATCGCTAATGCCTTGCGAAACTTCCTTAATACGCTTGTTTACATTTTTTATATTTGTATCAAGACCTTCAAATGCCGAAACAATATTATCATGTCCTGTTTCTCCTACCGTCCCATTTTCAGAAATACTGAGTAATTTATAAATTGGCCCCGTAAAAATACCCTCTTTAAAGGCTGCATTCCCACCAAAATATTTAACTACCTGCTGAAATATTTTTGTAATTTGACCACCATTAATTGCATCGTGTGATTCTTGCAAAAGCGCACCATTAGCAACATTATGCAAAGCAACAGGTTCTTTATTTTTGCCACCAAAAGTCACACTCTTATAATTAACAGTATCATCCGACTGTTTATCATAAAAAACTGCAAAAGAATTCGTAGACTCAATTTTCTTATCGAGCTTATCGAGCTGTGCTTTGTTAACTGCTTCATTCGCATTCTCCGCCGCCTTTACACCAGAAATCTTTCTATCCTCTTTATCCTTGTTAGCGATATTGATTACAATACCATCCTTCTCTCCACCAATCATGATAAGCTTTGTTTTGTCATCTTGCTTAACAAGACGTTCATCCTTTACATGAGCAATTTCATTGGTCATTTTATTCTGAGTATTTGTGAGAGAAGTGCTTAAACCTGACAAAGCATCAGCAACAGTTTTATAATCTTCTTGCGTTGCCTTGCCTTTAATATCAAATTTGTTCACTGTAAAAGTTGGAGCAATCCAACTTCCCCCTTCATAGCTCGCTCCACCGCCTAAAGAAGCAGAAACTGCATTCCCCAGTGAATAAAGCTGACTACCCGTAATTGCATCCTTTGAACTAGAAGAAATGCTCCCCTCTAAAAGGTGGGTGATTTTGCTGTTTGTTTTTGCACTCCCCTCTCCATGATCAGCAATAAATGCCTTATCAGTCTCGCTCCACAATAAAGCATCGCCTTTAACTTGCTGTGTAATATGCGTTATGTTTTCGGTAAAGTCGTTAAACTTATTCGTTATTTCGCTATTTGTCTCTTTGATACTTGTATCAAGCTGACCTTTGTTAACGGCATCATTGCTGTTCTTTGCGTCCGCAACGCCAGAAAGGGTTCGTAAATCTCCTTGTATGTTGGCGATATTGATTTCACTGCCTGCTACTTCTTTACCAATAGTGATGTTATTTGTCTTTGGATCTTTCTTAATAAGGCTTTCACCTTGTCATTGGTAACGGCATCATTAATTTGCTTAGTAAATTTATTCTGAACATTCGCGATAGAACTGCTAACTCCAGTCAAAGCTTCCGCTACATCATGATATTCTTTATTTTCTGTTTCGCCACCTTCCTTAACAGTTTTAATGTTAAAAGTCGGAGCGTTCCATGCGCCACCTTCATAGCTAGCACCACCACCAAAATAGGTCGCAACCTTATCATTTGTCTCAAAAAGCTATGAACCATTTACCGCCTCAATTGAATCTTTAGAAATTTCTCCACCCATCACACCGGAAATGGTTCGATTTCCATTATCCTTGTTTTGAAGATTAATTACAGTGCCATCTGTTTCCTTACCAATGGTGATATCTTTCGTTTCAGAATCCTGTTTAACAAAGCTACTGGCTGCTACTTGTTGTTCAACTTCTTTTTCAATTTTCCGCAATTGTGCAAAATTCACAGCGTCATTCGTCTCAGTACCCTCTACTACTCCTGTTATTTTTTTATTGCCTGCATCAATACCATTCGTTACTATTTGGGGACCATTGGTAATGACCAAACCCGTTGCGTCTAGGGTACTTGCTCCTGCTGTTATTTTATTTAGTGTAATTTCCTTCGCTAGATCAAATTTTACCTTATTATCATCTTTGCCTTTGGTAATGTTAAGGTTGCTATTTCCCGCTGATAAATCTATCGAGTCGTCTATAGAAACAACTTGAGCATTTTTACCATCAACAGACAGCTTCCAACCTTTGCCAACATAGTTTTGTAAATCCTTTAACTGCGCAACATTCACCGCATCAGTGTCATTCGT
>NZ_HE998013.1:150555-156123 GCF_000312585.1 Bartonella queenslandensis AUST/NH15
CTCCGTATTGGCTCTCTGAATTATATTCATCGCCCAGTGCAGTACTGCTTAACCCCAAAGCATGAGCCATGTAACCTATAGCAATGCTATTGTCTCTTGCCGCTTTAGGCTTATAACCAATAGCAACACTGACCCCCCCTGATGAATCCGCCCCTTCACCCAAAAAAGTAGAATTGCTCCCTCTTCTTTCGCTTGCAAACAACCTTCCATTCACTTGTATTGGATAGTTTTTTTCCGATGAACGAGGCGTATTTAAGAAAGCTGTATCATTTCCATAATCATCATCAACAGAAGACTCTAAATTTTTCTGTATCAATGCATTTGATGATCTTTGCATAGCTTGCTGTATAGAACTGCTATCTTTGTCAAAAACATTGACAGCAGTCTTACTTTTTTCGGAAAGCATAGTGATTAAAAAATTGGCATAGCCACTAGAAGCATTAACCTTTTGCGTTAATGCTGCATTCACCGCCATTAAATAGCTTGATTTTGATAAACTACTACCGTCAAAGAAACCTATATAAGGGTTATAATGATCGTAAGCAGAAAAAACATTTCTATCGTTTTCTTGAGAATAAACCGCTGTTGCCTTCTCTAAAACTTGAAGAAGCAGTTCTATTATATCAAAATTTTTTGCATAAGTGGAAGAAGTATTTGATAAAAATGCAACGATTGTGGTTCCCAACAAAAGATTTTTAAATAAATGCCGAGAGACATATCCGTAATCCCAATCATTCCTCTTTGATATGATAGATAATTCTTTCATCTCAAGTGCCCCAATGAAAAAAAATCAAATCAACCCATATTTATGACATAAAAAAGACATATTTCAATTTATAAATTCTGGGTTTTCATTAAATTGGCTGTTTAAAATTGGTGGAGGAGGTTATTTCCGTGTGAAGCCATAACAAAAAAGCCATTAGAAAATTCGAAGGTTTTTGGTCGTTTTATGGTTGTGGTGATATGTTATTGGGGAAATGGAATCATTGAGATAAATTTGTAGAAACATATTCTCATGCTGTGATGATAAGTTTTTGTCTGTAAAATTAAGTAACATATTGATTTTATGCTCTTTTAAATTGTTTTTTCGTGAAAAGCAAAAACGATTAGTAGGTGAATTTTCATCCTTATGAAATTATAAATTAAAATGAAAACAGAGCTTCAGCATTAATGGTACATTTTTCTTTATTATTCATCTACCTTTAATGTTTTTCTTTGATTTAATTATTTAACTTTATTGATTTCTTATTAAAATAAACTTTCGCCCTTATCTTAAATAAAGACAAGGGCGAAATAATTTTGCTCAATGCATTTTGTTGATTATCAGTTCAATGTCATATTGAATCCAGCACCTATGCCCCAGTGTCCACCAGAATTGGTGACAGATACATTAGACAGAACAGATCCGCTTTCAGATGTATAACCAGCACCAAAGGCAAAGGCAGATTGATTACGCCATAAACCACTCCCAAACCCAACGCTTAATTTCCCAGGTGTTTCATTATAGCGTAAGTTAGACACTGCTAAGCCAATAGCGGCTGCTTGTCTTGCTTCTTTTCGCACACCTTCTATGCTGTAATTTAAAGCATCAAACTTCCTATCCGTATAAGATTTTGCTTCATTAATCACATCACCGATTTGGTTATTTAAAATGCTATTGAAACGCTCATCCGTATATTTTCTTGCATCATCAAGGACTATTTTCATCTGCTGGTTTGTCTCCCAAAGTTGACTACCATTAACAGCTTCTTTCGAATCTTTCGATAATTTACCATCCGCCACATTGTTTAACACGACTGGATCACTTTCACTCACACCAGCTAATGTGACTTTATTTATCTTTTCACCCTTTTCATTCTTATCATACTTAACCGCATCATGTGTAACCGTATTTGCAATATCTTTTATCTGTTGATCAATATTGTCTACACGGTTTTCAACCTTGCTAACCCTATTATTTGTCTCCCAAAGTTGGCTACCATTAACGGCTTCTTTCGAATCTTTCGATAATTTACCATCCGCTACATGCGTAATCTTACTGTCCTGATCATTATGACGAGCATCGAAAGCTTGTTCTTTCTCATTCCAATTTAAACCATTCGATAAGGCACTCTGGGTAACATTATTAATACGCTCGTTGATGCTTTTCATGCTTTCATTAACACCTTCAAACGCACCTGCAACATTATCATAGCCAGTTTTCTTATCCCCATTACCATCATCTTTGAATTGTGAAACATAGAATGTGGGAACTTTCCACTCCCCATTCTGATAGCCCGCATCACCACCAAAATACCTAGAAAGTGAATCGATCACTGAATAAAGCTGAGAACCATTGATTGCATCCGTTGATTTTTCAGAGATATCACCGTTTGCAAGAAAGGTAATTTTGCTATTCGCCTTTTCTTGACCATGCTGGGCCACAAATGCTTCTTTCTCATTATCCCACGATAAGGCATCGCCTTTTGTTTTATTGATCTCATTCGTAATTTCATTGGTGATTTTATTCTGAATATTTGTGAAAGATGTACCAACAGCAGACAATGCTTGTTCTACAGTATTATATTTTTCTTCACTTACTGTACCATCATTATTAACCGTGTTAAGCGTAAAAGTAGGTGCTTTCCATTCGCCATCCTTATATTCAGCTCCCCCTCCAAAATATCCTGCAAGATTATTACCCATCGAATAAAGCTGAGAACCATTGATCGCATCCGTTGAGTCAGCAGTAATGTCTCCATTTAAAAGGTATTTAAGCTTGCTCTTTGCTTTTTCTTCGCCATGCTGAGCAACAAATGCCCCATCACTCTCATTCCACAATAAAGCATCACCTTGAACTTGTTGCGTAATATGCGTTATGTTTTGCGTAAAATCGTTGAACTTATTTGTGATGTCTTTACTGACATTTTCAATGCCTTTATCAAGCTGACCTTTATTAACAGCATCATTGTTGTTCTTTGCATCCTCCACACCAGAAATGATCCGACTTGCACCATTTGCGTTGGCAATATTGATTTCTGTACCTTCTGTTTTGGCACCAATAGTGAGACGATTTGTTTCCTTATCCTGCTGAATAAAACTTTCACCCTCCACTTTGGTAATCGCATTATTAATCTGGTTACTAATCTCATTGGTGATTTTATTCTGAATATTTGTGAAAGATTGTCCCACACCACTCAAAGCCTCAGCTACATTATGATAAGTTTCATCTTTTTCCTCACCATCATTGTCAACAGTTTTAAGCGTAAAAGTAGGTACTTTCCATGTGCCATCCTTATATTCAGCTCCACCTCCAAAAGTTTCAGCTATACTCGTAGCAGCGGTTTGGAGATTATTTGATACCATTGTTACATTTTGATTTGTCCTAAACAGCTGCGAACCAGTGACAGCTTCATTTGAATCTTTTGAAATGTCACCATCCTTTATACCCGCAAAAATACGCTTTTCACTTTTACTGTTAGTAATATCAATTTTATCACCATCTGTATCCTTCCCAATGGTGATATATCTCGTTGTATCATCCTGTTTTACAAAGCTACTGGCTGCGACTTGTTTTTCAACTTTTTGCAGTTGTGCAAAATTCACTGCATCGGTCTCATCAGTACCCTCTACTACTCCTGTTATCTTTTTACCGCCAGCGTTAATACCCTCAGTCGTTATTTGAGGACCATTAGCAATTACTAAGCCCATTGCATTTAAAGTATTTGCACCTGCTTTTATACTATCCAGCGCAATATCCTTTGCGAGATCAAATTTTATTTTATTGTCATCTTCACCTTTGGTAACATTTAAATTGCTACTTCCAGCTGCAAAATCCACCGTACCATCTATACCAACAACTTTACCATTATTACCATTAACAGATAGCTTCCAGCCTTTGTTCACGTAGTCCCGTAAGGACTTCAACTGTGCAACATTCACCGCATCAGCATCTTTACTACCAGCTGCTACTCCTGTAATTTGCCGCGAAATCTTATTAGTATTATCACCAACACTAACGGCACCTAACGTACTTTTCCATTCATAACTTATTTCACCTGATTCAACATCTGTTAAAGGATTATATCCAGCAGTATGACCATCACCAACACCAGATACAGAACGCGCTCCTATAGCAACTCCTCCGTTCACTGTTACTTGTGACTTCATCCCCAAAGCCATAGAATTAACACCAAGTGCAGATGACTCAGCACCAATAGAAATCGCATGCTCCATTTCACTCTTAGCCAAAGAACCTATAGCCAAAGACTTCTCACCATTTGCAAATGCTTCAGAACCTATGGCTATCGACTTTTCACCGAGTGCCTTGGTGCGATTAAGGTCTTTGTTCGCATCGTCATTTGGATTAATGTCATTCCCTAAAGATCCTAACTGTGACGGAGAGCCTATTGCGATAGAACCATTCATCTTAGCTTGTGATGCATAACCTATCGCAATGCTAGCCTCTCCTACCCCGTTTGCCCCATAACCCAATCCTATAGCACCTTTTTGCTCTGCCCGTGCATAACGACCAAGAACTATTGCGTTCACTGCATCTTTGGTTATCAATGTACTGTTACCAACGGCAACAGTTCCGCCTCTATAGACTTCCGCATTAGAACCAATAACAACAGAATTACCAACTTTTGCCTGCGCGTTATCACCCAAAATAACATTTGTTTCTGATACATCACGTTGCATTGCTGGAGATAAATAATCTTGTGAGATATCAGACGCATTCATAATCGCTGTATCCCCACCATCTTGATTGAACGGTTGAGAAGATAAGTTGTTACGAACAGATAATTGTGGGCTAATGATAGATTGTTTCTTTTTTTCCTCTGTACTTACTGCTTTTTTCAATCGGTTGCTGCCCGCTGCTGTAAAAGTATTTGCAATAAAATTGTCATCGCTCCCATCAGAAAGAGCTCTGATTAAAAAATTAGCATAACTGCTTAAAACACTAACTTTTGATTCTGGCGCCGTATTCAATACCGTTACATCATTGCTGTTGGATACATTAATAGGTCCCAAATAACCAGTAGCATCATCATAAACAGAAATCACACTTTGTGGATACGCCACAACAGCACTCTCTATGTTTGTAGCAATCCTTCCTCCTGAAACAAGATTTTCTGAAAAAACAGGAGAAACACTCGACAAAAGTGCAACTATTGAAGTTAATGACACAACTTTAATAAAAGGAAAACGAGAAAATTTTAATTCACTCCCCGCTAATTTGGCATATGATTTTTTCATAATAAATTCCCCAATGAAAAAATTAACTATAAACATAAAAAAGACACATTTAAATACTAAGCGAATCGTGAGATCTATTTTTTCTATATATGTGAGATTTAAGGTATGATTGAAAAAGTAGAGAAATGATGTGTTTAGATGTTAAAGTGTGTGTTTTTTATAAGAGACTAGAGGTTATTTTTTTGCATATTGGTTAAAATTTGCTTAATATTTTAACTAATTTTTTTATTTTGTCGTTTGTTTCTTTATATTTACAGAATAAATAGTAAAAATATTTAGCAATATTATAAAGTTTATGATTTTTTTTTGAAAAATATGTAAGAGGAATGT
>NZ_HE998013.1:156267-160040 GCF_000312585.1 Bartonella queenslandensis AUST/NH15
ATGTAAAAACAATTCACCCCTGCCTTATGAGACAAGGGTGAAAAGAATTTTTTATGTGTTTTGTTGATTATTAGTTCAGGGTCATATTGAATCCCGCACCGACACCCCAATGACCACCAGAAGTTGTTGCGGATATGTTAGAGCGGTATTTTCCATTTTCTGAGGTGTAACCCGCACCGAAAGCAAATGCAGATTGACTACGCCATAAACCAGCACCAAATCCAACACTTAATTTTCCAGGTGTGTCATTGTAGCGCAAGTTAGACACCGCTAAACCAATAGCCGCTGCTTGTCTTGCCTCCTTTTTCACACTTTCAATGCTGTAGTTTAAAACATTAAACTTCGTATCTGTATATTGTTTAGCCTGCTCAACAGCATCGTCAATCGCATCAATCGTAATATTACGAATCCGTTGATCCGTATACTGCTTGGATTCATCAAGAATAAGCTTCGTCTGTTCTTTAGTATAATCATGAAGTTGACCACCATTTACAGCTTCTTTTGAGCCTTTCTCAATTTTACCATCAGCTACATTATCAATCAGAACAGGTTCACTGGCATCACCACCCGCTAATGTAATCTTATTGGTCTTTTTGCCATTTTCATCTCTGTCATAACGAACCGCATCTTCAGCAATATCGTTAACTTTATTATCAATATTATCAACTTTGACGTTAATATTGTTAACTGTATCACCAATATCAGCAATGGTATTGGAAATATTATCAACTTTTTTGTCAATGATCGTAACATGATTTTCAACATCCGTAACACGATTTTCAACCTTTGCAACACGCTCATTGGTTTTCCAAAGTTGTCCACCATTAACCGCATCTTTCGAACCTTCTGCAATTTTGCCGTCAGCTACGTTGATAATCTTACTCGGCTTACCATCATGATTAGCATCATAAGCTTTCTCTTTATCATTCCACTTTAAAGCATCTGTATCGACCTTGTTGATGACTTCATTAATACGGTTATTAATATTTGACATCCCATCATTAATATCACCAAAAGCATCAGCGACATTATTGTGCTTTGTCTCAACAGTCGTACCATCAGCATTGACTTGAACAATCTTAAAAGTAGGATCTGTCCATTTACCATTTTCATATTTTGCACCGCCACCGAAATAATTGGCAAGCTTGTTGCTCATGAAATAAAGCTGATTACCTGTAATGGCATCCGTTGAACCTTCAGCAATCTCACCATCCAAAAGATACTTCAATTTGCTCTTTGTCTTCTGACCATCTTTTTCATGACGTGCAACGAATGCTCCTTCTTCATCATCCCACAGTAAAGCATCTTTTGAGATACCTTCAATTGTCTGATTAAACTCATTGGATACTTTCGTTAAGCGCTGATTCACATCTTGAACATTCTTATCAAGACCTGTTAAAGCTGAACCAACATCATAGAAATTAGCCTTCCCTACTTGACCATCTACGATAGCAGATAAAGTATATTTCAGTCCTTTAAAGGCACCATCAATAAATTTTGCGCCACCACCAAAAAACTTGGCAATATCTTCGGATATTTTATTAATCTGACTACCATTTATTGCATCTTTGGAATCTCGGGAAATGTCACCATCTTTGACATTATGAAGAGCAACTGGCCCATTGCTTTTATTGCCACCGAAAGTTACACTACCATAATTAACACTACCATCCCCATCTTTATCATAGAGAACCGCAGCAGCAATTGCTGTTTCAATGTCGTTAGTAATATCCTTTATACTTTTATCAAGTTGGTCTTTGTTAACAGCTTCATCACCCTTCTCTGCCGCTTTTACACCAGAAATGGAACGCGCTACACCAGCATATCCCGCAATATTGATCTCAGTCCCAGTTTTATCCTTACCAATAGTGATAAGTTTTTTACTTTCATCCCATTTAACAATACTATTTTCTTTCATTTCAGTAATCTTATTATCAATATTTGTGATAGAAGTATTCACACCAGTAAACGCTTCCGTAACATTATGATATGCCTTATCCTGAATAAAGAAAGCTGGTTCGATACCGTTCAATACATCTGTACTACCCCCAAAATATTTTGATGTATTTTGAGCAACTTGTGATAGATTATCAGTAACCGTCGTAACATTTTTATTCGTAGCAAAAAGTTGTGAACCATTTATAGCTTCCGTTGATGTTTGAGAGATCATTCCATCTTTTACACCAGAAAGAGTTCTTTCTTCACCACTTTTATTTACAATACTTATTTTTGTACCACCGGTTTCTTTACCAACGGTGATAAGACCATCTTCTCCATCCTGCTTAACAAGGCTATTTTTTGTTATATCAGAGATTTGATTGTGGATATTCGTGAAAGTATTGTTCACACCTTCAAAAGCATCTGCAACATTATCATAAGGTTTTTTAGAAACAGTACCATTATCTTCGATGTGATAAACTTGGAAAGTAGGAGCATGCCATTCTCCATTTTCATCATATCCAGCACCGCCACCAAAATAAGAAGCAACATCATCCATCGAATTTATCAAATTTTGATTAACATTCTTGATATTCGCATCAAGCCCTGTCAAAGCATCACCAACATTATTATGTTCCTTCTGTTCGACTGTACCATCTACATCAACATTCGATAAATTATATCTTGGTCCTGTAAACACACCATTTTCGAACGAGGTATTACCACCAAAGAATTCTGCAATATCGCTGCCCATAGAATGAATTTGAGAACCGTTTATAGCATCTGTTGAATCTTCAGTAATATCGCCATTTAAAAGGTGAATAATTTTGCTATCTGTTTTACGTCCATCTTTTTCATGACGTGCAGCAAATGCTTGTTTACCATCATCCCACAAGAGAGCATCTTGAGAAAACTTATCAAATTTATTATCTACGTATTTTATACGGCTATTAACATTTTTGACATTCGCATCGAGCGTTGTCAAAGCATCACCAACGTTTTCAGCTATATACTGAACTACTTCACCATCTGTAGAAACTTTAGATAAATTATATTGTGGACCTACAAAAGAACCATCCTGAAATGCTGCATTACCACCAAAGAATTTTGCAATATCTCCAGATATTTTATTAATCTGACTACCATTGATTGCTTCATGCGACTCTTCAGAAATCTCACCATTTTTTACACCCGAAATGGCCCGCTCTCCATCAGTACCCGTGATATCAATTTTTGTACCGCCCTTTTCTTTACCAATGGTAATGAGCTTCTCATCCTCGTCCCATTTAACAAGACTATTTTCTGCTATTTCATCTTTCATTTCACTCAACTGTGAAACATTTACAGCATCATTTGCATTAACACCCTTTTGTACTCCTGTAATTTTTGTATTGGCAGCATTAATGCCACCCTTAGTCATTTGGGGACCACCCTTGATCATGAAACCGGCATTACTCATGCTGCTAAGCCCCGTTTCTACACGACCAACTTTAATATACTCACTTAAATCAAAGGATACTTTATTGTCCTCGCTCTTGACAATTTTTATATTTGTGTTCTCGCTCTCATTATTATCATCATCTTTCTGCTTAACTGCAACAAAATTTACTATACTCCCAGCCTTAACATCTGTAGTGTCTTTACCATTGACAGAAAGCTTCCAGCCTGTTTCCATTCCTGCTGTAAAATCTTTCAGTTGTTTATAATTCACCGCATCGGTATCATCAGTCCCCTCTGCTACTTTCGTAATTTTTTTACTATCAGCATCAATACCATTCGCAGTTATCTTGGGACCACCATCAACAAACCCAAAGCCACTATTATCCATAATACTG
>NZ_HE998013.1:160532-162851 GCF_000312585.1 Bartonella queenslandensis AUST/NH15
CCTTTAATTGTTTTATTACCAGCATGAATGCCTTTAACAGTTATGCTCGGCCCCTCATCACCGTAAAATCTAAAGCCAGCAGCATCCATAATGCTCTCTCCTGCTGTGACAGTCATTACATTAATATTATCAGCTAAATCAAATGTAACATTGTGGTCATTATCTTTTGTAATATTGATATTTTTACCGCCTTCATTGCCAGCTGACTGAAAATTTACTGTACCGTTTGGACCAATAGCAGTAGCACTGCCTCCATTAACAGCAAGCTGCCAACTTGTTTTGGTTGCATTTTTCACCTCTTGCAACTGCTTATAATTCACCGCATCGTTAGGTTTGGTCCCGTCTGCTACGTTTGTGATCTTTTGACTGCCAGCATCAATACCATCAATAGTCATCATTGGCCCTTTATCAATAATAAAGCCATCATCACTCATAGAGCTTTGACCTGTGGTGACACTTGTAAGTTTGAGAGTATCACTCAAAGCAAATTCAATTTTATGCTTATCGCCTTTATTACTTTTTGCAATTTTTAAGTTATCTTTTCCTACTTCACTATTTTTCACCGAAAAATCTACGGTATTGCCTGAATTTACATCTGTAGGATCTTTATCATTAGCAGAAAGTTTCCAAGCCCCTCCTCCTGCTATGACATCTCTCACAGCTTTTAACTGCGCCACATTCACAGCATCAGTATCTTCACTCCCAGCTGCTACCCCTGTGATTTGCCTTGTTAGTGTACCATTAGCACTGCCACCAACTTCACCAACGCTAAAAGCGCCTGCTGTACTTTGCCATGCAATACCGGATTTTTTCACTTCTTTACCTGTTGCAGGATCATAAGCTACTCCACCTTTTGCTCTGTCAGAAATAGATCCCCCACCTACAGCAACACCATCCTCAACAAGCACTTGCGAATTTACACCAATGGCAACCGAATCTTCCGTTTCAGCATAAGCTTGCGTACCTATAGCAATCGAATTTTCACCTTTTGCTTCTAATGTTCTGTTAGGCTTATTTTCTTCAGTTCTATCAGAGCGCCTGCTTCCTATTGCAATAGAACCTGAACCTGAAGCTTTAGCATCTGTACCTATAGCAATCGTATAACTCTTTTCTGCCTTTACTTTAGTTCCTAAAGCAATACTACTTTTACCTAATGCAGTTGCAAGCCCACCGACAGCAACTGCAGACTCCCCTGATGATTCCGAACTCACACCCATGGCAACACTTGCTTTACCGCTTGCAAGTGCCGCAACACCAAAAGCTTGCGCCCCACCAGCCTTTGTGGTTGCACCAGCACCAAATGCCGTTGAATAATTCCCCGTTGCCGCAGCTCCACAACCCGTTACAAAAGAATAAACACCATAAGCTTCAGGCATAATATTCGCAGATCCCCCAGTGTTTTGTCCCATATAAGCACCTGTTTGCGTTAAAACACCCGAACTTTGCCAAGTCACCTTGTCAGTGGTTGTGCCATAAGGATTACGGCCAATGTTATCTGCTTGATCAACTATAAAATTTTCAAACTCTTTCTCTGCTGTTATCTTATTACTAACCTTTTCCTGTTGCTTGCCTCCACGCCCAATAACGTTGTCTACACCGCAATAATCATCATCACCAGCAAAAACAATACTACCATGACTACCACGTGGATAAGGAACATCTACACCACTCGAGTTTCGAACAAATCCTCCTGTCGTAGAAACGCCCGCAGCAACAACAGGAGAAACACTTGATAAGAGTGTGGCTATCACCGTGCTGAGCGAGACAGCTTTAATTAAATTTGGTGTGGAATATTTTTTTTTCATAAGAATCTCCTCCAACAGAGCTCAACATCATTACAACGCGCAAAAACACCCATGGCAAAACCTTTGAGTTCGCGTACTTCAAAAACCAATAAATCAAGACAAAACCCTCCCCTTGCGATACCGCTACTTATTACGGCATCGCTCTAAAATCTTTGCAACAACATCGAATCTAGAAAAGTCCCCAACCCTTTTAGCTAGAGGGATTCAAGCTAAAAAATAAATAAAAACACAAGACTTTGAAAATATACTTTTATCTCCATTCAAAAATACTGCGATTTATCTCTTAACAAAAATAGTTTCACTAAAGAGCAATTCTATCTTTCAAATAAAGCGCAAAAGCAGAATGGCAAGAGTATAAAAAATAATTTTTATCAATTTTTAAAAATACTTCTCAATAAAAGAGCTGTTCTTATAAACACACATTTTTATGATTTTTTTAACTTGTAACATTTTTAACTTATCACATAATATCATAGATCATGATAATCATTATAACCTCACGCTTCCCTATGCG
>NZ_HE998013.1:163387-178023 GCF_000312585.1 Bartonella queenslandensis AUST/NH15
ATAAATGGCTTTTCGCTCTATATGTCTGTTATCCTTCTATAGGAACCCAATATAGCCTTAGCACCATAATGGAATTAAAGCCATATTATCTTTTCACTGTTGCCCGTATCATTTCCTTCAACCAACAAATATTTCAGGCATGATGTTCGCTTCTTTTTGAATAAATTTTATTTGTATCATCAACCATAATGCTTTTTATCTGTATCAGAGCAATATATTGATTTATAATGAATAATTTATCGTTTTTCAGATTGAACAAAAGACTCGAAGATCGTGAGATTTTTCTATTTCAAACCTGCTCATACAGTAGAAAATCAAAAAAGTTCCATTTTTTAAAAGGGCGGTTCGTTTGTATCTTATAACGTTTCTCGATACGTTTTCTCAACTTCGATTTTACGCTTTAAATGTAATTTTAAAAGTGGCATCGTGGCTTCAACTGCTTCCATATCGTTGAGGTTTTGAATAAGTTCTTGCAGTTTTCCATAAAGCTCTGCCGCAAGTTCTGCTATATCTTCAGCAGGTGTATCTATTTTTGCATCATGATAAGTTGTATACGCTAAATGTCCAAGCTTTTTCATTAGTCCAACAGGGATCGCTTGCGGTTTTAAACCAGCTGCTTTCGCTTTTGCCATATCTGAAAACATCTCGCCATTACCCGTTACAAGCCAATCTAATGAAACACCGCAAATTTCTTGATATTTGGAGAGTGCAGAAGCTGTAGGCTCGCTTATACCAGTTTCATAAGTTCCTATAGAGCCAGCACTGATACCAATATATTCAGCAAACTGCTTACGCTCTATGAAACCAAGAGCTTGACGCACTTTTCGAAAACGTTTTGCCAACTCAGTTTTAGGTTTTACTTCTGGACGAGCCAAAAAATTACTCCAAAATCAATATAATTGCTGACTAAATAATTATATTGATTTATATTCCTTATTACTGCCCCTTAATTGGGCAAAAATTTACATACATAACCCCACAAAAATGGATGTTGCAGCATCCATTTGCAGGAGCGAAATTTATGACAATTACACAAAAAATGCAACCGCCGTGGTTTTTTACTGAGCTGCGCCGTTATAATATGTTCGTAGCGAAACTCACAAAAGATTACCATACTGCCTTAAAAGTCGCAGTTGCATTTTTCTCAACAGCAAAAATGCTCACTGCGGTTTCCTCGCCCTACTGTGCGATAACGCCGTTTGAACCTCTTTGCCAAAATATGCAAACGCACTTTCCATAGCTTTTTAATTACATAAGATAAAAAGTTTATCAATCTCTAAAAATTATTATAACTTAAGATCTTATACTAAACGAAAAGAGAAAGGAATTCATAAAATATATGAGAATTTATTGGTTCTTAAACTGGATTTTGAAAGCAGAAAATATTTTCATTTTTTACCTTAGAAAAGGTTAGTGATTTTCTTTATTACTGTGAAAGATGTTTTTCAGATTCGATTTTACGCTTTAAATGAAGTTTTAAAAGTGGCATCGTGGCTTCAACTTCTTCCATATCATTGAGGTTTTGAATAAGCTCTTGCAGTTTTCCGTAAAGCTCTGCCGCAAGTTCTACTATATCTTCAGGAAACATGTCTATTTGTGCATCATGATAAGTTGTATACGCTAAATGTCCAAGCTTTTTCATCAACCCAACAGGAATCCCTTGCGGTTTTAAACCAGCAGCTTGCGCTTTTGCCATATCTGAAAACATTTCGCCATTACCCGTTACAAGCCAGTTTAAATTGACTTTTAATTTCTCTGATAGAACAACCAAAAATTCTACATTAGGAAAGGTCGTGCCTCTTTCAGCGTGATCATAAATAGCTTTATTAATACCTAAACGCGTCGCTATTTGATGTCTACTAAGCAGCAAACTTTCTCGTATTAAACGTAATCGTTTCGCCTGTTCTGTTTTGGGTTCAATTTCTTTTTTTGCCAAATTACACAATAATGCAAAAAATGCATTGAATTAATACAATATTTGCATTATACCTCTTATTACTGCCCCTTCATATTGGGCAAATATTTACATATATAACCCCACACCCCTGGATGTTACAGCATCCATTTAAGCAGGAACGAAAATTATGACAATCACACCCCAAGGGCAACCACCATAGTATTTTGCCAAGATACCCCACTCTCATACACCCTAGGCAAAACATGTAAAAGTCTACCAAATAATGACCACCAGTGTCAAAAATATTTGGGCATTCTCTCACGAAAAAACAACACCTGCCATTGCCAATTGTATGTCCGTCGAGCAAAGTTCTATCAACTGCTCTTTCAAAAAGTACAATCATATGTTTTAGAGCAGTAAAAGCCCAATGCGGTTCTTTTCATTGTATGCTGTGCACTATGCCACTGAGATCTTATCACAAAATATGCAAATACACTTTCCGTCGTTTTTTTATAAGATAAAAGGTTTATCAATGTCTAAAAATCAATATAAAATAGGCAAAATAATCGATATTCTACAAAAAATGAGATTATCACACATTCTTAAGAAGCTGAGCGTTTACAAACCGTGCTTGCTTATTGTAAATATTAATGGCACTGATTTAGCTGTGATTGGCAATAGAGACTTCAGAGTGTTTAGTTTACTGTCAAATTACTCCTCCTCTGTACCAATTAGAAGCTTTTTGGCAATGTATGCTAAATGCTATAAGTTCTATCGTAAATACATTGCCATTCATATTTACAATGGAGCATTCCCAAACCTTGGAGTGATAAAGTCTTTAATAGACATTGATTTTAAAACACGTATTTTGCAGAAAATTGACAAAATCATGAAGTTCGTATACATGGCAATCCTAGGTGATGATCGTGGAGTGATACTTAAACATACCAAAGCTGCACAAAAAACCGCAACGTGGAGGAATTCAGCATGACCTCTTTATGCGATAAAGAATTATCTGATACACTGGTTGGTCTTTATGACGACTATCAACGCGGTTTCGATATTGGAGAGGAGCTTAAATTATGTGTGGATTTAGCTTTGTCTCTTGAATTGGAGCTTAGCATTCACCGTTTAAGTGAAACAGAGGCTGTTTTAAAAAAAGAGATTGTGCAAACCTTGCATCGCCGCAGGAACGCTTGTTCCAATGAGGATGAAATTGATACAATTCCTCCTATGGATTTTGAAAAATAAGAATAATGCGACATTCTCCCCGTGATATTACACTCTCTTCCTATATGATAAGAAATTGCCTGATTGCTTCACTTTCTACCATACAGAAACCAAAAAACTTTTAAGAAGCTTTAAAGTGTTGCGTTTTTTCTCCTTAAAAAAATGAGAGGAATTAAAGAAACATCTCAGCCCTTTTGGATCATCATCAAAAAATCAAGAATTTTATAGCATATATATAAACTTATGTTTTATTTAAAAGCACCAAATCTCATCTTTTCTCACTGACTCGTTAAAAGAAAAATATAAAATATTCCGCAGCGTAAATGTTTATAAAATAGCGTATATTTACTATACTTAAATGGAATTTATTGTTTTTCATGTTTATAAAATAGCACGATGAATATTCCAACAAGCGCAACGATACTTTGAAGAAAATATATCGTTTGGGGCGATATGCGACTGCTATCGCTTGCCATAATGAGATAGACTCCGAGGATCAAGCAGCCAGAGATACCATTAAAACTTGCCTGCAATCTTCCTTGGTATTCAGGATCACAAGACAGTTGTGATAAAGAAATCGAAAGAGCCCAACTCGAAAGTCCAAATCCAATCATAAAGTAAACAGGAAAAACAACAAAAATGTGTGTGTTAAAAGACAAAATAGCGAGACAAATCGCCATAAAAGCTAACAAAATGGCTAATGTTTTTCTTATGGATAAAACTGTACAAAGAAGTGGTGAAAAAAACGCACCAGTTAATACACCCATAGAATAAAGCACCTCAAATATTGCGAAGGTCCTGCTATCCGCATGCAAGACCTCATGTATATAAGGAACAAGAATAACAGGGATGGTCATCAAAAGAGTCATAATAATCATCTGGCTGATATAAGGCATAAAAAGAGTTGGATTTTGTTTAAAATAATGAAGTGATGATATATAACTTTCCCACCAATTTTGCTGATCTTGGCTTTTATATCTTTTAGTTTTAGGAACCTTCATTACAAGGTTAAAAAAACCAGCAATAATCAAAAATATGCCCCCTATGAGGAGTGCTCCTTTTGTTCCTGCGTAGGATAATATAAATCCACTTAAGCCCATACCTACGATAGTGCCAAGTTCATAAACCATATCAATGGTCGCATTTGCATTGACAAGCTGTTTTTTAGGAACAATACTTTGAATTAAAGGAATAGCTGATGGCATATAAAAAGAAATAAAAATACCCAAAAGAGCAGATAAGATCATCAAATCAATTTCTATGCCTCGATACCCAAGCATTACCCAGCCCACAATTACCAAACCTCTCACAAGATTTGAAATAATAATCTGCACTTTACGATTATATTTATCTGCCAATATGCCAAAAATAGGCGCAAAAATAATACTAGGTGCCCAAAGGAAAAGCATCATCAACGCTACACCACGAATTGAATTTGTCTGATTATAAGCAAACCATGATAATGCAATGTAATTTAGTCCGTTTCCAAACGTAGCAAACAAACCGCTCAGGGTAAAATAGAGAAAAGCTCTATTCTCGAATAGAGCAGCACGTTCTTTCAAATTTGTAACGAACATAAATCATTCCCTCATACATATATCATTCAGTATGCAGTATAACCACATTTAAAAGATATATTTAGCTCTTACTTTAGTCGATTAAATTTAAAGAAACAAAATTCCTCATTTTGTTAGAGCGTGATTCATTTTTTTATGAAAAGAATATGCTCTCAAAATCATATGAAATAATCTTAGCATATTGAAGATTCATAAATACTTTTATTCTCATTGCACGTTACATTGGCACCAGTAGCACTCATAGTGCGTAAAACAAATGAGCTGTTTTGGCTGTACAATTACAAAGCAAATAGGTCCTCTCATTTTTACGATAGGGCATTTGAAATTGGTTATTTCCACAAACAGGTTATAAATTTTATGCTCATAAAAGGCATTTAAGTGATAATCACACCAGAAGTGAGATAAATTTTTAAAAAACTCTATAGAATCGCGGAGTGACCTGCGCAAAAAAACTATTGATTTTTAAAATACATCATTTGAGGCAGAAATATAAATATTAACCCTATAGAATAGATCAAAGAGCAACTCTCATTTAACTTTCTTTTAAAATTTATACTTGACATAATGGACAAAAGAAAGCTTCTTTTTGTACAGCGCAATTTCGCGAGGAGGACAACACCACATGCGAGAAACCATTCAACAAAAAAGTGAAAAATTTGATGGATTGGCTGATGATTATGATCGCTATCGTCCACGCTATCCCCTCACTTTATTTAAAACCATGCTGCTTCCTTTTAAAGATAAAAAGCATTTGTCCATCGTGGATGTTGGAGCGGGAACAGGCATTGCATTAGAGGGAATTGTCACACTTCTAGGAAATGAACACCACTATCATGCTATCGATGTATCAACAGATATGATTAAGAAGGGACAAAAAAATTTTCCTTTTGTGCAATGGTACCACGGCAAAGCTGAAAGCCTCTTGCCCCAAAGCGGCAAGGTTGATCTTGTTATTGCAGCACAAGCGTTTCAGTGGATGGATCGCCCTCAGTTACTTTACGCTGTCTCAAGCTAACTTCGCACTGGCGGTGGTGTCATGGCGGTTATTCAAAACAATCGTGATTTTCAAAATAGTCAATTTCTTGCCGCTTATGAGTCATTATTAGAGGAAATGAGCCCTAACTATTCCCGTTATTATCGTAATTTTGATTTTTTACAAGAGATGCGTGATGGTCTTGAAGTAAATCCTGAAAAGGTTGCTTTACATACACACAATTGGACGATGACAATCCCGTCCGAAGCTTTTATCGGCATGAGCCGTTCTTCAACGCAAGCGCAACGCGCCATTGCTAACCATGGAGAAAAATATTTGCAGCAATTGGTTGCACTAACAAAACAATATGAAGTGCGAGGAAATTTAGAACTTTTATATCAAAGTGAACTCTACATCTATATGAAATAATCTTACATCTATGGTTACCTCCGTTACCTTTCAACGCATTATATTACCCCAAATAAATGAAGTCATCCCTCCCAAATTGGTTGTATAAAAATCCCTTAAAGCTGTACTAGCACCCTCAATCTGAGATCATCAATAATTTCTGTACGATAATAAGGGGCATTGCCATCCTAAAACCTAAGCTTATCCCAGCAATGATCAATAAAAACCCCACAACCTTGAATTAAACAAAGACACTCGTAAAAATACCCAATATGGCTCTCAGGCGTAGCTGTGATCATCATCTAGTAAAGTGACCCTTTATCGGCAAGATGTTGCATAAAAAACGCAGCAAAGATACCAGCTCCTCCCGCTACTCAATTTCATGAAAATGGACTATCATTATAGTAAATATCAGTATTCAAACTTATATCATACCCCTATCGAAAGAACTTGACATGCCCTGTAATACGTGCATCAATTATTTGTAAACATATACACTGATTACGATACTACACATTTTAAAAAGTGTTGATTTAGAGTCAAATATGGGGGGGCGTAAGCAATTGATGTTTCGATTTTATGGTTTTATGGACTTGTTGTCCTACTCTATCTTTCTGATATGGTGCTTTTCTTAAATAACCTGTGGAATGCTTATCGCATAACATCCTCATCGGTTTTTCTAGGCACAACCATGGCTTTGGGAATCCTTACCCCCTATTTTTTGAAAAAAATTGGACTTGTGTATATTAAAGCCTCGTTATGATTGGTAGATTTATACACAAGACGGATCATCATCTATAGCCTCCTTTTATTGATTGCTCTTTTTCATTATGTCGACTCCCCTTTTGGTTTTATTGCGGTCTCTATCTCTATTGGTTATCTCTCTTTGATCACCTTAAGTTCGCTGGAGACTTAATAATACTAAACTCGCGCTTAGTGGTTATATTAGTGCTCAAAAGTCTTCCCGCATTATGCAAACAGTGGTGCAGATTGGCGCCTTTTTTGGAGCAGCATTGAGTGGTTATCTCTTAGAAGCAACCAGCCCACGAGGGGCTGCAGCTGAAGTCGGCTATAATAGTTTGATTGCAGCTATTTGTGTGTTTGACATTATCGTAAGCCTTGTGGCCGGATATGTCATCTTTCGTGATGAATATTGTACCGATAGCACTACAAACGCCTTGCCTCCTGTCACCGATAAAGATCCAATGCTTATACCGCAGGCAAATGGGCTTTCCTTAGAGCTTAAACTTTTATGCGTCTGCATAGGCTTTATTGGCTTTCACATTTGTTCTTATAATACACTGGCAACGATCCTTTTTCAGAGTGTGAAAAATTTTGGCTCTGAATATTATGGGCTGTGCAGCGCAATTGCAGGTGTAGGGGCTTTTTTAGCTGCTTTTATCAAGATCCCACGCTTTGAATTCATCCTTCCAGCCCTTATGTTGGGTTTAGCTGATCTTATTTTTAGCACCACACAATCACCTTATTTGGCTGTGATTTTTTGCTTTTTTATTGGCTTTTCAATGAATACCATGCGGATTAACGCCCGCAAACATATGATTGAAGCAACCCGAACAGAAACTCAAGCAGAGCTGGTGGGAAGCTATAGCGGCATGCTTTATACTCTCTCCCAATCGGCTGGTTATGTTATCCTTGGTCTTCTTACAAGCTCTGCCCTTATGGGGCCTCAAGCAGCCATTTACCTTCTCCCCCTTATAGGGCTGATAATTTTTATTTATGTTTTTTTCCTTATCTCTCAACTAGCTCTTTTTTCACACTTTATGCTCTCTTATCAGGGTGAGGGCATGGTAGAGGCGAAACTTCATCGTGTCGATGAAATAAAACAGCGCTTTCCAGTCGGCAAGATAAAAGCCGTGGTGGCAGACTCCGAAATAGGTATTTATTGTGCAGAACAATTAGCTGCTTATTATGGTTATGCTGGAATAACCCCTTGACCACCGATTGGCAGCGAAAAAAGGCAGCAATGCAAAGGCGCCTTTGTGAAAACGGTTTATCCCATATTCGATCAAAAATTCTTACAAAAGGTAATTGTGCTCACGATGATTTTGAAAGTCTCAGTGGCTATGTGGTAAAGTCAAACGATTCTGCAGGAAGCAATGGTGTTTTGTTTTTCTCTAGTCGTAAAGAAGTAGCGGCGTGGATTTCTGAAATCGACTGGACGCAGAAAAATATTTTTGGCACCCCTAACGAAGCTTATTTGCTCCAAGACAGATTGGAGGGAGAGGAATACATCGTAGATGCCATTGTAAATGGAGAAGCTATAAAGATATGCGCTTTATCGCGATATAAAAAGGGTATCCATAATGGAAGTGCCTTTGTTTATGAATCGCTTGATGTGCTTGATGCTCAAGATCCCCTTTATGCCGCTCTTATCTCTTATGCAAAACAGTGCATTCCCGCAGTGGGAATTGAATATGGACCTGCACATATGGAAATCATGCAAACCGCTCGTGGTCCAGTGATGATCGAAGTAGGAGCCCGCCTCCACGGGGGGATTGCGCTTACTTTGTTTGCACATTGCTATGAAAATGATTTACTTGAAAGTGCCGATAACCTTATTACCGGAGTGTTTTCGCAAACATCAAGTCGCTTTAAGAAAAAAGGGCGTATTATCTTTCTTATTAATAAAATTAACGGTCATATCATAAAAGACGTTAATCTATGGCAACAAAAGCTTCATTCTTGGGATAATGTCATTCATTTTATGCTCTTTTTTAAAGAAAATGAGCCTCTACCCCTAACTATCGATTTAAACACCTGTCCAGCCATTATAGCAATTTGGGGTGAGAGTGATGATGAATTATCGACTTTGGAAAAAATAATTCGTCGCAATTTTCTATAGAGAGAACATCAATTGAAAATAACAAAAAAGCTAAAGAATGCTGAATTTATAAAACCATACTATCAAGATAGTACAGAAAAATTCACTTAGCAGCGTAAGATAGATAAAAATAAATTACCAAAACCAAAGAAAGCAGAATCCTTGAACCTTTATATAACCCATCGATTTTATAATGAATGGCGGAGAGAGAGGGATTTGAACCCCCGATAGAGTTGCCCCTATGCCGCATCTCGAGTGCGGTGCTTTCAACCACTCAGCCATCTCTCCAATAAAGTGAAATAAAAATCAGCACTATCGAGTGTATAAAGGGTAGATAACCTTCAATCGTTTTGGGTACAACCTTTTTTTCTTTTTTATAAGACTTTATTGACAGAGAATAGAAATTCCTTCATATATGTAGAATATAAGCGTGGGGAAATCTGCGCATATTTGTGTTGAGGAAGGTTTTATCCTTCTTTAAGATCTATTACGACTGATAAAAAGCAGCCTATTTTTCCTGATTTCAAGGTAGAAGTTAAATAAGAGCTGGAGTGAACGGAAGGATAAAAAATGTTCGCAGTCATTAAAACCGGTGGGAAGCAATACCGCATTGTTGCTAACCAAGTGGTAAAAGTTGAAAAAGTGAGTGGAAATGCGGGTGATGTTATTGAATTCAATGACGTATTGATGGTTGGACAAGAAGGTAATTCAGTTATTGGTACACCTGTTGTTGCTGGTGCACTGGTGACGGCTGAAATTTTAGAACAGACACGTGGGCGCAAGGTTATTGCATTTAAAAAGCGCCGTCGTCAAAATTCTAAACGCACGCGTGGTCATCGTCAAGAATTTACAACACTGCGTGTTCTAGAAGTTTTAATGGGTGGTTCAAAACCTAAAAAAGCAGCTGCGAACCCCATGAAAAAGGAAGAAACTGTATCAAAGGAAACAAAAGAAGCAGATTCTATTGAGAAGACGGATAAAAAAACGACTGAAAAAAAGACTACATCGCAGAAGAAAACGGTTGTAATATCGAAGAATAAGAAAGATTAAAGGAGAGCGTCTATGGCACATAAAAAAGCTGGGGGTTCCTCGCGTAATGGTCGCGATTCAGAATCAAAACGTCTAGGGGTTAAAAAATTTGGTGGTGAAACCGTTATTGCTGGAAATATTATTATCCGTCAGCGCGGTACACGTTGGCATCCTGGCAACAATGTTGGCATTGGAAAAGACCATACGCTTTTTGCGCTATCAAATGGGAAGGTTTCTTTTCAACGGAAAGCAGGTAACCGTTCCTATGTTTCAGTTATTCCTATATTGGAAGCAGCAGAATAATCTGTTGCACTCTCTAGCGATCAATAGGAATTTCGCTGAATTATAATTATAGTTTTATAAGCATTAAAAGGGAAAGATGGGTTATCATCTTTCCCTTTTTGTATTGGTATTACAATAAATGTAGAAGGTATATGGAAAACACAAAAGGAGTAGAATTGAGGAAATGACTTTTCTCAATGAGAAAAAGAGCTTGTGCAGTGTTTTGTTTTTATTCAAGATATTGATTTATGGTGAAATTTGTTGATAAATTTTGGGTATGATAAGAGTGAGGAAAGCTTATGGTCTTTTTATGAACGAAGAAGCACCGAGTAATTTCTTTATAAGAGAGGCAATGTGCTTTTTAGAAATTATGAGAAACTTAAATTCATACGATAATTTTGATAAAGATAAATCTTTTTATTGGCATGGATGGTGTCGATGAATTATCACATTTTTTTAATGGTGATGTAGATAGGTAGGGCTATTCATTTGAAAGAACAGAGATTAAGAAATTCACAAGATAGCCGTAAAAAACGACTTTGAAAGTAACGTGCGTTAAGGAATTTTGATAAATCGAGAGTTAAATTATATTTTGAAGGAGGACGGTGTTTAAAAATATAAGAATAACCGAGGTGCAATTAGCTACTTTCAAAAGTATTTTTTCTATTTTTATATTTTTTATCTCATTTGTAAAACTTTCTAAAAGTAAGGTTGTTTTTAGATTTTTTCTTGGTTTTAGTGGTTGAGTATGGCATGTGAGGGATGTATGTATTTTGCACATGTGCAGAGGAAGGCATTGTGTGCTTGCGATATTGATTGAAGTAAAAGAATAGCTTAAAATATATCAATGTTGCACATTGAGGGGTTTCATATCATAGAATGAACTGCGCAGAGTTTTTAAAATAGTCAGTTGCATGGAGCAATTTGTAATTATGGAATGAGTTTAGAAGAGAGACAGTGGGGTAAAGTGTTAGTTAAAGTAACAGATGAATCAGAGAGATTGGTTTCTTGCAGAAAAAATAATGACAAGTTATGCTGAATAACGTGGGATAGTGGGAGCATTTTAGACAGAGTTTTTCAGGTAATTGGGGCTTTAAAAATCACGGTTTTGTCTTGGTAAATTAAAGAGTAAGAGTTTCTTATGATGATTTTAAGCAACCCGCTGGAATGATATCCAATTTGTTTTATCGTTTATATTAAGGTATTTAAGCACCTAACTTGGCTATATTTCGTAAAATAAAAGAGAATAGTTGTGTTGTTTCGCTTGGATTTGTGAAAATGTGGCTTTGAAATGAAATTTACCAAAGATATTCGTATTCAAATGTGAGGCAATTTGAATTTATAATGAGATGTGAGAAAGTAGAAGCAATGAATGTAGATTTTATCGAGAGTGAAATCTTGTCTATAAGATCTGTACAACTTGCAGCTGCTTTTGATCATAAAAATGATGCGATCTATGCCGCTGCTGAATTACTTGTGCAGGTCGGTGCAGTTGACAAATGTTATCTGGAAAGCATGCTCGCACGTGAAGAAATAACCAATACTTGGTTGGGGAATGGTATCGCCATTCCTCATGGCATGGTTGAAAATCGTGATTTAATTATCAAGGATGCTGTTGCTGTTATACAGGTCCCTGCTGGTGTTGAGTGGCAGGATGGAAAGAAAGCACATTTGATTATTGCCATTGCAGCATCTCCAGATCGCTATAGAGAAGTTTGTAAAAAATTGACATCTCTTTTATTTGATAAAAAACAGCTTGAAGTACTTGCAACAACTACAGACAAACAACAAATTGTTACAACTCTGTTTGATCAAGCAATGAAGATAGAAAAAACTTTTATTGGTGATCTTTCAGTGTGTCAGGAATGGACTTTAGATTATCCAAGTGGTCTTCATGCACGACCAGCTTCTCTTTGGGTTGATTTTGCAAAAAAGGTCCAGAACTCTATCAGAGTTCGCCATGGTCAATATGCTGTTGAAATGAAAAATCTGGTTGGTTTATTGCAATTAGGAGTAAAAAACGGTGATGTCCTGATTTTTTCTACAGATGCTGTAGAAGGAGCACAACTTCTTAAAGAGGCGATTTCTATTGTAAAAAAAGTGAGCATCAGTGAAAAATGCATGTTGAGAGAAGCGGAATCTCAAACAAAGACTTTTCATGGTTGGTATCCACGTTCTATGCAAAAAGGTATTTCTGGTGTTGGAGCAAATTCAGGATTAGCGTTTGGTAAGATTTTTGTTTTAAGGCAAAATGATATTTCCATAATAGATCAGCCAATTGATTTTGCGACTGGTGCAACATGTCTTGAAAATGCTCTCTCAAAAACAAAACAAAAAATAGAATCAGTGATTTCTGATATTACAGTACGTATGGGAGTGGATTCTGCCGCGATTTTTTCGGCGCAAATGGTTTTGCTTGAAGATGAAAATTTAATAACTCAAGCTTATCGTTTTATAGCAGAAGGTCATGGTGTGGCTTGGTCTTGGGATAGAGCAGTTCGGCAATTTTCAGATATGTTTTCTAAGGCAGATAATCCTTTGTTAGCAGCACGTTCTGTTAATTTACTTGATGTTGGTCGTCGTGTTTTAGGTGAAATAAATCCATCCTATAGATCATTCTTTTTAAATGATATTCCACACGGTGTAATTCTGGTTACAAATGATCTTTCTCCTTCTGATGTCGCACAGCTTGATTGTACAAAAGTAAAAGGATTAGCAACAGCATGGGGAGGTCCACTCTCTCATACCACTATTTTGGTGCGTAGTCTTGATATTCCGATGATTGTTGCAGCAGGCGCTGATATTTTAGCAGTGCAGTCTGATATTCAGGCTATTATTGATGGCGATAATGGGTTCATTTACCTTGATCCTACATTTGAAGATATTGAAGATGTTCAAAGGCAAATTGATATTGTTGCACAAAAACGTGCCAGTGAGATAAGTACATGTAGAGTACCAGCGCAAACGATAGATGGTCAAAGAATTCGTATCATGGCTAATGTTAACTATGCAAATCAGGTTCCTGTTGCGTTTGGTTTGGGAGCTGAAGGCATTGGACTCATGCGTACGGAGTTTTTGTTTTTAGAGAATCCACATATTCCAGATGAAGAGGTACAATTTGATATATATCGGGCGATGATTACAGCTGTAGGAGGTAAGCCATTAATTATTCGTGCGCTTGATATTGGTGGGGATAAACAGGTTACACATTTACATTTATCCAAAGAAGACAATCCTTTTTTAGGTGTTCGAGGGACGCGGCTTTTGTTACGTCGCCGTGATCTTTTGGTACCTCAATTACGTGCTTTGTATCGAGCGGCAAAAGAGGCTGGAGATCTATGGATTGTGTTTCCAATGGTGATGTCTGTTTCAGAAATTGTTTCCATAAAAAAGATTGCAGAAGAAATCCGCAACGATATTGGTGCACAAAAATTAAAACTTGGTATTATGATTGAAGTTCCAGCAGCGGCTATTATGGCAGATGTGTTGAGCGCTCATGTTGACTTTTTCTCAATTGGAACCAACGATTTAACCCAGTATACAATGGCTGTTGATCGGCAAAATCCGTACCTTGTATCTGAAGCCGATAGCCTTGATCCAGCAGTTTTGCGTATGATTTATCAGACTATTCAGGGAGCAGCACAACATAAGTGTTGGGTTAGTGTATGTGGTGGTATGGCTGGAGATCCCTTCGGTGCGATGATTTTGGCTGGATTGGGAATTCACGAGCTTTCCATGATATCCAGTGATATTTCTTCCGTAAAAGCATGCTTACAGGCACATAGTTTTGAGGATATGAAAATTTTAGCAAAAAAAGCATTGCAATGTGAAACTGCAGGCGCTGTACGCGCTCTAAGCAAGGATATCCAGTGATAAAGAATTTAAGATAAAAGGACGTGCTCATTGTGCAAAATCTTAGATTTTTAGTATTGTGGACCATTGTCTTTTAGAGAGATTATAGGCAACATATTAATTTATCACTATAAATTAATATGTTGCCTATGAAATAAAATATAAAAGTACAAACAGATAGCCCTCATCTCAAGGGAGCAATTTTAATATTAGAAATATAAAAAATTCATATCGTTATTATTCTATTTATTATTGAGGCAATCAATGTTGATAGGAGAGAGATGTTTAATTATTTCATTGTGAAGAAAACGTAGATCGTATGCTAATTTTAAGAGCAATATTTTTTCAGAAAGCAGAAGGTGCGTAAGTAAGCATGAAAGTTTATGGTTGGGGATAAGCTTTTTTATTCCCATGCTAGCATTCTACATAACTATCCAAGGAAAAAGTTTTTTCTTAAAAAGAAAGGATGTCTTGTTATTCAACAGGTATCAGCTTTTATTTTAATCAATGAATTTGTTTTTGAATTTTAAATGTAATAATTTAAGC
>NZ_HE998013.1:178221-195328 GCF_000312585.1 Bartonella queenslandensis AUST/NH15
TCATAAGCTACAGCTTTAGGTTTCAAGTCTGCAATCACTTCATCCTTCTTAGCGCTTTCCTCTTGCAAGTGCGTAACAACACCAAGGATTAACTTTGGGTCGGAGTAGTCAACTGCTAAGCTTTGAGACTTTATTGCTTTCTCCATTTCGTTGAATTGAGCAATATAAGCCAACTTGAATTTGAGAGCTTTCTCTCCTGTAAATCCCATTGCCAAAAGCGTGAACCCATCACGGTCCATGTTGTAAGCTTTTGAAGAAATTTCACCACGACCTAGCGGAGAATCTCGGAAAACCTCTGTCTGCTCAAAATTGAGCCGACAGCCATTTGCGGTTAATCCTTCTATATCTCTTATTATATTTTTATGTTGTTTTCCAAAATATTCAGCCACGTCTTTGCTATTAGCAAACACTTTGCCATTCTGAATAAATACAATTGGAACTGAATTGATATTATGAGCCATGTGGTATCTCCGTAAATATTAATGTTTTCTACTAAGACAACCCTAAAGTTGCCGGGCGCTAGAAAACACGGTTACGAAGACCCGTCGTTATGCTTTTCCCATAAAGGGTATTGTATAGCATAACTACACCCGACAAAGACTACTAATGCACCAAAGTGTGCATAGAGTCAAAAATTATCATGGGGAAAGATCATTTCGGTAATCTATCCGCTTCGTATTTAAAAGTGTTTTCTAGGCACTTGCCCTAAGGAATCATATTAAAAAACATTTGTCAATAAGTTTTTTGGAAAAAGTTTCGGTACTCAATCTTCCGCATTCAAATCTGCCATGAGCTCTTCTACAGTCTCAAACTGTGGTAGATCACCTTTTTCAACTTCAGCAAAAGCTGCTAATGTTTTAGCATTCGGTTGAAACAATGCCTGCGGAATAACTTTATCTTGTGCAATACGGGTCATTAACACCCTCACCACATCACTAACTGATAAACCAGATTCCTTGATAACCTGAGTAGCAGCAATTTGGACATGTTTAGGAACCCGTACCTGAATGACATGGCTGCTAGCCATGATAATCTTCCTTCAGAAAACATTACATTGTCACTACAATATAATACAGTTTAGGTGTATTGGCAATGGATAGAACGTCTTGTTCCATTCTAGACCCACCCGCAAAGCTTAGCGCCGTAGGTGTTGTGTTTTAAGATCTGACGGGCTAAAGGAAGGCTCATATTATTCACGTCCTTTGCCGTTGGATAAATCGGCACCCACCCTATACAAGAAGAGCCCCTATTTGCCACGCACCCATTTAGAAAGGCTAAAGCGCACACTATGATCATCACTTTGATCAATTTCATGATCAACCTCCAGTCTTGTTTGTGCTGCCTTTAAATCAGCATGCAGTTGCTTATTTCGCTCTTTATCTCGTCCAAGTTTGAAGACCTTGAGCAAAGCCATAAAAAAAGCGGCCAATGCCGCACCCGTTAGCATAAGATAGTTTTTCACTTGATTTGAACCTTATCCTATTTCATAAGTTGTCATGATGATTAAAATAAAACAGACTGAAATTTTCGAAAAATGGTTTGATCTCCTTAAGGATAGAAAAGCAAAACAAAAAATTGCTGTACGCCTTACTCGCTTAGAAGCAGGCTTATTAGGTGATATTAAGTTTTTTGGTAAAATAGGCGAAATAAGAATTAATTATGGTCCAGGATATCGAATTTACTTCCTTAAAAAAGGTGATGAGGTTATTATCTTATTATGCGGTGGGGACAAGTCAACACAGAAAAAGGATATCCAAAACGCTATGGAATTAGCTAAGGAGATTAAAAATGAAGATCACTCCCTTTGATTCAAGTAAGTTCTTTACAAGCAAAGCCGCACAAAATGAGCTTTTAAAAGATGCTTTTGAAAGTGGTGACAGTCGTTATATTGCTCATGCTCTTGGCGTTATAGCTCGCGCAAAAGGCATGACAGATATTTCACAAAAAACAGGTTTAACACGCGAATCTCTTTATCGTTCTCTAAGCAAAAAAGGCGACCCCCGCCTCTCTACACTTATGGGGATCGTCCATGCGCTTGGCCTTGAACTACGCATTCAACATCAAAAACACGTTGATCATTAATACTATTACGCTTCTTTTAATCGTTTCATTGTTGCCCAAAGCCCAAAACAAACACCTGCAAGTGTTAAGGCGAGAAACACGTAGCGCATCATATTCAAGCTATCCACATAAGGCTCTATCTGATGAGCCGCCTCAGAACATGTTGATCCCAAAATCCCGACACCTGCAACAATGGCAGACTTTCCTTCTCTTGTCTTATGAAGACGTTCAGGCTTAACTTCTGCACACTCAACGCCCTGTGAGGCAACAAAGGAACCCTTAGACCACAAACCGATTTCAGCCGCACGACGATTAATCAAGCCCTGCGCCCTCTCCCCTGCTGAATAGACCCACCGGTGAAACTGTGCAGGCACACTATCATAATCACCCTGATTGAGTTTCTGAACTAAGGTAGAGGCTTTGAAAGCGCTCACACCAATATTGAAAGCAAGAGAAACAAGGGCGGCAAATTGGTTGTCGTTTAAATCGACCTTGATTGTCTCATAAACAGTCTTTTCAAAGCCTTTGAGGTCCTCTTTTAAGAGAGTATCAGCTTGATTTTTTGTGATGATATCACCCTCCTTGACACCAGCTGTATGTCCATAACCAATGGTCCAAACACCCGCAATATCTTGGTAAGCCTCAAGCCGTAAACCTTCCCACTGCTTGAGAGCCTCAATTCCGTCTTGACTGATTTTACGCATAAAGATCTCCTTTCTGGAATGAAATTTTCTTGATTATATTAAGGTAAAAGTGTATAGTGTATCGCTACAGTAGTCAGGGGATTTAGAGTGATTATTAGCTTTAGACATAAAGGATTGAAGACATTTTACGAAACTGGCTCAACAAAAGGTATTCAGGTAAAGCATGCCCGAAAGCTTCAATATATTCTGGCAATCCTAGATGCGGCTGAAGATGTGAACGACGTGACATTTCCTAGCTTTCGTCTACATTCCCTACAAGGTGACTTAAAAGATCATTGGTCAATTCATGTAAATGGGAACTGGCGCGTTACATTTAGATTTGTAGGAAAAGATATTGAGCTTGTTGATTACCAAGATTATCACTAGGAGAGAAATTATGATGCACAATCACCCCCATCCCGGCTTTATCTTACGCGATGAAGTTATCGAAGAACTTGGTTTAACAGTGAGTGAAGCTGCACAACGCTTGGCAATGTCACGCGCTTCCTTATCACGAATTGTCAATGGACATGCAGGAATTTCAACAGACTTAGCCATTCGCCTTGAAATGGCTGGTATAAGTACAGCACGTGCATGGCTTTCCTTGCAAACAAACTTTAATCTTTGGCAAGCAAAACAACGCAAGCAACCCCATATAGAGCGTTTAGTGGCATAAAACCTACAAAAGCGGAATATCTAAATGTTAATGACTAAAAACGAATGTGGGGCAAACACTAATATTTAACACAATAGAGAACCGCATAGTTCACTGGACGGCTTTCTTTGCCACCAGTTTTAGTAATATTAATGCTATGTGTGTGATTACCATTTTTGTTGGTCAAGAAATCTACATCATTACCAGCAAAACGTACACTGCTTCCAGCATTTACCCAATAATACTTACCTCCGTTTCTGTAAACATGGCTATGCTCACCATTTTCTGAACAATTTGCCCCGTGATCATGACTCAAATTCGCACTCTTTTGCCATGATGCAAACTTTCTATTTGATGTTTCATCGAGATTTTTATCATGATCCCACCCACGTAAGAATTGCCCACGAAAATCTGGAAGATTGAAGGTTTTTGACTGATCATCACCCCCCCATAAAGTACCGATTACGGCAAACAGATTAGCATATTCCGTTCGAGATAATGCGCGTCCATCACATTCAAACCACCCATCCGGTGCTTTCGGTGCCGCAAAAGCACTGATCATACCGGTAGGAGAATCTCCTTGAGTCGTTCCAACTTTTTCCCACCCGTGGTGCGTACACACCATAAGAGCATTACTGGTTGTATTGAAATATAAATCACCAAACTGAAGTGGCGTTTCGTCATTACGACTTATCGGATTTCTCTCTTGAGCACCTTGATAAATCTTTGCAAAATTGTGGATACCTGTCACATTTTCTGCAACCGTATTGAGAGCATCAGTAACTTTGACAACCTTTGTAATACTACCAAGACACTTGCCCACAGCCGTTATGGTCTCTTGATTTTTATGAACCTCTTTTACGTGATCTTTGATTTCAGAAACATTTTTAACACTTTCAATGGAGTGTGCAACACGAAGAACATCGTCCATGTTTTCAGAAACAATATCCACTTTCTCTATGTGTTCTGAGACAGCCTTCACATGATCAATATGTTCTGCAGTGGTTACAACCTTTTTAATATCTGCGGCTACGGTATTTACACTTGCTATGTTTTGAGAGACGATATCCACATGATTAATGTTTCCAGAAACAATATCCACTTTCTCTACATGTTCTGAGACAGCCTTCACATGATCAATGTGTTCTGCAGTGAGTGCAACCTTTTCAATATCTGCAGCTACAGTCTCTACCTTAGCGATATTTTGAGAGACGATATTCACATGATCAATATGTTCTGCAGTGATCACAACCTTTTCAATATCTGCGGCGACAGTATCTATCTTGGCTATATTGTTAGAGACAATATCTACGTGATCAATATGTCCAGAAACGGTCTTAATTTCTTCAATATGAGCCGCATCCGTTTCGATTTGCTTTATCGCATCGGCGACGATATTGAGCGCCCCTAGATGATTTGCCATCACGTGAACATCAGCGACAATATCATCTGGATTTATATTGCTTGTAATGGGCACTTTGGGTGCACGACTTATTTGTTCTGCCAATTGTTGAATTTGAATGGTTAATCGATCAAGCCCTGTATTGATAACATCGGGATAAAAACCGCCTTGGTTTGTAAGCTCAATCGGCTGTAAATTGGGAATGTTCGACGTGATAACAAGCGAATGCCCCTTAGTCAAGGCTCCTTTCAGCAAAGTAATATGCCCACCTGCAGTACTATTCTGATTGGGGTTGAGCTCTACTTTATAATCAACACCAAGTTTGAGGAGCGTTTGCTTATTTTTAGCGACATCAAGCTGGAAGACTTGTAATTCTTTCTCATCAAAAACTTTGAACAAAAAAGGAAAGCTGTTGCTTAAACCATTACCCATAAACAAACCAGCCTTACGACCCGTGGAAGAAATAGTCATTTGATCACCTCAAGATTCATTATCGGCCTGTCACAAGCCCACGTCCAAAATCAAAAATATTTGCAGATTCTTTTCTGCCGCGCTCAATTTCTCTCATATAAGCAAAGGGCTTGCCAAAAGGCGCGATTGGAAGACCAGCCAATGTCTGAATCGCGGTGAAGAAGTCGCGCACATTCTTGCCGGTCACTTCTCGTTCAGGATCAATGAAGTTGCGCAATCCACGTGCCACACCCACCGTTGAATTTTCCATGGCAGCAAAGGAAGGGTTGGAAGCAAAACGCCCCTGATAACCTCCTCCCCTAAAACTATCCCACATCATATTGATGGCTGAACCTGCAACGGGAAGTTTGGCTAATTCTTGCTCAAAGATATCGGCAAAAAAGTAGCCCGCAAAATAAGTAAAGAGCTTTTCATCCACATCACGCTCTTTCCAAGAATTATTGAAAGTTCTCATAATAATGCCAGACGCTATTGCGGGAATAGCTGAGCCCATTAAAGCAATATGAAAGAGGCGTGGCGTGGCGTGAACAAGCCCTGCTTCTCTCACAGCTTTCCGCATCTCACTGCCTTGCAAATTGTACAGCATATTGAAATAACTGGTGAACTGGGTAAAGATGTTTACAGACGGTGTTGAGACTTGATAAGCCGCCATATCTTGCGGGGCAAAACTGTCTTGTGTCATGCGGACAGCCGCATCTGCTTGGGCAATAGCCTCCTTCTGTGCTGCTGCCTCATCAAGCCCCTTGCCTATTTTTTCAAGCACTTGCGTATAGGCACTATGCCAAACCACTAAATCCATTTTATTCTGCAAAGCCGTTTGCATAAAATAAGCGTTTCGCTTTAAAAAATGATCCATCTTTTGGAAAATATTGGGATTGAGCAGAATATCATTGCCTGCTTCATACAGCGTGTAAATTTGCTGTTTGAGACGGTTATCCATAAAATCAGACAGTTCACAAATTATACGAGCTGTCTCTTGAGGGGCTGCAAAAACGGTCCTAAAGCCCTCAACAAGATATTGGGGGCGGACTTTAATGGCTGCTGGAAAGATCCCTAAAACCTGCTGTGCAACATTGACAAAGTTTCCAAACATCAAGGCAGCACCCGTTCTTGATCTCACGGCTTTCATCACACTGTCTATCAAAGGATGTGCACCATTTTTGACAGCTTTTTGCGTAGCAACCCGCTCTAACCAGGGCATTAACACCCTCTCAAGCACTGAAGGATCAATGCGGTTCATTGTCTCCTTAAATTTTCTGTTATTGATAATTTTCAAGGCATCTTGAATAGCAGGCTGTACACAAGTAAAACGCACCACATCATCAATATGCTGTGCCATGAGACGTAAATCTAAGGAGAGTGGCTTATTGTACTCGACACGGGTTTTGGTAAAGCCAAGACCGGTTGAGGGAAGCGCATATCTAAAATCATCTTGCAGGCTCTCTAACGTCCCCTTTGACTCTTTTGGAACCATAAAAGGATCAGTCTTCGCTGGGACATACCCCCCCTTATATTCACCCCATGGAGTGCGTATGGGTGTCGCCTCTACTTCTTTAAAATGGTAGCCAAAAAGAGCATAATGCGTCTTTTGCGCCTCATGTTTCATGGATTCATTTAAATCCCACACTTTTTGCGCAAAATCAAAATCTGCTTTGGTCAGATAACCCTCATGAATCATACGAGCTTGAAACGTCTGCCACCTCTCACTCTTGAGTGTTTTATCTAAGTTAAGCTCTCCCCATTCGCGCCCAAGTAAAAGCTTGCGCATATTACTCTCATTCCCCGTATGGAGAAGCGCCCCTAAAAGCTCTGCTTTATCCTTAAAAATATAACCAAGCTCATATGCCTCAATCTTTCCCTTCGGCAAATCGAGGCTTTTTAAACTTTCAATATAGTGCTGAACTTTTTCATTTCGTGCACTCGTATAGCGATCAACGGCTTGTATAACTGGGCGTACAAGTTTTTCCGTGAAAAATCGTTGCCCCACTTTATGGGATCCATCCATTAAATCAGCCCAATGCTCAACGCGAACCATGGCAGCACGTAAACCACCAAAGAGACGTTTCTTCTTCTCAAAATCCGTGGCGGCACGTGTGGTGCCCATTTCCTTGTCTTTAAGCCCAAGATCATTCATCTGTTCAACCAGATGATCAACCACATCACTCACAAATTCTGATTTACCCTCAATTTGAATCATCTTATCGCGCCGTGATTGGTGCCAAAGAGCATTCACAGCCTCACGCATGATTCTAAAATCTTCCACCGTCATGGAAGGATATTTTGTTTTCTCAAGCGTTGCAGTGAGAACTTTTGGCAAAATCTCTTCATAGAGAGCAGGATTATATTCTTTGATATGGACAAGAAAATCTTCTGGCGTCTGTTTCCTTTCCGCTAAACCAAAAAAGCTAAGAACAGAGCGTGCGGCATTGACGTACCCCATATCACGGGTCTTAGCAAGCTTCTTATCTGGGGAAAAAATCTTCTTAAAGTTCTTCAGCCCTTTATCGATTTCTTGTTTTATTTCTCCTGCTTCACGGGCTAACTGATTGAGCAAAATCTGTTGGCGTTTCGCTTTCACAACACCTTCAACATCACCCTTGCGCATAGCTTCAAGAGCTTCTTTCGCCGCTCTTCTTTCTGCTAGGGTAAAATGATAGGGTCTTAAATCTTTAATCTTATGCTTGCTCAACACTCTTCTGGCAAACCGCTTTGTTCCTTGTGTAAAGACACGAAGAGGCACTCTAGATTGCTCCGCATGACGCAACTCGGTGGCAATCAACCGCGTGCGTAAATCATTGTGTAGGGCATTGTTAATGGCATCAGCATGGGCTTTTTCGTCAAAAAAGTCGCTGTGTTTTTCAATCATTTGGCGGTCAGTTTCAAGGTGTACAGCTTCTTTAAAGCTTGGCGCCTTTTGAATATCGGTAATCATCTCCTTAGCGGTTTTATATCCAAACATTTCGGCAATCACTTCAGCCGATATGCCCTCACGGGCAAGCATGCCATAGTGCCCATAACCAAGAGCTTTCTTCACAAAAATTCTGTTTTCTTTATTTGGATAGAGCGCCTCAACACTGTCAATAGAGAGTTTGAGCGGAGAAGCAACCTCAACAAGCTTTCCCTTCTCATTAAGCTCCTTGCCATATTTTAAAAAATTGATAGCTCGGTAAACGGGACGTTTCATCATTTCTTGTGTGACTTCTGCTTCCACCCTCTTTCTGGTTTCATCAGCACGGGCTTGAATTTTCTTGAGATGCCGACTTTTAGCTCCGCTCTCCCACCGCATAATATTGACATTTCTTTGGGCTAATTTTGTTGCGCCCGCCTCCTTTGCTTCCTTGTGTAATGCCAAATAATCTTGCCATTGCTCTGTGCTCATTCCTGAAATCTCTTGGCTTTCATAAAGGGGAATATCAAAGAAAGCACTCGCTTGGGTTATTTGATCTTCACCCGCAAGCATTCTATCCATAACACGACCAACTTCACTGGTCAGGAGAGGTAAATCTTTGCCGACTTCTTGACGGTAAGAGGTGTTTAAATCATCACGGATAGAGCGATAAACAGTGCGCAACCATGTGGCAAACTTATGAAACAATTTTTGAAGACCTGCATTTGGCGCTTTGTTTTCAGACAAATAAAGCTCAAAATTATAGGCAAATTGTTCATGGTAGGGACGTTGCTGTTCAAGCGAAAGACTCTTCCACGTTTCAAGATCTTTCACACCAAACCATTGGAGAAGCGTCTGCATATCCTCTTTAAGACGGTGTGGAACATCTTTCATGGCTGCTAAATCAGAATAAACAGTCAGAAAAAAATGCCCCGTCTCATGCAAAAATGTAGAATAATCCGCGTCTTTTGTTAAAAGTGTGGTGAAGGTAGTTGGGTCAAAGCCCCCACGATTCCCCTGAGAAAGCCCATAATTTTCCGCACCTTTTAAATCTTTTTTGCCAAAAGGGGATTGCACGCCATACAGATAGCGCTCATAAAACGCGCTTGGCATTATATTAAGCTCTTTGGCTTGCGTTGTGATAAAGCTTTTCACAAGGCTGGCAAAAGCCTTTGATGCCTCATGGGAATAAATGCGGGTGTCTTTTATCTTGTTTAAGAAGTGCTTTTCCACTTCTTTGGCATCACGGGAAAAATTTTCCTCTTGAAGCATGGTTTTAGCAAGATCTTCTACAGCCTTGTCAAAATGCTCTTGTTGCTCATCAAGAAAACTCTTTGCCTCTGCGCTACTCATGGCTTCTGGATCAAGGCGTACATGATCAATAAGTCCTGCACCCAAATCAGTCGCAGCCATTTGAGAGGCATATTTTTCCGTGGGAATGACAATGTCACCACCCGTATCAAGCGCCAATTCCAATTGTTCTCCTACTTCAGGCAAAAGCCCTTTCAGTTCCGCATGGCTTATGCCCTTTTGGTTCAAAACGGCATTGAAGTGAGCCGCATCAATATAAATATTTTCAGCACCCATATCTTTAGCCTGACCAGCCAAAACAGTTTCATAAGTATAAAGACTTCGATTTCTAACTTTGCTTTGCGCTGTCAACTTTGACAAATCATTGATAAAGCGCTTTTGACGTTGAGCCATATTGGCTCTTCCCGCATCATAAACAAATCGAGCACCCGCTGGAAAGGGTGCAAGAACAAGCATAGCAGAAGCTGTCTGCCCTGCTGTCTCAAGCAGTCTGTGCGCAATTTCTAAGCGCCCTTGCTCTGTTGCAAACAAACTTTCAATGTTTGAGGTTGCCTTCGCCGTCTCCACACCTAAAATCTGCGTTGCTTCCTGAGCAACATTGACACCCGTTTCAACGCCAACTGTCAGAGCTATATTCTTAGCAAAATTGACGGCAGCTTGGCGTGTTGTCAATTGGGTGAGATTGTTCTTAACGGTTTGCGCAACCAATTTTGAAAGTAAAGGGGTGAGAGGTTTAGATACAATCTTCAAGCCCCCAGCACCAACTGCTGTTCCAAGCAAGCCTATCCCCGCCGCAAAATACATTGCCTTTTCTTTTGGAACACCTGCCTCTATCATCTCATGGTAAGAGCTTCCATACATTTGTCTGTACATTTGTTCAACGTATGAAGCGGCAAATCCTGCACCAAAACTCAATGTCGCACTGGGGGCACTCGCTACTCCTGCACCTGCCACTGCACCTGCGGCCATTGTTGTTGTTCCAAGAGCAAAAGCTTCTGGAACGGGTTTCCATAATTGGGAAACAAACAAAGCAGCATTCTGCAAAAAACCATGGGGGGCACCAAGCTTTTGCAATTCTGCTTCTAATCTTTCACGGCGTTTTAAATCTTCATCTGTTGCCGTTCCTACTCCCTCTTTGTAATGGATTGCATTTAAATCAAACTCAATAGAACCAATATTCCACGCTCGAGCCCAGCCATCCAAAGTGCTTTCTGTCTGATGAAGGTTGCGAAGATCATCCTGGATTGTCGCGGCAAACCACGGGTCTTTTATCATTCGTCGTGTAAAAGCACTATAGGACGAAAAATTCTCTAAAACATATTCACGCTGCTTAAAACGCTCTAAATAATAGTCAAGATTATTGGCAATCGCTCTTGTTTCTAACCCCATCTTGGCACTTAAATCGCATATTTTCCCCGCTTTATCGGGCTCAATCTTGCAAGCTTGTGCCGCAACAATCTGTTCTTGCTCACTCCTATATTGCGCATAATTTGCAAGAATCTCTTTACCACTTAACCAATCATCGTCTAAAGAATCCTCATGTGTAGAAGAAAGAGAGAGAGTCTGGAGCTGTGAACTGTGAGAGGGAGCTTGTGGTGTCTCACCTTGGTGGGGAACAGTCAAAAGGCTTTGAGCGTCATTCTCATTTTCCATTATGAATCAGCCTCGCTTCTGCTAAATATTCGGTCAATTGGTCATATAATTCTTGGCGCCCGTACTCTTTTATTTTCTTCTTATTTCCCAATATTGACATGATCGCGAGCGCTTTCTCTGTAGCTACAAGCCCTAAATCTTCTAGAGTTTTTGTATATTCAAGGCGCTTTTCTAAGGGAATGTCTTTCAGATAAACCTTCGTTTTCGTGGATGCGAATGGGGGGAGAGCATGGACTGAAGAGGTCCACTCGGGTAAGAGTTTTGAAGGATATAAAATCACATCCCCCACAAAGAGTGCTGCGTTATTTAAAGAGTCTCTCAAATCTTGGTCATACTGTTTTGAGGCTTGATCACGCTTCTCCTGTGCAGGGTTTATTTCTACATACGCCTCTCTTAGCTTCTCATCGTTATCCTTCAATTGATATCTATGATATTCTGTAGCACCACCCAAAAATCTGCCATTCACTTTTATGGTATCGTTGAGAACCTGCTGCGTGACGGATTTAACAACTTCAGGGCTGAGTGGCATATTTTGCGAAGCCTGTTTCTTATAAAGTTCGTCTTGCAAGATTAATTCAAGATTCGCCCTATTTCTCTTATCTTTTTGTTTTGTCGGACCTACTAAATTATCAAGCCCATTGTCTACCAGAGCAACGGTAAGCGCTCTTTGGTCAATTTTCACACCCCCTACACCATTTCCACCCCCATAGCGTTCCATAAGCTTATTCATGGTGGCGCGTGTTAATTTATCTCCAAAGAGGTAGATACCATTATTTTTCAGTAAATCAGGATTGCTCACTAACCGTGACACCGTTTCTGGATCGTCCATTGTTGCAGAACCAAGTTGCAGTTTTACTCTGTCTTGCGGCATAAGCTGCGCCCAAACTTCAGGAGCGACATCTTTCCACCCATTGCGCTGCGAAAAAGCAGTTATAGCCGCTTGATTGTAATTTTCATCATAGGAAAGTTTTTGCTCTCTGAGCATATCCAAATAGCGCGTCTTCGTCTCATGCTCTGCTTTTTCCAGCATATCTGGCGTCCAGCCCTTTCGTTCACCATAGGCTCGAAGATCAGACAAAACGGAATAAAGCGGTTGCGAACGGGGCTGATTAAATTCATTTCTCTGCCCCGCAAACCTTAGCATTTCACGCAAAACGCCAACCCGCTTTGCCCACCCTTTTTGATATTTTCCATATTTTTCAGGATTTTGTTTTACGAGAGACTCGTAGTGATTTTGGCGTAAATCTAAAAACTTATTCGGGTCCCCCTCACTTTCTTTTAAAAGCTTGAGTGTCTTTTTAACCCCCATATTCACGGCTGTATCAAAGGCAATATAGCGGATTTCCTCTGGAAGATTATCAGCATTGAGAGGCAACCAATACTCTTTATAATAGATCTTTTTAATCTCTTCTTCTGTCAACTTTGAAACATCTGGAATTTCAGGGTGCGCTTTGGCATTAAGCCCCCAAAAACTAGGACTTCCAGAATCATTTTGAACATAAGATCTTCCTTCAAAATCCAAAGTCGCATTATAAGCCGTGTGAAAACTTGCCGGTAAAGCCTCTGTTGCCCGCGATACAAAACCCCTTGCGGTGTTAACAATTTGTTCTTTTTCGGCATTGGGTGCGAAAATTCTGTGTGCCTTCGTGTAAGAATCAAGATCCATTTTGCCTTCTGCATATTGGCTTTCCAAAAAATTTAACCCGTCCACATGGCGCCCTGCATCACTATATTTTTGCGCAATTTTAAGCACAATATCCGTCGTGAATTTTCTCTTCGCATTCTCAAAGGCAACTGTTCCTTTTGCATAGCCCTGCTGTTCTAACAAATCTTCATAAGTTTTGTCGGCAGCAACATAGTTCTTCACAAATTCTGGATGATCAAAATTCTTCGTCAATGCATTCAGATCAAAGCTTGAGACAGCTGTATCACTCAAAGCAGATATGTTTGCCTCTTTGGCTGCTGCACTGTATTTAAAACTTTCTCCCAAGGAATGCTTTGTTGCAAAATTATGCGTATCGACGAAAACAGATTGAGCTTTCATTTTAAAAAGGAATCTTTGACGTTCGTTATCGAGTTCCCCTTTAAAGCTATTGTTTGCATTTTGAATATCCGCTAACAACCCACCATATCCCTCAATCGCATTCTTCCCTTGCGTCAAGCTATATTCAGCACGCCTTTCATTCACATACATCAGATATTGGCTGAATTTTTCATTCACCCGTGCATCATCCAATTGATTTTGAAGTTTATTTTGCACACGGTATATTTCTGCACCGATATCTTGGAAAACATGCCCCAATTGACTGATCTGTTGCCCACCATCCCCCCCTGTGGATTGGATATGTCCGCTTGCTTGGATCTGCCCTTGTGTGGTCTGTGCCGCAACTTCTGGTGCGTTGAGAATAGGAACTTTAGCCATTAATATCCCCCATTTCCTCTATACCATTCATTGGCAAATATCTTTGCTGAACCGCCCAAAAAGGTTGTTATACCTGCAAATAAGGGATTAATGCCCTTTACGTTTGCTCTCGCACGCGTAGCGTTTATGCCCGCAATTGTGCCTGACATTTCAACACCCATTTTCTGCATATGTTTGGCTTCCACCGCTTGAACGGTGTTGCTATTGATTGTTAAAAGATCAATCTCCTTCATGAGTTCTGTTGTAGCTAAGATTTCAGCAGCACTTCCAACACCCGCTTTGACCCCGTTTGCTGCCAAATGCACCTTAGCAGCCCCATGCACTTGTCCCGCTTTCATACCATACTGCATTGCTTGCAATCGTCCCGCACGGTAGATCTGCATTGCTTGGCTCTCTAGCATCTTGGCATTGATCTTTGCCATGTCTTGATCAAACTCATAGCTCAGTGCTTGAGACTGGAACTGGTATTTCTGCTGTTTTGCCTGTGTATAAGCGCCTATGGCATTTATACCAGCACCAAAAAGGGATAAAATACCACCTACACCAAAGCTCATTGCCCTGCTCCTTTATCCACCTATTGAAACTTCTAGCGTCATGGAAACAATTGTGAGCGGCAAGGGATCTTTTTGACGAACAAAAACTTGCCCGCTATCCCCCCATTGCCCTAATATGGCGACTTCAATTTCTTGAGATTTTAATTCAGGAGGAAATCCGTAAGGCTCAATGCTACGCTGTTTATATTCCGATAATTTCCCCTTCAAGGGACCAACCCATAGCCCTGAAGATTGATAAACTCTCAACCACACACGATTAATATTTTTTTGACGCCCCTGACCAAATCCATCCATTTGAAGGGCGATAGGCAAAGTTTCAAGCTCACTCACATAGGGTAAACCAACATGAACAACGCCACTGGCATAATTAAGCCTTACAGCCCCATTTTTCACGACTTGCTCTGGGTGCACTGCCCCATCGGTGAGGATAGAAACCCGCTTTCCCTCTAAATGCTCTAATCCCAACATTTTCTTACGGGCAAACCAGTAGTCTTTTATTGGTGTGTTTTTGAAGGATTCCGGCAAAGCATGATCACACCGTGCAATCGCAACAGTCTTAGACTTCATCTCTAAAATATGAAAAACAAATTTTGTGCCCGTTTCATCATAGATGAAAAACGCATCCCCTCTCTCTGTTTGTTCTGGATAAGAAAAAAGGGGGCTTGAAGCCGTTATGGTTAAATTCCCACCATCTTCTTCTGCATTATCTTGAATTGTAATGGTTGTCTCTGTGCGGTTATAGCCCTCATAACTTAAACCACAGTCAACAAAGAAACTGTCTTTTACATCTGATATTTGACGTGTTTGCATACATTCAATAAAACGCACAAATTTGCCGTTTATAAAACGCTTGGTCACAACATATAAGACATCTTCAAAACCCTCGGAAACAACCGCTACACTCTCAAAAACCCCGTCTGTATCGTGGCGGTGAATGGCTGAGACTTGTTGCTCTGGAATATACGTCACCCCTAGCAACATACCATTGCTTGAAACTGCCCAAATAATAGGGTTAGGCGCCTTGGTATAAGCCATATCAACGATTTCTTTTCCATCAAATAAATGAGAAGAACGCAAGGTAAGATCACTGGTCACAAAACCATTGGACTGCCAATTGTAACCAATCTCGCGTAAATGTCCCCCACGGCTTTCCGCATAAATAGCTGTATTATTCACGATGACCGGCTGAACATTCGACGCCCCTATATAAGATTGTGGTCGTACTGAAATGGTCGTAGGCGTTATGGCGTCGGAATTCACTGAACTCACAAGCCATTCTGAAGACTCTGTTAAGAGCAACAATTGAGCTAAGGGTACAATATGCTTTATCGCACTTGCTTCTCGTGCTGCTACCTGTAAAGCAATACGGTCATTATCTCGCAAAGGAAGACCATAGCTCATATCGCTTTCAGTTCCTGATTTGGTCAGCCAAAATTTTTGCGGCTCATTCAGCGTCCCGGCAAACATGCGACGCTGTTCAAAATAGGAAACGGCACTAGGATAATGATTGACGCTTTCAAAAACTTCATCATAGGTTGGAGGAGTGATTGAAGCGTCTGGTTGAATATTATTATCGACAAAATTCAAATCCTGCGTAGTGCCGATAAAGCAAAAAATTCCTGCCTGCTTTTTATAGACATTATAGCGCGCAGCCTCAGGAACGGATTTCCATTGAAGCGTGTTTTTTGCGCCTTGAATATAAATATTGGTGCTGACACCGATTTCTTTGGAAGGCGTACTTTCTCCTATTCCATCCTTAGCAAGTGAGGTCACAACATAAATATTATCCTCATAAGTGTCTTGTGAAACCTTTGAAGAAGGGGGAACATACCGGGTGAGCACCAGCTCTTGTGGCGCGGCTAAGGGTGCTTTAAAATTTATGGCTTTAAATTCCCATTGCAAAGCGCCAAGCCGTCTTAGCTCACTGGGCGGGTGATGAGGGTGAACCATTGTTAAAACATCAGCCGATTGTACATAATGAATATCAAAAAGATCCGATTGCTTAAAGGGATTGGCTACTTCATAAGGCGTCCCATCTTCGTTTACCAAAGTGGCTCCCCGAGTGTGAAAACGAAAATAGCCCTCACCTATTTCAATCACCATGGTTTGGGTGGTGTTAAAGGTAAAGGGAATGATACGCACACGCTCATCGCTCTCTTTCACTTGGCGCACCATTTTAAAACCAGCACGATTCTTCACTGTTCCTTGTGGCTGAGCCAAAAAATTACGCATCATGGCTGCACCCGTTTGGAACTTGCTATCATCCAACCGTCCAAACATTTCTGGTGATATTTCTCCACTCCCAAAACTGCGCTGAAAAATCCGTGTATTCGACATGGGTCTCCCCTATCTTACAGCGATACTACTTGGAACTTGAGAGAGCGTAACCTTGCGCTGTGCGCTATCCACACTAACTGCTTTGAAGAAATACGCCATCATCATTTGCTCACAACGCTTAGCCTCTGCACGCCCACTCTCCCCCTTGATGATTGGACCCGCCAAGATCGAGGCTAAATGCCACACCAATGTTGTCGTGAATAAAGCACTAAATTTCGTCGTATCTTCAATGCGTGCTTGATAAATCAGCAAAGCTTTCTCTTGGTTACTATAGAGGACTAATCTTTCTTCTGAATCTGCCTCAATGGTATAGTCCTGTGGGCTGTAGCAAACATTTTTCCCATCAAACCCCACATAGCCTGTATCACTCACCGCGTCATTGGCAATGAGTGAGGTTGCCTTTAACAAATCATCTGGCACGGCATAAGCATATCTCCATTGCTGTATGGAAGTTTCTAATTGCGGTAAAAGCGCACGCTTGGTGGCAAAGCTCCAATTGTGCATTTCCAAAACATTATCGCGCGCCATGGGGTAATAGATTTTGCAAAGCTCTGCTTCAGCTGAACCCTCTGGTGGATTGATACTCGCAATATTAGGTGCTTGCCCCAAATGCGCCAAAGCCATATTACATATCTCAACCACAGACGCCATATCGTGACTCCCATAAAAAA
>NZ_HE998013.1:195961-207166 GCF_000312585.1 Bartonella queenslandensis AUST/NH15
TTCGTAAGCCTTAACCTTTGGCGCCTGCTCTTGCACCTTGCTTTCTAAGGCAATAACCTTTTCAACATTATCCAAAAGCAGTGTCTTTAAATGACTAGGGTCATTTAACATCTCCTGCACGTTAACGGGAGTCTTAGCTTGCCGTTCACACTCAATGAAGTATTGCCGTGCTTGCTTGCCCTTCTCATTGCGCTCAACCATGGAAAGCTCTTTTGCCATATCTAGTGAAAGGTGATATTCCTTAGAAGGACGTCCACCTGAACTTTCGCTCAAAAATGAGCAAAAGTCATATCCTTCTTTAAATTTATAATCTTGGATACGCCTAGTCATCCAATCTTTAAAGCTAGTTTTCACTTCTAAGAACGCATGCAGATCACGCGCGTTTACTGTTTGAACAGTTGCCTGCCCAATCGTCTGTTTTGATATTGTAATGAGATTAACCATGAAAGGTCTCCTTATCATTTAATGTTTCTTAATGAAGACAACCAAAAGGCTGCCGGGTGCTAAGAAACACGGTGATAAGTCCGTCGTTACGCTTTTCCCATAAGGGTATTGTATGGCGTAACCACACCCGGCAAGCATTACTAATGCACGAAAGTGTGCATAGAGTCAAAAATTATCGCGGGGAAAGATCATTTCGGCAATCTATCCGCTTATCACTAAAGTGTTTCTTAGGCACTTGCCCTAAGGAATCATAATAAATGAATATTGTCAATGAATATTTTGAAAAATATTTTAAGTGCCGTTAAGATGTCCTTTACTTTATTGCTGGACGTTATGACTTGAATACTTTATTTGTTGAAGTTTCACTCAATTAAAAAAATTGCATAACCAAAAAATCGGGGGGCGTTGTGAAGACAATTCATATATTGATTTCTTTTTTAATTCCGCTAGTGTCTATTATTATTATACCTTTTCTCGGGATAACGCTAACTGCCACAACACTGCAAATTTTTGCGATGTTTTTCTTTGTTACATTCATCTTTTATATAGCCACTATTGCCTTTTTGCGTAATTCCTCCTACCTTAAAAATCTGCATGAATACATAGATGAAACGTCACAGCAACGCGGCACCCATATGCTGAAATCTTATCTGCGTGTTGGTTGCTATTGCTGCATGTTTTCAATCATATCATTTGTTTTTTTCACATTAATTGTGCACAAATATGGAGATGAATTATACATAGCTCTCTGGCCTGATAGCGGTGATCTAAACTCCATTGATATAACAAATTTGGTAGGCTTCGTTCTCTTTGGGATAGCCGCACTGAATATTTTTTACATGCTGCTTTTAACGCGCACCGTTATTGACGGTATGATTGAAGAAACTGAGGAAAAAAATTCTAAATAGGTGTATCCAAATTTGGAGAGAGCTGTCTTCATTGCCTGCTCACAGAGAGCGTTTTGTTAAAATTTTAAGAAACGTTGCTGCTTTCCAAAGCAGGCGGGAGCGGTCCCACCCACCTCCTTTTGTTTCAAGCTTTGTTTGCTTGTGGTTTTCCAGGGCGTTTGTTTGGCTCAAGATCTTGCTTTGTATCTACAATTTCTTGCTCAACCTTTGTCACAACCTCTGGCTTAGTCTCTGGCACAGCCTCTGGCATAATCGTTTCTGGCATAGCTTTTGGTGGTGAATGAGTGCTCTCACTTCCTGCCACCCGTTCAAGGTGGTCATTTTGCGCTCCATTATATTCAAAGCTTTCACCTTTGTGCCGAACGGCTTTGCCAACAAAACATGTTGTCTTTGCCTTATAAATCGGCATAAATCCTCCCTAGATATTCTGCATGGTCGCAGGGTAGACTTTCATTCCATCCTGGACGGTTTCAACAAGAGTGGCGCTCACCTTTCCGCTTGTATTCGTCCCCTCAACAACATATTTCGCCCCAAGATAACGCTTGCCTGTTGAGCCAATAATAGGAGGAATGGTTATGAAAAGTGCCTTTCCTTCTGATAATTTTTCAACTGCGATAGCACCTGTTGTGCCAATCACTGTCTCGCCCGTTTTAAAGCCCTCATTATCAGAAATAACCAATTGAAACTCCACACTTGTTCCTCCTTTAAAGGACTGTGGAATTGAAAAATACATGTAAAGCGGTTTTCCCTCTCCAATGTCTCGTTGTGTGGATAAGTCAATGCTGCCATACGAATAAGTGGTATCTTTTATCGTCTGTTCTTCGCTGAGTGTTAAAAAATCATCTGTAATCATCTCTGTTTTTCTCCTTCATTATTTCACAACTTCTTCAGTGTTTAAGAGCGCATCAGCACGACGCAATGGCACGCCAAGGAAATCCACCCATGAATGAGGCTTTCCAAATTGGGTCAGCCCCTTTTCAATTGTCACAACAGCTTGACTCTTTTCCAAGCCCGCCCGAGCAAGTCCTTTATGAACAGATCTGTTCATATAAAAAGCAGGACGCCCAAAACTGATATTGGGAACATGATAAACGGCATCAGATAAAAGATTGATCAATGCTGTAGAGGCACGAGGGGCTTGCGTTCCCTTCTGCTCCTTCAAATCATTCACATCGATATTGGCAATACGCACCACATAGCGCCAATCCTTGACAACAAGACCGTTCTTCCATTGATAGCGTGTCTCATAACCACGATATTTTCCACCCTCGAAATCAAAGATATCAATCTCCCCTAAATCTTCATGAATAAGCCCCGCTTTTGAGCCTTTTGGAAAATGGCAATAGACTGTCTGATCTCCCCAAACCACCAAATAGACAGAAGTATTGTTTGAGCCACGCCCGCCTGCATCTAGGATATTCGCTCCATTGGGTGCACTCTTATCGCTATAACGGGGGGCAAGCCCAAGAAAGCTTTGCGGATTCGTCGCTGGATTACCATAAAAGAGCGTCTGCACTTGTTCTTGATTCATCGACTCCAAAAAAGCCGTATCTTCTGATAAACGGAATTGTGAGGCATTTCCATTCAGGATTGCTAAATCTTTATCCACGCTTGAGCGCGCTTCCAACATGCCACAAGCCTCATCAACTTGCGCTGTGGTTGATTTACTGGAGGGAATCCCTTTATTAAGAGCACGCCAATAAACTGTCGGTAACCCTGTGCGAACAACAACGCGTTCGCCGGTGGGTAAATTCCCCTCTTTATAAACGGCATCCTGCAAAATTTCATTGGTTTGAGATAAGAGATTCACAATAATGGGAATCTTACCATCAGGATCCTGTCGCTTAGACCAATCGACAAGAGTAAGGTTAGAATTTGGCAAAGAGGTTGTTTCTGGTTCCATCATAGATTTCCTTCAAAGTTAAGATTAGTTGTTGTCGTAAATGGCGCGTGCCATGCTATCAAAGTCTTGGAGTGTTTTCTTTCCCGTCCCTGCCCCTTGAGAACTCCCGACATAGCCGTCTTCGCTCATGTTCTTACCCACCCGATAAAAAGCGCGGATAAGTTCAGGGTGGTTGCCAAGCCTCGATTGGTTTAAAAACTCTTTCAATTCTGGTGAGCCAAATTGCCCCATAGCTTTTTGAGCAATGGCAAGGTTTTCTTGTAACTTCTCACCACCAAACTCTTCATCATTGGTTGAGGCTGTGACAAATTCTTGAGAAAATACCTCCATGCGCTCTTTTTGTCTTTGAAGGGCCAGGGGCACCATTTTATCCATAAACTTATCCAGAGCGGCTTGAGAAAGATTAAGTTCTCTTGCCGCCTCCTTTAATCCATTCTCGATAACGGGATCAAAATCTGCGCCTTCAAATTCTTTAAAGCTATAGTTTTCAGGTGCACCAAGAATTTCAGAAGATTTTTGATCAGCTTCATTTTCTTGGCTCTTCCTTTCATTTTTTGTCTCTCCCTCCCCCTTTTTTTGTGGCTCTTGCTGCTCTTGTTCTGGTTTACTCAATGGTATTTCTGGTTCACCCATATTGTCATAAAGCTTATCAGTAACCTCTTCCTGAGGCATAGTTTGCTGCCCTGTTACAGCCTCGGCATGTGCTTGTTCATCAGACATTCTTTGTATTCTCCTTTATCATGGTTTGGTAAAGTTCAGGGCATTCACGGGTAAGGCTGTCTAGCAAACGAAGTCCCATTTCTCTTTTGCCCTCACTAAACGCCATAGCAAGTGCATTTTCACTATAAGAAGAGCGATAAATGCCTGCATTGTTAAGCAGGCGCCAAACAATGGCACGCCCCATTTCTTCCTGCATTAACCACTTGATTTCAGCACACTCTTTCAAGCGGCTTTGCCTCATTTTTTCACGCAGGTCTTCCTCACGTGCAGTGCGCGACTGCAAGTCTAAGGGATCAAAATTTTGCATCGATTATCTTTCTAAAGGTGAAGGGGAATTATAACCACTAAACTGGTTTAAGACATCCATAAGAGCATTTTGCCCACCCTCTCCCGTAGGCGATTGCGCCAATTTCTGAGCAATATTCGCCTTCTGCTCTTCCTCTTCCAACTGTTGTTGCTGTTCTTGGGCTTGTGCTCGTTGTTGACGAATGAGAGCAACTTGATCATTTGCCACAATCAAACGAGGATCAACACCAAGCATATCGCTATAGGCATCAACCCAATTATCTCCGTCAAATTTATCCACGACTTCCGGTTTCATTTGCGCCACCATGCCAAGACTGCTCACAAAACGGTCAATACTGTTTGTCCCAATAGCGCGCTGTGCTTGCGCAAGCATGGAAATAAACTCAACGCTTAAATCCATTCCTTGGATTTCTTGCGGCGCTGGAGGCAAAATTTCACCTTCTACCATTTTGGCAAAAGTCACATCAATCAAAGGGCTCAAAAGCTCATTATGTAAACGCTCTAAAACAGGACCAAGCATTAACAACTTTTCTTCATGGCGCTCAGCGACTTCTGTGGCTGTCATACGCGTATTATCCGCCTGAGAAAGCATCAAAAATAAATCGGCATAGAAAGAGGAACGAATGCGCTGTCGCACATCTTGAATATCCATTAAGAGATAATTCATATCCAAGCGCGTTTCATAGAGTGGACGAATACCTCCCGTAGATTGATCAGCAAAGGTAATGCCTCCTGGAAGTGTATCCACTTCATGATTTTTTAAACTTGGGGGAACTTGCAAGGGCATTTTATTGGCTAGATCAATTCCAAGAGCCTTATTATATTGCTCATGCTGGAGCTGATGAATATCCCCTAAACATTCCATGGCTGGACTGTGTCCATAAATATCACCGCTTTGCAATTTCCAACGCGGTGCAAGTGCTGGAAAATACTTAAATCCCCCTTCCCTTAAATATTTATTCCCACTCCCTCCTGCTTCAAAATAATAGCTCCCAAAAGGCATATTGAGCGCATCACGCTTAGAAGAATCTCTATCAGCTCTAGGCTCTACAGCATGAATGAGGGTAATCCATTCGTCAAGGCTGCCACGGTCGTATAATTTTTGAACCGATTGACTACAATTTTTATAGCCAAACTCACCGACAATCTCTCCAACAGTCTTTTGAAATTCGCGGTAAAGCGTATTCACCTTGCCCTTATAATCCGTTGCAAGAGCATATTCCCCAATGGGGATAGGATAATGATGAATGATATTATGAAAATCATGCAATGTCAGCGTTGCTGACGTCCCAAAGGCGCCTAATTCCTCATACATTGTGTGTAGAGTGCTGTAAGTGTTTGATTTCGTAAACACACGCTGCATCAGCTTTGCCACATTATCCAGCCACACTTTGACCGGTTGGTAAGTGTTTAATTCAGGATCTGAAGTCCCAAGCCGAAACCATTGTCTTGCAGGCGAGGTTGCCCCACTCATCATACCTGCACCAAGAATAGAGAGAGCATGTATCGCTGAATTATCATAAATGCGGTTGTGCTTTTTTTGCCCTTTGTTTCGATCACTCACGAAAAAACGCCCACTGCGTGGCAAAAGGCTCTCGGATATTTCTTGCCAATGAGGAACCCAAGAGGCACGCTCACTTTTAAGTTGTTTATGGCGTGACAAAAGTTTAGCACGTTCGGGTGGCTTAACCTTTCGTGTCTCTTGAACACTATCCTCTTGCATCATTTACTGTCCCAACAGAGTGTTTTTCCCAAGACTAAGCTCATCAAAATTAATCCCCTTTGCGCCCGTAAGCATGGTAGAAGAAGAGGCACCCTTTCTTGCTTTATCCAGAAGGGCTTTCTTATCGGCATTCTTACGGTTTGCCTTATTCAATTCTGCCTGACTCATTTGCCGCTGCTTTTCTGCGTCTATCCTCATTTGTTCCTGAGCACGTTGTTGGCTCTCTAACGCTTTCCTATTTTGTTCTTTAACCTTCTCTGCTTGACTCATTCCCCAAATCGTAGTTCCTACACTTGCAGCAATACCTACAGCGATTAATGACATGACATTCTCCTATAATTAAGATTGATCTGTGATGAGGATCTTATTATCCGAATTTGCTAAAGATGAATTCAGAAGATCATCGGTTAATTCTCTCTCTGCTTCTTCAACGGTTTTTGCTTTTGTGGCATAAGCAAGCGTTCCATAACTGTCTTCCACGGCATAAATAACGCTTTTGCGGTTTGCCAACCCCATGATCACTCTATGCCCCTTTAAATGAACCACTTTACCACCCACGAATATGTTGATATTGCCATGGATAATTAATGTTGTCGGTTTCTTAACAAGAGCTGTGGTAAAAAGAGATCCCTTCTTCACAAAGACTGTCCGGCTGTAAACCCCTCCATGCAAAGTATGGTGCGTATCAGTGTAAATCTGTTCCTCTTCAGAACAATTCTGAACCGCCTGTTCAAATTCTCGCATGACATTGAGATCATGTTCACAGGGCTCTGTAAGGCTCACCGGAGCAATGATTTCTCCGCTATCTTCAATGACTTCAAGTTTTGTCTCTATCAACTTTGCTAAGTCGTTCATTCTTCACCACTGGTTATTGCGTTCATAAGGGTTGTATTCCTTGCGCTGTCTTCTTTGAAGATTACGCATATCCATGTCATGGCGGCTTACGACAGGGTGAGAAAAGGTTAAAGCGAGTGCGTCCGCCTCATCGGGTGAAGCGCCACCACTGAGCCTCTTTTTGATCTCTTCTTTTGACTCTAAACAAACTTGCCCATTGGCATTAAACCAATAAACAGGCGTTGCTAATTCTTGTTTTAGTCCTGAGCGATTGGGTATTGCGCCACCACCACAGAGCCACTCCTTCATAGCACACCAGATTTCAGTACGCTTATTCACGTATCGACTTGTGCTTGCTTTGCCTCCAAAAGACACCTCAATTACGTCATGACCAAGCTGTCGTAAACGGTCAATAACCCCTGCTCCACCACCACTGTCAATGAATACCGCATCAGCCTGCCATTCTTGCATAACATGAGCCACACGGCTTGCTAATTCCATATTATTCAGCCCATGGAAAACGAGAGGCTCAAAAGCTTGCACACCTTGGCGTTTAAAAATAACACTTCTGTCATTTCCAAAACGAGCAGGGTCAACTCCTATGATCTTTGGAGCATAAAGAACATCATGCTCACCATAGCGACGGCTTGTGGCTCCCTCAATATCTGTCATACTGATTAACTGATCATCGCTTGCGGCTTCAAAATCACAAAGATATTCACGCGCAAAAGCCTTCTCTGACATGTCTGCCTGCAGCCGTTTGACTTCCTCGGGATCAATGGTCTGCGTATCATTCACCGTATAGGAAGCTCTAAACCAATCTTTCTCTCCTTGTGCACCGTAAAACAATTCGCTGAACAGATTAATACCCTTCGGCGTCCCAATAAATAAGGCCCATCCCAAGCGGTCAGATAAAGCCGGCTGTATAATCTCACTCCAAACTTCTGGCTTGATCTGCGCTACTTCATCAATCACACAACCATCTAGCCGTAAACCACGCATGGCGTCAGGATTATCAGCCCCAAATAAGCGGATTTCTGCATGGTTATGCTTAAAAGTAATTTTGAGCTCTGATTCACCAATCTCGACAGCATTCAGCTCTATAAGAGGCAAAAGCTTACGCTTTAACCGCCGCCACACAATGGTCTTAGCCTGGTTGCGGTAAGGAGCTACATAAGCAAAAAACGGCATCTCCTTTGTACATCTCATCGCACTATCGCAAAGCTCAATGAGAGAGAATTCGGATTTTCCTCCGCGTCTATGCAAGGCAATAACATTGAACCGCTTGAGCCTTAGATGACACTCTCTCTGCCACCGTCTGGGCGTGTAATCAAGCCTAACCCGCAATCTCTTCATGACCTAATATTTCAGGCTTGCCCGTTTCAACAACAATATGAAGCCCGCCACCACCTTCACCAGTCACTTGCAAGGGCAATACCTTTCCAAGCAACGCTAAATAAGCCGTTGGGCATCTCACTGCCTGTTTTTCTAAATAAGAAATCAAACCATCATTACCATATTTTTTACCAGCACGCTCTGCTGCTTTAATGATTGCCTCTTTCAAAAGACGTGTATTCTTATTCGGCACGCCTTTAACACGTCCCTGACCTGCTCTTGGTGGCGTTTTTTTGGATTGTGGAGCCTGTTTTGTATTTTCTGCTGTCATCCAATACTTTCTCCAAATAACAAAAAACCCCGCAAAACGCAGGGCTCTAAATCATCATGTCAATTTAACAAATCATGTCAATTTCATAAAAGGAGTTGACGAAGAATTCTCTGCTGTAATTTTAGACGCAGCTCTCCCGTATGATTAATCGCATTTTAATTAAAGTTTTTCGCAAAATCAAGAAAAAAATTAAGCCCTACGAATATCCGTATGAATAAAGTCATTTCCTTTGAACAATAAAGGCAATTTATAGTTGACAGCGCAGGCATATGCAAAACAATCTCCCATGTTTAATTGTGCTTTTTGTCCTGTTCCCTTGCCAAATTTTTGCTTTGCATCAAGAGCCTTCTCAGCTTCATTTTCAGATAAAGTGATCATAGAAATTCTATATGCCATGAAAAACTCATGCACAGCAAGCCTACTTTCTTTGAGCGTTGTTTGTGATATTGGCTTACCCTTCGGTGTATTGAACATACAAAGCCCCGATACTGCCTCAAATTTTGCCATAGCAGATGAATAAATTTTCTTGGCTGATTTTAGTTTTTCATTAAAGAATGCGGCTTCTGGTTCTTCGTTAATAATTGCTATAATTGCTGAAGCATCAATAAACATCATGCTCCCCCACTCAAATCATCAAAAAAAACCTTCTTCTCTTCTTCGCTCCAATGGGGGTTATTTTTTCTGACTCTCGTTCTAAATCTTTTTTGTATCGCTTTTATTTTATCGTCTATAGAGGGCTCGTTCCGTTTTTGCTCTTGTAAAAGCAACATTCCTTTTTCGACGGTATCACGCAAACTTTTAAAACCGTTCTCATTCTTTACTTGTTCAACTAATTCCCTAACACGAGGATCAGCGATGAATAGAGATTTCCCTAGCATATTATTATTCCATTAATATAATTTTTTGATATGATCATATTATTTATATAATATTATTCATCATATTTTGCACGAAAAATCGCTAATTTAAATGTTTTTCGCTCTTTTTCTTCCTCAACCTACATATGCGATAATGACCGCCATATATAAGCTTTTTCCCCTGTTGCATTGATCTTTTGTGGATTGAAATGTCTATAGAGAATATCACATAAAAGACGTAAATCGACCATGTAATGAGACATAGCAATATCACGTAAGATCACATGCTTTATAATGATCTCGAAGTTTGCATGAGGATTATCTCTTTGCCCCTCTACAAGTGCTTTATTGACATCATCATAACGCTGAACTGCTCGCTGATACCATTTCTCATATCCACCATTATCATTCAGTAAAATGACTCCTTTTTCCCATTCAGCTCCCGGTGAAAGGAGTGCTTGCTTATATTCATTCACCACGTGAAGGTATTTTACGATAGCGTCATATTGATCAGGTGTAATGCCCTTGCCTGGTTCCTTTTCGTTTAAGAGAACCAACCTGCCTAAATTGGTAGCGGACCGTGGGTCTCTTGCCTGTTCAAGACTTAAACCCATTAATCTCGCCCTTGCTTCAAGAGCTATTTTATCCGATGAACCTTTTGCTCTTGAAGATTGTTCACCCTGCTGTCGTCGATTGTCTTCAAGTTTTATTCTTCTCTTCTTCCTCTTGGCACGTAATTTCGCTGCTTTTGAACATGCTTTTGTTTTCATATCTTTTCCCATTCCAATCACTTTAAAATGGGATTTCATTCTCAAAAGAACCATGTGATGAAGTGTGTACCATTGCGGAATAAGTGCCCCCTACCTGCTGATTATTTTCCACACCTAAATTGCTTTGTCCCGACTTTTCTAAAAGTATAATCTCACCATGAAAAGCCTTTAAAACAATCTCTGTACTGTAACGGTCATGACCACTTTGATCTTGCCATTTACGGGTTTGTAATTGACCCTCAACATAAACCTTTGAACCTTTGCGTAAATATTGAAGAGCAATTTTTGCCAAATGTGGATTAAAAACCACAATGGAATGCCATTCAGTTTTATCTACTTTTTGATGGGTCTTTTTATCGGTATAGCTTTCAGAAGTTACCATATGAAAATTGACTATTTCAGCTCCAGAATTCATTGTTTTGCTTTCGGGATCAGCACCAAGGCGTCCGATTAATGTCACTTTGTTTAGCATGTTTTTACTTACCTTAAATTTGTATTTAAATATGTGAAAAATCTTAGCATAATTTGTTTATTTTTTCAATTATTTCAAAAGGATATTATTGTTTTTTAACATATAAAATTATGTTTTTATCTTGTGATAAACATAAAGCCACATCACGCAAATGACATGGCTTTCTTTTCTGCTACAAAGCAGCCCCCGCCTCGTTATTTATGCTGCTTTTTTACTAATGGCATCATTACTACAAACATCCTCACGAAATATTTTCTTTTCCCTAAGAACGGCATTGCCATAAATTTTTACACCTTCAGCAATAATAGATCTATTAGAAACACATGCATCATCATAGATTTCTACTTTTTCATAAATTTGCGCATTCTCATAAACACGTGCATTGCCATAAATCTTGACATCTTTACAAACAATTGCTTTGCCATAAACTCTTGCTTGATCAAAAATATGAGCATCATCATATATACTAGCGGACCCTGATACTTTTGCATTGCCATAAACAAAGCCTTTCACATAAGCACTATGATAAACCTTGGCATTGTCATAAATTTTTGCCTCTATAAAAATAAAGGCTTTTCCATAAACCATGGCATTATCACAAA
>NZ_HE998013.1:207826-209142 GCF_000312585.1 Bartonella queenslandensis AUST/NH15
AGCCTTATCACTCACTACAACATTACCATAAACTTTAGCATTTTGAGCAACAACGGCTTCATTACGTATTTTCGCATTTTCACTAACAACAGAATCATATGCTGCAATTGCATCGTCATAAACCCAGCAATTACCATCATGAGAGAGATTGCTTTCCTTTTCAATAAAGCCGCCTAGATCGCCAGCCTTAACATCATCAAAATCTCTTAAAGCACGAATGCGATAAAAGAATTTAGGTTGACCGGTTTCAGCATCGCGAACTTCTTTTGTTTCATTAGTTAATTCATATTTTTTCATTGGGATGTTTCCTTACGAAATTAGAGTTTCTTATTGACACCCCTAAGAGCGTCGGGTGCTAAGAAACACGGTCGTAAGTCCGTCGCTATGCTTTTCCCATAAGGGTATTGTATGGCACAGCTACACCCGACATAAATCATCATATGTTTTATCAAACATAAAAGATAGTCAGTATTTTAAAGACATGGGAAAGATCTTTCGTGATCTAACCGCTTACGATTCAGTGTTTCTTAGGCACTTGACTCTCTTCTAACAGCACTGATTCTATATGTCAATAAGACTTTTCACTTTTTTCCATTTTTGTATCTACCCAATTGAAGATCAAGCGCTTTTTCTAGCTCTTTGTCTTTTTAATAGATGATTGTATCGCGTAAATCGATATATTTATTAAACTGCGTGTCCGTAACATGAGAAAGAATGAACTGACTAAAAAAAAGTACCAAATAACAATATCTGAATACCAAAACACGGTATCCAACGATAAAGGAAGCTCGTACTTTAGGTATTTAGAAATAATAGAGAAAAAAACCGTTTCTTTATAACTATTTGGAAAAATTAAAACGACAAATGCTAAAATTATGAGCTTTAAGATTCCATGCATATATTGTTGTAAATCGCGTGTTAATATCTTCCAACCTGTTGTATTGCCATGTTTATATTTTGGGTTGTTTTGCAATTCAAAAGGAATATGAGAATTGCATAAAATTGCAAAAATAGTTGTTACTGTTACTAAAGAAACAGAAGCGAATATCAAAATACCTTGGATAAAATCATAATTTTTTTTGATACCTAAAAAGCATAGAATTATAAAGATTATGACGCCAAACAAAGCCCTTAGCTGTCTATCTGTAAACATATTTATTTCCTGCGGTTTTCGATAGTTTTTTGATTTCTCTGTTGATTTCATCTATGAGAGGCTCGTAATTGAGAACATTTCTTGGCAAATTACCCCCATATATCCAAGCTTTCACTTGAGCTTTGGTACTGTAATCAACTTTGTCAGGGATCTCTTCGTACTG
>NZ_HE998013.1:209861-213237 GCF_000312585.1 Bartonella queenslandensis AUST/NH15
GGTCTTCTTCAATACTGTTGAGTTCCTCTTCAACCTGTAAACTCCACAAACGACCGTCTTCTAAACGTATGATGACTCCAACCCTCAATAAATAATCTAACGCCTTTTCAAATCTTTTTACTGAACATTTAGTAAGATAAGAAAATCCTTGTGAATTATTTATAAGAGGTTCGCCAGTGTAGAGCATTTGCAATCGCAACCTGAGATAAACATTGCATTCAATCGCTGGTAAAAAAGCAAGATCAAGAAGACACTTCTCTACATTAATTGTTACAAACTTATTTCTATTGGACATCCCCAATCTCCTTCTCTTTAACTAAATATAAAATTGATAAAGCGTCTGCTTCATTATCGTCTTTTGGTGCATGCCCTTTTGCACGCATTGCACTCATCATCTCTTCTTTCGAGGCATTCCCCTTCCCCGTTGTGGCTTTTTTTATTGTACCAACCGGAATACCTTCATAAGGAATTTGTTCGTGTTCACACCACGCCGTTAATGTCGCTAGCAAACCACCATAAATATGAGCGGCGTCTGTACCCACATGCCGGCGCACTTCTTCAAAATAAACTTCATCAATGCCCCCTGCTGTCGCTTTTATTTCTGAAAGCCATTGCTTAAAGCGTAAAAAACGCATGCCACCGCCTTCAAAACGACGGGGTTGAAAATTCATAGTACCACTGATGATATGCCCATCCGCACCACATATTGCCCATCCAGTCTTGGTACCTAAATCAAAACAAAGAATGGTTTGTGCATGAGTGATCATAAGCCCCCCCTTAAGGTTCTACGTATTTATATGTGTGCTATGACAGAACGTGTTGTAATTGCCTGTCTTGCAAGAATGTTTGTGAAAAAGTACCCTCCCAACGATTCTAAAAAAGTAGGGGGAGTTATGATGCAAGAATGGATAGTTGAGAATGCTATATTCTTATTGCACTGGATAAATGATAACGCTGTATTTTTGCTACGCTGGATACGTAATAACCCTACGATCGCCCCTATCATTGCTACGATAGTTACTGGAATGGTGGCACTTTTTGTGCAACAACGAAGCTTAAAAAAACAACTTAAAATCTTCAAACGACAAACTATAGCATCAGAAACCCAGACAGCGATTCTATTAGAAGATAAAAAAGCGCGGGATTTGGGACCATATTTGAGATTAAAAGCAATATTCATCCCACAAAAATATGAAGCTTCCTCAACTGTTAAGGTAGGGCTGTATATTAAAAATCTTACGAGAAAAGATATAATGATAAGGAATATACGCATATCTAAAAGAAGTCCCTTTAAGTTTATTAAGAATGCCTGCTCTGTTTTGTCTTATAAATCTGATATCCGAAGTGAGCAGCCCTTCATCACGAAAAGAACAGCTCCCAAACTCATTGCTACAGGTCCGAAAAATATAAAATCCAATTCCTCATTAGAGTATGCATTAAATTTTTTTATTATTCCTGCTGGGGGCATCACTTGTTTAGATTTCATGATTACCTGTCGTAAGCCTAGTTCCCGCAACATTGCAAATTTTACACTTGAACACACTTCAATTATTAATCCAGAGGAAACACGCACTGTGCATTTCTGGGCGTCATGGCCACGCTCAAAAGCCACATATCATGTAGTTGATCCTAAATATTTCTTGGTTGCTGATGATCCTTATTTTATGGATTTTTGACGTTATAATTAACAGTTTCTCCTGGTAAGAGAAAATCGACTAATCTAACTTCTTTGTTGGCTAACTCATTGATCCTATGATTTAACTTATCAATAGCTCTCATCTGTAAATCCAATTTTAATCTTTGTTTATGCAACGTTTTATTTTTTTGCTTAATTAAAGAGGATAGGTTTTCAAGAGCTACTTGTTGATCCTCAATTGACTTATCTCGCTCTGCAAGAAGTGCTTTATGCCATTTCATCCAATTATCAAATTTTGACTTATACCACTCTTCTTGTTCTTTAAGAATTTCCGTATGAATCGTATGCCGTTCTATAAGTTCTTTTATGCTACGTTCACGATCTGGTACTGTTCTCCATTCTTCCACAAATTTATCTTCACTTTTTATTTTTGTATTACAACCTATTAATCTGCAGAACTGGGTGTGGATCTTCTTCAATATTCCGTTTCTCATAATCTCTCTTCTTTAAGACTGTGAATGCTGCTGGGAGTGTTTGTTGTTGTCTGTGGAATTATTCATATAAATTGACCGTGTATCATTCGATGTTGTAAATTTCTCTGTTGGAGAAATCATACCTCTTCCTTGTTCTGTTATTGGAAGAGAAACCCCATGAGATTTATGCGCATACATATGAAGAAACCAATCTAGCGTAACCCAAGATAGACCTTTGGATTCAGACAATTGGATAATTATGTTCCAATATTTTGGGGAGATACTATTGCGATCGCGCATTTTACGTGCAGCTTCATAGCTACAACCAATTTCCTTTGCAAATTGACGTATAGATCCCCAAGACTCAATCAAATTTTTGACATAAAGATTATTAACCATGACCATAACAGTACATTACGTACAACTTTAAATCAAGATAAAATAGTACACAATGAATGAAAAAAATAGTGGATAATGTACGAATGAGTTATTTGCCAAAAGATAGACTTAAAATAGCGCGTAAAAATGCTGGGTATGCAACACCAAGTGAGGCGGCACGCGCTATACCAGCTCTTAATCAAAATACTCTAATTAGTCATGAAAATGGAAATCGTCCTGTTTCTCGACAAAAAGCCGAACTCTATGGACAAGTATTTAACGTCGATCCGGGATGGATTTTATATGGTGAATCTCCTCAAGAGAATCCTAGCCTTAATATAAGTATTCCTCTTATTTCATGGATTAGTGCTGGAGAGTTAAAGGAACAAGATGGGATAACGGATTTTTCAGATTACCCTATGACAGAAGCTGTTAATCTTCCTGCTGGTGAATGGATTGCGTTGCGTGTGGATGGTGCATCCATGAATAAAATTAGCCCCCCAGATTCCATAATACTGGTAAATATGCGAGACAAAAGGCTTGTACCTAATGCCTGCTATGTAATTGCAGATGAAACTGGACGAGCAACATATAAACGATACAGACCAAATGATAATCCTCCTTTTCAGCCTGCTTCGTACGATAAAACAATAAAAGCTCCAAAACTTGAAGGCGCTATCTCTATAATAGGTCGTGTACGACGTACTATTCTTGACATGTAAGTACAATAGGATTCTTTTTTTAAGTCATCAATTAGCTTGCTATTAACAGGTTATAGCAAGCTACTGATTCTAAAAATATGTATTGATTCGTCACTTTTTTTATTTTTTTATCAAAATAGTACGTTTTGTACTTGACTATATTTCGTTCATAATGTACTAATATATCC
>NZ_HE998013.1:213389-214741 GCF_000312585.1 Bartonella queenslandensis AUST/NH15
ATACATTAACACAAACAATCGCCAAGAGGCGTTAGGGAGGGGAAATTATGGAAAATCCAATTCTCATTCATTCCAATGAAATTTTATTAGTTGCCTACGATAACGATCAAAACATTGCAGAATCGGGACCACTTGATGCAAGCCAAATTCTAAGCATTGTTGATGAGGTAGATGATGCAATCCAAATCTTTCGCATCAATCCTTCTGAAAAAAGTTGCGAAGACATTTCTGAAGAGATCGCAGACGCATATGTAGAAAAAAATATTGAACATCTCCATGAGGATAGTGAGGTTCATTACTTTGTCCGTGAAAGTAATTCTTTCAATGATCTTTTAGATGATTTAGCAAAAGAAAAATATAATGATGAGGTCTATGGGACCTATGAAGAGCAAAATAAATTGCGCCTTTGTGATGTGATTTAAATTCTAAAGGGCGTTTTCTCAAACGCCCCTTTCAATCCCACCAGTATGAGGTCCGTCATGGAAAAGCCTATTGCTATCCAGCAAAATACAATCAAACACGAAACCGTTCAAACGGTCAACGCTCGTGAATTGCATACATTTTTGGAAGTTAATTCCAATTTTAGAGATTGGATTAAAAATCGTATTAAAGAATATAATTTCCAAGAAAATCAAGATTTCATCATTTTCGCTAAAATTTTAGCGAAATCCTTAAGAGGTCGACCAAGCATGGAATACCATCTCACCTTAGACATGGCAAAAGAACTTTCCATGATCGAACGTAATGAAAAAGGGAAAGAAGCCCGTCAATATTTCATTGAATGCGAACGGCGTGTAAAACAATTCCCTCAATTAAATCTTGCAAATGCTCTAGAAGATCCTCTCTTTGTTAAGAAACTGCTTTTAGAAAGCGTCACGCAATTAGAGTCCTTAAAAAGCGAAGTGAATACCCTTAAACCAAAAGCAGCTGCTCTTGAAAGCTTGCAACGTCACAATGGGCTCTTTGGACTTACAGAAGCTGCTAAAATTCTGGAAATGCAACCCAAACAATTCATTCAATTCTTACAGCAAAAAGGTTGGATTTACAGACGTACAACAGGAGGGAATTTGCTTCCTTATCAAGACAAAATCCAAAAGCAACTTATGGATTGTCCAACCATCACACTTCAAACCGCAAGTGGAATAGAAAAAGTCATTCCTTGCGCAAAAATAACCACAAAAGGCATGGGGCTGCTGTCTCAAGAACTTAAACGACAAAGCATGCATTAATTAAAGAGTAAAATCATGTCTAAGAAATATGAACTGACCGATGAAATTCTATAGCCTTAAGAGATAGGCTTCTAATAACCAAACAATCATTTTCAAAACAAGCGTGTTTCACGCCACGGGTGC
>NZ_HE998014.1:0-4132 GCF_000312585.1 Bartonella queenslandensis AUST/NH15
CCCACCACGACCTCCTGGTAATAGAGGCAATCCAATCGCAACAAGTATAAGAAAAAGGAGCGATGCGAGAGCCCCCCTTTTTGCCCCAAGTATAGACCCTGCTAACATTGGTCCCATCGACTGAGCTGTAATAGGGACTCCTAGAAGAAAAGGAAGATAAACAGGAGGGAAAAGACTTAAAACAGCATAAATAGCAGAAAATAAAGCTATATAGACTAAATCTTTTGTATTCATTTGATTCTCCTTTTATTATAAGAAATTTGGATTATTATGAGATGCTGTATCAATAGTATCAGCATCATAAGAACGCGCTTCCAATGCTTCAGCCACTTCTGACGCCATTCTGATGGTCCGTATAATTAAAGGTATTGCAAGAGCGACAATGTTAGTATTAAGTCCCCGTGCTTGCTGTGCTTCATGGACTTCATTAAACTTTTCACTTAAAAGAGGAATAAACCTGATTGCCATAGAGATAACCATACTCACTTTTGGTGGATTTATACCAAAACAACGAAAAGGCTGAAGCCCTACTTCAATTGCTTCCACCATATCTGAAACTTTTGTTGTGAATGAAATAAGTGATGATAAAGAAAAAAGGACAACAAGACGTAATATAACCTCAACTCCTGTAAGCCAACCACTAAAAGTAGTTTGAAATAAAAATAGAAGAACTAAAAGCAATCCCATCGATTTAAACTGCTTTATCACAGTGCTAAAAGGAACCTTGGCAACTCTATAGAATAAGATAACAGATAATAAAAAGAGTCCAAGAAGTGGTATAGATGAAACCATTATTATAAAAGTTCCACATACTGTAAGAAATAATAACTTAACGCCAGGACTTAACCTATGAATAAATGTATCCCTTGGAATATATAAACCGATCATGACATTCTTCTTATATACTCCTTGATAGCAACAAAAGGTACATCATCAATTACTATCTCCCCCTTATCAAAAACCAGTACTCTATCAAACTTTTTCAAAAACTCCAAATCATGCGATACAACTATTGCCGTTTGTGGTAATTCTTCTATCACTTGCGTAACGCGATGCTTATTTCGTAAATCAAGTAATGTCGTCGGTTCATCAAAAATAATGTAATCTGGTTTCATGGCAACTACACTGGAAATAGCGACGAGTTGTTTTTGCCCACCACTTAATAAATGAACAGCGTGATTTCTGAAATCTTGAAGTTCATAGCGCTGTAAAATTTCATCTACACGTTCCTTAATTTCATCTTTACTAAGCTTCAAATTTTTAAGGCCAAAGGATAAATCTTCTTCAACTAATGGTAAAACAATTTGGTTGTCAGGATTTTGAAAAACAAATCCTACTTTACGCTTTACCGCCTTTGCATCGCGTTTTGTATCAAGCCCATCAACGCTTACAAAACCATGAGATGGTAATTGGAGCCCATTGATAAGACGAACAAATGTACTTTTTCCAGAACCATTTGCACCAATAACAGCAATCCGTCTTTCAGTAAGTTGTACAGTAATATTCTTTAAAACACACAACTCACCAAAGATTTGTGTCACCTTATCAAATTTTATAAGCCCCAAGATTTATTCCAATCAGTCCCTTTGATTAGCTCTTCTTTCGCTATCGTTTCAGTTTATAACCTAAAAGTAAAAACAAGCACCATAGAGGAATAATAATGACTGCCAAACTCATATCAGGCATCTGCACTGGAATATATGACCTAAGAAAAGATGCCTTTATTCCTATAATCTCAAACAGTTGAGCTATGAATCCATTTTGTCCAAAACCACTTATAAACATTATACAAAATAATAAAGCAAGAAAGCATAAGCAAAAATAGTTAGCGTAAGGATATAAACCAAAAGCATAAATAAACTGCTCTTTTTTGTCCTTATGGGCCTTTCGAAACTTCAAATGAACAATAACAATCATGCCCCAAGTAATAACCGCTGCTGCTGTAGCAAGAGCCATAATTCGCATAAAACTATTATTGGGAATAAGAGCATTAACGATGATAATAATCGCAGTACAGATTGATGAAAATAGGATAGCAACATAAGGAACGCGTGCAGAATTAAGTTTACTAAAAATATGGGGTGCATTTTTTTGTATAGCTAAACCGTAAAGCATACGGCCATTAGAATAAATACCACTATTATAAACTGAAATAGCAGCCATAATAACCACAAAATTCAAAATATGACCCGCAGCTGAAATTCCTATCGTCTCAAAAATTGTTACAAAAGGACTCCCGTTTTTCTCAATTATATTCCACGGATTGAGCATCATAATAACACTAATAGAACCAACATAAAAAATTACAATTCTCCACATAACCTTACGAATAGCTGTGGGAATTGTTTTTGTTGGATTTGATACTTCTCCAGCAGCAATACCAATCAGCTCTGTTCCCCCAAAAGAAAACATAACCACACATGTAGCTAAAATAACTCCCTCTATCCCATAAGGGAAAAAACCACCATATTCCCAAAGACGATGAATGCCTACTTGATATCCACCTATTCTAGTGACAATAAGAAAAATTCCAAAAATAATCATACCAACAACGGCTGCAACTTTAATCAAAGCCAAACCAAATTCAAATTCACCGTAAAAACCGACATTCAACAAATTGATCAATGTCACACACACAAGAACAACAAAAGACGACTTCCAATGATCAATCAAAATCCAATGATCTAAATAAAATCCGATCACTGTAAGTTCGGTCATACTGACGAGAATATAAAGAAACCAATAATTCCAACCTGTTATAAAACCTGCTAAACTTCCCCAATATTTATAAGCAAAAAAACTAAAAGCACCCGATGTAGGTTCCTCTACTGACATTTCACCCAGCATTCGCATGATGAAATAAATAATAAGTCCCCCGAAAAGATAAGCGAGAATAGTCGAAGGACCCGCCAATTTTATAGATTCTGTTGAACCATAAAAAAGACCCGTTCCAATAACGCCTCCTAAAGCAATCATTTGAATATGACGATTTTGAAGATTACGTTTTAACTCATTGTTCTTTTTGTTAAACATCATGCCTCGTTACTTTTGTTGAGTCTAACCTCAACTTTTATCGAAAAAATTACGCACCTTTTTCAAAAAGCACAACACAAACGTAAATTTATTTTTTGTAATAATGCAACTCTTTATTTTTCTACGCATTATACGTATGTCTTGTTAAAATTTTAAGAAAAAATATGCTCCACCTTTTATTTAAATTAATGACCTTCATTTTCGTTACACTAGCAATTATAGCATTGGTCATTGACAACGCACACTCTGTAATCACATCACATTGGACAACAACCCCCCTTAATAAAATTTTAGCAAACCTTCTGCAAACAGATATCTATAGTCTTAATCAATCTCTATGCAAAATAACGCCTGATTTTCTGTCCTCAATTTGCATTACTCTCACTTATTTACCAGCATGGTCTATCTTTGGTGCTTTAGCAATAGTATTTTGTATCTTAACTTACAAAAAACCAAAGCCTTTTCAAAAAAATATCATATACGTAAAATGAAGAATAAAATTAAGCTTGAAAAAGATTTCCAGAACTCACTGTACTATAACACAACTAATATAGCTTAGAGTACCTCACCCTATCAAAACAACTGAAAGTTACTTGATCATAAGAACGGATTACAACACTTTATATAAATATATACCCTCACTTACTGATTTTTATAGATAATGATAACATCACTCCATTTGCATCAATTCAAAGAAATTAGCGAATAAATTTAATCCGCGCCGATAAGAAAACTCTATACAGAAAAAATTGAAATCCATTGAAGGCTCTCTACCTTTCTATGGCTGCTGTCTTACACTCTAAAAAATTTCCTTAGTTTTAGTATTAGAAATCACATATAAAAAATTTTTCCAATATCAGCACTCCTTATAAGATTGATACTTCTTGAAATTAATGAGGAATCTTATAAAAATTGTTCTTCATGTCTAAAAAATGCATACTTGCTTTTATACATACTTTTAGCTATTACCCTCGGATTGGTTTTTGTTTCATTGACTTAAAAATCTATGCCGCATTAGCTCAGTTGGTAGAGCACATCATTCGTAATGATGGGGTCGCTGGTTCAAATCCGGCATGCGGCACCGCTTTCTTTTGTTTAG
>NZ_HE998014.1:4684-6397 GCF_000312585.1 Bartonella queenslandensis AUST/NH15
ATAGCTTTTTGTTTTTATAAAAATTTGTATTTCGTATGTTGTAGATTTTAGTATTATTTAAAAATTAATGCCTATTATTGTGTTTTTTATTGAAAAGATCTTTTCCTCTCTAAAAAATNTTGGAATTTCTCAAGTAACTTTTCTCTAAATTATTTTAGATCAATTATTAATAGGTGGAATATCTGATTATAAATTGGTTTATCAAAAGTTTATTGTATTTAGGATCAAAAGAAAATTAACTAGTACGAAATGAATAGAAATTAAAATAATCTTTGTTGTAATTAAAAAACGATATGGTCTTTAACAGGTCGCGCTATGGTGGTTTTAGATCGATGAGTCTATTTCAAGGTTTCGTTCTTAAAAATTGAATTGCTGTAAGTTTTGAATTCATATCCTGCTTTGTGTGGTTTTTTATAGGGTAAAAAAATGCGAAAAATATCAACAGAAGGACTTGCTCTGATTAAGCAATGGGAAGGTTTGCGTTTAAGCGCCTATGAGGATTTCGGTGGAGTGTGGACAATTGGTTATGGGCATACAAGTGCATCTGGCGCCCCAAGAGTCCATAAAGAAATGAAAATTACAGAAAAAGAAGCTGAAAACATTCTTTGTCAAGACTTAAAAGAGTGTGAAGCCGCTATTGAAAAAGCTGTTACCGTTCCTTTAAGTGATGAACAATTCGCAGCTTTAGTATCATTCTCCTATAATGTAGGAATAACAGCTTTTTGCAAATCTACACTTTTAAAAAAACTCAATAAAGGTGAATATGAAGCGGTACCAACTGAATTGCAAAAATGGACAAGAGTAAAAGGAAAACGTATCCGCGGTCTTGTCAATCGCCGAGCAGCCGAAGCAGGGCTATGGGCGAAAGGAGCACATGTTGCCCCCAATTATCATGTAGTAGAAGCAGAAGGGGTGACAGGCATTTGCAAAATAGAAGCTCTTGCGCCAATCATAGGCTCTTTTTCAGGACTTGGGGGACTTTTTGCCGGAAATGGTCCTGTCCAATGGGCTTTAGCAGGCATTATGGTTTTAGCTGCTTGTACCGCTATGGTGTATATTGCTAAACGTTTTCAGGAACATCGCCTATGATTTTATGGATAAAAAAATATCTGACAGTGACGTCAGCAATCATAGCAGCTTTTTTTTATAGCTTTAGTGAAAGCCTTTTTCCTTGGAAAAGGAGTGGAGAGGCAAAAACAAACGAAGGAAGCTTTTAATATAGCGAAAACACGGCTTGAGGTAGAAAATGAAATTAATAAGAAAAGTGATGCTGATGTGCGCGATAAGCTTTCTAACTGGTTGCGCGACGAATGAACGAACCTCTTGTATTGGGTGGCTGCCAATTTATTTGAATCGACAAGACATCAATGTCATTAGCCCCAATTTGGCAAGAGATATTCTAAAACATAACGAACAAGGTGAGCGTCTATGTGGGTGGAAACATACACGAAAAGTGAAATGATGAAAGTGTAATTCCTCTGAAACATTAGTCAATGAAAAATTTGAAAGAGGTGAATATATTCAAAGTAGAAGCAGAGACACTTAAAGAGTTAAAACGCTTTGATGGTCTTTTAATTTGGTTGGAGTGATTGAATTTAATAGGAGTGATAAGGGGATGATATTTGGTTTGAAAAGAAAGGATTCAACTGGTTATATTTTCGTGAAATGATTGAATGTATCCAATATATTCTAAGGATATCTTTGTTATCTTAT
>NZ_HE998014.1:6824-7607 GCF_000312585.1 Bartonella queenslandensis AUST/NH15
ACAAGTCTTCAAAATTAAAAAAAATTTTAATACATATTGTTTCTTTATTTTGAAATCAAATTTGGTGATGCTCCATTCCTTAACAACAATTGCATTATTTGAAGAGCGATCTGTACAAGATGATATAATCTTTTTATAAAGTAATTGAAAGTTTTTTGAACTTCTATCATATTGTTTAAAGACAATAGGAATCTTCCTTTATATTTATGCAAAACTCATGCCATCATCTGATAATTCCCTCGCTTACACAAATCATTTCCATAATAATCTTTAACACCACAATAAGATGAAGAAAAATAAAATAAGGTGTTTGGACGTTCATAACGCATAATAAAATCAAAGCAACTTAACTGTTCAATGCAAATACCTTCTAAAGGTTAGTCAATAAGTTTTGGCATACCTTCAAATTGGAAAAGATTAAATCTACGCGGCTAAAACGGGTTTTAACTCTCATTGTACAATTAGCTACCTTCCCGCTAATAAGCGCTATAAATATAGAACCTTAAAGCCCATTCTAAAGCTGTGAGGGTTTCTAGATCTTGCTTTATTGCGTTGAAACACCTTCACGGTGTCTCATCTGAGACGCTAACAGTTTTCATAAAAGGACGATAGTGGCGTTGTAACATTTTCCAAAAAATTTACGACATCACTTGAGAAATTCTTGCTGATTTTAACGAATAGAATGAGTCTCTATCTAAAAAATATACCACATCGACAAAAGGCTTTGTGTACGCACGATAAGAAATGTCCTCAATAATTTTGATGATTATTTTGTCAAATTTT
>NZ_HE998014.1:7950-10065 GCF_000312585.1 Bartonella queenslandensis AUST/NH15
TGTATTCACTAAGCTTTCACGTGTAATCTCTTTGAGTGTCTGAGCACCAGTCAATGTCATAGCAACCCGCATTTCATTGGCAAAAAGATCAAGCAGGTGAGCAACACCTTTCTCACCTGCTGCTGCGAGTGCATAAACATAAGCACGACCAATCATAACGGCATCCGCGCCTTGCGTGATCATGCGTACAACATCAAGTCCAGAACGCACACCAGAATCTGCTAAAATAACCAAATCATTCTTTACAGCCTCGGCAATTGCTGGTAATGCTCTCGCCGTTGATAAAACACCATCGAGTTGGCGCCCGCCATGATTGGAAACAACAATACCATCAGCACCAAATTGTACTGCTTCTCGTGCATCTTCTGGATCAAGAATGCCTTTCAAAATCATTTTTCCCTTCCAGAAATCTCGAATCCATTGTAGATCATGCCAACCAATTGATGGATCAAAATTTGCCCCAAGCCAACCAACATAATCATCCAATGCAATTTTCTTTTTGAGATAAGTGGAAACATTTCCAAGATCATGGGGATGCCCCATAATACCAACATTCCAAGCCCAATGTGGATGCGTAAAAGCTTGTAAAAAACGGCGTAATCCAGCATAAGGACCAGACATCCCCGAATGCGCATCACGATAACGTGCACCAGGAACTGGCATATCAACGGTAAAAACCAACGTGCGAACACCAGATGCCCAAGCCCGCTCTAATACATCACGCATGAAGCCGCGATCTTTGAGAACATAAAGTTGAAACCAAAATGCACCTCCAACCACTTCCTGCACTTCTGCAATGGGACAAACTGAAACAGAAGATAGAGTAAAAGGAATCCCTTTTGCCGCTGCAGCACGCGCTGCTTGTACTTCACCACGACGTGCATACATGCCCGTTAGCCCAACAGGTGCAAGAACAATCGGTAGGTCAAGTCTCTGCTCAAAAAGCTTGATTGAAAGATCAACTGCACCAACTTGCCTTAGAATCCTTTGACGCAAAGCAAGAGCTTGAAGATCTGTACAATTACGTCGCAGTGTTTCTTCAGCATAAGCCCCACCATCAATATAGTGAAAAAGAAAAGGAGGGAGCCGACGTTTTGCTGCCTTCCGATAATCGAATGTTGAAGAAATAATCATTGATGGCATCATTGTTCCTACATGAAAAGGGAAAACACCCTAAAACGCATAAAAGCCCCTGATATCTCCTTTGATATCCTCACAAAATGCTCTATTGAATAGATAGAGATAACAGGGATCGCCACTTTCTAAAAAAACTAATTGATAAAAACAACGTCTTTCTTTCTCTTTTCCCACTTTAAAATATCACAGCATAGAGTAGGATTGATAATGTATGCACTCATACATTATTCTTGTACAATTGAAGTACTATAATTTCTGTAAATAGATACCTCTTCGAAAGCTATTACTTCACCAATTGGTTTGTTGTAATTTAAAGTCGTCTCTTCCTCCAAAGAGTCCTTACATTATCTTTTTATAAGAATAGAAAATCTATACTCATTAAGTATAAACCATAATTTCCCAAAAATATGAAAAAAAATTTTAATTAGTACTTTAAATAAAAATGTCGCGCATTTTCAGAAATTTTATCATATTAATTCAAAAATCATGATCTATTACTTTTTGATGAAAGTTTATAAAAATATACAATGTCTAATTCACATAAAGCATAAAAAACTTTTAATATTCATCATCATAGAAATTATTCACCTTTAGTTGAATAATTTTCTGGCAATACTATATCTTGAGGTTATAAAATTGTTATTAAAATGTAGTGAATAGCAGCACCCAGCCTTGCCCATTTTTTTGAAAAACAAATAAGCTATTGTTATATCCAATTTTAGTAAGCTATTGATTTATTATCATAATACATATGGATAACATATTGAATAAGAATTGAATATAATAAAAATCTTTCATTTTAGCTCTTTTTACGATGAAACAATTGAAACTATTCTTTTTCTCATCATAAACGGAACTCGTATGAATAAAAACCCTTCAAAAAGAAGTAGAAACGCCTCTCATATCCTCTAAAATCAAAGGCAGTCATAACTTGTAAAACTAAAAATAGAGTGCAGGATGCCGATTTTGTGAAGAAGA
>NZ_HE998014.1:10262-16355 GCF_000312585.1 Bartonella queenslandensis AUST/NH15
CCGATTTTGTGAAGAAGAATTTTTTTACTTAAAATGTATTTTATCAAAATTCATAGTTTCCAGCTCATTTAAAATGCTTGGATAATTTTAACCCCTGTGCTTGATAATGTGACCCAACATCGTGTCCATAAAGGGCTGATGGTCGATTAAGCATATGCTCATAAACCAAACGGCCAATAATTTGACCATGCTCTAAGATAAAGGGAACTTCATAGCTCCGTACTTCTAAAACTGCTCTTGCACCTTTACCACCCACCTCCTTATGTCCAAATCCTGGATCAAAAAAACCTGCATAGTGCACCCTAAATTCACCCACTAAGGGATCAAAAGGTGTCATTTCTGCAGCATAAAATGGAGGCACATGAACAAACTCTCGTGAAACTAAAATGTAAAACTCATCTGGATCAAGAACCAGCTCCCTTTGACCACGATCAAAAAGAGGTTCCCAAAAATCTAAAAGGGGGGCAGTAGCACGTTTATCAATATCAATAACACTTGTATGATGTTTACCACGATAACCTATCAGCCCATTTTCGTCTCCTTTTAAATTAATGGAAAGCCCAATACCACCAGCGCTAATATTAGGAAGATCATCCGATATCAGCGTTTCTTGCCTTTGCAAAGCATGCAGCTCGATTTCATTTAAATAACTTTGCCCTTTTCTAAATCGAAGCTGTGATAAATGCGAACCTGTGCGTACCAAAATTGGAAATGTTCGTGGACTAATTTCCAGATAAAGCGGACCATGATAACCCGCACAAACTTTATCAAATTCTTGAGCATTGTCCGTAATAACTCGTGTAAAAATATCTAATCGTCCCGTAGAGCTTTTTGGATTAGCACTAGCAGATAAAAATTCTGGTAAGGCCAAATTTTCTAAAAGTGGAACGATATAAACACACCCCGTTTCCAAAACGGCTCCATTTCGTAAATCAAACTCATGTAACTTTAACCGTTCAAGCTTATCGAAAACTTTTGTATCAAGACCTGGCATAAAGGAAGCACGTATACGATAAGCTTTCTCTCCTAAACGAAGATCAAGGCTTGCAGGTTGTATTTGAGATCTATCAAATGGACTCTGAGCTTTCAGAAAGTTATTATCAATCAATGCTTGTATATCACTATCTGCTAAAATACCGCTTATACGCGCCATATATATTGCCTTCCATTTTTACACTGTTCTTTTTTGACCTAGATGATAAATTGGTGCAAGCTATTTTAGGATGATAAAAATTATTTTTTCATTTTTCCAAATAATTTATTAATACTTCGAATAATGAAAAAATTGAGTATAATACTCTCTCAGAAAAATAGTGTTTAGAAATAATACCTCTCATACCTTCCCATTCTTGAATGTTACACAAATGATGTTATCATAATTTTTGATGTTATCATAATTTTCTATGAAACCCCTTAAAAATCCTGTTAGAATTTATTCATGATTATACGCCATCTTAGCGAAAATATTATTAATCAAATCGCCGCTGGTGAAGTTATTGAACGGCCGGCAAATGTTGTCAAAGAACTTGTTGAAAATGCTATTGATGCTGGTGCAACGCGCATTGAAATTATTACAGCAAATGGTGGGAAAAATTTTATAAAGGTAAGTGATAATGGTTGTGGAATTCCGGTAGATCAGTTAACTTTAGCTGTTTCTCGCCATTGTACTTCAAAGATCACCGATGACGTACACAATATCTGCTTCCTTGGATTTAGAGGAGAGGCCCTCCCCTCTATTGGTTCTGTTGCTAAACTCAAACTCATTTCACGAACAAAAGAGGCTGAGAATGCTGCTGAAATTTCCGTGACTGCAGGAAAAATTGTAGGCCCCAAACCAGCAGCTGCAAATCTAGGAACAATTGTTGAAGTTCGTGACCTTTTCTTTGTCACGCCCGCACGATTAAAATTTATGAAAACTGATCGGGCTGAAACAAATGCTATTAGTGATATGATTAAGCGGATTGCTATTGCATTTCCGCATATCCGTTTTTCTCTTTCCGGACTAGACAGAACATCTATGGAACTCTCTGCAACAGAAAATAATACGCAAGGACAATTACAACGTATTACCCAAATTATGGGAAAAGAATTTGCCCCTAACAGCATCGCACTGAATGCTGAACGCGAATCCGTGCGCTTAACGGGATTTGCTTGTTTGCCATCTTTTAACCGAAATAACAGCCTTCATCAATTTGCTTATGTTAATGGGCGTCCTGTGCGTGATAAATTTCTATGGAGTGCAATCCGAGGCGCTTATGCTGATGTCATGACACGGGATCGTTATCCTGTTGCTATTCTTTTTATTGATCTTCCACCTGCTGAAGTAGATGTTAATGTCCACCCAGCCAAAGCTGATGTACGATTCCGTGATCCAGGATTAATTCGTGGTTTAATCGTTGGAGCTATTCGTGAAGCATTGCAGCAATCTGGTATTCGTCCTACTTCAACCCGTTCTGAAGCAATGCTTACTGCATTTCAAACACAACAATCATCGGCACAACAATCTTTGGGCAATTTTAAAAATGCTTACCAATCCTCTTCTTACAGCCCGCAGTCTCATAATTTTACCACGTCTTCAATGGTTCATAAGCCGTTGGATAGTACCAGCTCTTTTGGTTTAAAAGAAAATGCCACTCCTATTATGGAAGGCTTAAATACTCCAAGCGGAGATGCATACATTCCAAGCACTATACCTTCATCAGAAGAGTTATCTTATCCTCTAGGTGCAGCCAGAGCACAAATCCATAAAAACTATATTATTGCCCAAACTCAAGATAGTTTGATCATTGTCGATCAGCATGCTGCACACGAACGATTAGTTTATGAAGCACTCAAAAATGCACTTTATGCCAAACCACTTCCTTCACAATTATTACTCATTCCTGAAATTGTAGAACTCTCTGAAGAAGATGCAACATGCCTTTTAACGCACAAAGATGCTTTGCAAAAATTTGGATTAGGAATAGAACCATTTGGACCTGGTGCAATTCTTGTCCGTGAGACGCCTTCCATGTTAGGAGAAATGAACGTACAAGCCCTTATTAAAGATCTCGCAGATGAAGCTGCTGAGTATGATACAACAAACAATTTAAAAGCAATGCTTGATTACGTTGCAGCAACGATGGCTTGTCACGGCTCCATACGATCAGGACGCCTTTTACATCCCGAAGAAATGAACACGCTGTTACGACAAATGGAGGCAACGCCCAATACAAGTACATGTAATCATGGACGTCCTACTTATATTGAACTCAAATTAGCAGATATAGAACGGCTTTTTGGCAGAAAATAAATGCTTAATCCTTTTAACAATAAAAATATTTTTAAATTTACTCTCGACTTTATAATATATCTTATGGCATTTTTCTCGGATCTCTTGTACCAAGGAAAAGGGAATTATCATGTTTTCCAATGATGAACGTGAAGCAAAAATTCATTATTCCAATAATGGATATGACATTATAGAATATGGAACCTACACCATTTGTGCTGTTAGCGGACAAAAAATCCCTATAGATGATTTAAAATATTGGAATCATCACCGACAAGAAGCCTATGCTAGTTGTGAAATCTCCTATCATCGCGAACTTGAGTGCAATCCACATCTCAAAAAACTGTTAAAAACACAAGAAGAATAAACCCTCGGAAGCTATAAATTTAGCCTTTGCCTTTCGTACAAGAAAATTCACAGGAACGTTTTCTAAAGCGGGTTATGACCTCCTCAAGGAGCATACGACAGAAATCTTTTTGAATAAAATCGACATCCACATCAAAGACAATAAGATTTTTCAAATCTTTTTGCGTATGAATTGTCTGTATACGGATATAATCTTTAGCTGTTGTCGCTAGCCATAAATTGTGCATTTGAGCCTCTTCTATAAGGCTTGTTAAATTCTCATCAGTGAAAAAATAATGGTCTGGATACGTGTAAGTTTGCACCACATGACCAGATAATTCTTTAATGGATTGAAAAAATTTATCGGGATTGCCAATCCCTGCAAATGCCAAAAATGATTTTCCTGCAACCTCATCAGAGGCACTTGCCTTAAGATGAGCACGATGCAAAGGCTTTCCAGTACATGCAACAAGAAAAGAAACATTATCACGTGCATCTGAGTGACCAATTAATAAAACACTATCCATAAAAGAAAATTGCGTTTTTAATGGTACGCGCAAAGGTCCTGCTGGAAAGACAGCTCCATTGCCAAAACCACGCATCGCATCAACAACAAGTAATGCATAATCCATATAAAGGCGGCGGCTTTGAAAGCCATCATCCATTAAAATAAGATTACATCCCTCTTGCTTAAGCCGTTGTGCCGCTTCATAACGATTAGCCGATACAGCAACAAACGCATGCCGTGCCAATAAAAGGGCCTCATCTCCAACATCGCGTGCAGTATCATATTTCTCATTGACAAGATGCACTCCTTTAATTGCTCCACCATAACCACGTGATACAATACCAGGGACAAAACCAAGTTCTTTAGCCACTTTGGCAAAGGCAATAACAACCGGCGTTTTACCCGTACCACCACATGTAAAATTCCCGATACATAAAACCGGAAGATCAATCACGGGGGGGGGGCTTGCCATAAAACGACGTGAAAAATAGCCATACCCCCATGAAATTGGAGTTAATAAAAAACGCAAAAAGCTTTTATTTTTCCACCAAAAATGGGGGGCACTAATATGCATATCCACCCTGACGCTGACGTAAACCTGTTTGTATGACAAGGGGTTGTAAAAACGGATCTAAAATCTTTAACGTGCGCTCAAGTGCTCCAGCCATACCTGTTGCTACCTCATGAGCCTTATCAACCATTTCTTGTCGCAATGTTTCATTTGTTAAAAGTTTATACACCTGAATAGCAAGCTGTTTTGTATCTTGAACCATATATGCTGCATCACGCATTAAAAATTGTTCGAACATCTCTTGAAAATTTAAGACATGAGGCCCTGTTAAAATAGCAGAGCCAAGCAAAGCCAACTCTAATGGATTATGTCCACCCTTTCCACATAACGATTTACCAACGAAAGAAACTTTTGATAAACGAAGAAAAAGTCCCATTTCTCCAATCGTATCACCCCATAAAATGTCGGTATTCATATCTGGGATAGCATTTCTGCTTCTCCGAATAAAACGTAAACTCTGATTATCACATTTTTTGGTAAGATCTTCTAAACGTTCAGGATGACGAGGAACAATAATTGTCAATAAATCTGGCAAATAATTTTTAACAATTTTATGAACCTCAAAAGCAATCTCCTCTTCTCCTTCATGCGTTGAAATAGCGGCCCAAACTGGACGATTTCCGATAGCATTACGATAACGCGCAAGCAATGTTTGATCTTCAACTAAAAAAACATCAGCCTTGAGATTACCAGAAAATGTAACAGATTTTACACCAAGTGTATGGTAATAAATGACATCTCTTTCATTCTGACTAATTGCCAAATCAATATCCTTAAAAATATGTTTGGCAAGAACACGCCGTTTTTGCCAAGCTTTAAAAGAACGTTCAGACATATGGGCATTAACCAAAATCTGCGGAATATGCATTTTAGCAAGTTCTTTAATACGCAGAGGCCAAATTTCCGATTCACAAATTAAAACGAGATCAGGCTTCCAATGACGAATAAAACGCCGCACTACAAAATCTAAGTCCAAAGGAGCATATTGATGAATCAATCGATTACCAAAATGTTTTTTCACAAGAGAGGAAGATGTCACTGTCCCCGTTGTCAATAATACATTGATTTTTAATGATAAAATATGATTAATAAGTGGAACAAGTGCAAGTGTTTCTCCAACACTTGCTGCATGCAACCAAACTAACGAACCTTGGGGACGTCGAAGGGAGCTTTTACCTAAACGCTCTTTTTTGCGACGCCACTCTTCTTTTCCACGGATAGCACGAAAAAACAAATAAAAAGGGATAACAGGACATAAGCAAAAACCAATCATCCGATAGGTTAAAAGAGCCGCATGTGCCTTTAATTCTGCCATTTAAAATCACCTCATCAGCTGTTTTGAGATATCTATAGGCTTATTTCGTTAAAAAATTCATCAATATTATTGGTTGCATCCAG
>NZ_HE998014.1:17146-18703 GCF_000312585.1 Bartonella queenslandensis AUST/NH15
AATTCACCACCAAATACAAGATGTAAATATTGTTTTTTTTCGTTGGTTTCAGCCATATGTGCCTCCATATCATTCAGATGATTTTAGCGCGCTTTTATGTGATTAAACTAACTTTGCTTGACGAACAACATCTATCATATCCTGACAGCAATTATTTTTACCAGCAATTAAAAGTCCATATTGATAAGGTTCAATTCCGTAAGATAATAAAGGGGCATCAAGCGATAAAAAACACCCTCCACACTCCTGCAAAATAAGATCCGCCGCGGCAATATCCCATTCATGACAATTCGGACGAACTAATACGATATCGATCTCATCTTGAGCAACAAGAACAAGACGATAAGCAAGAGAAGGAAGATAATGGTAAAGACTAACGCGATTGCGAAAATCGCCTAGTAATTTTTGTGCGAGCGATTTATCAAGCGAAATTTTATATTTTCGATGAACCTGAAAGGCTAAACGAGGAAGTTTTATCCCATTTAATGTTGCCCCTCCACCCGTGACCGCTGCATAAACATCTCCTCGAGCAGGACATTGTACAACGCCCACAATAGGACGCCCATTCTCAATAATAGCAACCGAAATACACCAATAAGGACTGCCAGAAAGAAAACCTCGTGTCCCATCAATAGGATCAACCACAAAGGAGCGCTTATAACCTTGTTGTTTTCGATTATCTTTTGTTTCTTCTGAAATCCATCCATAATTTGGACGTGCTCCAAGAAGCTTTTCTTTCAGAAAATAATCAACTGCAAAATCCGCTTCACTGACCGGTGAATTCCCCTCTTTCATCCAAACATCCAACGTGCATCCAAAATACCGCATTGCTAAATCTCCTGCCTCTCGACAAACGTCACGCAAAAGATTTAAATCAGAAGAATGATGCGTGTTATTTTCCTGCAAGTGTCATCCCTTCAATTAACAATGTTGGAGCTGCTGTTCCATAACGCCGATCAATATCATTGGCCGGTGTTAAATGTGCTAACATATGCAGCAAATCAGAACCTAGCGTTACTTCACTCACCGGATAAGAAATTTCACCATTTTCAATCCAAAAACCCGAAGCACCCCGACTATATTGACCAGTAATAAAATCAATGCCATGACCGAATAATTCTGTCACATAAAATCCACTTCGTAAATTTTTTATCATATCGCAAGGCGATACTAAACCCGGTTCAATAGCAAAATTTGTACTTGTCGGCTGCACCAACGACCCCGAACGCACACCGTGCCCATTTGTTTTAAGGCCCAATTCACGTGCTGTAGATGATGAAAGAAACCAATTTTTTAAAATACCATTTTCAATAATATTGAGTGGTTGACCCTCTACCCCTTCTCCATCAAAAGGATGAGAAGCATTTCCACGTAATCGCAAAGGGTGATCGGTTACATTAACATCAGGCTTCATCACTACCTTGCCTAAGAACTCCTGTAAAAGACTCGTTTTACGAACCACAGAAGCTCCATTGACCATCGATGCGATATGCCCTGCAATTCCACGTGCCGTACGCGGATTAAAAATAACATCAATACCCCCTGTCGCTGCACGAA
>NZ_HE998014.1:19396-20812 GCF_000312585.1 Bartonella queenslandensis AUST/NH15
ATTCTTTATATTGATACGTACTCTGATAAATTTATACAAATCAGAATATAACTCTTATCTGTTTATTCATAAAATTACGTACGTCTCATGCATTCTTTTTTTTTAATGCATCAAGTTACTTCCCTTTTAGATTCTTTATGAAAAGACGCAATATGTCGTAAAATCTTTTTAGTTTCAAGATTTCTCATGAACCCTTACCATTTTAAAAGCCAAATCTGCCCTGCAATCAGATCAATAGAAAACTTAGCAATAACACTTGGATTTAAGCCAAAATCCTCAAAAATTCAAAAAGCATAAAACGACCTCAACCCCACGCCTTTTGTTCTCTGGAGTGTCAAATAACGTCCCTCATTCCTATAATATTCTTTAATATCTACGCAAGAATCAAGAAAACAACTTATCTTTTGGGCTACTTCTATAAGCTCCCTCATAAGAGAACAGCAATCGTGTCAATGAAACAAAACATCAACAACGTAAAAAATATTTCCTTTCATTAAATGATTTCAATAAAATGAGCCGTCATACACTTCTTATCCTCATGATCAGTAATGTTACAGAAAACGCCTTTTTATAATTGTCAAAATAAGTTACAATTGTAACATTTTTTCCAAGCTTTAGTGTGTCTAGTCAAAAACCATTCATCTTTTCTCATCCATCATCCTTGATCAGTTCCTTTGTTATTAAGCGGACATAATTTGAAGGAATCTTTTTTCCTGAAACAAAAATCTCAAAATACGGGATAGATTTTGATTTAATATCTCCCCTCTCACCTCTCCATTAAAAAATGAAGAGGCGTGATATTGTCATAAAATGATAATCAATAAAAGTTTTGTACGAAACTCAACATTGTATCTATTTCTCAATTCAGTTTGCAATAAACATATTCGCCCAACTCGTTTTAGCACCCTTATCGCTCATAATTGTTTTAACAGATATAAAAACATTTTTAGAAGCTGAACATCTCTATACATTTTAAAAATTCAATTTTTTAAACATTTGAACCAAACATATAGATACAAAATTCATTTTTATGGAATGAAATGCATACTTATTTTATCTTCTAGAGTCTTTTAGAGCTATACTCTCTAGAAAAATGATTTAAAAAAGCTCTTGTAATTTTTCAATCAACACTTTTATTTATAAAAAAATAATTTACTATTTTATCATTTGCATAAAAGAGCCTAATATCATAGAATTCTCTCCGTTAAAAATCTATCCATGTTGAATCAATGACAGCTATTTAAGAGGAAATCAAAATGTCTCTTATGAATACTCTTAAATACAAAAGCTATCGCAATATTAGAAACTGGACAATATCATGGCAATATTGATCTACAACTTCACAGCCCTGATAAGCTTCTGAAATTTGCTTATTTTCAGTGAAGAAATTACCTTATAAGTTTTTATATATAAAAT
>NZ_HE998015.1:0-2035 GCF_000312585.1 Bartonella queenslandensis AUST/NH15
AACCCCAATTTTTTTAAAGCCCCGCATTTTGAAATTATTCTCCTCTTAATTTTGATGCGAAATTTTTTAGACCGCGAAGACCAAGACGACCAGATGCAAGAGTACCACGACCAGCTGCTCTGCTAGAATGGTGAGCTAAATGTGTTGATGTTGTAAGAGATGCTCCTCCGGAAGCTAAAGCGGATGCAATTCCGGGTAAATGGATGAAAAGATAAATTCCACCAGTTCCAATAATCAAAAATTGTATTATAGAAAACATGATATCTGTAATGTCACCAGAAAGGATATCTACCGCAAGACTCACGTATACGTTACCAAGCAAGGTGACTAATATTTGTAAAATGATAAAATTTGCGACTTGTCCTAACCACGCTTCTGTAAAGCGTCTTGTTGTTGAAAACATATAAAAGCTTATGAAAAGTGGTCCTACCGATAAGACAAGAAATGAACCAAGTTTAGCAAACATTGTGACGATGAAGCCGATAGTGCTAAAAAAACCAGCAATGAATAAACAGATTAAACCAGCTATCCAGTTAACAAGATACTTCCCCATATCATACCATTCTGTATATTTGTTTGCTGCATCAAAAACGTGAGCAGAAGCATGTTGCATCATATTGTCCCAGACATTTTTATCTGAGCTTGCTCCTTGGGTGATGTTTGCAATGGCGTTAGGAAGATCCGTAAAAAATATGTTTTTGATCCAAAAGTTATATTGAGAGGCATTTGTCGTGAGTGTAACAATGATACCAAGTTTGAAAGCTGTCGCTATAAAATCCCATAAGGGCATAGAAGAACGCCCATACATAACGTTATAACCTATAAATGCAATATAGATTATACAAGATGCCGAAAGAGGAGCAGATAAAGAACTTGAAAGATGGCTAATGGTCTTATCCATTATGTTCCCAAGAGTATTCATTAAACGGTTATCTATACTAGTGTATGTAGGAACGTAATTTATTACCGACATTGAAAATCCTTTTTATTTTTTATAAAAAAAACTATTGAGCATTTTTTTCAGCTTCTTCTTTCTCTTTTTGTTCGGCTTTAGCGCGCTCTTTTGCTTCTCGTTCTTCTTGTATTTTATTTATTTTCTCTAGAGCCTTCTTATAATTTTCGTTGGCTTTTTTACGTTGTTCAGCTTCAAGTTCCTTAGCGGCTTGTCGGACGTTTTGACAATTTTTAGAATTATCAGAAGCAGCACATTTCCATTGAAATTCGCTTATTAATTTTTCATTTTTTTTAAATTCTTCTACGCTGTAGGTTTTTTCACAACCAGCAATGATAAGTCCTGTGCAAAGCAGTAATGCTGTTATAATGATCTTATTCATTGTTTGAGTCCTTCTTTTAGTGACCACGAATTTTTTTTGCATAGTCTAGGTATCTTTTACTAGATTCTTCTCTAGCACGGATAATTTCAGCTTCAGATTGAGCTTGTTGAATCATAGAAGTGGCTTGTGTTTGTAAGACCTCTGCTTGTAATATTGCTTGTATAGCTGCTAATTGAGTTTGAGCGTCTTGAACTTCAGCTGCGGTTTTAGCATTTTTAAGTTTTTCAATGATCTTGCTAATGGCTTCTTTCTTTTTATTAGCACCTTCGTAAACTGCTTGCCCTGTTGCGGCTTGTCCTATATTACGATTGTGCATTTTTTCCACTTCTTTCTTATAAAAAGCATCAACGGCTTCTTTTGATCCTCCACCCCCTGATGGCTCTTTATATAAAAGTTTTTCTTTCCATTTTTCGATATTTCCGCTACTACCACCACTACCGGTGCCATCTATTGATTGTTCTAAATTATTAAAATCAGAAGGGAGAGCAGCATTATTTCCTTGTTTGTTGAGCAATTCTTGAAGAGCGGATAAATCTGTTTTCCCATTTAAAGAGCTATAGAGCTCTTTCATTTGGTCAAGCTGACCTTTCAGTTGATCAAGCTGTTGTTTGCCTTGTTCGAACTGTTTTAATGCTTGTTTATATTGCTCAGCTAATTTTGCAGCAGCTGTGGGATCAAATACCACAAGTGCAAATGAATTT
>NZ_HE998015.1:2820-22130 GCF_000312585.1 Bartonella queenslandensis AUST/NH15
TTCCCCTCTTTCCCGCTTTGTTATTAAATATAAATTGAAATAAATGAAAAAAGCTACTTTTTCTACTATAAAATTACAAATAGTTAATATTTTTTTCAAGTTATAAACAAAAATAATAGTAATATCCAAAATGAAAATTTTATTTTTTTTTAGAGAATACCCTAAATATATTATTTTAATTTATATTATTATTGGAGGAATTTTCTATTTGAGTCACCATACTGAAAATTTTATGCAATTTTCTTTTTTTCAAATACCAGAAAAGACAATAGAAACCCCAGTTAAAAATTTGAATACACAATTGATATATTATGGAAACCACCAAGATGTGGATTTGCATACCAAAACATTAGTATCACAATTTTATGAAGAAAATGTACCAGTCTATTCAGGCGCTGTACAGGTAACAAGTGGTGTGACCTTTAAAATGATCACATCCGTAGATGATGGATGGAGAACAAGGATCGTCCGTAATATCCGATTATATGGTGTAGAAACTTGTGAAACACGACAATTTGCCTCACGTAATGGAATTAAGTGGCCATGTGGTGCTTTTGTCACGGCGTGGCTTGTTTCAAAAACACTCGATAAAAATGTAACGTGTCGGCAAGCCCGTGTTATTCAACAAATTCATTATGCACAATGTTTTGTTGATGGAATTGACCTTGCACGTTTGGGGCTTAGCGAAGGCTTGATGGTGTTGACAAAAGATCAGGATAATTTTCCCTCACCCGCAGACTATAAAAACTTACAATCTGCTGCGCAAAAAGCACAAAATGGCTTGTGGTCGAGCCAATTTCAACAACCAGAAGAATGGCGAAGAGATCACGGGAGCTATAATCCCATTGACCATAATTGATAAGAATTATTCTCAGGTGCTCTTTAACGAGTTTTACCAAGAGAAAGTCGATCATACTCTACACTATGGATACGTCATAAAAATGTTGTGCTTAAATCTTTATTACCCGTATAGGTTGCTCACTGTAGGCTTATGAAGGTACCTATTTCTTTACCTATATACCATTTTCTTGATTTTTTAAGTAGACTCAATTCAGGTTGTATTTGTAAAAAATGCCCATTTAAAAGTGTCACTGTATTGAAAATGTTATTTTTTTAATATAGATTTTACCTCAGTATGTTTTTTTTTAGAGTTATGATTCTTTTAAAATAGAGGGAAGTATAATGGCAAAAAAATAAAAACCTCCTGCAACAACAGGAGGATTTTATAATATCTAACATGATAAATTAACAATCGAGTGTTTCCAATTTAATTTATCATGATGCATTCTGCAAGAGAAATTTTGTAGAAAAGGGATATTTTTTTCATTTTTTTGCCTCTAATAGAGAGGTTTTAAGGATTATGGTTAATAAAGTTCCCGGAAGAAAGTTAAGTGCGCATCATATAGAATATAGAAAATTAGCTGAAAATACTGAAATGGGCTCAGTAAGTCGTGCGCAATTGATTGGATTAGCAAGAAAATTGGAGATGGCTGGTTTGATTAAAGAGACAGAAGCTAAACTACTCTTGGCTTTATTGAATACAACTTCGAAAGCTTCATTTGAAAAAGGTGGGGTTCCTATCGTTTTTAAAAGCAATTACTGTCTTGGTCAGGAAATTTGCCGTAGTGAATCACGCGTGAGTATATTACTTTCACATCTTTATGATTGTGGTCTTATTGTCATGCGAGATTCTAGTAATTTTAAACGTTATTCGGGGCGAAGCCGTGGTCATGGAATTATAACAGCTTGCGGTGTTGATTTACGTATTCTTGTTGCTCGATATGATGAACTTAAACAAAAAGTTGATGAAGTCGTAGAGGCTCAAAACAAACAAAGGGCGGCTTTGCATTGTTTTCGAGGGTTGGTGCGGCAGATTAAAGCTTCTTACGCATCAATTGAATCTACTCCATTTACATCCTTGCTTTTTTCTAGAATGCAAAAAATTATTCATATTATTGGTCGACCAGCCAAAGTTTCAGTCGAAAAATTGGAAAAAGCTATCCATCTTTTTGAATGGATTTTGCGTCGATTTTTTAAGCAAAAAACATCAAAAACAAAATACAGGCATTTCGCTGACGAAATGCACATAGAATATACAACCCATAACTTAAATTGTAATTGTAACAAAAACGAATGTTCAGAAAAATCTGAACACACTCAAATCAATAACATGACCTCCGGTCATGAAAAAAAGGCTTATGAAAAAATAGAGAAAAGCAAAACTGAAACCACCATACCTTCAAACACCACCAAATCGCTTCAAATCAAACCAGAACTTTTAACGCAAGCATTGCCTAATGTTGCTATGTTTATGAAACATGGATTGCAATCGGAAAGAGATTTAATAGGTTCTATGGAATTTCTAGCTAAAATGAAGGGGATTTCTCCTTGTGCCGTTGAAGATGCTAAAAATGCGATGGGAATGAGAAAAGCTGCTCTCGCCATTGCTATAAGCTTCGAAAAACACTGCAAACAACTTGTAAAATCACCTGGAGGTTATCTGCGTGGGATGATTGCCAAAGAAAATCGAGGTGAACTCTATCTAGAACGTTCTTTTTATGCCCTGCTTAATGAAGCTTTTGAAGAAAAGCTAAATGATTGGTGTGGGCAAAAAAAAGCAAACGATCAAAAAATTTCTTTATTAAAATTAGAATTGGATAAGGTCCTTAAAACTTTAGAAATGCCGAAAAAATTAAATCAACTTTTATCATAAAGTTGATAAGATATGTACAAAAGGGGAAAAAAATGTCTCGTAAAATAGATGTTATGAACGGAAATGTTATTCGTTCTAAAAAAGTGCTAAACAAGGATGAAAAAAACTTCACACCATGGTGAATGATTGTATGAAGATGTTATCAAAGAACTGGGAACGTAAATAATTTAAGATATAGCTGCTTTCTACGAGTTCATATTCGTATATCTTGAAAACTACATAAATAGTAATTACACACAAAATAAATAATAAATATTTATAATGTACATACAAAGTACACAGTAAATATTTAAGGATACAAACCTTTATAAGATGAGCATGTCTTATAAATTCACTTCCGTTTCTCTTAGTTCTAATTCTGGTAAGTTTCTAACGATTTTCATGGTCTCTAAGCTCACAGTAATAACCCGTTGAAACAATTCTAAAGGGTAAGCAGGGTTGCCAACGGTTTCAACGGCATAGCAATTGGCATCATTAACAATACCACTTTTTTTATCAGTCTTTACACATTGACGTTCCATAACCCATTCAAGAGCGGGTTTTCCATTGACAATATACTCATAGGCTTCAAGAGGGATATCTGTCATGATGATATTGCTGTTATAAATAACAGTGGTTTTATCTTTTGCCTTACACTTCTTAACTTTTGCGAATTCCATTTTTGTAACATAATAAAATTCTTCAGGATTAGAAATATCAGTCAGTTTTGGATCACCCTTTTTAAAACTCACTGGATAAGGTTTTATACTTTCATAATTGACATGCAAGTGACCAAGTTCACGTCCTGCTGTTACAAACTTCCAAAAATCTTCAGCAGTTTTTACACAAGGGATACGAGGCAATTCTTTAGAAAGGTTATCAGCATAACGACTGCGGTAATCTTCTGAATGCAAAATTCCGTAAACATAATAAAAGAGATCATCTTTTGTTATGGTTTCACCAGGATAAGCCGCTTTAAAATGCTCTAAGCCTTCATCAGTGAGTGCATCACGCCGTTGTAAACCAGCTATTTCACCGTCCTTCATAGAGCTTTCGAATAAATGGGACTGCTTTTTATTTTTGCCGTTTGAAACTGTAGCATCTTCGTAAAAGTACCTTGGAAAACATTGACTACCACCATCTATAACATTAAGATCAGGCAAGGTCTTAGTCATAAGCGCAGAGAAGTCTTTTTTTGCTCCTGTACCTGTAACTTGTATTACCTTATTTTCAAACGCTTGTCCTATAGGAAATATCCTTGGCATTTGATATACTATTTCATTGAAGATACGATTATAATAAAGCCACTGTTTCGTAAAAGGACGATACAAACTTTGTATGAGACATGCTTCTTCGAAGTTAAAAATCTTTCCTTTAGCTAAATGTTGTTTAAGTGCACGGCTCCAACTAATTTTACTTGCATCTGAATTTACAAAGTCGTTTACAATATTAGCACTTGCTTTACGATTAGTATGTGAAGAGGTACTATTAAAGGATTCTACTTCATTATTATAGAAAGTGATCATAGCACTCATATTTTTCGTTAAAGCTTTATGGCTTGAATGATACACCCAAGCATCACGGCTAGTTACAACACCACACGAAAAGGTTTCAAAGAGCTTTTTATCATGCCCTTTTTTAATACCTAAAGCTACAAATGTCTTGAAACTATCATCACGTTGCTTTATCCAATCACCATGCTTGTTTGGTGTAATAAGTTTCCAACCTTGTTTACTCCGAGTAATGCCATCAATACTCTTAAAAGACTCTATTATCGCAAGCTTTTCTTTTCTCTTGAGATAATCACCAATATCACGAAAATATATTTTACCACGCTGTTGAGATTCTGGATTCTTTACAAGAATAGAAATCGCTATAGGAGTTCGAGACCCTTCACCAAAAACTCCACCACTTTCTTTTTTACGCTGTTCTCCAGAAGTCCGTGCATTCCCCCGTAAATGGAAAATATAAAGGCTACTAAACTCTTCAACAAGGCACTTGCGTAAGCCAGACATAGTGTGTGCATCTACAAAACCTGCATTCGTAACAAAACCAATAACCCCACAGTCTTTTATACGATCACTAGCCCAACGAATTGCACGAATATAGCTGTCATAAAGTGCTTGTATACAAACTGCTTTCGATTGAACAGCATAGGTCTCACGAATACGGTCATCTAATATCGGATAAGGTGTATTCTTTGCGTTATCATTTTCGTTTTTTTGCTTTGTGGAATAAGGAGGATTACCAAAGATAACTTGGATATCCAGTTTCTTCTGAAGTTCTAAATATTCACTGTTTTCTTTGAGTAACCCTTGCAGCAAGTCTTTTGCCTCAAGCATCTGAAAGGTATCAGCTAAACCAATATGCTTAAAGGGGATATAGTCACCTTTCATAAGACTATGATAGGTCGTTTCAATGTTAATCGCTGCTATGTAATAGGCAAGTAAGACAATCTCATTGGCATGAATGTCATGACGGAATTTATATTCCATATCTTCTGGTTTGATCAGTCCAGATTGTAAAAGCCGTGTGATAAAGGTACCGGTGCCGGTAAAGGGATCAAGAATAGAAACATCACGAGACCCTAAACTTTTTTTAAATTCAATTCGTAAAACATCATCAACAGAATGAATAATAAAATCTACAACCTCAACGGGGGTATAAACAATTCCAAGCCTCTCCGTTGTCTTTTTAAAAGCCTTAGCAAAAAAACTTTCATACAGTGTGATAATAAGATTTTGTCTTGCTTGCGGGTCTGTGATACCAGAGGTACGGCATTTTACACTGTTATAAAATTCTTGAAGTTCTTCGGATTCCTCTTCAATATCTGTTTTGTCTAATTCAGCTAAGATCTTTTCCATGGCTTGTGAGATAGCATTGTTTTGTACAAACGCATTGCCATCAAACAAGACTTCAAACACAGGGCGGGTCACAAGGTGCTGTGCAAGCATCTCAATGGCGTCCTCCTGCTTTATCTCACTGTTTAAGTTGTTCTGTAATTCATTATAAAACAGATCAAAGGCATGATATGCTTTGCTTGTTTCATCAGAAAGGATAGTTTGAAGGTGTGTGATATGATTTTGTGCAATTTCAGCAACATTACCAGCCCAATCTTCCCAATAATCCGCAATACTGAATTTCTTAGCAATAAGGGTTTTAAGAGCATTGGGAAATTCCTTATAAAAAGGTAATTTATATTGCACTATAGGGCTATGCTGTGGCTTATTGGCAGCTTTTCCAATCTCAAGCCCCATATTTTCTGATTTCTCATGAAATGAGATATTATCCTCAACCGTGGTTATTTTCCCGACAGCTTTAATCTCTAAGATATGGCTTATGTCTTGCCCTAAAATCATCTGATTAATCGTGTTATCAAAATTATCATCATGGGAAAGCAAAGCGTCGATCACTTGCCAGACAACTTTGTATCTCTCATTGTATCTGAGAGCGTTTTCAGCAGAAATTCCTGCAGGGATCCCAACGGGTAAAATGATATAGCCTCTTTTTTTCCCCTTGGCACGACGCATAATACGTCCCACCGCTTGTATCACATCTACGTGGCTTTTACGCGGGTGTAAAAACATCACGGCATCAAGAGCAGGCACATCAACCCCTTCAGAAAGGCAGCGTACATTGCTTAACACACGGCAGGTATTTTCCCCTGCATCTTCCTTTAACCAATCAAGTCTTTTGGTCCTTTCCTTAGCACTAAAAGTCCCATCTATATGCTCAAAGGTACAGTCAAGAGGTGGGGTATCTTTATGTATCTTATGAAGATTATACAATTCATCCTGAATTTCTTGAGAATTGAATGTTCTACAGATACGTTTAGAGGACTCGATATCTCTACAAAAAGCCAAGGCATGACGCATAGGGGTTGGGTCATCATCAAGATCAACCTTCAGATCTATTTTACTTAAAGCTTGATAACACCCTATGATTTTAGTCTTATCATCAAGAGTAAGTTCATAATTCTCATCAGTCATCAGCTGTTGAAGAGATTGACTCACTTCTTCTTCATCAACACCCAACACAATCACCTTATAAGGGGATAACTGTTCATTCTTGACGGCTTTTGAGAAACTGTAAGTGTAAAGATCTTTTCCATAGAGCTCTTCATCATCCATAGACGCCAGTACAGTATTAATCTCATCAGCACGTCTTTTGGCATTATTGGTAAAGATCTTTGGGGTTGCTGTCATATACAGGCGTTTTTTGCCTTGTATCATGCTATTGTCATGAACCTTGATAAATTCAGATTCACTTTTGTCTGTTCCCAACACAACTCCAGTGGTTCTATGGGCTTCATCACAAATAATCAGATCAAATTCGGGTAAATCATGGTCCTTTTGTGCATCAGCAATCACTTGAATGGAATGATAGGTAGAAAAGACAACAGTCATAACATCAAGCGACGTCTTATGGGCTTTGCTAGCAAGCTCTTTGGCATCTGTTGTGGCTGGTAACACAAGATCTGATGAATCCATGGCAATGGCATCATCTTTTGTTTTACGACGTTTACCCACTTGTGTATCAGAACAGACAGCAAAGGAACGTAAAGGCACTTCTGCATCTGTCGTCCATTCTCTTATCGTTTGCGACATAAGAGCGAGAGAAGGCACCAAAAACAAAACATGCTTGCCTTTACCTGCTATTTGTTCTGCTATCTTAAGACTAGTAAAGGTTTTCCCCGTTCCACATGCCATGATCAGCTTGCCACGGTCTGCTTTCTCTAAGCCTTCACAAACCGCTTTCAAGGCTTCCTTTTGATGATCTCGAAGTTGCTTTACCTCTCTTTTCTTAAGGGTGGCTTGTCCCTTATTGGCAAACATGCCCCAATCAATTTGACTGTTTTCTAAATCAAAAAGATTAATGCGTTGAATGGGAACTTTTTGCCCTTGGCAGGTTAAATCAACATTCTCACTCCAATCGGTTTCCGTACTGTCAACTAAAAGTCGACGGGTGAAGGGATCTTTGCCCGAGGCGGCTATAAAGCTATCAATATCTTCCTTTTTAATGCAGTGAGAGGATTCATAGAATTTACACTGAATAGCCGCATAGCCTTCCTCATCACGAATCTTAGCGACTAGGTCAATGCCAATATCACGCCCATCTTCCCCACGCTCTCTCGCCCACTCACAATAGGTCTGAACTGTTTCATATTCTTGCTTTTGAATGGGGTCCTGCGTCAAATAAGTTTTTACTAGGTTTTCAAAGAGAGTTCCTCGTTCACGAGGATTTGTTGCACCATCACGACAGAATTGTAAGAGAGAGCGTAAAGAGATTGGTTTATTATCAGACTTATGAGATTGCAGCATTGTATATAGTAAATTCCATTACCTTATGATGTCGATCAACTATCATCAAAAGAATTGAAGTGTCAATTATCTATAGAAACAGCGCAAGATGTATTAAAAGACATGGGATCAGTAGAGAGAATATTTAAAAAGATTCAAAAAATCTAAATGAAATTTATTAAATACATTTTAGATAAATATCGAGAGCAAAATGAGGAAAAGCTACTTTTCAAGCTTTTTAGTTTTTCTTTTAGTGATGAGGATGATTTTCAAAAAATAGTGAATGTATTTTCAATTAAATTAAAAGATCCGCAATCGTATTTCAAATACGAATTTAGCATATACAAAGACTACTTTAACTTAGCTAACCATTGCTAAGAAGATTATAACCAAAATAAAGAGAAATGAAGTTTTTTTGATAGAATGGAGGAAGAGATTGATTACAAAAACCCTGCGGGGATGATTACATAATGACTCCTCCTCCGAGAAACATATATATATAAGACATTTTCATTTAGCAATTACTTTTCTATGAGACGTGCGAGTAAAAAAGAAATGAGTTTAATATGAGTACTAAGTATCCATATATTAAACCTCTCACCGATGAAGAAGAGGCTGAGATTCAGAAAGAAATTGCTAACGATCCAGACGCACCAGAACTAACAGACGAACAAATTTCTCAAGCAAAATCATTCGCAGAAGTATTTCCTGATTTAGCTAAAAGCATTAAACGTTTTCGAGGACGTCCACAAATTGATAATTCTAAAGAGCTGGTATCAATTCGTTTATCACCAGATGTTTTAAAAAAACTCAAATCCTTTGGTCGTAAGTGGCAATCAAAAGTCGATGATATCTTACGTAAAGCAGTTGGTTTATGAAGTTTTTATTTACATCATGGTATCTTTAAACATTATTTTTGGTGTTACGCTGTTGGCTATATATTAATGAGACTTTTTAAGTTTTAATAGCAAACTGGTAAATTATTGTGTGACGTAAATAACTCTTAGCATTTCTTGAAATGTTATATAAATAGTAATTACACGTATAATAAATATTTATAATGTACATACAAGTGATAAATTTCGAGAGAAAAATGAAGTAAAATCACTCAACAAGCGCATAAAATGTTTAAAAATAAATTTTATGGAAGATGGTCACAGACAGTAAAAGAGTGAAAGACGGAGCACAGTATTGTAGAAAATCATTTGCTTCAATTACCAAATAAATAAAAACACTGTTGATTAAGGAAACTTTTGCTTTGTATGAAGCACACGTAAAATACGCACAATGCCATTCGAGATATCATAAATCATGATATAATTTGGATGTACAATAAATTCACGTGTATTTACAATTCGTCCTACACGACCAAGAGTAGGAAGTTTAACAAGTTTTTCTACCTTTTCAGATAAAAGTTGATCAAACTTCAAGGCAGCAGAAGGATTATCTTGTGATATGTATTCACGTATCTTTTTGCGGTCAACATGTGCTATTTGTGTCCAAATTAGCTTCATAAAGTTGATATATCTAGTTTACTTTGTGTTTTTAAGCGCCATTCCTTTGCTTCTTTTTCGATTTCTTCAGAAGATATTATATCACCTGCATTAGCAGAATTTATCCCTAATTGAATTTGTTCTCGAAACCATAAGTCGTATGCACTTTTTTCTTTTTGTTCTTTTACGATATCGCGCATATAATCCCGCAACAATTGTGCACTAGATCTATCGCACGCCTTTGCTGCTTTGGAAAATTCATTTTTTAATACATCATCAACGCGAAAGGTAAATGTTGTATCAGCCATTTTACTACCACTTAATGTGTTACAATGTAATTCTAATGTAATATATTTTGCTATTTTTTCAATAGGTGCTGTTAGAATAGATATCTTTTGCATTTTCATATCTAAAAAACGATCGTTTTTTCGAATATAAAAATAGATATTTATTTAAGGTTTTTTTGTAGGGAAATATATCAGTTTTTATATAAATTGACATTTTTAACGAACATGACAAAATTTTATGCTTATTTACGTGTTTCTCGTGACGGACAAGATACAGAAAATCAAAAATTTGGATTGTTAGAATATGCTAACAAAAATGGCTTTGCTCCACTTCATATTGAAGAAGAAATTACAAGTAGAGAAAAAGATTGGAGAAAGCGTAAACTTGGTGCTTTGATTCAGAAAGCAGAACGGGGAGATGTGTTATTAACTCCTGAATTTTCTCGGATAGCAGGTTCTTCTCTTGCTGTCTTAGAAATTCTCAAAGCTACTAGTGAACGTGGTTTAATTATGCATGTAACAAAACAAAATCTTATCATGGATGGGAGTTTACAAAGTGACATCATAGCAACTGTACTAGGTATGGTAGCACAAATTGAGAAGAATTTAATTCAAACACGTACAAAAGAGGCATTAAGTGTTGCTCGTCAACGAGGAATAAAACTAGGGCGCCCAAAAGGAAGTATTGGTAAAAAGTTAAAGCTTGACAGTCAACTTGATGAAGTACAAGCATTCATCAATTTTGGTTTACCATATAACCGTATTGCTAAGATATTAGGGGTTAGTGTAAGTACCTTGCATTTATTTATTGAACGCAAAAATATCAAGCCTACAAAAACAAAACCTATTATCACTATGCCAAAAAGGTAGTCCTTTTCTATTCACGTTACGTATTGAATTATAAAGGTAATAGATAATAATATTTATTCTGTACGTACAAAATACGTAATAAATATTTATTGAATATTTAATTATTTTTGCAGACCCATTCGCTATGGTTAAACAAAGAGTTGAGATTGATGAAATTGTGTCGGAAAATTTTATATATTTTAAAAAGCAATAAAATTTCAGTAATTAATAAATATGTAATAAATATGCATTATTTATTTAGTGTTTATTTACTAAATAAGGAATGTCTTAATGCCAGTCATTACTATGTGTTCAACAAAAGGTGGTGTTGGAAAATCAACAATGGCATTAGTGTTAGCTAACGTTTTTGCTAAAGCTGGATCTAAGGTGAAATTAATTGATGCAGACCCAAATCAACCACTTGTGACATGGATGGAAAGATCTGTAGATACAATGCCATCAAATATAGAAGTTTCTGGAAATATTACAGAACAGAATATTGTTTCTTGCATTGATGATGCTGTAGAGCAGTTTCCATTTGTTATTGTTGATCTTGAAGGTTCTGCTAATCTTGCGGCTTCTTTTGCGATAGGGAGAGCCGATTTAGTTTTAATTCCTATGAGAAAAAAACAACTTGATGGAGATCAGATAGGAAAGATCATTGCTTTAATAAAACAACAGAGTCAGTTTTTTAAAAGAGAAATACCTTTTCGTATCGTATTTTCTATGACCAATACCTTAAACAGTCGCGAAGGACAGCATATAGAGAAAACGTTAGAAAAAGCTAATCTTCCTATTTTACCTGTTTCATTAACTGAAAGAGGAGCTTTTAGTGCTATTTTTCAGATAGGGGGATCACTCTTTGATTTAACATCTGCCGATGTGAGTAATCCTCAAGCAGCACAAGAAAATGCAACGGTTTTTGCTAATGCTGTTGTGAAAGTATTGGATAGTGAAAATTTATTAAAGGGTAAAGTAGCATGACAAAAAGAGCTGAAATTCCATTACCAAACTTTGAAAATTTACAACCGTTTACAAAAGCACAGAAAGTAGATGAAAAAGAATTAGGTAAGATAAGTCAAAATAATGGTTTTACGACACGTCATGGTGTAGAACCAAAACGTGGTAGTGGACGCAGACAACGTAGCTTAAAAACAGCACGATTAACACTTGCACTTGAACCAGAAGTAAAAGATAGTTTTTGGTCTTTAGCGGATGATCTTAATGAAGATGGTGGTGATTTACTTAATCGTCTTGTTCAAACTTATATAAATAATAATTACACACAAAATAAATGATCATTATTTATTATTTACGTACAAAATACGTAATAAATATTCAAAATGTTTATAATTAAGGCGCTTATTTATCAAATGGTTAAAGCGTCTTATACTGTTTTCAAAATTTTTTATTCTATTCGGCAATTAACCACAAAATTGCTTTCTGTTTTTTAGAATTAAGTTGTCTAAAACCTTTTAAAAGGAAGTATTCTTCTTTACTGGAAATTCCTTCTTCATAAGGGGATGAAAAATTTTCTTTTTTGGAAATATCGGTATAAAAAAAGGAGATATCAACATCGAGTATGTCAGCAATTTGCTGCAAACGTCCAGCTCCTATGCGGTTTGTAGCTTTTTCATATTTTTGGATTTGTTGGAAGGTCACTCCTAAGAGGTTTCCTAATTTTTTTTGAGACATTTTCAACATTTCTCTTCGTAAGCGAATTTTTCTGCCTACAGATATGTCATTTAAATGTTGATCTTGGTTTTTCACTTTGTACCCCCTCTAGTTGCGAGCGCCCTCGCATGAGTATTCCGGGAGTAATAAAGCACTGAGTTCAGTCAGCCTTTTGCTTTTAGTGCTATTGCACTTGGACATAGCAAAAGCTCCCGGAATCCGGGAAATACCAGTAAAGTAGTATCGACTTTTATGTACTGAACTTGGGGCTTTATTTCCCCATTGATCGCTGCGTATACGACCAAAAATACCTTTTAAGTAATAAAGTAATTTCAGAAAGTTGGCAATAAAAATAGTTTTTATTATAAAATTTATTTTTCAATGAGAGGCTACCGCCTCTCAAACTCTCGGTACGCTCACCAAAATCATGAGATCAGATCCGCGTTTATTGAGAGGACTAACAAGCCTTGGTTATAAGGGTCAAGGAAACCCTTACAGGGCGCCTGACGGCGTCCTTGACCTATAACCATAGGGGCTTGTTCTGTCCTTCTCACGCGGCTCCGAAATCATGATTAAAGGATAGAGCTTATAAGGGGGAAGCAAGTAGAAAAAATAATAAAATAAATTGGTATAACTATTTGAAAATATTGTAAAAATTCAATAAACAGTTGACAATAAATGAGTGTTTTGTTATATAAATATTTAAGCGGATAGGTTATTGTGCTTTAGATACAGATACGGGAGGGAGAAATGGATATACTATCTAATAATAAATTAAATACAGACGATAAAAATCCAATTTCCAAACAGCCAATTATCATCACTACAATGCACATATTAATGCGCATAATTCGTAAAATATTTAAAATATGCGTTTTTTTCCTTTTCCTTTTTCTTTTGTTTATTCGTAAACCGGTTATTATTTTAACACAGTTTATGGCAGGTGGGGCTTTCCTAATGTTATTCATTCTGTGGTATGGGTATATGCTTGGTTCAGAGCCCTATGAACACCAAACAGCAATGGTCATCGGTTATATAATCTTTGCATTTTTCGGTTTAGCTGCTAATTGGGGATATGATAGCCTCCTATTACGTTTAGCACCTCATGATTATGAATTTGCACTTTTCCAATAATAAATAATTATGAGGTGCATTTTATGCCCTTATAAGCTCTATCCTTTAATCATGATTTCGGAGCCGCGTGAGAAGGACAGAACAAGCCCCTATGGTTATAGGTCAAGGACGCCGTCAGGCGCCCTGTAAGGGTTTCCTTGACCTTTATAACCAAGGCTTGTTAGTCCTCTCAATAAACGCGGATCTGATCTCATGATTTTGGTGAGCGTACCGAGAGTTTGAGAGGCGGTAGCCTCTCATTAAATTGATATATGTACGAACGGAGTGAGTTCTATTTAGGAGCAAATCTATTTTCTTTAGCAAGATTCTTTAAATCCTTTCTTCTAAAATATATAGCGCGTCCACAGCGAATAGGAGGTTGTCCTTGTACAAGGATTATTTGTTCGTCTTTTCGCATTTCTTGGGTAATTTCATGAGGATAAATTAAGGGTCTTTGTTGGACACTTAGACTTTCAGTTCCTTTTGCACCTGATGTACCTAGTGTTTTGCTTTTGCCTTGGACTTCAATAGTCATTTTTCCGCATGACTTTGATATATTTTCTGCCGTTTTAATATCTTTAATAGCGGCATAACTTACAAAAGCACAGCTTTCAAACCATGCCATAGCACCTGATGAACCGAAGTGACGTTCAATTTGTCCTACAGATTGGTAGAAGAGCATGAGAGATATTCCATATTTACGACCACGGTCACGTGCTTCTTCTAAGATGTTCATATATCCTAAAAGGTCAATTTCATCTAAAACAAAGAGAACTCTTTTTTCATATTCTCCATTTGCGGTTTCCATGGCTTTGAGAAAAGAGCCTACGAGAATGCGTCCCACTCCTGGATATGATTTTAGAACTTTTGATGGAATATTCAAAAAGATATCGATATTTCCTTTTGTTATATCTGTTGTTTTAAAGTCATTGCCACTTATAAGATTGGCATAGTTGGCAAGGGAAAGCCATTGGGTATCTTTAGAGGCAGTTGCATAGACACCAGAGAAGGTTTGCACAGCCATATTTGTAAAGACACCAAGGGTTTCACGAATGAATTGTGATGGAGAATTCGATTGTATAGATTGCAATTTCCCAATAACGGATGGTTCTGGTTCTGATACAATCATACGAAGTGTTTTTAAGTTTTTTTCTTCTAATTTGTACTCATCAGAAAAGACAACATGAGCAAGTAGACCAGTTAACAAATTATGGGCATGAGAGGTAAAAAATTGATCTGTTGAAGTTGATTTATGATTTTCAGATAAGAGGAGCCTTGCAATTTCTATGAGCCCCGCTTCTCTTTCATAAAGAGGGAGTGTTTCATCTAACAACCAGTCTAAAGGATTAAAAGCTTTTGTCGAAGCGCCATGAGGATCAAGAACATATACGGTATTTTTTTTTGATTGTTGTCGAATTTCTTTGACCATTGGAGCAATTTCAGTTGATGGATCAAAAACTACAAGTGGTCCAGAATATTTAAGACAGGTAGGAATAACATTACTGGTTGTTTTGTAACCACCAGAACCCGCAAAAAACAACATATGGGTTGAATCAAAATCAAGCTTGTATGTTAGTAATGGTTGTGTACCTCCTTTTCCCCATGTTGCTTTGTCTTGAGGATTAAAAGCAACATCTTTAACAATATCTTCGTCCACTCGATATCGCTCTCCTATGATGATTTCTCCATTGCTTGGAAAAATGCTTTCTAATTTTTTCATGTCCATCCATTGAGCACCGCCAAAGATCATATTTTTTGATTTCTTTAAAGGTGAGGTTTTAGGTGAAGATAGATTCATAGTAAAACCAAGAATAATAACTCCAATGAGTGAGCCAGCTAAAACCATTCTATCAAAGAAAGGAAAAACATCTGCCCATGTCATGTTGTTTTGTCCTACATAAGGACTTAATCGGATATATTCATTTGTGCTGTAGTAAGCAGCAAAAAGACAAAAGACGACTAATGATGCTATGGTAATATTTTTTCTGATATGTCTTTTTTGTAATAAGACGAATGAAGAACAAGAAACTGCAATAAGTATGAGAATATCTAAAGGTTTTGAACGAACAAACCAATAAGCATCTGGTGTAGTACCATTTTCGGTAATTTCATTTATGGTTATGTTTACAAGAAAAAGAATTATAATTGAAAAGAGAAATGGGCATATTAAAAATATAATTTGTTTACGATCTAAATTTTTTATCATTTTGTCCCCGCGTATCAGAAAAAGCACTACGTCCTATTTTTTCAAAATCTTTATATTCTTTTGAATTTTTATCAAGTTTTGACGCATGAATTAAACAGCCTAAAATAAAAGATTTATCAGAGTCTCTAAGACCAGCTTTTACAACGAGACCTCCTAAGATAATTTTTTCACGCGCATCTTTACGTCTTATTTCATCGGTCAAGTATCGTATCCTTTTTTGGATTCGTCTTAATAGTTTGATAGATTTTCCAAGATTATTCAGATTTGTTTTGTTGTTTTTGAAATCGTTTTTTAATATCGTCAAAGATATTTTTCCATTCTTCGTTTGTAATATTTAATTCTGTTAAACCCGCTTCTGTTGCTAGTAATGCAATTTTTTCTCCTTCATATTTTTTTAGCAGCTTTAATTTTTTCGAGAAGTTTTTTACTTTTTTCCTCAAGAGCTTTTTTTTCTTCCATAAGTTTATCTAAAGATTTTCTTGCCATTTGAAGACCTTTCTTTTTATTACTCTTTTTTATTAACAGAAGAAAACTCAAATAACAACACTTGATAATGCGCATTTTATGCGCTCCTGAAAAAAGGTCTTTTTTAAAGATCTTTTCTGAAGGCGCAATTATACGTTTTATTTTAAAACGTTTTCTGCTATAGATTATTTCAGAGAAATAAGTGTAATTTTTGGTTATTTTATCTTATGGCAATAGCACATTTACAAGCTAAAATAATTGGTTCCGGTAAATCAGCAGTTGCTTCTGCCGCCTATCGTCATAGAACAAGGATGTTTGATGAATTAGAAGGATCTCATACTCATAAGTATGATAAGGATAAAGATCTTGTACACTCAGAAATGAACATTCCAGAAGATTCACCAAAATGGATTACACAACAACTAAACTCTCTCAAGACAAATGAAAAAAAGAGTGAATGGTTGTGGAACACTATACAAAATAGTGAACGCATCAATGGTCAGTTAGCAAGAGAAATCGTGATAGCTCTACCATTAGAGTTGTCGAAAAACCAAAATATTTCTCTTGTGCGAGAATTTGTAAAGGAAAACTTTTCATCTCGAGGACTTGTTTCTGATTGGGTTTATCATGATAAACAAGGCAATCCACATGTTCATATCATGCATACTTTACGTCCTGTTACAAAAGATGGTTTTGGAGCTAAAAAAAATAGCTCTCTTAAATAAAGACGGAACAGTGAAAAAATCTCTTGTGACTATTCGTGATAAACAAGGAAACTCGATAAGAAAAGAAGAGCGTATAGTTTATGAAACTGTCATAGGCAATAAAGATACACTGAAAGATTTACGCAATTCTTGGGGTGAGATGGCTACAAGATATCTTGCTATTGCTGGTCACGATATAAAAATAGATATGCGTTCATACAAAGAGCGCGGTTTATCGATAGAACCAACCATTCATTTAGGTCAATCAGCGCATGCAATGAGCAAAAAAGGTCTCGTTAGTAATGCTGTGCAAGCCAATGAAAAAATAAAACAGAAATCTGTCAATATCATTAAAGAAAATCCGGATGAATTGTTGAAGTTAATTTCATATGAAAAATCGACATTTAGTCGTATTGATCTTATGAAGATTATTCATCGCTATGTTGATAATAGCAATGACTTGAATGATATTATGGGGCGTTTAGAAAAAAGCGATAACCTGATTAAAATTAAAGACCATTCCAATCCTCATAAGGTTATTTATTCAACAAAGGAAATATTAAAAGCTGAATATGATATGGAACGGTTGGTTGTTTCTTTGTCTCAGACGACAGGACACGGTGTAAAAGATAAGAAGGTTTTAGAGGCAATAAAGTCTGTTGAGAATAAAGATAAGAGCAATAGATTTCAATTTTCAGAAGAGCAAAAATTAGCCGTTCAACATATTACAGATGATAAAGGTATTGCAGCAGTTGTTGGTTATGCCGGTGCTGGAAAATCAACTCTTTTGGAGGCGGCAAATACTGCGTGGGTTAAGAGTGGAAAGCGTGTTTATGGTGCGGCTCTTGCGGGTAAAGCCGCGGAAGGTCTTGAGAAATCTTCAAAGATAAAAAGTAAAACTCTTGCTGCTTGGGAATTATCCTGGAAAAATAAAAAAGATGAACTGCGGGTTGGTGATGTTTTTGTCATTGATGAAGCGGGAATGGTTTCTTCAAAACAGCTTTCCCGTTTTATTCAAAAAGTTGAAAAAGCAGGAGCTAAGATTGTCCTTGTTGGTGATGATATGCAGTTACAACCAATTGAAGCTGGAGCGGCGTTTCGCGCCGTTGCTCATAATGTTGGTTATATAGAATTATCGGGTATTAGAAGACAAAAGGAAGAGTGGGGGCAAAGTGCATCACGACAGTTTGCACGGGGGAAAGTAAAGGAGGCTTTAGATCATTATAATGATAGAGGATTCATTCATGAAACAAAAACGCATGATCAAGCCATAAATGCTATCGTTAAAGATTGGATGGATACACGAAAGAAGGTAGAAACCAAATGTGTGGAAGAGGGCAGAAATTTACGAGGTGACGAGCTTCTTGTTCTTGCTCATACGAATGCGTCTGTAAAAAAAATAAATGAAAAAATTCGGTACGCTCTTAAAGAAGCTCGTTTATTGAAATCCGAAAATGGTGAGAACATTACAAATTTTGATACTCTGAAAGGACAACGGGAATTTGTTGTCGGTGATCGAATTATTTTTCTTAAAAATGCTCAGTTCGAGGAAAAATATGCTCCAGAATTAGGAAAGCAAAAAGTTAAAAATGGTATGTTAGGAACTGTTTTGTCTACACAAAATGAACAAGGAAACTCGCTTTTAAAAGTGCGTCTTGACTCTGGTCAAGAGGTTGTTTTTTCCAATCAGACTTATCAAAATATTGACCATGGGTATGCCGCTACTATCCATAAAAGTCAGGGAGTGAGCGTTGATAATGTTTTTGTTTTAGCTTCCTCATCTATGGATAAACATCTTGCATATGTTTCTATGTCTCGACATAGATATCAGTCACATCTTTATGTTGCTGAAGAGGACTTTAAAAACGTTCGATTACACGAACACAAACAGATTAAAGATACAATGACTGGTGAACTTGTAGAGGCAGGTTATGTTTCTTTTAATGAAACCACCAAAAACAAAATACCTTATGCGGATATAGCAACTTCCCGTGGAATTGAGCGTGTTTATGGCGTAAATCTTCCCTCAGCGATAGATGGTGCTCGTATTGAGCTTGGTGACAAGATATCCATTCGTCAAAATAAAGAAACGATTGTTGTTAACAATAAAGAAATCAAAAGAAACACTTTTAATGTCGATTTAATAGAACGCGGTGATCCTTCTTTTGTTGGTGCTACAAAGCGATTAGATCGTGCAAATACCTATGAAAAATTGGTAGCAGCTCTTTCTAGATCTGGTGTCAAAACAACCACTCTCGATTTTTCTGAAAATCCGGATTATCGGGATTATATTGCTAAATTTACAGAAAATAGAGGGATTGATGTTTCTCAAGGTTTAGGGGAAAAGATTTCCTCTTACGTTGATCGTAATAAAGAATGGTTACAAAAACAAAAAGAGAAGATTGAATCCCTTTGGGATAGAGCAAAGACAAGTTTTGTTAAACTCCAGAAAGAAGGGTTCAAGGTTGAACAATCGCAAAGAAACTTGAATATTTCCTCAAAAGCAACAGAACAAGCTCCTTACCTT
>NZ_HE998015.1:22783-23922 GCF_000312585.1 Bartonella queenslandensis AUST/NH15
CGATAAAGTTCTTGCAGCAGAAACATATACAAGAGCAAAACAATGCAATGGCGCGTGCAAAATCAAAAGATGTGGTACGGTAAAGGCAAGGAATAAAATCTTGTTTCTGTAGCCCAAGTGTGCTACAATAAATATTAATAAAGGAGGGTTTTATATGTTGAGTGAAGACGAAATTAAGCGACGTCGCTTTGCTGCTAAAAATGCATTAGCAAGCCAACGTTTAGAGGGGTTGGAACCGGATCCAAAAGTCGTTGAGCAAATGGAACGCGTTATTATTGGAGAACTTGAAACAAGTGATGTAATAAAAGATTTGTTGGAACGGATAAAACGTGGTGAAGTATGAGAATACAAACGATCCTTATACTGATCCTAAAACTGGTGTGATGTATAATCGGCTTGGTATTAAAGACAAAGCCACACTAAGGAATCTGGAGTCTGCTTTTGCTTATATAAGGTCTTATGAACTTGATAGTACTCCTATTAGGGGTAAGTTTGATCTCAATCATATGAAAGACATTCACAAGAAGCTATTTGGTGACGTCTATGAATGGGCAGGAAAGATCCGTTCAATAGATATTACCAAAGGTGGTTGTTTATTTGCTTATCATCATCAGATTGAAAGCTATGCACCGAAGATTACACAGCAGCTTGCCAAAGAACAATATCTGCGTGGTCTTGATGTGGATGAATTCAGCCAGAGAGCTGGATATTACATGGGTGAAATAAATGCGTTGCATCCGTTTCGAGAGGGAAATGGACGTACTCAGCGTGAATTTATTGGTCAACTTGCTCGTGAAGCTGGTTATAATATCAACTGGGGTGGTATCACGCGAGAGGAAATGACAAAGGCATCAATTGAGGCACTTTATGGTACTTCTGAATTACTGTCTGAGCTTATTCGTAAGAACCTTACTGAATTTACAAAAAATAAAAGTATTGATGTTTTGCAAGGTTTAGGGGAAAAAATAGCCTCTGATATTCAGAACAATAAGGAATTATCCGAAAAACAAAAGGGAAAAATTACAACTATTTTTAATAAAGTTAAGACAGGTTTTTCGAAATCACAAAAAGAAGAACTTCAACAATCACAAAAAGATTTGAATGTTGCTTCAAGAGCAACAGAAAAAGCTCCTTACCTT
>NZ_HE998016.1 GCF_000312585.1 Bartonella queenslandensis AUST/NH15
GCTTCAATCTGCACACTGCCCGTTAATTCAACACGGGTTGATTGATGAGAAAGCACCAGACCTTGTGCACTCAAATGGATTTGGTTTTCTCCATGGGAGAGAATAAGCTCATCTTTTGTTATGCGCAGTGCTCCCCCCGCATAACAGAGCGCCAACTCTTCTGGGTGGCGTGCGGGATTAGGCATAGCCTCACTATAGCTATCGCGCACCACTAAAGACGCAGAGCCAATTTCACC
>NZ_HE998017.1 GCF_000312585.1 Bartonella queenslandensis AUST/NH15
TGGTAAAGCCCTTTTAAGGCTCCCTATCACCGCCTCACGAAACTGATTGATGCGCCCTGCTTGCCCTGTTTGTCTCATGAAAAGTTCCTTTCCAGCCAATCTTCTGCTGCTTTGAC
>NZ_HE998018.1 GCF_000312585.1 Bartonella queenslandensis AUST/NH15
AGTGTCCCGCGTGATATCCAGATTGAACCGATTATCTCTGCGGCGATTAAGCAGCGTGGTGTATCGATCAGTGTGGTGGAATGGCACCAAGATTTGCACCATTTGGGACGGGATATTTTTTGTGATGAGGGACAACTCAAAGCCGGATTGATCTCATGGGATAATGAAACTTGGCGCAACGAGGGAAACTTGGAGCAATGAGGGGAACTGG
>NZ_HE998019.1 GCF_000312585.1 Bartonella queenslandensis AUST/NH15
AATTTCCACCTTATTCTGCTCTGAAAGCCCCAAATAAGGGCGTGCGGGCAGGGTTACCTGATGCACACACACAAAACGATGTGCCTTGCTGCTTTTCAGAAAAAAGCGCAATGTCTTGCCATTTTTCGGGTGAATAACTCCTCCCAATTGATGAATCCGCGCATAAACCAATCCACTCCCCACAATCACCTTTTCTGGTGAGGCTTTCATATCAATGGAGCGCGACAACGCCCCACTGGCAAAAAGAATGGAGGTACGGGCATGGTTGTTTTTCCACTTCTCTCCTTGGGCAGACATTTTTTCACTTTGAATCCGCCTCCTAGTACTCTCTTGGATTAAGCGCCCAACCCCTTGTGCTAAAGTTCCCATTGGAGCATGCGCACTCTTTTGTAAAAAGGATAAGGCGGCATCAAGCCCTGTCTCTTGAATCTCAATATGGCTTGAAAAAGACATGTTATCTTCCCATCAAACGTGGTTTGGCATGGAAAAAAGC
>NZ_HE998020.1 GCF_000312585.1 Bartonella queenslandensis AUST/NH15
AAAGTTCTGTTGGATTTTGTGCAAAGAGCCTCTTGGATTTTGTGCAAAGAGAAGCTGTGAGAGAAAATGAAAGAAGGCGTGGAGGGCGGTCAACTCCTCGCAGATCCGGTAAAACCGTCCTGGTATAACTGGCTCACGCCTAGTGGATAATGTAACAGTTTAAAAGTTCAAAAGCAATTTTAAAAAAAACGGCTTGAGAGAGGCTTTGTTGTGTGGTGTGAGTATTTGTACCTTTCACTTCACAACGGCGCTCTATCGCCTTTGAAGTGCCTTTGAAAACGATTTTAGAAGAGCGTTTGCCACGCATGTTTTCATATACAAGTCATAAGAGGAGAAAAGAGTGCTCATTTGATGAAAGTGCTCTTTTAATGAA
>NZ_HE998021.1 GCF_000312585.1 Bartonella queenslandensis AUST/NH15
TCTTTGGTCTGCTGTTTGGTTTTGGCAAATGAAAGGCTTAAATAGGCTTGCTGATCAAGATGATTTGTTAAGTATTACCAAGGTGATTAATGGAGGCAGAAATGGACTTGTGCAACGCTTGACTTATTTGAACCGCGCCAAAAAGCTTTTGGGGATTGGAGGCGAGGTGGCA
>NZ_HE998022.1 GCF_000312585.1 Bartonella queenslandensis AUST/NH15
AACTTTCGGCGACGTATTAATCCCATTGACCAAATCAACAGCACGCCGTAAATCCCCCTCAACCTGTTGCAAAGCTATCGCCACCCGCCGTTGGAAAACCGGCTCCATCTTCGCAAGCTTCAACAACTGCGCCTGATTATCTGCCAATGCCGTCCCACGCAAAACCGAACGCAATTCCGGCTGTAAATGCTGGGAAATTTTCGTTAAATAATGCACTGCACGTTTCGATAAACCAATGCGATCTGCCACATGTTCAGCAAAAGGGTAATGTTTACCCAATTGCTCTTCATCATGCAATTGTGCAATGTTTGCACTATTGCTCATTTTAGCAATAGGGTCAACTTGACCCAATTGCTCTTTTTTGGCTTTATATTGATTACTACCATCCCCACCACGTTTAATTTCCCCATACTTCTTTTCCCACAATTCGCGGTAGGTCTGCACAAAAAGCGCACGGTCAATCACCGACAATTCATTGCGGAAAAGGTTTTCTGCAACCTCTAAAA
>NZ_HE998023.1 GCF_000312585.1 Bartonella queenslandensis AUST/NH15
GGTTTATAACCATAAAGCAGGCGCCCCCATGCCTGTTTTATTCTGTTTTATCTGTTATATCGATAACATTATCACTTTCATAAACCTCACAATTTTTGGGAACCAACCTTACTTTGCTTTTTTTGTTCAGTTTAGCATTGCCATAAGCACGCCCCCAAATCTTTGCACAATATGAGATCTTGGCATTGCCATAAACAGAGCCATAAATTTCACAAGAGCCACTCACACGCGCATTGCCATAGACCTTGCCATAAA
>NZ_HE998024.1 GCF_000312585.1 Bartonella queenslandensis AUST/NH15
AGTGACCTTTAAAACAGGTAATCCAAAACAGACAGAGATCTCTCATCCTGAAAAATTCTATTATGTGACTGAAATGAAATTTGCAAAAGCAGGTAAAGAGAAAGATAAATCGACTGTTATTTACAATAGCAATATCATCATGACAGATATCCCTCTTGAAGCTTATGAGTACATCGTCAATGGTAAACCCGCTCTTGAATGGGTTATGGGGCGTCAATGTGTAAAGACTGATAAAAAGAGTGGTATTGTCAATGATGCCAATCGCTATGCCGTTGAAACCGTTGGCAATCCTG
>NZ_HE998025.1 GCF_000312585.1 Bartonella queenslandensis AUST/NH15
GCTTTCTATAACAGTGAAGTGAAGCGTTTTAATGATGCGCATCCACATGCTGATCGCAAAATACGTAAAAAGGCTATAGATAATTTTGTCAACGCCGATGCAAGTAAAATCAGTTGGAGCCGTGCTATCAAACAAGAATTGAGCAAAGCAAAATTCTTTACGTTTGACAATAACTGTCTTACGCAAAGTCTTTATCGTCCTTTTACAAAGCAGTGGCTCTATTATAACCGCACTTTTAATGAAATGGTTTCTAAAATACCATGTATATTCCCGATAGAACGAGCGGTTGAAAATAAAGTCATACAAATTACAGGTACTGGAACTCAATCGGGGTTTTCTGTACTTATGGCAAAAAGTTTACCTAACCTTGATGTAGTGGATAAAGGTCAATGCTTTCCACACTATATTTACGAAGATAGCACAATCTCAAAAGATAAAAACAAGAACCAATCTCATTTGTTTACGAATTCTACAGAAGCAAATGCAACAGATGGTTTACAAAGGCGTGATGCTATAACTGATGAGGGTCTAGCACATTTTAAAGCAGCTTATCCTCATGAAACTATCACTAAAGATGATCTGTTTTATTATGTTTACGGTCTTTTACATTCGGAAGATTATCGCACCCGTTATGCGCATAATTTATGCAAAGAATTGCCTCGTATCCCTTGTGTAAAGAGTGCTGATGATTTTTGGAAGTTTGTGACAGCAGGGCGTGAACTAGGGCATTTACACGTGAATTATGAAACGGTAGAGCCTTATCC
>NZ_HE998026.1 GCF_000312585.1 Bartonella queenslandensis AUST/NH15
TCCATAGCTTTCTCCAATGCCCAGCTGCTTACCTTTCTAAGGACGTATGTGTAAGCAAGCGCTGTCGACGTTGGATCTGCTGTCGCTTGCATTTTAAGACCGTTTGAAATCAACATGAACGCTGTCTGAATTTCCTCTTCAGTCGCTTTCTTCTCAAGCGTATTAAGCGTATCATTGGCTAGTGAGGTAATGAGCTCCGCTTCTGAAGTCGAGGGTTTCTGATTTGGGAGCCAATGGTGGGGATATTCTTTTGTCATTCTTGAACAAAAATTCGAATGCACTACCTGCATTTCTGATATCGGACATTGCGTGTGCAACCTGACGACTGAGGCTGATTTTTTCGTTTCCGTGGTTGTATTGTTGTTCGTTGTTAAATCCTTGCCTTCCATAATTTACTCCTTGAGAAGGTTTGTTAAAATCTTTTGCGTTCCGTACCCAGTTACGCCATGTTGCTTGCCAATCGATTTTGGTT
>NZ_HE998027.1 GCF_000312585.1 Bartonella queenslandensis AUST/NH15
AATAAGTCTATCACTCTTGATTAAATATTCGACAGTAACTGCAAACTTTTTTTGCGAACAATTGCAAGCACGTGAAAGCGTTGCAAAATCATCTTTAAGCGGTGCCCTCTTATCATACATACGTAAGATAAGCGTCAGAAAAATTCCCCTTTGCTCTGATGTCATTTCATGTGTACCACTAATCCAATCGTACAAATAAAATTTTATCCAGGGTAACTTATCTGACTTTTTTTTAGTTGACTTAGTTGACATGTTTACCCCCTATGTTTTCATGCAAGGTAAGATTGTCTAAATCTTCACTAAAGCAGTCGA
>NZ_HE998028.1 GCF_000312585.1 Bartonella queenslandensis AUST/NH15
TTATACAACACCAGCTATGCAATGGGGCATTGAACATGAAGAGGATGCCCTAAAAGAATATGCATTCATTTATGATGCTCATGTCACAAAGTGCGGATTTATCCAACACCCTACAATCCAAATGGCGGGAGCAAGCCCTGATGGGTTTGTTGGTAATGACGGTTTAGTTGAAGTCAAATGCCCACAATCACCAAACCATCTACGCTTCTTTATAGATGACAATATAAAGCCTGAATATCGTGCGCAAATGCAATTCCAAATGGCTTGTACGGGACGAAAATGGTGTGATTTTATCAGTTATGACCCACGTTTTACGAGGCAATCAACATACCTGCGCATGAAAATCAAACGCATTCACCGTGATGAAGAACACATTGAACAGATTAATCAAGCGGTCGAAGTCTTTTTAGCAGAAATAGAACAAGAGATGCAAAAGATTTTGACAAAAGCCGCTTAACGTTATGGGGGTGCTCTCTCCTCCCAG
>NZ_HE998029.1 GCF_000312585.1 Bartonella queenslandensis AUST/NH15
GCATATTCAATATCTGGTATAGGTGCGTTTATTTGCTTTTGTTGAGCTTCTTCCATTTGCTTTCGTTGCTTTTTTTTCAAAGAAAACAAAGCGGTTTGTGCTTGTTTATAAGACATATCTTTTAGCTTTTTTACTCCTATGAAAGAGAGAAGCCTACTTTCTTCAGATTGTGTTTTGTTAATTAATTCTTTGATTTCATTCATCTGTTCAGGAGAGATACCTGCAAGAAGTGTTATTCCATCTGTATCGTCTTCTTTTCTTGCAACATTAAGAAGCATGCCTAAGAGATATCGACGTGCGTAAGTGATCGTAGAGCCTACCGCTTGTACGTTGTTTTTACTTCCTGTAGTATCAAAAGGAAATGTTCCTTGTGTTGATATCTCATTGCCTGATATATGCTTTAAAGTCATTTCTACAGTTATGCCATTTGAACTCTGCTCTTTGATACGAGAGAACAAGGCAAAGTGATATTTTGCAAGAGATTCTTTGATAGCATCAATGTATTTATCAAGCGTTGTATAGGTGCTTTTAGTATGTGTATTAAGGGCGTTTTGTTCGATATTTTTATATTCCATTTGCATAGTAGAAAGATCACGGACAAAGTTCTGGCGCTCTTGTCGTTCTATCTCTTTATCTCGCAATTCGAGAAGGCTCTTGAGACGTTCCAGATCGACATCATTTTCTAAAGCTTTTTCTAAAATAAGCTCCATAGCTGTAGGTTTGATTTCACAATCGTTTGTTTTATTTACTTCTGTTAAGTTCGTGTTTTGTTCATTCATCTTGATTTCCTCCATTAAAGTACAAC
>NZ_HE998030.1 GCF_000312585.1 Bartonella queenslandensis AUST/NH15
CAGCGCTTTTATAGTGCTGTAAGTTATTGATTTTATATGCGTTTTTTTAAGGTGCGGGATCAATAAATAAAGGTGCGGGAATAGGATTCAAAATTTCAGAAACCATTTTTTGACATGAGTAACAAAATTATCAATCGCGTTAATGACGCGTGAGCCTTCCACCATAAACGCTAGAACTAACAGTATGACCCATTTCATTATCCATGTAAGAAGTTTGAATTTTTCATAATGCTCTAAGAGATCAAGTAAAAGTTTGAATTCTTTTTCGTTCAGATCGTGAATACTTTTTTTACGAGCGATTCTCTTTTTCTTTTCCATCCATTCTCCCCATAAAAAAA
>NZ_HE998031.1 GCF_000312585.1 Bartonella queenslandensis AUST/NH15
GTAATAATTTAAGCTTGCACGTTATTTCTTTCTGGGTATAGTGTGCAAATCTCTGGAGAGGTGGCCGAGTGGTTGAAGGCGCACGCCTGGAACGCGTGTATATGGGAAACCATATCGAGGGTTCGAA
>NZ_HE998032.1 GCF_000312585.1 Bartonella queenslandensis AUST/NH15
GCGTTATATTTATATGTAATCAATAGCTTATATAAAGGTGAGGGAATTTTGATTCCGTTGATTTGATTAACTTATTTTTCTGTCTATCCCGAACTTTTTTGAAGTTTTTTTATGGCTTCTATTGCAAGCCGTTTTCTATCTGCTGTTTTGGTATAAAGGGATGCCATTTTATCTTCTGTCCAGCCAAAAAGCGCTTTCATTTGCGAAACTGTAGCACCAGCATTAGCAG
>NZ_HE998033.1 GCF_000312585.1 Bartonella queenslandensis AUST/NH15
CCCCACCATGTGATATCAAAACACCATCTCTCCCCTGTTTTCTCTCAACAGAACATAAAGACTGTTCTTCTGAGAAAGGAAGCAGCTATGGAAATCAACAAGCCCATTCTGCTCCCATCATTCCCTTGCCATGATATCAAAACACCATCTCTCCCCTGTTTTCTCTCAACAGCACATAAAGTCCGTTCTTCTGAGAAAGGAAGCAGCTATGAAAAGAAATAAGCCCATTCTGCTCCCATCATT
>NZ_HE998034.1 GCF_000312585.1 Bartonella queenslandensis AUST/NH15
TACACAAGAAAACTTTTCACACCATGATCAAGATCCCACCAGTGAAAAAGAACATGCCCTTTTAAAAAACTTTAGAGAACTCAAACCCAAAAAACAAAAGGCAATCTTATGGTTGCTTTCTGATTAAA
>NZ_HE998035.1 GCF_000312585.1 Bartonella queenslandensis AUST/NH15
GGATCATTTTAAGGTTATAAATAAGCAACATTATTCTTAGGGATTGATGTAAGCTTTTTTGATTATAGCAGTTTTGTCTGAGCGTAATCCCTTTTAGCAACTTAGCACTATGATAAGGGATTCATGCAAAGTAATTTAGAAGTATTGTTGGAAGAGCATAAGAGTATGGAAGATAAGAGCTGTTTTCTTTTTT
>NZ_HE998036.1 GCF_000312585.1 Bartonella queenslandensis AUST/NH15
TGTATTGGTCATTATGTTATTTGTTTCAATTTTGTAAAATTGAGGATTATTCTCACGAGAGTATAGGATCGCATTGTCTTATGAGGGCATTGATGTCGCATTGAGATTTTAGAGGAGAGAACATGCTTTTAGGAATGTATAAAAGATACTCAATC
>NZ_HE998037.1 GCF_000312585.1 Bartonella queenslandensis AUST/NH15
TCAGGATCCCATTCTGTTTCTGATGAAAAGCAACAGGCTGTTTCTTCAGAGATTTCTCACTCTTCAGCCGATCAAATGACTTTGCGTCCAAGTGATCAGGCACAACCTTCCCCACAAATGAGTGAGATGCTTTCAGTTTCTGACTTTTTAACCACGCCTTCTACAGATGCGGTATTGTCTATGTCTGTAGCGCCAGCAATGGTGTTTCACAATGAAATGCAAACTGTGCGTGCGGGAAGAGGCATTCTCGATAAAAGTAAAAAGAATACGGCTTTATGGACCTATGCAATTAAATCTAAAGAAAACATTGCAACAAAGCATATAGATTTTAAGTTGGATCAGACGGGTATAGTCCTAGGGATCAATAGCTTAAGCGAATGGGAAAATGGAGATTTTTATATAGGTGGCTTTGGAAGTTATGATCGTGCCCGTGTTGCACATGCACGGGGTGGTACCAGCGGTATCAATACTTATGGCATTGGTGCTTATGTCACGTATTGGGATCATAGTGGATGGTATCTCGATAGTGTTTTAAAATATAATCATTATCAAAATACGTTGAAGGCTGTTTCAACGAATGGTTTAGGGATTGAAGGAACCTATACGCAATGGGCGGTGGGAACCTCCTTTGAAGCGGGTTATCGACTTCAGACGTCACAGAGCAGCTGGTTGCAGCCGTATGGGCAATTTACATGGTTGCAAGTTGAGGGTAAGGAAATCAAGTTATCGAATGACATGACAGGTGATATGCGTCCCTTCACTTCGTTACGCAGTGAGGTTGGCTTATCGTTAGGGTATGAATTTGGCTCACACGATGCTTCTTCCTCCCTTGCGTATATTACAGCAGCATGGTTGCGTGAGCATAAAGATGATAATCAAACGTTGATTAATCAACGCCATGCATTTACCACGGACGTATCAGGGAATGCGGGTAAATTAGGAATAGGTTTAAGTAGTTTAGTGAGTGAGAAGTTGAAGGTATATGGTGAGGCCCATTATGTTAAAGGGCGAAAAACGAAGCAGTCTCTTCAGGGTATTATAGGGATACGCTATAGTTTCTAA
>NZ_HE998038.1 GCF_000312585.1 Bartonella queenslandensis AUST/NH15
TAAGCAGGGAAACTTGCGTGGAATAAAATTGCGCAAGAAAGAACTAAAAATATCTCTTATAAACTTGCTTCAAGGATCAAAGGGTGTCGCATCGCAACATGTTAGAGCTAGAAAAGTGCGTGATGGTGCTGGCTTGCTTTGCCATAAGTGTAAAGATGATGGTGCTCAATGGATTTACCATTATACTATATTCATTGTTGACATCAGGAAATGGGCTTGGACGTATTGAGAGATGTTTCTTTAAAAGAAGCGCGTGAATTGGAATCCCAATGGCATTCTATCTCTTATATGAGGGGATGCTATCATTAAAG
>NZ_HE998039.1 GCF_000312585.1 Bartonella queenslandensis AUST/NH15
GTTATAATAAATAGGCTCAAGGATTGAGAAATATCTCTTTGAAAACAAATGAAAACAAACATGTGAATGTACAACAACAAAATCTATAATGTTTTGAGTTTATTTTATATGATATGAAAGGGGTTTATTCGTGAAAACTTTCCCCTATCATCAAAATATCTCAGCCGCATAAAAACAAACCATTTTTCTCACTCACATAAGAAAAACAAAATGAGTCCTTTTGATTATTAGCTAAAAACAACACAGTAAGAATAGCTTGAATTTAAAAACCAAGCTTTATCTTTGTGAAAAGCAGATCTGAAAACATGACTTTAATGAGTCAGCATAAAAAATTGAGAAGCAAACAGCCTTTCATTTAAAAACTCTATCCGTCTCAAGAAAAACTATTTTTATTGCCAATCTCCTAAAATTACTTTATGAGTTTAAAAGTGTCTTGGTCGCATACGCAACGACCAATAGGGATTAAAAGCCTGAAACCTAAAAACATGAATTGACCCCGCTTTGCGGGTATCCCGGAATTCCGGGAGATTTTGCTATGTCCAAGTGCTTTTCAGCACTAAAAGCAAAATGCTGATTTAGGTTCAGTGCTTTTAACTCCCGGAATACTCATGCGAGGGCGCTCGCAACCGGA
>NZ_HE998040.1 GCF_000312585.1 Bartonella queenslandensis AUST/NH15
TGTGCAAGATTAATTGTATAAAGGCTCGCTGATACACCCCCCCCAGAAGAAACAGATCAAACATTAAAATCCATGGATATTGAATAATCCATGGTACTATAAAAGTTTCCACAAAACCTAAGATAGTGCAACCTATCAGCGGATAACGTTGATCTTTGGCGTAGTCGCTTATCATGCTGATAGGAATTAAAAGGAAAATATTCCCAAGTGCAAGGATTGCCATAAAGTGTGCTGCTTCTTCATTCTTATTGTAACCAATGGATAAACTAAAAGGCATCATAAGAGTTAATACGCCCATTTGAATGGCCCCGTAAACAAGAACCGCCATCATTGCACTTGGAACGCGAAAAAGATAACGAAAAAATGGTGTATATTGATTTTTTTGAAATTCTGGACTTAATTTCCAAGCAGCAAGAATTGGTATAGCAGCAAGTATAATAAGGCTATAGCCAACACCAAAAGGAATAAATCCTTGTGTTCCAACTTTTGCTAGCAGCGCTAGACCTATCACAAACCCTAACCCTGAGACAATAGCGTAAATAGAAAGAACTAAACCACGTTTTTTGGGGGGAGCATAACTGTTGATCCAAAACTCTTACAGGATAAACATAACCGTCACGGTGAAATGTAATATAAACTTTAAAATGAACAAAATCCATATGGGATCAAAAAAAATAGAATCCTAAAAAACTTAAAGATCCTATCGCCATCATGAATAGTATTGATTTGAGTAATGCCTAAGCATAAGGCAATTCGAGACGTAAAAATAACTGCAATAATTGTGGCGATTCCACCAACTGTTCCACTATAGCCAATCGTACTGTTGGAAAGTCCTTTCTCTGCTATAAGAAGAGAGACAAGTTGTGTTCCCATTGCTAATGCTGTTCCAACAGTGCCAATGGTTGCAATAGTGGCAATAAGTGCACGAAAAGAATTATTTTGAGAATCAAATTTTTTTCATGAGAATGGTATGAGGTACTTTTATTTATTCAAATAACGAAAAGGCGAGCTGAAATGAAAGAAAGATCAACCCCACTTTTGTAGATTC
>NZ_HE998041.1 GCF_000312585.1 Bartonella queenslandensis AUST/NH15
TGATTATTTGAAGAGCATGTATAAGATGTGGTGACCTCTTTTATCTTAAATGGGCTAAAGGTTTTGCGGATCTCGGGCACATTATTAAAAAGAGAAGCGTTTAAAAATTCGGTCAACTCGACCGAATTTCTCTTCAATCTGCAATTGTGCAATGTTTACACTATTTCTCATTTTAGCAATTGATGCAACTTGCACCAGTTCCTCACCTCCACACAAAAGTGCGAACTTTTGATTTTGATCTCAATACTCTTCAACACCGATCAAAGGGTTAAGTCGATCCTTTGATTTTCTGTTTCTCGTAAGTTTAATCTTCCCATGATTCCTTTCCCTTATCTGGTGCTTCAAGGGTGGTTTCTGTTGTGTATCCGCTTTGTTTCTCATAACAAAGCAGCTTTCTGTACTTTTATGTCATGGGCAACCTACGCATTAATTTTTAACCATGTTTCCCTGTTAAATAGCCGATTATCATCACCAGAATTGCAAACGCTATGGTTGAGGATCAGCTTATGGTGATAGCAGTATAAATTTTTATAAGAAACTTTTCTTTCATGGACCAATCCATTAACGTATTATAAGA
>NZ_HE998042.1 GCF_000312585.1 Bartonella queenslandensis AUST/NH15
GACAAGGATTATAAACGTGCCCCCTCAGGAACTTCTCTTGAAGGTAGCGTTGATATCAATGCACAATTGTCTACTAACCTTTCCCTTCACGGTGATGTCAGCTATCAACAAAAGCTCCAGAAAACGGGGATAAGTGGTGCAAGCTTTTCAGGTGGAATACGCTATCAGTTTTAAATCAAGATTGTAAAAAACAGCCCATTCTTCAATTTAACAAAAAGGCAGCAATATGCTGCCTTTTCGCTTTTCCTGATCTCTTCTTTAATAAACCATGCATCTTCCTTTATAATACAACTTCCAAA
>NZ_HE998043.1 GCF_000312585.1 Bartonella queenslandensis AUST/NH15
AATGATTTCTTATTACATGCGTAATTTCAATGAAATGAAAGCAGCATTCACTTAAAGTCTTCAGCTTCAAACGTCTTCATTTACTGAGATTTAGCATGCAATATGTTTTTCTTACCATACATCAACACAACATTTGCGCTCAAAAACATGCCTCTCATTCTATCAAAAAACCAGAAATGTTGGTATGATATCAAATGTCTCCATAAAAAAACACATAAGCAATCTGTATATTAGCATTATATTTGAACAATAAGCTCTTTTTGCATTAAAGACAAACACATTCAATAAAAAGCTTTTCGTAAATAATTCAAAGGAAATGAATAGTAAAAATACATATGATATCATAATGCTATAAAAATTCCTAAAAAGATTATAAATATTACTATAAATAATATTATAGTGTATAATAAATAATTAGGTTATAAATACATTATGCAGTTAATTGTATATTTTAAATAATTCCACTTTAAGTTTGACAGAGAACGCAAAATAAATTACTAAAGCTATTGTTATGAGTAATTAACGAAAAGCAATATCTATTTTCTGTTCTTCTTTTGAAGAG
>NZ_HE998044.1 GCF_000312585.1 Bartonella queenslandensis AUST/NH15
TCTCTCACCTTTTTTATTTTTCTAGATTCAATGTTAAAACGGACAGAAAGAGCAAAAACAGTCGTAATGATCACTATATATTCAATTTTATATCTCATAAAATTTATATCTCATAAAAGGGGCACCCCAAAAACGTTACGTATTTTAATTATTATAACAAGCTTCTAAAAATATTTTTCCATTTTGTTGTCAGAAATTATGTCAAAAGCACAAAATAATGATTGCCCACGACATGCATAATTTCAATGCGATGAAAGCAGCATTCACTTCAAGCATTCAGCTTTAAACACTTTCATTTATTGAAATTTATTGCATGGAATATGTTTTTCTTACCATACATCGACACAATGCCTTGCGCTCAAAAACATGCCGATAATTCTATCAAAAACCCAGAAAGGTTGGTATGATATCAAATGTCTCCATAAAAAAACACATAAGCAACGCGCATATTAGCCTCATATTTGAATAATAAATCCTTTTTTCATTAAGGCTACACACATTCAATAAAAGATTTTTCATAAATAATTTAAAGGAAATAAATAATAAAAATTCATATCGTATCATAATACTCTATTAATTCATAAAAAAATATAAGTATTACTACAAATATTATAATATATAACAATCACATAAGTTATAAATACATTATGATATTAATTATATATTTTGAAAATTAAATTTTCATTTTGACAGCAAACGCAAAATAAATTATCAGAGCTACATATGAATAATTAACGAAAAGCAATATCTATTTTCTATTCTTCTTTTGAAGAC
>NZ_HE998045.1 GCF_000312585.1 Bartonella queenslandensis AUST/NH15
ATCGAGTTTTGCATAATTTTACACCAAGTTTTGCATCAATTTATTTTTTTCATAGAGTTTTAAAGGGATTCTCAAAGGATTTTCAAGGATCATTTAAAGCACTTTTTCTTTTTTTGCTAAAAGTCGCAATTTGAAATAATAAGTTTTTGAGCCGGAGTCGGATTATTTGAGAAGCAGCATATATAAGATATGTGATCTCTTTTAGCATAAATTGACTGATAATTTTTCCGTATCCCTAATACGTTATTCAAGTACATTATTAAAAAATTAAAAAGAGAAGCGTTTAAAGAATTCAGTCAACTTGACCGAATTGCTCTTCAATCTGCAATTGTGCCATGTTTACACCATTGCTCCTTTGAGGAATTGAGATACGTTGTCCCCATACCTCTCTTCCTCCTAAAGTGCAAACACTACATTTTGATTTTAAAATACGTGACGATCGATCAATCAAGTTGGCCCTTTGATTTTCTGTCACTCAGAGGCGTTATTTTCCCCTGTTTAGGTCCTCTAGGGTGATTTTGTTATGTATCCACCTTGTTTCTCATAACAAAGTCACTTTCTGTACTTTTATGGAATAGGCACTGCTCATTAATTTTTAACTACGATTCCCTGTTAGATCGCCTATTAGCATCACCAGAATTCAAACGCTACAATTGAGGATCAGCCTATGGTGATGGCAGTATACATTTTATAAGATACTTTTCTCTCATAGACCAATCCATTAATGTATTATAAAA
>NZ_HE998046.1 GCF_000312585.1 Bartonella queenslandensis AUST/NH15
CTTGTTTTACCTTGATCCGCCTTATTGGGGTGCTGAGGATTACTATGGAAAGGATTTGTTTAAGCGAGAGGATTATCAGAGGATGTCCGCACTGCTTGCACAATTAAAGGGAAAGTTTCTTCTGTCTCTCAATGATGTGCCCGAGATCCGTAAAAGCTTTAGCCCATTTAAGATAAAAGAGGTCACCACATCTTATACATGCTCTTCAAATAATCC
>NZ_HE998047.1 GCF_000312585.1 Bartonella queenslandensis AUST/NH15
CCATAAGCACGACTGCTCAAATTGGGAATTCGCCTTAGAGCCACGCACGCAATACGGCACCATTGAAGCTTCTTATTTTGATCGCTCACAAGGGCAGCAATGCCAAGTCAAACATCAGACAGGCTTTAGCGGTCCCGTGCGT
>NZ_HE998048.1 GCF_000312585.1 Bartonella queenslandensis AUST/NH15
CTGACCGGTCAACATGTTATTGCCATTACCCGCTCTCTCACACAGTTTCTTGATGATATGATTGCCCGTGGTGCGCTGCTTGGTGGGCGTGTTTGGTTTGACCGCGATTTGAATTCCAACAGCACTTTACAGTTGGGGAAATTGCGGGTGGAATTTGATGCAGAAGAAGTGCCACCTCTAGAAGATTTAAGTTTTGGTAGCCGTCGCAATAGCGCTTACTTTGATCGGTTAGCACAAGATATCCAAAATAAAATGACATATGCC
>NZ_HE998049.1 GCF_000312585.1 Bartonella queenslandensis AUST/NH15
TTGGACCAGCTATGGACGCTTATCTCATCCCAATGAATGGCAAAGTTACAATAAATTTACCAGCAAAGTGACCATGAGTGGTGGTTTGGAACTGTTGGGAAATTCGTCGTTTAGCCTTATTCATAACAACGAAATATTCACCCGTTTAAGCACAAGCGGCAGCACATTGAAAGGACCGCTTAAGGTTGATGGAGATCTTGTTTATACGAAAGCGCAAGTGGATAAATTAATAGCTTCATTAGTCAAAAAACCAGTTGAAATTCTCATGACAGAAAGTGGTCCAGCTCCGATACCTGATGGTGTGAGAGATGATACGGATATTGAAGTATGGGCATGGGGTGGTGGAGGTGGAGGCGGTAATTATAAAGGCGGCGGCGGCGGTGGGGGCGGTTGTGTGCACAGGAAACTAAAAGGCTCACATCTGAAAGATCCACTCACCAGAAGTCCAAGACGCGTTATCATTGGTCGTGGTGGTAAAGGTTTTTATCCCGGTCAATCCGGTAATACTGCTGGTTCCGGTGGCTTTACACGTGCTTTAGACTTTATGATAGCAGGTGGAGGAGGTGGGGGTGCTGTTAATGGACATGAGAGCACAGGCGCTCTTGGCGGTGTTCAAGGAAATTCACCTGGTGGTTATGGAGGTGGTTACGCATCCAATAGCAGCAGTTCAAATGGACGTGATTCTATTTTCAATGGTGGTGGAGGTGGTAACTATGGAAACCGCGTAGGAGCTGGTGGAAGTGGTGGCAACTCTATTTTGGGTGGTGGAGGTGGTGCTAGCGGTGATAAAAACACACAAGTACAAGGAGGTTTGAGTGTAAAAGGAGGAAATGGTGGAGGAAGTTATGACAATAAATCTGGAGGAGGAGGTGGCTACTTTCCTGGAAAATCTGGTGAAGACGGTGGTGACGGTGGAGATGGAGCAGTGTTATTCAAGTTTTATCTCTAGGAGTTTTTCATGGAATATGCAGTTGTTGAAAATGGTGTCGTCACGAATATTATCGTAGCGTCAAAAGACTATGTTCATGCCTTTGAAGGTGAAGCAATCGCCTCAAGTGAGGCGCAAATTGGCTGGACTTATAAGGACGGTGTCTTTTCTCCTCCTGTGGTTGAGAACGAAAAGGCGTCTTTGTCTCCTGAAACATCAGAGCCAGATGTTCTCGTAGCATCTCTCAAAAAAACGGCAAATTTAGAAAGCTGAATAAATCCGAGTTTCTTAAGCCCTTTAAAAATGAATGGTTTGCTTTGGAACAATTGTTGTATGATGGTTGAAGTTTATAAAGGTCTTTTTTCTAAAGTCTCTTTAAAGCTCTTTT
>NZ_HE998050.1 GCF_000312585.1 Bartonella queenslandensis AUST/NH15
CGCAGGAAATCACTGTCTCAGGAGGGGCAATGGGGGGTGATATTATTGTCAGTTACACCTATAAACTCCCCCGCATTGACCGTCTTGGTCTTAACACAAAAGGCAATGTCGTCTATATCAAAGGCGTTTCTTCAGACCAACCCATGGCGCCTAGTGTCCCTGATGATGTGCTCTCCCTTGCCACCATAACCAATAATTGGCTTGAAACACCCCAAGTT
>NZ_HE998051.1 GCF_000312585.1 Bartonella queenslandensis AUST/NH15
GAAAGAGCTTTTAAAGGACTATAAAAAGGCTTTTACAAAGAAAAACTGTACAGCGCTTATAAAGCTATCCTATAAGAGCCAATCCTTTAAACTGTACCAGTCGTTTTTTATACCTACATAAACCATTCATTCTTTCCACAACCTGATCAAAACAGCGCCATTCGCTCCAGCACCGCTATACCCACCATCACTATGGGCACCAGCACCGCCGCCGCCAAAACCACATCCTCCCTTCCCAGATTTATAGCTGCCAGTCCCCGTCCCTCCAAAACCGCCCCTTGAGGTATCGCCTCCAGCATCACCGCCATTCCCACTTGTCGCACCAGTAACACCGCCCGTACCAGGATGACCATTCCCACCTTTAGCGATACCTGGATGATCGTCCGTTGCCAAGCCAAAATTTCCACCAATACCTCCAGCACCACCACCACCACTACTACCACTACTTTGGTTGCCAAAAACTCCTGTATTTGTTGTTCGATAAGCGCCATGTCCTCCTTTTCCACCCGTCGCAGTGATAAAATTTTTCCCAACGACTGTCGTCTGTCCAGCATTACCGGTCGCACTTCTACCTGTAACACGTTCTCCACCCTTCCCAATCACTATATCTTCATGCCCATTCAAACTGGCTTTATAGCCGTACCATACTGAACAACCGCCACCGCCGCCGCCGCCGCCTAATCGTGGTGTATCGGACCCACCACCACTGCCACCACCACCCCATGCTTGGACTTCTACTTTAGTTTGGTCTGTTGCCCAATCAGGCCATTGAATTTTTCCATTTTGTGTATACAGTAATTCAGCATCGGCAAGTGCAGGCCAATTCATCGGTTTCTCACTAAAAACTTTTTTAAACCTCTTTATTTCTGCCCATATTTCCTGCTGGAGAGCATCTACTTGCTCTTTCGTATAAACAAGATCGCCATCGACTTTTAAAGGTCCTTTCAATGTGCTGCCGCTTGTGCTTAAACTTGTCACCACTTCACCATTATGAATAAGGCTAAACGACGAATTGCCCAACAGTTCTAAGCCACCACTCATGGTCACTTTGCTGGTAAATTTATTGTAATTTTTCCATTCATTTGGGCTTGCTAGGCGTCCATAGCTTGTCAG
>NZ_HE998052.1 GCF_000312585.1 Bartonella queenslandensis AUST/NH15
TTGACCGGTCAACATGTTATTGCCATTACCCGTTCTCTCACACAGTTTCTTGATGATATGATTGCCCGTGGTGCGCTGCTTGGTGGGCGTGTTTGGTTTGACCGTGATTTGAATTCTAACAGCACTTTACAGTTGGGAAAATTGCGGGTGGAATTTGATGCAGAAGAAGTTCCACCTCTAGAAGATTTAAGTTTTGGCAGCCGTCGCAATAGCGCTTACTTTGATCGATTAGCACAAGATATCCAAAATAAAATGACCTATCAG
>NZ_HE998053.1 GCF_000312585.1 Bartonella queenslandensis AUST/NH15
ACACATTAAATTCGTTATTTATCAATGTGTTGTGTGTACAATGTACAGTCAATTTGAAAATTCTGTCGCTAGCGATAGTTCGCGCTCGCCTGCCCCGCAACGAAGCCAACCCGCTGGGAAGTACCTTTCGAATTGATTTTATTGACTTTTTTTATGAAAAAATAAAGCATAGGTGATAATCTATTTTTAAAATTGCAATAAAAATATGGAATGCCTAAACTCATAAGGATATGTAAGATATAGATAAAGCTTGAGAACATGATCTAGCCTTTTTTATTAGCAGCATATTCTTGACGAGAAAGTTGTCTCTGTATATTTTTGGTTAATCTTTCATTGGCATATTGTGCAATAGCATTTGCAATCTCTGGCTTTGACATAACTTTAGCAATTGAAGGTCCTTCTTGTTTTGCAATGGGAAATTGGTTTCCATCATCTCTTTGAAACACATTCCCTCCCATTTTCAATTCAACACGCTTTGGAAAACTGCCTCCCTTGATAAAACCATGGGGTAAGATTTCTTTCTTTCCAAACAGTGTGTAAGTTACGCCGCGTTTTGTTTCGTTTGCTTTAAAAAATTTAAGAGGTATCGGTGTTCCAGAACCAATGATATCTGTCTCAAGAAACCTTGCTGTCGCTTTTTCTTTAATATAAATGCCTCTTTTGATACGCTTTATTTGGGCTGATGAGATGTCGGCAACTTGCTTTTCAGTGAAGCGTTCAACTTGTTTTGCTGCAGTGTTTAGAGCATTACGCAGAGCCCAATTGAGGCGAGGGGCTTGAAGGCTTGTGAAGGTATCTTTTACCTGTTGAAGATACCATTTTTGGCGGATGATTAATTTCAACTTTTAAGCCTTTTTTGGGTTAGATGTTGATGGCTTGGAAGCTTTAGATGCTTTTGGTTTTTCGAGAGAGGTTTCCTCTGTTACTGTTTCAGATGCTATTTGGTTGGGTTCTTTTTCTACGTGCTTAATGTGTTCAATTGTCTTGTCGGGTTTTATTTTTGTTTTGACATCAACAAAAGCTTTAGCAGCATTTGCACGCTTGAGACGTGCGTAGACTTGATTAGAAATCTCAACAAATGGATTATTAGGAGTTGAAGTTTCAAAACGAACAGTGCTTTTATTATCGCCAACAACACACATTGGCTTGGTGATGATTACTTTCATCTTCGCTCCTTTTGAGGCAATGAATTAATGACATCATTGGTTACTTAATGGCGTTTGATATTTGCAAAATAGATTAGCCTGTTTTATCAATAAAAACAGTAACCTAAGCTCTCTTAAAAGCTTAAGATTTTATCAAATTTTAGGGGATATTTTTGAATTTTAGACGCAATAAACCCACAGACAGCACGACCATTAAATAAAATTTTTTACACATTGTCAAGAGAAAAAATCTATAT
>NZ_HE998054.1 GCF_000312585.1 Bartonella queenslandensis AUST/NH15
TTAAAATATTTCTGGAGAGCGTTAAGGACTATCCGCAATGAAGGTACAAGGTATGGTAATTCTTGATCTTCACTAACAATATACTGTAGCGCAGCATAAAAATTATGCTGTCTGTAAAGGTGTTGTGTTTCTTTTATTGCCTCTTGCATATTCAAAAATTGTTTTGTTGCAAATTCAACCCATTTTTTTCTAGCTGCTTCATTAGAAGATGAGGGCATTTTATCATAAATTGCACTAGGCAATGTTTTTGCACATAGATAATCATTTCTCACTTCAAGATATTTTTGTGCTGCATCATACTGATCTTGATTAATCACACCGTGCAGATAAAGCCGTCCGATATAAGTACCGGAAAGCGGATTTTTTGCTTCTTCTATGGTTAAGCTAAAGCGTTTGGCACGCATTTCTATTGCCAATTTATCAATGGGATCATGAGGTATTTTTGTCCGTGAGATACGACCATTGGGTTCTCTGATACATCCTTCAATATGTGGGCGTCCACGTTTGCATGTTTTTTTCTTTTAGCCATATTTTTTCAATCAGAATGGGACGCTATCATTAAGAGCTGTGCTATAATCTTGAACACCTGAA
>NZ_HE998055.1 GCF_000312585.1 Bartonella queenslandensis AUST/NH15
TTATTAAAAACATTGACTTAAAATAAGAAAAAGTATAGTGTGTAAATATATACACATTATGAGATTAGGGAATGGAACAAAACAGCCGAAAGATAATTGCAAAATTAAAACGCGATGGCTTTGAACTTGTTAAAGTAAAAGGTTCGCACCATAAATTTAAAAAAGATGGTAAAGTTGTTATTGTTCCACA
>NZ_HE998056.1 GCF_000312585.1 Bartonella queenslandensis AUST/NH15
CAAAAAAAATAAATGCTAAATGTTTTACTAGTATGTTTATAAAAGTATTAGAAACTCTTGAAATAGCTTTTAAAATGTTATATTTTTATATAATATTTTGGAGAGGTTGTTTTTATGCATACAACGAAATTACGTAAAGTTGGAGGATCAGTGATGCTTTCTATACCACCCTCACTGCTTGATGTCCTTCATCTTTCTGAAAATGCGCAAGTTGGTTTGACTATTGATAATGGACAATTAGTTGTGAAACCACAAACATTTCCTAGTTATACTCTTGATGAATTGTTAGCCCAATGTAATCCGTCAGATGATTTTGTAGATGAGGATATAGAATGGTTTGATGCTAAACCTGTTGGTAAAGAGCTGTTGTGATGAAGCGAGGCGAAATTTGGCTGGTATCTCTTGATCCATCTTCGGGTTATGAACAAAAAGGAACGCGTCCTGTATTAATTGTATCACCGGAAGCATTTAATCATGTAACGAAAACACCTATTGTCTTGCCTATTACAAGCGGAGGAAATTTTGCTAGAACAGCAGGCTTTGCTGTCTCATTAATGGGAGTGGGATTACATACAACGGGCATAATACGTTGTGACCAACCACGTGCTCTTGATATTGGAGCGCGTCAGGGAAAGAAAATGGAAGCAGTTCCCCCCATGATTATGAACGAAGTCCTTGCTAAGCTAGCAACATTTCTTACGTAGTTGGTTCAAATCTTTATCTCGTGCCGTAAAACATCGTTCTTTGAAACGAGGCAAAAAGCCAAGTAAAAGATTCATTTAAATGGGATTATTATTGCATCACTTGTTTGTCTGAATACTAAGTTTAGATTTTTAGAAACAAAAAATGTAC
>NZ_HE998057.1 GCF_000312585.1 Bartonella queenslandensis AUST/NH15
ATTGAGTGTCAATGAAAAACATCTAACAACTAGGAGTTCATTATGAACACACTTATAGAAATATCAGAACAGGTCATTGATCAAGAGACTGTTCAAACCGTTAATGCACGCGAATTGCATACTTTTTTAGATATTAATATACGCTTCAATGATTGGATTTCACGACGGATTGAAGAATATTCTTTTCAAGAAAATCAAGACTTTGTGAATTTTACTCAAAAAAGAGTAAAACCTAAAAGCGGTCGTCCAAGTATCGAATATCATCTCACGTTAGACATGGCAAAAGAACTCTCAATGGTTGAACGCAATGAGAAAGGTAGACAGGCTCGTCGTTACTTTATTGAGTGTGAGAAAAAGTTAAAAAGCCAATCTGTTGATTATGATAATGATACACGTTTTGATTTGCCAAGCTATTGGGAGGGTATGAATGCTGGTGAAAAAGCTCTGTATCTTTTAGGACCAATCCATATGCGTCTTATTGATGCTTTCAGAGTAGACGAAGAGAATAGAAAATACAAAGCTCTCATTAAAGAAGCAAAACAGGTTTTAGAAAAAACTGTTGTAAAAGCAGCTTAAATTTAAACACGATTTTATCTTCTCGTCTTCAAAGACGAGGAGATAGTTAAGCCGCGTTTTTTATTGTAATAACGACTTGCTTGCCAAGAACACTCAGTGTTTGCTCTAGAGTTTGAAGCTTCGTTGGATAATTGGGGTCAAGAATGCGTCTTGCTTCTGTTTCTTTTTTACCCAAACGATGTGCTAATTCTGTTTTTGTAATATTCGCTTCATTAAAGGCTTCTACCACTGCAAGCTTAAGAGCATTCCACGCATCTACAGTGACCTCTACAAGACCTTTATATTGCTGTGGTACGGGTAAAGGTAGACCGCGCATAGTATAGCTGCGTAATGCCAACCCTAAAGCTTCAATAGCATTCTCTAATGCCTCTGCTCTATTTTCTCCAGCTGTTATTGCCTCTGGTACATCAGGAAAAGTCACAATAAAACCACCATCCGGATCAGTTTCAAATTTTGCTTGATACGTATATTCCATGTTTAGATCTCCTCACTATGATCAAAATGTTTTTGAAACGAAACATTAAAAGCGTATGAAATACGAGTTTTATATTCCCAATTGTTTTTTATTATTTTCACATAAAGTGACGTTAATTCACCCGATTTTATAACAGTTGTTTTGTTTCCCAAAGTTACCAAATAATGTGACCCTTTGCCTGCATCTGGAGCTTTACTGTAATGAATACCTCTTTTTCTGGCTTCTTTGCGTAACTCTCTAAGCAGTGCTTCTCGTTCCATTTATCTCCCTTTAATTTCATAAAATCAACATCGAATAAAAAAGTTCGATTGTCAATAAGAAATCAAGTAAAAAAGCCTTAACTTTTTATAACACAGCTATTGAGTGAGTTTATCAAATAAAATTATAATGCAATA
>NZ_HE998058.1 GCF_000312585.1 Bartonella queenslandensis AUST/NH15
CGTATGGCGACCGCTGAAAGCTATACTGATAAAAAGACCAATCAAAAAATAGATAAAACCGAATGGCATTCCATTGTGGTTTTTAATCCACATTTGGCAAAAATTGCTCTTCAATATCTCAGTAAAGGTTCAAAGGTTTACATAGAAGGCAAATTACAAACACGTAAATGGCAAGATAAAAACGGTCATGACCGTTACACAACAGAGATTGTTTTACCACAATATAAAGGCGAGTTGCATTTGCTTGATGCAAAGAAAGAGCAATCTGCACACCCCTCACCCATTACTTCTCAAAGTTATGCTATTGCC
>NZ_HE998059.1 GCF_000312585.1 Bartonella queenslandensis AUST/NH15
GCGATAGCATAACTTTGAGAAGTGACAGACGAAGAGGACGCAGATTGCTCTTTCTTTGCATCAAGCAAATACAGTTCACCTTTATATTGTGACAAGACAATCTCTGTTGTGTAACGATCATGACCGTTTTTATCTTGCCATTTACGTGTTTGTAATTTGCCTTCTATGTAAACCTTTGAACCTTTGTGTAGATATTGAAGTGCAATTTTTGCCAATTTTGCCAAATGTGGATTAAAAACCACAATGGAATGCCATTCCGTTTCATCTATTTTTTGATTGGTCTTTTTATCAGTATAGCTTTCAGAAGTTGCTATACT
>NZ_HE998060.1 GCF_000312585.1 Bartonella queenslandensis AUST/NH15
GACGCACGAGATCAGCTTTGCGTAAGTCTTTTTCAACCATAGCGTTATGTATTGCGATCTTCAAAGTGACCAATGAAGATACTTCAACAAAAGGATAAGCAGTATCACGAGCTCCAAAAGGAACGACTTCACGATCTTGGAAACGTCCCATAATGACTGTTAAAAGGGCATTTTTAGCATTTTCTAACGCTTCTTTTTCGTCGTTACCATAGGTAATAAATTCCTGAAAATCTTTGCAAACGACAAGAAGAGTATCATTGTCATCTCTGATAAATTTAAGTGCATATTTCATTTATATCTCCTATATCTCCATATTCTGACTTACTTTAGGTTAAGATCTTTAAGAATCTTTTGAACTAATCCTTTCCGCGCACCATGCATTGACAAAACCGTTTTTTTAGAACCACGTTTTACAAGCAAATGGTGCCTTTCCCTGAGGTAAAACTGCAACCATGTTTTGTAAGATATCTTTTTAATTCTTGACTGTTCATAAATATAATATAGCATCTAAAATGTTTAAATAAAACAAATATGTTGTTATTTATAGAAAAAAGTGTCTTTTAAAATACTAAGTTTTGCCTAAAAAATAAAAAAAACACCAG
>NZ_HE998061.1 GCF_000312585.1 Bartonella queenslandensis AUST/NH15
ACTCATATACACACTGTACAATAGTGGATTATTTTTTAGAAAAAAGTTTTTTATCACTTGACAAGACAGTATCGTTATATCTATTGTCGAATCAGGTGCCTAAGAAACACCTTAAACCAATAGCGGATTGATTACCGAAACAATCTTTTCTCCGCACATTAAAGGCTTTGACTCGTTGTATGCGTGTAGCATATAGTGGTCTTGTCGGGTGTAGTTACGCTATACAATACCCTTTACGGGGAAAGCATAACGACGGACTATTGGCCGTGTTTCTTAGCACCCGGCACTCTTTTTAGAGTGTCATTAAGAAACATCTAACCAATAGGAGTTCATTATGAACACACTTATAGAAATTAAAAAAAGCACCTTTAATAGCGCTAGCACTCAGACTATGTCTAGCATTGAAATTGCAGAAGTATGTGGTAAGCAGCATAAAAATGTTATGCGCGATATTAAGCAAATATTTAGCGAGCTCAAATTTGAGCCGGCTAAATTTTTAAGCAATTATATTGACGAGCAAGGAAAAAAACGCCCCTGCTATCATTTACCCAAACGCGAATGTTTAATTCTCGTGTCTGGTTACAGCACTGCTTTACGTGCAAAAATCATTGATCGCTGGCAAGAATTAGAAAGACAAATATCTGCCCCCCAAATCGATTACTCCAAACCTGAAGCATTACTTGGTGTCTTGAATCACCTACAAAGTCAAATCGAGCAAAAGGATCATGCCATTGCCGAATTAAAAC
>NZ_HE998062.1 GCF_000312585.1 Bartonella queenslandensis AUST/NH15
AAGTATTTCCTTATCGTATTAAATCTTGTTTTTCAGTTGGTACCGTAAATCTCTCTTTATCCTAATATGCCGTAACCACCTACTTCTTAGGAAAGAAGGCAAGGAGTAACTATGACTAAGAAAACTCGTAAGGGTCTATCGC
>NZ_HE998063.1 GCF_000312585.1 Bartonella queenslandensis AUST/NH15
GGTATGTACAAACTTATTTTACATGCACAAGAACGCTGATGTTACCAAGAGAAATTTAAAGGAAATAAACACTAAAGATATTTTGTATCACTTTTATTGTTGACCTCTTTGAATAAATGTAATACATTAATTTATGGTTATTACTTATGATGAAATTAAACGACACAAAAACATTGAAAAACATGGTCTTGATTTTGCTGATCTTCAAATAGAATTTTTTGAAACAGCGATCATCCTTCCAGCAAAGCAAGGACGTTTTATGGCTATTAATGTTTTTACCAATAATGTTATTGCAGTCGTTTTTGCTACACTTGGCGATGAAGCGGTTTCTATCATTTCTATGAGACGTGCGAGCAAAAAAGAAAGGAGTTTAATATTATGACGAAATATCCATATATTAAACCTCTCACCGATGAAGAAGAGGCTGAAATTCAAAAAGAAATTGCACATGATCCAGACGCTCCAGAAGCGACAGATGAACAAATTGCTCAAGCAAAATCATTTGCAGAAGTATTTCCTGATTTAGCTGAAAGCATTAAACGTTCTCGAGGGCGACCACAAATTGATAACCCTAAAGAGCAAGTATCAATTCGTTTGTCACCAGATGTTTTAAAAAAACTTAAAGCCTTTGGTCGTGGGTGGCAATCAAAAGTCGATGACATTCTACGTAAAGCCGTTGGGTTATAAGGTTTTTGTTTATACTGTAACACATTTTAATGTCTCTCTGTTTGCTCTATTATTAATAATAGGCGCAAAGTTAATTACAGTGACTTTTTCGTAAATCTTTTTCGATCAAATGTCTGACATAGCGTGTATAAGGAATAGCTTGATTTTTCGCTTTTTCCTTTAAAGCTTTCATAAGTGCTTGAGGCAAGCGAATATTTATAGAAGCTTCTTTAGGTAAAAATTCAAAATGAACAGGTTTAAAACCAGTTAATT
>NZ_HE998064.1 GCF_000312585.1 Bartonella queenslandensis AUST/NH15
TGGCATGTATAAGCTTATTTTGCGGGAGCTAAAACAATGAAACATCTTTGTCTTGTATGTTTAAAAATCAATAAGGCTGCCCAAGAGATCGGATTACTGCTGTAAATCTTGGACTTGAAAAGGCGGTGAATTGGTAATTCCATGGTACACCGGTACGGCGACTAATTTGGCAGCCTTGGTATGTAATAGTTACTGATGCAATTCTTGTCCAAGTAGTTCGTTCATTCCTTTCAGGGCTTTCAAATACAATGGCTTGATCTGTTACCAAAAGACGTCCAAAAAGTGTGGTCTTTTTATTAATATTAAAGGCAACGCGTTCTTGAACTCCCAACAATTTTTCATTGCGTGCTAAACGATAATCATACTCACTTGCGTTAAGTTGTTGAAACATTTCACATGCTTCAGAAAAACTAGTTATTTCAATATCTGGTAGCAACATTGCAACTTGTTCTTCAAAAAGCTTTACTTTTTTATTTTCAAAATGAACAGCGATCCCCAAAAGTAAAACAATAATAATGGCGACTAATAACCATGGTGAAATACTTATCATTGCTACTATACCCCCAATCAATAGAGCACAAAGGAGAAAAATCTTGATTCCCTTTTCCAATCGTTCGTTTTTAAGTGCTGGAGACGTTTTATTAAGGACTGAGAAATCAGAAGAAGAATGTGCATGAGAAGGCGACACTGAAACCTGTTCTGGAGCTTTCTTTTCAAAATGTTTTTTACGTTTATCTTGCCAATAAGCGAAAATGGACAACGCAAAAAAAGCAAAGCAGATTAACCAAAACCATCCCCAAAAGCCTAGACCATCATCTTTGCTTGATTTATTATCTGGAATAGAGGTAATTTGATTATCAGTATTCTCAACTGGTGCCTGAATCAAGCTTTCATCTTGAGTAGCAACATCTATTGACGAAGTTGAAGAGGGGGTAACAACTTCATTATTATGTACAACTTGATCTGATTTGCCTTTATATATAAAACCACCTACTATTGCAGAGCTGAGAAATAATAAAATTCCAACACCAAGAGTCTTCAACCCCATTTTGCGCCATTTTTTTCTACATACGAAAACGATTCCAGTAATAATAATTGGCAGAGATAACAACCATACAATCATCGCAATTGTATCAAATACGTCGCGCATTATTTTCCCCTCCGCTATAAATAAAAAAGGAAAAATTTTAAAGTGAGTCGATAAATAAAGTAAAGATATGCTTATATAATTTAGAAAAATGTAATATTATCTATTGACATCATCATAAGGATATGAATAATCGAATTAAGTGCCTAACGAACACTTAAGCGATTAGCGGATAGATTACGATAC
>NZ_HE998065.1 GCF_000312585.1 Bartonella queenslandensis AUST/NH15
GATTTATGGCAAGGTCTATGGCAATGCCAAGATCTCATATTATGCAAAGATTTGGGGGCGTGCTTATGGCAATGCTAAACTCAATAAAAAAAGCAAAGTAAGGTTGGTTCCCAAAAATTGTGAGGTGTATGAAAGTGATAATGTTATCGATATAACAGATAAAACAGAATAAAACAGGCATGGGGGCGCCTTCTTTATGGTTATAAACCTATCATAAAAGAGAGCATTCAAGAAGAAAGCCA
>NZ_HE998066.1 GCF_000312585.1 Bartonella queenslandensis AUST/NH15
GAAATATCCGAGTAAAAAAAGAAAATAGAGACATCCAGTATATCAGCAATTTCTTGTAAGCGCCCTGCACCAACACGATTGGAGCCTTTTTCATACTTTTGGATTTGTTGGAAGGTCACTCCTAAGCGGTGCCCTAGTTGTTTTTGAGACATTTTCAACATTTCTCTTCTGAAGCGAATTTTTCGCCCTATTGCAATGTCGTTAAAATGTGGATTTTTAGTCTGCACTTTGTGCCCCCTCCGGTTGCGAGCGCCCTCGCATTGGTATTCCGGGAGT
>NZ_HE998067.1 GCF_000312585.1 Bartonella queenslandensis AUST/NH15
AAAGGTACTGAACCCTAGTCAGTTTTTTTGCTTTTAGTGCTGAAAAGCACTTGGACATAGCAAAAACTCCCGGAATTCCGGGATACCCACAAAAGTGGCTTCATTTTTACGCTAGGGTTTAGGACCTTTAATCCCTCTTGATCGGTGCGTAGACGACCAAAATTACCCTTTAAGGTATAAAGTAATTGAAGAAGATTAGCAATAAAATTTAAAGCTGCATTTTTTATCTCATGAGAAATCAACCATACGACTGCTGTC
>NZ_HE998068.1 GCF_000312585.1 Bartonella queenslandensis AUST/NH15
TTTTTAGCTTTCACGCGTCACTTCTCTCCTCCGGTTGCAAGCGCCCCTTATGCGTATTCCGGGAGTCAAAAACACTGAGTTTGGATCAGCTTTTTTGCTTTTAGTGCTGCAAAGCACTTGGACATAGCAAAAACTCCCGGAATATCGCGATATTCATAGAGCAGATCATTTCTACATTTAGCTTTTCAGGTTTTGAATTCCCCTATTTAACATCACACTACAGTGAGAACCCCCCGCTTAAACTCATAAGGCAATTTCAGGAGAGCAGCAATAAAATTTAAAGCTGCGTTTTTTATCTCTCAGCAATCAAACAC
>NZ_HE998069.1 GCF_000312585.1 Bartonella queenslandensis AUST/NH15
GCTTTCCCGCCTTGCTCTTCTTGCACTTGCCTTGTGACGAAAGTTTTTCTCCTCATCAATGCTTTACGGATCTTCTTCTTCCCCCACGCTTCATTATCCAGCAGACCCTTTGCGTGAAACGCAAAGCTCTCTGCTTTTCTCAACACCTTTTTCATTTCCTTATCTGCCAAAATCAACCAACCGCCCACCAACACTTCTCCCTAACGCGTCCGCTACGCCATTTTCCCAAGCAATG
>NZ_HE998070.1 GCF_000312585.1 Bartonella queenslandensis AUST/NH15
TATGGCTATGCTCATGTTTCTGATCATGCTAAAGTACGTCATTTGTCTCATGTGCGTGGGCGTGTCTATGGCAATGCTGAAGTCTATGGTAAGGCTTTAATCACTCGATATGCTAAAGTTTATGACCATGCGTCTGTTTATGGAAGTGCCCATGTGGCGGGTAATGTCTATGGCAAGGCGCATGTCTGTGATCACGCCCGCGTTTATAGCAATTCTCATATTTATCAACATGCGCGCGTTTCTAATGATGTGTTTGTTTATGATCATGCTAGGATCCATGGTCATTCAAAGGTTTCTGGCTCTGCTTGTATTTACAGCAATGCAAAAATTTATGGACAGGCTGCTATCAAAGGCTTTGCAAAGATTTATGGCAAGGTTTCTGGCTCTGCGATTGTAAGTGGGCGTGCTGCGATTTATGGCTCTGTTTATGGGAATGCGAAAATCTCTGGTTCTGTTAAGGTGTGGGGTCGTGCCTATGGTAAAGCAAAAATAGATAAACAAAGCAATGTAAATCAGTTGCTGAGAATTATGAGGTTTATGAAAGCGATAACGTTGTAAAGATTGATAAATAGCATAAAATAACAGGGCGT
>NZ_HE998071.1 GCF_000312585.1 Bartonella queenslandensis AUST/NH15
GGGACCCCAACGGGTAAAATGATATAGCCTCTTTTTTTGCCCGGAGCGCGACGCATCACACGTCCTACCGCCTGTATCACATCGACTTGGCTTTTACGCGGGTGTAAAAACATCACCGCATCCAAGCTAGGCACATCCACCCCCTCAGACAAACATCTTACATTGGTCAGCACACGACAGTGATTTTCCCCCACATTTTCTTCAAGCCAATCCAGTTTTCTTGACCGCTCCTTGGCGCCATCCTTCCCATCAATATGATCAACTTCACAGATCAGAGGGGGTGTATCGGGGTGGTTTTGATAAAGTCTGTTGAAAATCCTCTTAACACCTTTTCCTTGAAAGGTATCACGGATCCGTTTAGAGGTTTTGATATCTTTACAAAAAGCCAAGGCAC
>NZ_HE998072.1 GCF_000312585.1 Bartonella queenslandensis AUST/NH15
AGATTTAAATACCGCCTTCTGATTGATAGCACGGAAAAAGACTTAAGCGAAAATGCCCATACCATGATTGAAGGGCAAGCGGTTCCGGTTTATCGAATTAATCTCTTTGATATGGACAATAGTCAAATCGATTGGGGCATCTTTGATAAGACAGGCAACATTGTTCTTTACGAGCAAACAAAGAAAAAGCTTTTAGATCATCAGAAAGAAGCACTCAAAGCGGTTTGTGAAGGTTTACAAGAAGCAGATCGTGGCAAGCTGATCATGGCTTGTGGAACGGGCAAGACTTTCACCAGTTTGAAGATAGCAGAACACATAGCAGGAACAGGCAAGCGTGTATT
>NZ_HE998073.1 GCF_000312585.1 Bartonella queenslandensis AUST/NH15
AATGATGTTTTATTATTCCGTGAGGGACAAAAATGAAAAAAAGTGATTTAGATCACAACATTCAAAATATTTCATTCAATGATAACGATAATACTTCTCATAAGAATACTTGTTTAGAAGCCATTCCTTATAAGGAAGCATTGCAACAAAACGGCTGGGGGAAATAAAGCCGATCACTGCTGCTCTCTTACCCGTCGAGCCTTTTAACCCATTACAACTCCCCATGCCATTCATGGATTATGTTTATGACGTTTCACAGCGTCAACAAGCTCCCATGGATTTTATGGCTACCTCTGCTTTATGTGCCTTGGCTGCTGTGATTGGCAATGGCGTGCGTATCGCTCCAAAACAACAGGATGATTGGAAAATTGTTCCTAATCTATGGGGGGCTCTGATTGGTAAACCCTCAACATACAAAACACCAGCCATGAAAGCGGCTTTGGCGCCTCTCTATGTCTTTCAAGAGGAATGGTATAACGAATGGAGGAAAAAGAAAAAACAACAAAGAATTGAAGAAAGGTTTGAGGAGTTAAGCAAACGAGAAAAGGAGAAACAAGCAGAGAAAGCTCTCAAAAAAGGAAATGATGAAATAGCACGTGCTCTTTTGTCTGAAACCCTTTCTGAAGACAATGCAGATGATGATTACCTCCCTCGTCTTATTGTCAATGATGTCACGGTAGAGAAGCTAGGGGAATTGTTGAAAGAAAACCCCCGTGGTCTCTTAATGGTGCGTGATGAATTTT
>NZ_HE998074.1 GCF_000312585.1 Bartonella queenslandensis AUST/NH15
CTTAGTCAATGCAAATCTTGCGTAAAATTTTACTCAAATAGTGTAAGAACTAAAAAAATCACTGTTAATCAATAAAAATTTTGCCGTAATTCTAGCTGAGTTTTTCAGTTTTTTACTCTATGAGAGTAAATCAGTTATTTTCTCTATTCTTTAGCTGTACAAGATACCTAAATATTTTTATTAAAAAATTAAAATCTTTTAAAGAGTTCTCTTATTAAATCATACTTAATTTAAAATCAATACAAGCTTACCTTTAATAATATGCCATTCTTAGAATTTATCTCTCATAAACAGTCAGAATAATAACATTTTCTTTTCGCAAAATATGAACAAACTAAATGAAATAAATATCTGGAAAGGTAAAATAATTTAAAAATATACGTCTACAAATAGTTTAATATACTTTATCAAACATCTCCAACTGAACATATCTTATCATGATGAAAATGACTGTTATAAATTTTAAAAATATCGCTCTGTAAAAAACTTTTAGACAAGAAAATGAAATGATAAATATCATTTTTTCCTTTCATTTTTTCAGAAAGAATTATTATATTTAAAAGTAAAAACATTAGCTAACACACTCGAATAATTGACTTATGAGGAATCATTTTGCTTGCAACTTAAATAATTTTACAAAAAACGCTTTAGAATGCGTATTAAAATGATTGACCTTTTGCAAGAAGTTTGTCAAAAAGCATATCTCATTTGGAGGGGTGGCCGAGCGGTTTAAGGCACCGGTCTTGAAAACCGGCGTGCAGGAGACTGTACCGTGGGTTCGAATCCCACCCCCTCCGCCACAGCACTTTTATCGTGCTTGTAGCTTGTCATCAGGTTTTGCAGAATTTGACAGCAGGTTTTGCAGC
>NZ_HE998075.1 GCF_000312585.1 Bartonella queenslandensis AUST/NH15
AAGATTAGACATGTTTCACTCCATTCGTTGTGACAACATTTTCATTGTGTTTAATTTGCTGTTTTAGGTGTCTTAAGATTTCTTCTAATGTTTCAGGTTTTGAATAATCGATTTTTGCTTTTGCTTTTTTTTCGCATTCCAAAAAATATTGACGCACTTTTTTACCTTTGAGACTAGGTTCACAAATGGCAATGTGTTTTGCTGCGTTTAAAGTGAGAGCATAATCTTTAGAAGGACCACCCCGTGACGGTAATTTTTTGATAGATGTCACAAAATCAAGATCTTCTCGAAAAGAAAATTCTTTAATACAGTTTTCTACCCATTTTCTAAATGCAGTTTTGATTTCCAAAAAGGCATGCAAATCACGAGCGCTAACAGTTTGAACGGTTTGTTGTTTAATGAGAGTGTTTTGAGTAGGGATGAAATTTTTCATTACTAACCTCATATTCATTGGCTTTGAAGGAGGCGCTCTTAAAAGCGCCCTCTGTAGTGTGTATAGGATGGGTAGTTTGGAATGACATCCGAAAGAGTTAAACGGTGCTGTTGTTCATAAGTACCGTAAGTTTCATCTTCATAGCGCTG
>NZ_HE998076.1 GCF_000312585.1 Bartonella queenslandensis AUST/NH15
GGTACAAGCCATCTGAAATTGCATTTGTGCAAGATATTCCGGTTTGATCTGATTATCCATAAAGAAGCGCATATGATTTATGGATCTTGGGCATTTGACTTCGATTAACCCATCATCACCAATCAAACCGTCTGGGCTTGCTCCCGCCATTTGAATTGTAGGGTGTTGAATAAAACCGCATTGAGTGACTTTTGTATCATAAATGAAAGCATATTCTTTTAGTGCATATTCTTCATTTTCAATACCCCATCTCATATCTTCGGTTTCATAATAGGGGCTTGTTTCCCCTATTAAGCGCTCTGTAATGAGTTTAATTTTATAGTCTTCATATTTGCTTGTAGGGGTTCCCTTTGCTGTTTTACTAATGACGTTGTAAACATTTGAAGCGGTGACTTTACCTAGCCTTGCTTGAAACCATTGTGCCGTTCTTTGTTCCATTTCACACCGCCGTTTGTTGATCTTGTTGAGTTGGTACATATTCAATATCTTGGATATGAATATATTCGGCATCTTGTATAGGGGCGTCTGTTTGCTCTGG
>NZ_HE998077.1 GCF_000312585.1 Bartonella queenslandensis AUST/NH15
GGACGAAAATGGTGTGATTTTATCAGTTATGACCCACGTTTTGCGGGGGATTCATCTCATTTGCGTATAAAAATCAAACGCATCTACCGTGATGACAAATATA
>NZ_HE998078.1 GCF_000312585.1 Bartonella queenslandensis AUST/NH15
TTGAAGAGCTTAATCAAGCGGTCAAAGCTTTTTTAGCAGAAATAGAACAAGAGATACAAAGAATCTCAACAAAAGCCGCTTGAAATTATGGGGGTGCTTATCCTTACCAATGCCTCCTAGCACCCCCACCCTTTCCTAACAATTTTTAATCAATTCGTGACTCACCAAACGGGTGAGTTGCGTCTCAAATGTAAGGAGAAAAGATATGGCACCTCGTCTAGCTACCATAACACAACCAGCCATTGCTCGTGCTTTACGAGAAGCTAAAAAACAAGGATGCGAACTCATAGAAATCAAACCTACCGGTGAACTGCTTATCTATCTTAAAGCAGATATTCCATTACCAAATTCAGCTAGCCACCCAGACAAACTTTTAGACTTGTCAAAGAATGAATATTACGAAGCCGCACTCTCTAAGATGTAAAATTTCTTATGCCCAAACCACGCCCCCCTCATCTTGTTAAACAAATTACTCAGCATGGCAAAATCGTATGGTATGTACGTATTGGTCATGGAAAACGTATTAGAATACGTGGGACCTATGGAACGCAAGAGTTTGTTGACAACTACAGAAATGCGCTTGCCGAATTACAAAGCATAATCCCTCCAAAACCAAAAACTGGAAAACTGATTGAAGGGTCATTTGCATGGCTGCTTAAACAATATTTTAATAGTGTTAATTGGCATAGCCTAGCTAAAGATACAAAAAAACAAAGAGAACTCATTCTTATGAAGGTATGTGATACTATAGGAAATATTCCATACCGAGCAATTGAAAAGAAACATATTATAGCCGGTGTTGAACGCCGTAAAGAAATGCCAGCAGCAGCTCAAAATTTTCTGAAAGCACTTAATTCTCTTTTTAAATGGGCAATTGAACAAGA
>NZ_HE998079.1 GCF_000312585.1 Bartonella queenslandensis AUST/NH15
AGCAAGACCATGTTGCTACATCTTCCCACATAGCCCAAATCTGCTCTGCACTTGCTTCTGTATTAATTTCTTCGCTATGTGTCCATTTAAACATGATAATCTCCCCTTTTTTACAAAATCACTTATCTTTAGCGATAAAGAGTGATAATGTAAATGACCCCTAAAACTGCACAACGACAAGATACTTAATATTCTCAAATGTACTTAATAGGTAATGCTTTAATCAATAAGCGACATTAAAATAAACACACAAATGTTCAGTATAAATGAACACTATTTCCCACTTTAAATCAAAATATCTGTTTTTTTAAATTCATACAATAATAAATCTAGAATTTACGCAATTTTTGGCTGAACAAAAGATTAGAAAGAATCTCTCTATAAAAAGCATAATAAAATTAAAACGCATCAATTTTTTTTTAACATGAGAATCTTTTA
>NZ_HE998080.1 GCF_000312585.1 Bartonella queenslandensis AUST/NH15
TCCAAGCCCAATCATAACTGAAAATTGGATATATTTATAATGCTCTTTGCTGTAAGATTAACAAGAAGTTTGTTTGAAGAGAGGAAAAAGCTTATTGAGCGTCACACCTAAATCAATAGGGAGAGCTCCTTTTATGAAAGAATCAACATCTCCATAATAAAAGTGCTTAATTTTTTAATAGAGCTAAAGATACTAGAATATTTGTTAAGGTATAGCGTAGTTTTTCAAAAACATAGAACTTTAAAATGGTGGGCGATGAGAGCAAAAAGAAAGAAAATAAAATCAAAAAGTTACGTTTAATGTAAGGGAATAGATGAGTATTGATTCTATTGAGTTTTTTTGCCTCTATCCCTTATCTTTTTGGAGCTTTTTTATAGCTTCAAGAGCGAGTCTTTTACGATCTGCGCTTTTTGTGTAGAGAGATGCCATTTGATCTTCTGTCCAGCCAAAAATTGCTTTGAGTTGTGAAACTGTTGCTCCAGAATTTGCTGCGCGTGTAGCTGCTAATTTTCTTAAGCCATGGGCTGATTTTTTAATTCCAGCCGCGTTACAAGCGTCTCTAAATGCATTACCAAAGCTTTCTTTGATAAATTTTTGATTAGTTTTACTACAGATAAATGTTTCATTTCCAATAGGACCAATTTTAAGAGTCTCTGCTAATTCTGGTAAAATAGGGAGAAAAACATCTGTTTGATATTTGCTTTTCTCTGTCTTGAGGTGAATGACATTATCTTTGACGTCTTTCCAACCAATACG
>NZ_HE998081.1 GCF_000312585.1 Bartonella queenslandensis AUST/NH15
GTCCTCCTCTATCTTAAAACCGATATTCCAATACCAAATTCAGCTACACATGCTGATAGCTTGGAAAGCTTATTAAGAAAAGAGTATGACCTTGATATCATCTTATAGGTGTTCTCCATGCCCAAACCACGCCCTCCTCATCTTGTTAAACAAATTACTCAGCATGGCAAAATCGTATGGTATGTACGTATTGGTCATGGAAAACGCATTAGAATACGTGGGACCTATGGAACCCAAGAGTTTGTTGACAACTACAAAAGTGCTCTTGCCGAATTACAAGG
>NZ_HE998082.1 GCF_000312585.1 Bartonella queenslandensis AUST/NH15
AAAACGAAAATGGTGTGACTTTATAAGCTATGATCCACGTTTTACAAATCAATCAATGCACTTGCGCATGAAAGTAAAGCGTGTGCACCGTGATGAAAAACAAA
>NZ_HE998083.1 GCF_000312585.1 Bartonella queenslandensis AUST/NH15
TTAAAAACATATAAGTCAATTAAACAAATCTGAATGCGTTCCTGTACGCTCAAATCGTAATTGATTACTAGTAATTTTATAAATTAAAAGCCAATCTGGCTCAATATGTATATTCCTAAAACCCTGCCAATTTGCTTTAAGCGAATGATCTTTATAACGTAAAGGTAATGGCTCTCTTTGCTCTAATAACAGCATTACTTTTTTAATTTTGCCCAAATCTTTCCCACGCTTAGCAACCATTTTAAGGTCGCGTTTAAATTGATTTGAACGAATTACCTGAAACATTAAATACCCAAATCACGAAACAAATCATCCATATCTTTAGCTATATATATATCTTCTCCTCTTTCACTTTTCTCAAAAGTCTCAAGTGTTTTTGCATTAGGAACATACATATCAAACGGCAGTCCTTTTTCATTGACAACTTTAGTTAAAGCAATCCGCATAAAATCAGACACCGTAAGTCCTAGAGTTGCTAATATTTCATGCGCTTCTTTTTTTAAATTCTTATCTATGCGTGCTCGCACGACATCTCTTGAATCCACTACTGTATTCATAAGTAAACCTCCTCTGTTTTTTTACTATAGCCCATTTGGGCTATAGTAACAAGTTTTTAATGCTTTAGGTTCCTTACCGTATCACATCTTTTGATTTTGCACGCGCCATCACATTGTTTTGCTCTTGTATATGTTTCTGTTGCAAGAACTTTATCG
>NZ_HE998084.1 GCF_000312585.1 Bartonella queenslandensis AUST/NH15
TATGTTCCTCTTGCCGTTTCTACTACGAGAGAGCTTCAATCTTTTTATAAAAATTCTTATGAGATACATATAGATAGGGTCACAAAGGAGCGTGAGCAATTAAAAGTTGAGGTTCCTTCAC
>NZ_HE998085.1 GCF_000312585.1 Bartonella queenslandensis AUST/NH15
GCTTCTTATATAGATAATTCTAATCTAAAACAGAAGGCGCTAAGCGCTCTTAGAAATGAAAAATCTTACGTTGATACGTTTAAAGAATTGAACAATCGTTTAGCTTTTATTTATAAAGATCCCAAAGCGGCTGCACTCAAGATTGAACAAACAATTTTAGCAGGGAAAAGGTGATAAACTCCCTGATATTTTAGCTAAGTTTCCAGAAAAAGCTGGTGAGTTGCGCGGGTCAGATCGTCTGATAGATCGATTTAAAACAGCAGGTAAAGACCGTAAAGAGGCGCTTCAC
>NZ_HE998086.1 GCF_000312585.1 Bartonella queenslandensis AUST/NH15
TCTCACAAAAAGCTCTGCACCCCGATCTTTATCAAAAAAGACCATATGGGGATCATGCTTTTGAAGTTGTGCTAAAAGAAAATTAACAATAACCGTTTTTCCAGAACCAGAAGGACCACAAACAAACGTATTGCCTAAATCACCAAAGTGAAAGTTAAAATAAAACGGTGAACCTGCAGAGGTTTTCATCAAAGCAACCGCTGGTCCCCACACATTGCCATCTATTTTCCCAACCGGAAAAGAATGAAATGGAGAAAGTGCCGCATAGTTGCGGCTTGTTATCGCACCAGAACGCGCGCGATAAGCATAATTGCCAGGTAATTGTGCCCACCAAG
>NZ_HE998087.1 GCF_000312585.1 Bartonella queenslandensis AUST/NH15
TCCAAAAATTTAATACAAAAAGAAATAGCAGCATTGGATGGTCGTATTCCAACGGCAGAAGAACAAGCGCGTATAAATGCAAAGATTCAAGCACAGTTTTCTGATTTTAATGATCATGCCATTGATATTTCCCGCGTTGCGGGAGGATTTGCAGCGGCACTTGCTGGTGGTGATGTCAATACTGGCGCGGATGCCGCAGGAAATGCTGCAGAGAATAATTTTCTTCCTGTGGTAGCGGCTGCTGTAGCGTTCATTGTGTCGCTTACACCAGAAGAGTTGGCAGTTCTGTCTCTTTTTATGGCTGGTGGAGCAACTATTGTTCAATCTCCTAGCAATAGGTCGGCTATAGCTGATTTTCTTGCCTATTGGTTTGCATCGAAAAATCCTGCAGAGGACAGCGAAAAAACAAATCAAAACTCACAAGAAGAAAAAAATAAAAATTCTCAGAAGGAAAGTAAAAATAAGAAAAAAAATGGAAACAATAAAAAACCGCAAAATAATAATGATGGAAAGGATAACATACTTGCACAAGTCAGGAAGCATCATGACGAAAAACGGGATGAGAAAAAACAAGAATTAAGAGATGAAGGCTGTATAGTATGTGATAAAGAAGTCGTATTCAAAACTAAGACGGATAAAGGTACAGTGAGGTCTCGTTCGGATATTGTTTATATAAAGGATGGTAAACTAGTAGTTGGTGAAGTAAAAACGGGAGATGCTGATTTAAGTAAATTTCAAAAAATTTTGAAAGAGGCACATAAGGAAGGAAATGCAGAATCTACGAAAGGCGAATTTATAAAATTTTTTAAAGAGAACAAAGAGTTTTTAGAGAAATATCAAAAAGATTTCAAAAATTTTGAAGGAAATCAAGATCAATTGAGAGAAGCTAATCAAAACTGGATTAAAGAACAATTAAGTAATAAGTTAGAAAAAACCGAATTTAAGCTTTTTCGTTATCCAGGACTTAAGAAAAGTGAGTGATGAGGGAAACTAAAAATATAAAAAGCTAAGTTGGGAGTTGTGAAACCAGCTATTATCATCTACGGCAGTAGATTATTATTAACAAGAATAAGCTTTGAATTGTGGAGAATAATTTATGAACTTTGCTTTTAAAAAAATACATCGCCCTGATATTATTTATGTGGAGAAAGGTGTATTAAAAGTTATTGACATAAAAACTGGTAATTCTCAATTAACAGAATGTCAAAAAGATTTTGAAATAGCGTATAAAACAGGAGATGCAAAAACCTTTTGGAAAAATTATGAAACGGTATCTAGGGGAAAATAAGGAACAGCTTAATAAATACCAAGAAGATTTGAAAAAATTTGAAGGAGATGCAGAGCTTCTGAAAGAGTTTAGAGACAATTGGAGTGAAAATCAAATAAACAAAGAGTGGAATAGAATAATTCCTTATACAGTTAGCTGTTATCCGGGGATTGGAGAA
>NZ_HE998088.1 GCF_000312585.1 Bartonella queenslandensis AUST/NH15
TGCTAGAAAACGTGGTTTTGAAACACAGAACAGCTTGTTGTTAGCAGAACAGATTTTGGTGAAACCTTTTACTTTGATTATACGCAGTTTCAGGATGGCGAGTGTCCACTCTATCTCAAGTTTACGTCTGAAGATTGCGAATATTACGCTAGTAACTTTTATGAATTCCTTTGCAAAAGAATTAAAGAAAGCGTGGGGGCTGAGATACCTGATGGTGATCAACCGATTGAAAAGACCGAGAATACTCCCAGTCCGCAACCTATACCTTTTTACAAAAGTTTTTGGAAAAAACTATGGAGGCGGGGAAATTGATAGTGAGGAAATATTTAGCCTTTCTAGAGATCCTCAGTGTTACACAAGTAATTTTTATGAGTTTTTATGTAAAAGAATTAAAGAGCACGCCGAGG
>NZ_HE998089.1 GCF_000312585.1 Bartonella queenslandensis AUST/NH15
CACATCATTGACAATAAAACGAGAGACATCATCATCATGCGTATTGTCTTTAGAGAGGGTTTCAGACAAAAGAGCACGGGCTGTTTCAAGATCTCCTTTTTTTATCGCTTTATGGGCTTGTTTTTTCTTTTCAGACTTATCTAAAGTTTCAAGGATCTCTTCAATTTCTTGTTTTTCTTTCTGCTTTAGCCACTCTTTGTACCATTGCTTTTGAAGGCAAGTGATTGGAGCTAAAGCGGCTTGCATGGTAGGTGTTTTCATGGTCGAAGGTTGACCGATAAGAGCACCCCAGAGATTAGGAACAATCTTCCAATCATCATGTTGTTTTGGAGCAATTC
>NZ_HE998090.1 GCF_000312585.1 Bartonella queenslandensis AUST/NH15
CGTACCATCAAGAGACCACGGGGGTTTTCTTTTAAAAGTTCCCCAAGCTTTTCAACGCTTGTATCATTGACAATAAAACGAGAGACATCATCATCATGCGTATTGTCTTTAGAGAGGGTTTCAGACAAAAGAGCACGGGCTGTTTCAAGATCTCCTTTTTTTATCGCTTTATAGGCTT
>NZ_HE998091.1 GCF_000312585.1 Bartonella queenslandensis AUST/NH15
ACAAAGCAGCGACAGCCACAAAATCGAGAGGAGCTTGTTGACGGTCAGCAACGTCATAAACATAACGACTTAAAGTTAAAGGCATTTGTGCAGCATGAAAAGACTCGACGGGTAAGAGAGTATATTCAAG
>NZ_HE998092.1 GCF_000312585.1 Bartonella queenslandensis AUST/NH15
GTTGTTGATGGGGGCTGGTGTGATTATCGTGGGTATGGTGGTTTGGGGAGTGGTGTTTTTAGAAGTGGCTATTGATTGGTGGTGTTTTGTGGAAACTTTCCAATAAAGGTTGCGTCGCTTGTCATCATTCTTTTGCTCTTTTGAGGAAAAGGGCAATGGTGCGAAACAGTAAATTGTGTTTCAAGAGAAAGTGGGTTGTTTGTGGTGGTGTTTTCCTTGTGGTCGATAGTTTGTGTTGGTTTTGAGATCTTGGACTGGTTTTTTTGATGGAGTTTTGTTGGTGGGACAGGTGTTGGATTGATGCACGATAAGTGTGATTTATGGCGGTTGTGTTGGTGATTGGGGTTATGGTGCCGGTCATATAGGGGTCGTG
>NZ_HE998093.1 GCF_000312585.1 Bartonella queenslandensis AUST/NH15
AATCATCATCCAATATAATCGAGGCGTGGGTGCCCCGATTATATTGGATGGATAAGGTTTAAGAAGTTTGCATCTTCTTTAGCGGATTTTTTATTGGGGCGCGATCATCTTTTTGGGATCAACCAGCCGGTCATAATCCTCTCCAGAAACGCCTGCTTTGAGGGCTTCAGTGCGCAGCGTTGTATCATTTTTGTGCGCTGCTTTGGCAATTTCAGCGGCTTTTTCATAGCCAAA
>NZ_HE998094.1 GCF_000312585.1 Bartonella queenslandensis AUST/NH15
GGTGGTGTGTGATGCGGGGGGGTGGTGTGTGGGTATGGGGGGGGTGAGAAGTGGCTGTTAATTGCTGGTGTTTTTCCTTGGTAGATGGTTTGTGTTGGCTTTGAGATCTTGTTTTGTGTTTTTGATAGAATTTTGTTGGTGGAGGCGGGTGTTGGGTTGATGCACAATAAGCGTGGTTTATTGCGGTTGTTTTGGGGATAGAGGCTATGGTGTCTGTCGTATAGGGGGTGGTGCGTGGTACGTGTGGTATGGAGGCTAAAGTGCACATTTTTATGGTTCATTTTATA
>NZ_HE998095.1 GCF_000312585.1 Bartonella queenslandensis AUST/NH15
TGAAAAAGAACATGCCCTTTTAAAAAAACTTTAGAGAACTCAAACCGAAAAAAACAAAAGGCAATTTTGTGGTTGCTTTCTGATTAAACGAAAGCACACCCATCAACATAACCCACTCCTATATCCACCGTCCTGCTCACAATCTCCCATGCTGCATATCCTTCTCAAAGAACAGTGTTTTTACAGCATGATAGGATATTGAGATACAAAAAATGCTCTCATTTTTTTAATATTTTGATTTTTCTTGCCAATCTTCTGAAATTCCTTTATTGATAGGCCCGTGTTTTTGATCGTCCACGCACCGATCAAGAGGGAAAACAAGCCCTAGTCCGAGCGTACAATTGAACCCGCTTTGCGGTTATCCCGGGATTCCGGGAGTTTTTGCTATGTCCAGGTGCGCTCTAGCACTAAAAGCAAAAAACTGACTCGGACTCAGTACTTGTTACTCCCGGAATACCAACGCGAGGGCGCTCGCAACCGGAGGGGGCTTGAAGTGCAAACCAAAAATCCACATTTTCCAACTAAAAATCCACATTTTGTTGACATTTCAATAGGG
>NZ_HE998096.1 GCF_000312585.1 Bartonella queenslandensis AUST/NH15
TGATATCTTGATCATGGTGTAGAGCATTTTCTTTTGTGGGGAGATCTTCTTTTTTTGAAATATCCGCATAAAAAAAGGTAATAGGAACTTCTAGTCTGTTGGCAATTTCTTGTAAACGTCCTGCACTTACACGATTTAAACCTTTTTCATATTTTTGGATTTGTTGAAAACTGACACCTAAATGGCTTCCTAATTCCTTTTGAGAAAGCCCCATTGAAATGCGTCTATGACGAATTCTTTTACCTATAGAAAT
>NZ_HE998097.1 GCF_000312585.1 Bartonella queenslandensis AUST/NH15
CCTTTTGCCGCTTCCGCTATCACCTTTGCTTCATTCGATTTCGTCAAGGCTTCCAAAGCCGTTTGGCGCGCATTCTCTCCTGTTTGTTTGGCTGTGTTGGCTGTCTCGACTGCCGTTTCAGAAGCGTTTTTTACCTCTCCAAGCGTTTGTTTGATTTCATCACTCGCAGTCTTAACTTCTTCTGAAAGCCTCTTTGCTGCTTCTGATAAAACTTTGGCTTCATCTGATGCTGTCTTCGCTTCA
>NZ_HE998098.1 GCF_000312585.1 Bartonella queenslandensis AUST/NH15
CATGGATGCACTAGACAATATCTTATCGCACGTAAAAAAATGGGTAACTAAGAGTTAGAAGAAGTGATTCTATTCCTCTAAAATGAGCAGCCAAAACATACTTCATAGGAAAATTCTATTCCCCAACTTTTTATTTATGCATCCCTCAC
>NZ_HE998099.1 GCF_000312585.1 Bartonella queenslandensis AUST/NH15
ACAAGCACGGCAGCGGACTTCTATTTCTCTGTCTCTCCAAGCGGTTAATCGCCGTTTAATGGAACCTGTTTTTGCGAAAGCCTATCGAAGATGGGCGGGTCGTGCGATGGATTTGTTTTTACGAGAGATCAGAAGGGTTGGGGC
>NZ_HE998100.1 GCF_000312585.1 Bartonella queenslandensis AUST/NH15
AGAAATGATGCTTACCTGTTCTTTTAGAGCAGTGAGTTTTGGCTTTAGGCATTTGCCGATACGCTTTATTATAGATCCGCCGCATTATTTGTTTGATGCGATGTTGGCGCGGCAAATTGCCATTCATATTTTGCATTATCAGTTTGAGGTGCCACGGCGGCGTATTGTTGCCATACAAGCACGGCAGCGGACTTCTATTTCTCTGTCTCTCCAAGCGGTTAATCGCCGTTTAATGGAACCGGTTTTTGCTAAAACCTATCAAAGGTGGGCAAAGCGTGCGCAGGATATGTTTTTACGAGAGATCAGAAAGGCTGGGGT
>NZ_HE998101.1 GCF_000312585.1 Bartonella queenslandensis AUST/NH15
TATGGACGCACTAGAGAATGTTGTTTCGCACTTTAGAAGGTGGCTAGCCAAGAGCTAGAACACACAAAACTTTTCCTTTAAAAATATGACAAAACAAGAATTTACACAAACATTGTTTGCGTGGATGGGTGGTAAACACTATCTACGTAAGACGATTGTACCGATTTTAAATAATATTGAACATGAAACCTATGTTGAACCCTTTTTAGGCTCTGGTGTTATTTTCCTCAATAAAGGACCATCGAAATATTCCGTGATTAATGATTTGAATGGAGAGATTACGAACCTATTTCAATGCGTTCAAAACCATTTTGATGATTTAGCCAAACGACTTGAGTGGTTTGTTTGTTCAAGAGAGTTGTTTTTTGATCTTGCATCGATTGACCCAGAAAGCCTTTCCAAAGTTGAAAGAGCTGCCCGCTTTTTGTTTCTGCAAAGTTGTGTCATGTATGGGAAAGAAAAGTATGTCTCTTTTAGCTTTGGAAGAAAGAGATCGGCTGAGTTTAATCCTGATAAGCTGCTCTCAAGGATGAGACGTATTAGACATAAGCTTATTGATACGGTTATCTTAAATTTGTCGTGGGAACGGGTTATCGAGCTATTTGATGCGCCGGATAGTTTATTTTATTTAGATCCGCCTTATCTTTTAAAGAAGAAATATTATAGTTCAGGGAATTTTGTTGAAGACGATTTTGTCAATATGGCAAAAGTTCTCAAGGGGCTTGAAGGAAAGTTTGTTTTAAGTCTGAATGATTGTGATTCGGTTCGAGAGATCTTTAAGGAATTTGACTTTTTAGAAGTTGAGACACTTTGGTCAGCAGGTACAGCGAAAAAAACACCTCGAAAAGAGCTCTTGATTCACAATAGCCTTTGTGATTCTAATACTTGTGACTTATTTAGCGCGTATGCTTGATACGTTAGAGAATGTTTTTTGCACTTAAAGGTGGTTAGCCAAGAGTTAGGAGGGATGATTCTATTCCTCTAAAATGAGCAGCCAAAACATACTTCATAGGAAAATTCTATTCCCCAACTTTTATTTACGCATCCCTCACAGTGAAAAAGATGTATAAATACAGTAAGTTATTTTTAGATAAAACTTACATATTATT
>NZ_HE998102.1 GCF_000312585.1 Bartonella queenslandensis AUST/NH15
TCCTTCGATAAACCAATCCTATCGGCAACGTGGGTGCTAAAATTTAAGCTTTGTTCGTTGGTTCCAGCTTCCTTTTCAGAAATAGGGTCAACTTGACCCAATTTTTTTTCGCTTTTTTGTGGGCGCCCAACGTGAATCTCCCCATACTTCTTTTCCCATAAATCGCGGTAAGTCTGCACAAAAAGCGCACGGTCAATCACCGATAATTCATTGCGAAACAGATTTTCTGCAACCTCTAAAAGCGCAGCATTGTCCTTATCAGCCTGCACCACAATGGCATCAATTTTGCTAGTGCCCAAAAGCTCCGCAGCACGCAGTCGGTGTGCTCCAGCAATCAATGTATAATTGCCTTCCTTAGCATTGGGGGTATGGCGCACTGTAATCGGATTCATCAATCCCTCACGCACCATCGATTGCGCAAGTGCCTTGGCATGCTCATCATCCACAGGGCGTATACGTTCAGGAACCACAATCAAATTTAAAGCAATTTCTTGAAACTGTGCCATCACGCCCCAACCCTTCTGATCTCTCGTAAAAACAAATCCATCGCACGACCCGCCCATCTTCGATAGGCTTTCGCAAAAACTGGTTCTTCCAAACGCCGACTAATTGTACGCAAAGAGCGAGCAACTGCTGTACGTTCACGCTCTTGC
>NZ_HE998103.1 GCF_000312585.1 Bartonella queenslandensis AUST/NH15
TCCTCATCCAGCGTTCAACATATCTGGACACGGCCCAATGAGAAAGCCGAACGTGCTATTGCCGATTTTATCGGCTTGCCCGTTGAGCAAGTCTTCTTTGAGCGCTACCCCAAAAGTCGCCGTCGCATTTTTAAAGCAGCAAAACACGCGAATACGGATTCGATAAAGCATTCCACATTGCGTGGTAACGCTGCTTAAAACTGTGTTGGCTTTGCGTGTTAAACGCATTTGCCATGAATTTCATTACCATAAGATAAAAAGGTTTATCAATGTCTAAAGATCAAGACGAAATAGGCAAGGTAAATTGCATAGCGTTGTATCATGGGGCAGCCATTTGGATGGGTTTGTTTTCCATAGGTGGTGATCAGATTAGCTTTATAGGAGGTGATTATGGTTGCTACTTATAATTTATGGACGCCCGAGGCAAAAAGAGAAATCTTCAAT
>NZ_HE998104.1 GCF_000312585.1 Bartonella queenslandensis AUST/NH15
GCCCGTAGCTAGCCAATTTAACGAGATACCAAGGGCTTGATATTTAAAAAGAGCAGAAGCAGTTGGCTCCTTAAGCCCTGTTTCATAGGTTCCAAGGGTGCTAGCGTGTATACCTAAATGCTCTGCAAATTGCTTACGCTCTTTAAATCCTAACGCTTTTCTAACTTCGCAAAAGCGGTGCGCAAGCAAGGTTGCGGGTTCTTTTTCTTTACGTCCCAAATAATTTTACCAAAAAAACACTAAAGAACTTTACAAAAATACTTTAGTGTTTTATACCTCTAATTACCGCCCATT
>NZ_HE998105.1 GCF_000312585.1 Bartonella queenslandensis AUST/NH15
CCTTCATCCAGCGTTCAGCATATCTGGACACGACCCAATGAGAAAGCCGAGCGTGCTATTGCAGACTTTATCGGCTTGCCCGTCGAGCAAGTTTTCTTTGAGCGTTACCCCAAAAGTCGCCGTCGCATTTTTAAAGCAGCAAAAC
>NZ_HE998106.1 GCF_000312585.1 Bartonella queenslandensis AUST/NH15
CTTCAACAAGCATTATTTATTCAATGATCTTAGAGACGATACCGGCACCAACAGTACGACCACCTTCACGAATAGCAAAACGAAGTTTCTCTTCCATCGCTATTGGCACAATCAGAGACACATCCATCGCAACATTATCCCCTGGCATAACCATCTCTGTTCCTTCTGGAAGCGTAACAATACCTGTAACGTCCGTCGTACGGAAGTAAAACTGAGGACGATAATTTGTGAAAAAGGGCGTATGACGACCACCTTCATCTTTCGTCAAAATGTAAGCCTCTGCTTTAAAACGTGTATGAGGGGTAACTGAACCAGGCTTCGCCAACACTTGTCCTCGCTCAATCCCTTCACGGTCAACACCACGAAGCAGAGCACCAATATTATCACCTGCTTGTCCTTGATCTAAAAGCTTGCGGAACATTTCAACACCCGTGACCGTCGTCTTAGACGTTGGACGAATACCGATAATCTCGATTTCTTCCCCAACTTTAATAACACCACGCTCAACACGACCCGTAACAACCGTCCCACGACCTGAAATCGAAAACACGTCTTCTATCGGCATCAAAAATGGCTGATCAACAGGACGCTCAGGTGTGGGAATATAATTATCAACCTCACTCATTAAAAGACGAACCGCATCCTCACCAATGCTTTTATCTTTATCCTCAAGAGCAGCCAACGCTGAACCTTTAACAATTGGAACATCATCACCGGGGAAATCATATTTGGATAAAAGCTCCCGAACTTCAAGCTCTACAAGATCCAAAAGTTCCGTATCATCAACCTGATCAACTTTATTAAGAAAAACGACAATCGCAGGAACACCAACTTGGCGAGCAAGCAAAATATGCTCACGTGTTTGAGGCATGGGACCATCAGCTGCTGAAACAACCAGAATAGCACCATCCATCTGCGCCGCTCCAGTGATCATGTTTTTCACATAATCGGCGTGTCCAGGACAATCAACGTGGGCATAGTGACGATTTTCCGTTTCATACTCAACGTGGGCTGTAGAAATGGTAATACCACGTGCGCGCTCTTCTGGTGCTGCATCAATTTGGTCATATGCTTTAAACTCACCAAAAAATTTCGTAATTGCTGCTGTCAATGAAGTCTTCCCATGATCAACGTGACCAATCGTACCTATATTAACATGCGGTTTTGTACGTTCAAATTTGCTCTTCGCCAT
>NZ_HE998107.1 GCF_000312585.1 Bartonella queenslandensis AUST/NH15
GAGAAGGGAAAAGAGACAGGAGAAAAAGAAAACTCTGAGTAACAGAAAATCAAAGGCGCACCTTGCACCTTTTATCGATCGTGATGTCTTCTAAAATCAAAGTGCGATGTTTGCACTTTGGGAGGAAGAGAGAAATAGGGTAAACTTTACCCAATTGCTGGAAGAAGCAATAATGCAAACATTGCACAATTGCAGACTGAAGAGCAATTCGGTCAACTTGACCCAATTGCTTAAACTCTTCTCTCTTTAATAATGTCCTTGAATAATGTGTTTGGGATACGGAAAAACGATCAGTCAATTTATGCTCAAAGAGGTGAACACATCTTATACATGCGTTTTAAATGATTTGATTCCCGCTCAAGAGTTCATCACCTCAAATTGTGATTTTGAGCAAAGGAGAAAAAGCTGCCTTAAAGGGTCTTTAAATGATCTTTGAAAGGTCTTTGAAGACCCTTTGAGAACCCTTTGAAGACCCCTTTAATTTTTTAAAAAAGACGTGAATTTTAAAAATGAATTGCTGCAAAACCTGCTGTCAAATTCTGCAAAACCTGATGACAAGCTACAG
>NZ_HE998108.1 GCF_000312585.1 Bartonella queenslandensis AUST/NH15
ATTGAAGCTCAACTTAAGCTGTCATATCGTGTAGAGGAAATTTTCACAATTCGCTGGAATTTAGTTTAAGGATGCTCAATGAGCCAGAAGAAACAAAGATTAGAACTGACATGGATTGGAAAAGATCAGCGCCCGCGCCTTGAGCCACGTATTTTGCTGGAAGAGCCTGAAAAATCCTATCACGCCAACGAACGCGTGTGTGAGAACGACATCTTTGATAATAAGCTCATATTTGGCGATAATCTGCTAGCGTTAAAAGCGCTGGAATCCGACTATGCCGGCAAGGTCAAGTGCATCTATATCGA
>NZ_HE998109.1 GCF_000312585.1 Bartonella queenslandensis AUST/NH15
TCCGCCTTATAATACCGGCAACGCTTTTGAGCATTATGATGACGGCCTAGAACATTCAACTTGGCTCTCACTCATGCGCGATCGCCTAGAGCTTTTGCGTACGTTATTAGCAGAAGATGGTTCTATCTGGATCAATTTGGACGATTGCGAAGTTCATTACGCTAAAGTAATGTGTGATGAAATTTTTGGACGTAGAAATTTTGTTAATGATGTAATATGGCAAAAGAAATATTCACCTCAAAATGACGCAAAATGGTTATCAGACAACCACGATTTTATTTTAGTTTACGCTAAAAATAAAGATGTATGGCGTCCCAATTTATTAACACGTTCTGAAAAAGCTACAGCAAGATACAAAAACCCAGACAATGATCCGAAAGGGCCTTGGAAGTTAATAACCCTGCATGCAAAAAGCGGGAATAAGACTGACTTTGAATACACTTTCAAAAACGGAGTACGTTGGACGCCTCCAGCGGGAACTTTTGCACGTTTTAGTAAAGACACATTAGAAAAATATGAATCAGAAAATAAAATTTGGTTCGGCAAAGATGGAAATTCCATCCCGTCAGTGAAAAATTATCTTTCTGAAGTTAAATCAGGTGTTACAGCTCTAACGATTTGGACTTACGATGAGGTAGGACACAATCATGAAGCCAAAAAGGAGGTCAAGCAATTCAATGAACAAGATCCTTTTTCTACACCCAAACCAGAGCGCTTAATTGAGCGTATCTTAATTCTTGCTACCAACCCTGGCGATTTTGTGCTAGATTCTTTCCTTGGATCCGGCACAACAGCTGCTGTGGCTCATAAAATGGGCCGACGCTGGATTGGTATCGAGCTTGGTGAGCATTGCGACACGCATTGCCGTCCACGTCTGCAAAAAGTTATCGATGGAACAGATCAAGGCGGTATTTCAAAGGCGGTGAATTGGCAAGGCGGTGGCGGGTTCCGCTATTATCGCTTGGCGCCCTCTATGCTCGAAAAAGACCAATGGGGCAATTGGGTCATCAGCAAGGAATATAATGCCGCCATGCTCACGCAAGCCATGTGCAAACATATGGGCTTTACCTACGCGCCAGATGAAAGCCACTATTGGATGCAGGGATACTCCACGGAAACAGATTTCATTTATGTAACCACCCGCGCCCTCACACATGAGCAACTACGCGCGATCAGTGAAGAAGTTGGCCCCAACCGCACGCTGTTAATCTGCTGCAAAGCCTTTAACGCCAAAGTAGATGCCTTT
>NZ_HE998110.1 GCF_000312585.1 Bartonella queenslandensis AUST/NH15
CGTTTGGAAGTAATGGGCATATTGGTTGACGAATAAAGCGATCACCCGGGCAGGCATAACGCCCGCCCGGGTATTTACTGGCAATTAAAAGAGCAAAAATTTAAGTCTATTGACTTGATAAGTGTTTGAAAGGAAGCGTTAGTGTAAAGGCAGAAGAAATTAAACAACAAAGGATTACACTAATGGCCACAAGCATAAAAAAGCATAAAAGCTTTGCAATAGCAGAAATTATTCATGTTGAAAATGAAAACTGCACCGCACTTGAAAGAACAGCTTTGCTTGGTATTTTTGAATACACCATGAAATCCATGGCTTGCACGCTAGCCA
>NZ_HE998111.1 GCF_000312585.1 Bartonella queenslandensis AUST/NH15
TTGTAGAATATATGCCCTCAATAATGGGCGGTAATTAGAGGTATATACCAAATATATTGTTTTGTAAACAGCATATTTGGTATAAAGGTGATTTTTTTGGCACGTCCAGAAGTAGAACCAAAAACAGAACTGGCAAAACGGTTACGTGAAGTACGGCGAATATTCGGAAACGAAGAACGAGGTATTTTTGCGCAACGCCTTAATTTACAACGCAATACCCTCGCCAATTACGAAATTGGAGCACATGAACCTCCATCCTCAGTAATTAACGCCTATTATACAGCCTATAACATTAATCCTCATTGGCTCGTTACTGGTGAAGGCGAAATGTTTAGTGACATGGCAAAAGCGAAAGCAGCCGGCTTTAAAGCACCC
>NZ_HE998112.1 GCF_000312585.1 Bartonella queenslandensis AUST/NH15
ATTTTACTGCTTAATCTGCCCCGACACCCATGAGTTCATTAAAAACTGCCTCATTTTTGGGGTTGCTTATCCAGGCATTGAATTCTCTTTCAGACATATTGGCGATTGTTTCCTTGGTCATAGAGCCCCCACTCCCCCTGCCACCAGACGCTGTCAATGTTTTGGAAGAGTTTTGCCTCTTTTCCAATGCAGCTAACTGATTATGGGCTTGAACACCCTTTGCTTGATAGCCAAGATTTTGTGCTAATCTATAGATCTCTTCTGCTGGATTAACACCTTTCTCGGCACAAATTGCCACTACCGAGCGCAATTGATCCCCAATAATCCCGTCAATTGTCTCTCTGTGCGCATAGGAAGGGCAAATATTTGACCATGCACCCAACTGTGCTGCAAAGGTGTTATAGAGAAAGTCTGCTGCTGCATCAAAATCACTGTACTTCCCCTGAACTGCCTTCACAGAACTTTCCAAAAACTGATTTAAATGCCCATGATACTGCTGTTGTTCGAATGCCTGCTGGTGCGCTTGCTGCTGTGCTTTAATAAAGGCG
>NZ_HE998113.1 GCF_000312585.1 Bartonella queenslandensis AUST/NH15
TTTGACTTCATTTGCTTTCATATCTTTAAACTATATCCTTAAAACGTTTTTTGCTCACTTGCTTGAGTTATATCATTAAAAAACTCTCACTCATAAGACAGAACATTGTGATTTTCATTCTATATTGTGATGATAGTATCTCTATAATGCCGTTATAAAAGTAATCTTGTCTTTAATCCTTTTATGCACTCTTTAAAATGCTCGGTGTTATGATGATGCTATTATAACAGCTCTCTATTTTACGCTCGCCAATTTTGGCAAATGTTAATTTATTCTTTTCTGTGATTAACAATTCAATATTAAAAATAAGATGTGATCTTTAAACGTATGTTATTGATAATTCCAAACAACTGAATTTCAAACAATGTGATTTGTGCTGTGATAAAAACGCATCATACAATTTATGACCTG
>NZ_HE998114.1 GCF_000312585.1 Bartonella queenslandensis AUST/NH15
GATTTGCATCATGATTTGCTTTCTATGGTCTATTCATACATGGCAATCTTATATAAAAAATGGTCAAATGAATCACATATAAAAGGATCGATTCTTAAGTGGATTCGTATAAAATAAATTCGAATAACATATTGAATTTATTTTATTTTTGTATAAAAAAACACCTCACATACACTTAAGCGAATAGGTTACGATAA
>NZ_HE998115.1 GCF_000312585.1 Bartonella queenslandensis AUST/NH15
ATTGACCTCTTTTGATTTCATATTTTTAAACTATACTCTTAAAACGTTTTTTGCTCGCTTGCTTGCTATATCATTCATAAAGACTTTCGATTTCATAAGATATAACAGGGTGATTTTCATTTTATATGTGATGATAGTATCTATCTAATGCCTGCCT
>NZ_HE998116.1 GCF_000312585.1 Bartonella queenslandensis AUST/NH15
CATAAACCTATCATAAAAGAGAGTATTCAAAAAGAAAGCCGTGCCAAGTGATATGACGCGGCTTTTAAATGTCTATCTTTATGAATCAACCCTAAACAAGGTAATGACACATATATACAAAACGTATCATATTACAAGCGCTCTATTAAAGATATGAAAACTTATCAAAAGGAATGTAATGATGCGTATAATTTCTAATTATTCATTTGAATGAGAGAGCCTATAAA
>NZ_HE998117.1 GCF_000312585.1 Bartonella queenslandensis AUST/NH15
AAGGTTTATGGTCGTGATACCCATGTTTATGGCAATGCCAAGATTTTTGATAATGCTAGTATTTGTGGTACCATGTGGGTTAATGGTAAGGGGTGGGTTTATGGCAAGTGTGTGGTTAATGGCAATGCCAAGGTTTATGGTCATGCTAAGGTTTGTGGTCAA
>NZ_HE998118.1 GCF_000312585.1 Bartonella queenslandensis AUST/NH15
GTTTGTGATAATGCCGAGGTTTATGGAAAAGCCTTTATTTCTATAGAGGCGAAAATTTATGACAATGCCAAGGTTTGGCATAGTGCTTATGTGAAGGGCTTTGTTTATGGCAATGCGAAAGTATCAGGGTCTGCTTGTATATATGATGGTGCTCATATTTTTGATAAAGCAAGAGTTTATGGCAAAGCAATTGTTTGTGAAGATGTCAAGATTTATGGCAATGCACGTGTTTATGAGAATGCTCAGATTTATGAAAAAGTAGAAATCTATGATGATGCATGTGTTTCTAATGGATCTATTATTGCTGAGGGTGTAAAGATTTATGGCAATGCCTCTCTTAAGGAAAAGAAAATATTTCGTGAGGATGTTTTTAGTAATGATGCGATTAGTGAAAAAGCAGCATAAATAACGGGGGCGGGGGGCTGCTTTGTAGAC
>NZ_HE998119.1 GCF_000312585.1 Bartonella queenslandensis AUST/NH15
TCTTTCGTGGGGCGCACAACCCCATAAAATTGTCGCTGTATTTTATCAAAATACCCCGTTATACACTCCCATCCCAATTGTCCGGCTGGCACTAAAGGTTGATCAGGCGGGGATAACAGTTTTTTGCCTAAAAAAGCACGCCTTACAACTTTTTTGTTGTATTTGGCTCCTTGAATATCTGGCATGACACAACAAAGCTGTTCAAACTCTTGCCTGCTATAATCACGCAATTCACCCGTTTCTAGATCAGGCGCTTTATAAAATTCTTCACTCTCAAACCAACGGCATTCCACAAGCGTAACCATGCGACGCCCGTTTTCGATGTCAAAATTCTTTTCATCATTGTAGTCATCAAGATCATTGTGATGAACACCCTCATATGAGGAACCCCCATTGCAAGCCCAATCC
>NZ_HE998120.1 GCF_000312585.1 Bartonella queenslandensis AUST/NH15
ATATTCATTCACTTGATTATTCATCTTTCACCTTTCTAAACATTCAAATATCTATGCAGTGCCATTCGTTCACGCATAATCTGATTATGTGCCTGATCATTGAGAAGTTTCTGCCTTTCAAGATCATGCCGTTGTTGCATCATCTCAGCCTCTAATTCTGCTTTCTTTTGACGCATGAACAGATCAATCCCCTTTTGTTGTAAATCCATCTGATGCATCTGTGCTTTTGCTTCCATATCTTGCTGCTTTTCTTGCAACTTCATCTGCGTTTCAGGATCCATCTGCTGTTGCTGCGATTGTGTGCCATTTGCTGATGTTGTTGGAACTTCTCACTCACACGATTGAGTAAAGACGCTGGCAAGGGTGAGTACCGCAACAAATCAATCATAATATCCGGCGTAATCGCGTTTTGTAGCAACGGTAAGAGCTGTGTAATAATGCCAAAAGTGCGCTCTTTTTCATTCGGGCTGGTGGGCGCATCATCGACAATAATGTCATAATCAACACTTGTCACAGCCTCACGCGTTAAGGGAATATATTGTGCATTTTCCTCACCCGATATTCTTACTAAGCGACCATCAGATAAATAATTCTGTATCAGATGCAAAATAATCTTCCCTTGGCGTTGTCGATACAAACGCAAACCATCAAACAAACAGGCAAGGAGGTTCAGACTGGATTGACGACGCTGTGCCTCTAAAACCCCTGCTTGCGTAACCTCACGCGTGCCAATAAATTCAGGCGATAACCCCGTAACCTGATTAATCGCCTCCTTCGCCTCATGAAACAA
>NZ_HE998121.1 GCF_000312585.1 Bartonella queenslandensis AUST/NH15
TGCGTATATTAGGGCACAACAGGATGTTCAAAGGCAAGCCATTGAATCCCAGGAATTTAATGGACATTTGAACCAGTTTTTAGAAAGTTCTGTAAGCTCTATTAAAGATAAATATAGTGATTTTGATGCGGCGGCAGATTTTCTTTATGAGACGCGCTCGAAGGAATTAAGTGCTTGGTCTTCTCTTTATCCGAATTATGCGCAAAGGAGCACGATAGATGCGATTATAGGGGATGAGTTGCGTACGATCGTAGCGACTTGCGCCCAAAAAGGGCTCAATCCGGCAGAAGAGATCTATAGGATAGCACAAAATCTTGGTTATCAGAACCAAGGGATGCAAGCGAATAAACAGATAGCAGCCCTTCAAAGTCGACAAAACTCTGCGAGAACCTTAACGGCATCTGGTGGAGGGGGCAGTGCGGGCTCTATAAGCAAGGAAACGATTGCTAATATGTCTGAAAGAGAATTCAATGCGTGGATATCCAACCCCAAAAATGAGGCATTTTTAATGAACTCATGGGTGTGGGTATAGACTAAGCAGTAAAATATC
>NZ_HE998122.1 GCF_000312585.1 Bartonella queenslandensis AUST/NH15
TTCATGCGTAAAATTAAGACGAAAAAAACTGACCTGTTGCGTATGAAGAGATCTACCTTGTAAGGGTTGTGGTATTGCCATCTTTTCCTCCATTAATGATTAGCTATAAACTCAACGACCACCACGCATTCACCAGCATTCGTGGTTTTGTCTCTTGTCGCATAAAGAGAAACTTCCCTTTCTTCTCCGACAAAAAGCTTCCCATCTGTTGGTGTAAAGTCCTGCGTGTTTTGTGCTTTGATATCTTTCTCACCAAACTCATTGCCCCCATGCGTATTTCCGATCTTTAATTTTGCTTCAGGAAAGGCTGTCTTCACGAAGGCTTTTATCGATTTAATCAAAGCACCACGAGGCAAAATCCCTATTCTCTCTGTAAGGTTTTTATCCTTGTGAAAGATATTCAAGCGCAAAAAACTGACTTGCTGCGTATGAAGATTTCTCCCTTGTAAGGGAGGTGGTAGATGATTTGCCATTCTATTCCCTCCTCATCACGCCGCTGCCGCTTCGCCACTGTATGT
>NZ_HE998123.1 GCF_000312585.1 Bartonella queenslandensis AUST/NH15
GACCTATAGAATGTTGCGAACTATCTGCAAACGCTTCATCAATATCTTCAACTGTGATATTATCATTCCTCAAAAGAGCTAATTGAGCGTTTGTCATTTTGTTGTAAATATCCTGTAAACGTTGCAAATTCTTTATGAGGTCCTCAGCAGACGAACTCTGTTGT
>NZ_HE998124.1 GCF_000312585.1 Bartonella queenslandensis AUST/NH15
ATGCTTGATAGGTTACAGAGGATTAAGGCATTATCACCTAATGGCGCTTCAGGATTGGGTAATTTAACTGATAGGGAAGGTAGAACATTAGAAAATGTTTATGGTGCTTT
>NZ_HE998125.1 GCF_000312585.1 Bartonella queenslandensis AUST/NH15
TTTATATAACTTGGCTAAGCAAGATTTAGTAAAGGTAACAGATGAAATTGCTCCTATTTACAAAGAAGCACGTGCTAGTGCAGCAAAATATGAAGATTTTGCAAAAGCGATAGATATGGGTAAAAAAATTTACCAAAGACAAGTTTCAGTAAATAGTATTCGAGAAGGTCTTGGTAAAGGGAAAATGCCCAATGGTCTAAACACTTATAACGTAGGAGTGAGAGACTATGTTGATAGCATATTAAAACGTAATAGTCCTATTAATAAACTTTCGAGTACTTTAGATCAAGGGGGCGTATCTAAAAACCTTCGCAGGGTTATGGGACTTAAAAAGTTTAGCGCATTTAAAAAGGCTGTAGATTCAGAAAAGTTCTATGAAGAGGCGGCGGCAAGAGCACTAAAACCGTTTAAAGGAACGCCTGAACTTGATAATCTTATGGGTGTTAATATTCCTCATGGAAAGTATAGTTTCTTCCGTGAAGGGGCAAAAATTATTCAAAATATTTTATCTCCTACGATTAGAAAATTGCCTCAACAAGAGAGAGAGATACTTGAACGGGATATAACGAAGTTAGCAACTTTTGGAGTTGAAGGTATGAACCAGCAGGAAGTTGCTCAAATGTTACAAAGGTTCATAAAATGGCATGAAAAGGGAATTTTTAGTGAGAAGGTAGCACACTTTATTTCTTCGGCATTGGCGGAGCAAGTGGGCAGATCTGTAAGGAGTCACCTCTATGAATAGCTATAATCCTTCAGTAGATCAAGCGATCCGTCAAGCAGCAGCGCGATATGGCGT
>NZ_HE998126.1 GCF_000312585.1 Bartonella queenslandensis AUST/NH15
GCCAGAAAGCTATTTATACCGTGTTGCGCAAGTGGAAAGTGGAGGCAATCCGAATGCAAGGAATCCACGTTCTTCTGCGGGTGGGTTGTATCAATTTATAGACAGCACAGCCAAGCAATATGGCTTGCAAGATCGTTTTGACCCGGTGCAAGCAGCAGATGCCATGGGGCGGTTGACCCTTGATAATCGTAATCACTTAAGCCGTGTTTTGGGCAGAGCGCCCAGTGAAGCAGAATTGTATTTAGCCCATCAACAAGGGGCAGGAGGAGCCGCCCGTCTTTTGCAAAACCCCAATGCCAATGCAGCACAACTTGTTGGCAGCAATGCGGTTGGTTTGAATGG
>NZ_HE998127.1 GCF_000312585.1 Bartonella queenslandensis AUST/NH15
TTTTCATATTTCTCCTCGCTGAATTTCGGCAGGGATTGTTTTATTAATAGGTACGCGGTTCCAGTTATTTGGTTGTTTTAGTTTTTGTTCTAATGCACAAGCTGATAAAAGATTTGTAATCAAAATTATAAAAACAATCAATTTCATTCTAACACCCATTTATTTTTTTTACAATAAATAAAAAATATTAATATTTCTTATTATTATTATAATTTTAATAATAAAGTAAAGTGTGTATTTTGCGATAAGTTCTCTTTTATTAATTTCATTTTTTAGTTTATAAAAATAATTCAATCTTAGTGCAGATACCTTGCTGTTAACCACTCATTTGGTTGTGTGGCAACTAGGGAAAAGTCACTTCTTTTAGGATTTAATTTTCCATAGATGTTCCAATGTAATGCCTTTTGCTAAAGCATTGGCTATGCTTGATAATTTAAACAACAGCACTATGGAGATAATAGACAAGATGAGAACACCACCAAGCGCATAACTCACATTCTGATTGCCATCAAATTTAAAATCTTCCATGTAATTTGCAAAGATATTCATTAATAAACTTGACATGGTCGCTAGGAGCAAAATAAGAATTGTGTAGCTTAAGATTTGTGCTACCCATTGCTCAAAAAAGCGATAGGTTGGTTGCCAAAGCAAAGAAATGATGAAGAATGGTCCGAGCCCGATAAGAAGTGTAATTGCAACGTTTGCCAATAAGATGAATGCACCACCCACGGCAGTGAGGAAGCTTGTTGCAAGCAAGATAAGAATACCAAAGAGACCATAAAGGAGCCCATCAGCATCTAAAAAGGCAGCTTCTTCGAAGGCTTTGCTTGCACATTCGAATCCTTTCTCAGCTACCGTGTCGATCAGCTTAGCTAACTGAGTCTTGCTCTGAGGATTGTCCACAAGTGCTTCTACCAATTCATCAGGTGTGTTCATTATAAGGTCTTTGATTTCGTGTTGATAAAGCCCTACAGTCAGTGCAATAGAAGTAATAATACTCATTCGGAAGCAACGGTTCACAAGTCCAACGAGAGGCATATCTATTGCACCACGAATAACGAGCCATCCATATATGATGAAACCGATAGTAAGACCGATTGATGCGATGGGAGTGATTGCAACGATTGTTTTTGATGAAATATCCATGACATATGTTGCTGTTGCGCGATCAATTTCATTGAACAGTTGTGAGAACATTTGGAAGCTCATGGTATTTTTCTTTCACGAATTGTCATTTTTTCATTGTTTTGGAATAGGGGTGTATGTGTAGTTTTTATATTTATGCGATTTATCAAAAGCATTTTTGGCTATGAAATTTCTCAAAGCTTTCTATATATTTTTTCAGTGTATTAGGAGGGATTGAGAATGATGCCTTCATTTTTTCCATGATCAAAGAAAGTTTATGATATAATCTGTATAAAAGTTTATTGAGTAACGCTAACGTATTTCACCTGCGGCATATTTTTGTTCCGATGATTTAAAATCTTTATATTGCGTTTATATTTTTGCTGGCGGATCAGTGCTTGCTCTGCATTACGTAAATGCGCAACC
>NZ_HE998128.1 GCF_000312585.1 Bartonella queenslandensis AUST/NH15
TGCTACAAAAGTTTTTTACTACAAAGGTTAGATAACAAAAATTTAACAGCGTAAAAGAAATATTGACACTGCACAATGAGTTTTCAATAAGCAATAATTCAAAAAATACAATAATTAAAAATCATATAATTTGTAATCAAAATAAAATTATAACAGAAATTCTAGAGTATATAAAATAATCAAAAGAGAAAAGTAAAAAGTAACATGAAAAAAACTATTATTTTAATAGCAATAACTGTCACTTTAGGGATTCAAAACCCAGCAATGGGTTTTGTGAATTCAGGAGTCGTAGACTTATCCAAACCGGGAGCAAATTGGTGGAGTCTACTTTGGGGCACAAGTAATAATAATCCTCCTAAAGATCCTCCCAAAGATCCTGCAATAGAAAAGGTAGCACTTCTACAAGAAAAGGCCCCCCCCTTTCCTATATCATCATTTATCGCTGTCTTAAACCGACAACTTGACGAAACAAAAAAGCAACTTAAAGAAACAGGAAAAATATATCAATCCATAACAGGATCTCGTAGATCGGATATTATACCAAGAATTAATATAGGTGTTGATTATTTTCAAAATCCAAAATCCATCTACGACAAAAGTGGATTTAAAAGCAGCTCTTTAAACGATGATACAGACTCCAAAAAGACTAAAATGGAAGACATTATTATCAACCAAGATCTTAGTCTCCTTTCAGTTTCTGACGCACGTCAATTTATCGAAGAGCGCAGTCAATACGCAGCGATTGTAGATAAAGCCGTAAGTTTGCAAGTTTTTGGGGAAATAAAAAATCGTTTTAGAAATATTCAAAATGTTTTCTCTATGATAGCAGCTCCATTGGATTTGAAAGCCATCATAGAATTACAATCCTACATGGAAGGTACACTTTCCATTTTCCAGAATGAGGCTATAAAATTGCAAAC
>NZ_HE998129.1 GCF_000312585.1 Bartonella queenslandensis AUST/NH15
CGTGCCCTGATTTGTGAATGTAGTGGGAAGGGTGTTCTTGATCAAGTTGACAATTTGCACGTTGCAGAGGATTGGGCGCGTGAGAATGGCGCTTTTGAGATAGAGATTTTAGGGCGTTTGGGTTGGAA
>NZ_HE998130.1 GCF_000312585.1 Bartonella queenslandensis AUST/NH15
CATCTTGCTCGATAGAACCAAATCCACCTAAATCTAAAAGTTTTGGGCGCTTATCTGTTTTGTTTTCAACTTGATGTGAAAGTTGTGAAATAGCGATAATAGGGATATTTAATTCTTTAGCTAATGCTTTTAATTCTGCAGTGATTTCTTGCATACGATATTCAGATGAATATTTTAAGTCACTTGTCATGAGTTGGATATAATCGATAATTAAAATATCTAAACCATATTGTTTCTTGAGACGTCGAGCACGGGCCGACAGTTGCGTAATTGATATTCCTCCAGTTTGATCGATATATAGTGGTGCCTTTTGGAGTTGGTTTACCGCACGGATGATTTTTGAAAATTGTTCATCTGAAATACGACCACGTCGAATATCAGAAGAAGAGACTTCCGTTTGTTCAGAAATAATACGTGTTGCAAGTTGTTCTGAGGACATTTCAAGTGAGAAGAATCCGACAATGCCGCCTTCATTTTCTTCGGTATTACCATTATGATTATAAGCATTAGCAATATTAAAGGCAATATTAGTTGCCAGAGATGTTTTTCCCATACTAGGGCGCCCTGCAAGGATAATTAAGTCCGATGCTTGTAATCCTCCCATTTTTTCATCAAGTGTTTGAATGTGAGTCGCTATCCCTGATATTTGCGAAGAGCGCTTTCTTGCAGCAATTACTGTATCAATAACTCTTTTGATAGCTTCATCAAGGCTGCCAAATTCACTGTCGCAGTCTTCTTTTTTTCTAGCATAATTATATATTTTCCCTTTATTCTATATCAATTTTTATGCAATTTTATATCAAAAATATTTTGCATGTTGTAGAATTTTCTCTGTGCTGTAGTATTTAAAACACTGCTTGTTTTTTATATTGCGGTAATTAGGGTAGTTTTTCAGATAGAGTAGAAAATATTTTTGTTAAAAGGTTAGATATTTTCCTATAAAGAGGAAATTTTCTAATATTTTACATAATAGCTAGCCTTGCACAACAGCAGTAATTATTCTTGAATTTAAAAACAAGAAAATGAGTGTCTTGTGAGAAGGAACTTTTAAAAGAAGGAACACTATAGCAAGATTTAGATTAGCTATGGATTTTAGATATATGTGCTCTACTTGCAATACTAAAAAGATGTATTATCTTCTCATCTTATTAAGATAAATATTGTTCAAAAACTTTTTAGATAGCAAATAATGACAGCCAAAATCATCGAAAAATAATTTTTTGTAAAGAAATTCTATTCTCCACAGGAGCTATATTTCCCTGCCCAACGAGAATGGAT
>NZ_HE998131.1 GCF_000312585.1 Bartonella queenslandensis AUST/NH15
GAAAACAAAAATCGGTCTTAATAATCTTGCGCTTAAGAAATGGCGTTTAAATACACAGTTGTTTCGCCAAACATTAGGCAAAACGAAGCCGGTTTGGGAATATCACATTTCTTTATTACCGGAAGGAGCGCGGGCTGCCTTGTTGGTGCGTTCTGGTGGGGGGTGTATAAAAGAAAGCGTGCAAAAGGAAAGTGTTTGGGCACGTTATGAGGGTCTTTCG
>NZ_HE998132.1 GCF_000312585.1 Bartonella queenslandensis AUST/NH15
TTCGTAATAAAGTTAAAACTTCCATCGGGGGCTCCCATCTCTTGCGAAACAACCGTTGCCTCCATCGGCGCTCCTGTAAACACAACAAGACAATTGTTTTCATCAAAAGCACCAAGCATTGGAGCACCACTTTGCCAACGGGGACTGTCTAAAGAATCCGATAATGCATCAAGATTGATCGAGATCTCATCCAATTGCTCTAAAGTATAGCCTATCGTAAACACGGGAAACAACGTGAAAGGTTTTCCCTGTAG
>NZ_HE998133.1 GCF_000312585.1 Bartonella queenslandensis AUST/NH15
AAGTTTCCGATCAAAATAACCATAACAAACGGGAGCTCCTGTTTGTCCTGAGGCGATCAAAGCCCCTAAAGAGATTGCGTCCCTATGTTCCAATTCAACCTTGTCTTGCTTATCCTTATGAAGAAAAACCCCTTTGATTTTTGCAGAGCTTTCAATATGAGGGGTATCTGGTGCACCATAGATACTTTTCCTCTTCTCTGTATTAAAAACAACATCCATGCTTTCGTTAAAGTAAAATCTTTCCCTTTCACAAAAGCGAATAGCCGCTAAAATACTTTCCTGTATCTGATGAAGATACTCATCCGTTACGTCATCGATTTCGTCCTGAATAATCGACACAAGCCTGGAAAAGGTTGCCCTTTGTTCAATAACATCCTGCCCATCTTGTATCGGACCGCCCGTCATAACCCTGATATAGTGACGTGACATTTTAACACCTTCTAGTTGACATTCTATATTTGTGTACTATAATGCACTAATGATAAATATTTATAAGACTAAAAAATTTGATCTTTGGTTTAAAAAATTCAAAAATACAAATGTTGAAATTATCATTCTTCAACGTATTGCACGCCTAGAAGAAGGTCATTTGGGTGATGTTAAATTTTTTAGTGGCATAGGTGAATTGCGTATCCACTATGGTGCCGGTTACAGAATTTATTTTACCCAAAAAGGCTCTGATATTATCCTTTTGTTATGTGGAGGAAATAAATCAACACAACAAAAAGATATTGAACAAGCATTAAAGTTAAAACAGGAGTACCGTTATGAAAGCGACCCCATTTAAAATCGAAGAATATCTTGAAACTGCTGAGAAACAACAAATGTTTCTCAATGAAGCCTTCAAAACTGGTGATGCGTCTCATATTTCTCACGCCATTGGTATTGTTGCGAGAGCTCAAAATATGAGTGCCTTAGCAAAAGAAACAAA
>NZ_HE998134.1 GCF_000312585.1 Bartonella queenslandensis AUST/NH15
AGAAACAACAATTGTTCCAAAATCTTGAGCCGTCTGTGAGTTACCTGGCATTTGGAAGCGGGTTTTTTTCATGCCTATCAGCGTCTTAGCCGCAACACCAAACTGACGTTCATAATCAAAAAACTCTTCCTTAAGAGTGTAATTGGTGGCACTATGATTTTTTCCAAAGCCTATAACGGCGCTTTGTGCTCCTAAGAATACCGCACGACGGACCGTTTTAACCGCTGTATTGTCTGTCGACTTAACACCATGCGTAACCTCTCTGGCTTCGCGTAAAACAACCCCATTATACATGCCAAGAGAGCCATCAAAGATTGGGTTTTTCTTACGGGAGGTTGCATAAACCGCTTTCTGAATATCGAGCCATTCACCTTCTGCTGTGTTGGTTCGCAATTGCTTGACTTGTGTGGGATGCAAATACATCACATACACTGCAACACATTGATTCATAATGGTTTTTTATCGTTTCTCACCTTGAATTACACCCCCGAATATTGTAAGATTCTCTCATTTCAAATCACTTCATATTGAATCAATTTTATTCACTTAGCTTTATGCCATAAGCGGGGTTGGCAGATGGGTAAAAATTATAGAGGAAAGGAGG
>NZ_HE998135.1 GCF_000312585.1 Bartonella queenslandensis AUST/NH15
GGCTTTAAGACCAATTTTTCTCATATATTTTGCCATACATTTATCACTAAGGGGACCTCGACCGGTTGCAGAAAAAAAGAAATCATTGCGAGAAAGCAAGCGCGCTTGTTTGAGAATTTCTAATGCCTCTGTTGATAAGGGAACGCGAAATTCTGTTGTTGCATCCCGTCGTCCTTTCATATTCTCAGCAGGAATAGTCCATATATTCCCTTCAATCTGATCTTCACGAATATGACACAAAGGATTGGTACGAACCCCTGTCAGAATAAGCAACCGCAAAGCCAATTGTGTGAGGCTTGATGCTTCACAAAGTGTTTTATAAAAATTCGGAATATCTCTCCAATCCATGGCTGGTCTATTTTGCGTTTTATGGCGTTGTTTACCTAAGAGAGCGCGTGCTTTGGTTGTTGCTTGTAAATCAACATCCAAGCCTAAAGCAGCCGCATGTTTGAGACAAAGATTAAGGCGTATCAATGCTGTCTGAGCGGTTCCAGCTTTTGTATGCCAAATAGGAGCAAGTGTATTGCGTATTTCTGTTTGTGTAATTTCTGAAACGGGCAGACAACCTAATTTGGGTAGAATATGAAGTTGTAAAGGTGAAAACCAGTTCCCATTTTTCCCATCCCCTTTTAATTCAGCTTTACGACTTTCAAAAGCATCTAAAGCAATGTCTTTTAAATAATGGAGATTGCGCATTGCTTCACGCTTTTGTTTATTGCGTTCTTTAATGGGGTCACGCCTTCACGTAAAACAGAACGCCATTTTGTTGCAGTTTCACGAGCTTGTTTTAAAGAGACATCTCTCAAGGCACCCAAGCCCATTTCACGGCGCCGACCGTGAATGGTATAACGATAAAGCCATTGAGCACCTCCAT
>NZ_HE998136.1 GCF_000312585.1 Bartonella queenslandensis AUST/NH15
TTCAAGTATGCGGCTATACAGCGCCCACGATAACGGTTAATGGTCGCGATCTCTATATTCGTCCGGTTCATTATGGCTTTAATCCAATTATGGAGCCAAGTAAGGAACGTATTATCCGTCCAGATGTTAAAACTAAGGATGAAGATCTCAATGATAAAGCCAAACATAGCTTTAGCCTTAAATTGATTGATGAGGCTGTTTTGAAGGCTAAACTTGCTGATCCTTATATTACTCCCGTCACTATAGATGGTGATGAGGTTTATGTGATGTATTTGCACCCCACACAAGTCAAGCAATTGCGAACCAACACAGCAGAAGGTGAATGGTTAGATATTCAGAAAGCGGTTTATGCAACCTCCCGTAAGAAGAACCCAATCTTTGATGGTTCTCTTGGCATGTATAATGGTGTTGTTTTACGCGAA
>NZ_HE998137.1 GCF_000312585.1 Bartonella queenslandensis AUST/NH15
TCCAGTAACGAGCCAATCTAAGGATATTCCACAGCGATTTTTATATATTTGCAGTATAGATGCAGGGGGTTCTCGTAAACCCGTTTCATAATTGCGCATAGTCGTTTCGGGAATATCAAAATGTTTAGCAAATTGCCTTCGCTCCGTGAAACCAAGAGTATGCCGTATTTCACGTAATCGTTTTGCCAATGGTGTTTTTGGTTCTTTTTCAGGACGTGCCAAAAAAAATCACTCCATATTACATTTAGATATTTACAATAGCCTATTTAGGCTATATATCTATTATTACCGCCCATT
>NZ_HE998138.1 GCF_000312585.1 Bartonella queenslandensis AUST/NH15
GAAATAAGAGCGCTGAATATTGTAATGTTACCTTATTTCAAACTTGTTTATATCACATCAATCAAAGTTATTACCTTATACATCATAAGCGAGGGAAGTCGTTTGAGAAAAGGCGATTATAGGGAGGAAGAACGCCCTCTTATGAATCATATCAAAGTAAGGAAAAAAACTTGAACGGCAAAGGAGAATAATAATAACGGTTTGCACCTTGTATAAGTATAAAAAGGGGGA
>NZ_HE998139.1 GCF_000312585.1 Bartonella queenslandensis AUST/NH15
TGTTTAGCAAATTGCTTACGCTCCGTGAAACCAAGGGTTTGCCGTATTTCACGTAATCGTTTTGCGAGTTCTGTTTTAGGTTCTTTTTCAGGGCGTGCCAAAAAAAATCACTCCAAATGCTTTTTCGGTATTTACAAAAGCCAAATTTGGCATTATGTATCCTATTACCGCCCGAT
>NZ_HE998140.1 GCF_000312585.1 Bartonella queenslandensis AUST/NH15
TTGAAGAACCAGATTTTTGTGAACAAATATATTCATGATTAAAACTCATGCGTGTAAGAGGAAGCTTAGCATAATCAGAAAAACAAACATTTTTTATAACTTTATCAAGTGTAAAAGTTACTTTGGGTCCTTTTTTAGGTTTTATGCGTCCTATAGTGCCTTCTTTAAAAGCACCAGAAAGTTCTGCCCACTCAAGTTCATGATCCCAGCAAGACCATGTTGTGTATTTTATAGAAAATAATATAATGTTTTTATTTATATTTTTCACT
>NZ_HE998141.1 GCF_000312585.1 Bartonella queenslandensis AUST/NH15
TGCTTTGTTTTTGGCTTCTTCTGCAACCCCCTTAACGACTTCACCACTCGCCTGTGTCTGTTCTCTATGTGCCGAAACTCCTTGTTCAAAAGCAGCTTTTGCCTCATTGGCTATTCTAGAAGCTTCTGATGCATCTTGTTGTGCTTTCTCTGCCTTAGATGTTGAAGATTCTGCTATG
>NZ_HE998142.1 GCF_000312585.1 Bartonella queenslandensis AUST/NH15
TATATGGATAAATGGGCGGCTTTTGTCACAGGGCAATCTTAAGATATGGGGTGCAATACCCCCATTATCTGTGGATAACTTTAGCTCTCTTTTCTCTCATTT
>NZ_HE998143.1 GCF_000312585.1 Bartonella queenslandensis AUST/NH15
TTTGGATCTTGGGTGCGTAACCGTTCAAACGCCTCACGACTACTCACCTGGAACTCCAACAGATCCATGAAAGGGTAATAATGCCGTTGCAACACCCGAAAAAAATTCACCACATCACCTGAACGATCATTGATCACTTCACATGAGGGGAGTAATTTTCTCCTAAAGAACACCCCACCCATTCCAACAAAAGGCTCTGCATAAGTGCGATGAGGAATGCCTTCAATGATTTTGATAAGGATCTTCGCCAACCTGGCTTTGCCACCAATATAAGCAGCAGCTGGTTCTATAGGATCAACAGATTTTAATTTTTCTTTATGAAGTATATCCATAATTTCTTAACACTCTTTCATCTATATTCGCCGTCTTCTCATTGCTTTTAGTGATAAGAAGTGGCTGCGATGTTATGTTAATGTGCATCGGACGGGGGTGTTCGCAAAACTTAACCCCGTTGGCTGGGCAACCAGCCCAGCCTCTCTTCTGTATTGCTTTCCTTTCCCTTCTC
>NZ_HE998144.1 GCF_000312585.1 Bartonella queenslandensis AUST/NH15
AGAAATACGCAATACCCTTGCTCCCATTTGGCATTCAAAAGCTGGAACCGCTCAGACAGCATTGATACGTCTCAAACTTTGTCTCAAGCATGCTGCTGCTTTGGGTTTGGATGTTGATTTACAAGCAGTAGAAAAAGCACGTGCTCTCTTAGGAAAACAACGCCATACAACTGTTAATAGACCTGCAATGGATTGGAAAGATGTGCCGGCTTTTTATCAAACACTTTGCCAAACAACAACCATGACGCAACTGGCTTTGCGTT
>NZ_HE998145.1 GCF_000312585.1 Bartonella queenslandensis AUST/NH15
CATTTTGGATGATTTTTGAAGGTATTTTATTTATAGAAAACAATATTTTATCATACAATTTCTGATGTGATAATTTATGACTCTTATTGAAAAAGAATGAGAGAAAAGAGAGCTAAAGTTATCCACAGATAATGGGGTTATGCACCCCATATCTTAAGATTGCCCTGTGACAAAAGCCGCCCATTTATCCATATAGACACGGCGCTGCTCTAAATAGTCAGTACGACGATAAGCACGCTCTACGTTACCTCCGACC
>NZ_HE998146.1 GCF_000312585.1 Bartonella queenslandensis AUST/NH15
ATTGGAAGCTTTTAAAGGACAATGAAACCATTCAACAAACTTTAGAGCTCTTGTGCCGTTGCAACTATCTTCGTAAAAGCTTTGGAGATAAAAAGCAAAAAGTCGGACGTTCTACAATACGCTATGAATGGCACCCTTTGGTGAAAAGTCATAAAACCGAACAATAAAGAAACTTCTTTTGAGAATTTTATCACTTTTGGGCC
>NZ_HE998147.1 GCF_000312585.1 Bartonella queenslandensis AUST/NH15
TATATTGATATATAACGCTTTTTATTTTAACTCATTTTTAAAAAAAAATAGGCCCCCCAAAAGAAGGCCCAAAATACCCAAAAGTGATAAAATTCTCAAAAGAAGTTTCTTTATTGTTCGGTTTTATGACTTTTCACCAAAGGGTGCCATTCATAGCGTATTGTAGAGCGTCCGACTTTTTGCGTTTTATCTCCAAAGCTTTTACGAAGATAGTTGCAACGGCACAAGAGCTCTAAAGCTTGCTTCACGGCTTCTTTGTCTTTTAAAGAACTCCAATTTCTTTGATGAATATCACGGTGTGTAAAAACATCGGGTAAACAATCACAACGCTCGACAATTAATTTGGCACGCTCTGCTATTAATGTATTCCCCGCCGCGTAAAGACGTTGAATATGACTTAACAAATATTCTTCCCAATAC
>NZ_HE998148.1 GCF_000312585.1 Bartonella queenslandensis AUST/NH15
GTTGATTTTTGAACTTCTTGACACGGGTCATTCTGAAATTGGATCATATGCCATTACAACAGCTTTGCGATGGGAAAAATATTTATTAAGTCATGCCAAACGTCTTTATGCGGCGGCGGATAGCTTAGCAACAGAGGGTGCAAACTTTCTTGTCAAACGCTGTGATTGTTTCCCTGATGTTTTTACGGCAAGAGATGTTTATAAACGTGATTGGAAGCTTTTAAAAAATAAAGAAACCATTCAACAAACTTTAGAGCTTTTATGCCGTTGTAACTATATTCGTGAAATCTCTGGAGACAAGTGCTCACAAGGTGGTCGACCTACCATACGTTATGAATGGCATCCCTTAGTGAAACGTCATAAGACATCACACTGAGGCAATTGGGAAATCTTAAAAACATTAAACAATATAACAGTGAACTCTCAAAGGACCTCCCCATCATT
>NZ_HE998149.1 GCF_000312585.1 Bartonella queenslandensis AUST/NH15
GCAAGGCTTGCTATGGTCTTAGGCATTTTCAAAAGATGCGCTTGTAAACTTTCCGAGAAATGACCTCCTTTGACCTCTTTATGAAGATGCTCCAGCCATTCATAAAATGTCACTTGGGCTTTGGGAGAAAAACGCATGATCAGCGGATGTTCTGGAGATCCTAATCGTTTATCACGAAACGAGCGAAACACCCCTTCATACTTTTGCCATGCCTCTTGATTGGGAGCTCGATCAACCAATTGCCATTCTTTATTATCATCGGGCCAGACAATCATTTGAAAGCGTTGCAACAAACCATCATCGTTTGTTCCACGGTGCATGGCTTGAAGAATGGGAATGATGCGAGAGGGTTGAATGCCTCCAATCATC
>NZ_HE998150.1 GCF_000312585.1 Bartonella queenslandensis AUST/NH15
AAAAGCGCATCTTTTGAAAATTAATAAAACCATACAAACTCTTGCATTGTTTTTTGAATTAACCAAAGGGGGGCGTTTTGAAATCAATAGAGATGCCCTTGAAAGAGCCTTGCGATGAGAAAAATACTTGTTAAGTCACGCCAAACATCTTTATGCGGTGCATAATACATTAGCAACAGAAAGTGCAAACTTGATTATCAAATGATATGATTGTTTGCCTAATGTTTTTACTGCATGGAATGTTTATAAGCGTGATTGAAAATATTTAAAAGGCAATGAAGCTGTGAAGCAAGCTTCTGCCGTTGTAACTATATTCGTGAAATCTCTAGAGACAAGAGCTGACAAGGCAGTCAACCTACCGTACGCTATGAATGGCATCCTTTAGTGAAAAGTCATAAAACACCTCAATGAACGAATTTAAAATTCCGATAAAACATATAACTTTGTATTCATAAAATGAAACCTTCAAAACATTCCTCATCTATTGTTTTTTGGAGGGGTGGAAGTGCTTTTTATTATTCTCCTCTTTGTATATTTTAAAAATCAAAAATAAAAGTCATTA
>NZ_HE998151.1 GCF_000312585.1 Bartonella queenslandensis AUST/NH15
TTAATGCTCAAGGCATGACACGTGCCTTGCGTGGGGTTTGGCATGGGCATTATGGACTTGCTCTTTGCCCTGCTCATGATGATAGGTTGCCTAGCTTATCCCTTAAAAATGGACATGATGGGCGTCTCTTACTTTATTGTTATGCTGGTTGTTCTTTTAGAGAGATCATACAAGCACTCATTAGAATTGGCTTGCTTGGAAAACAAGC
>NZ_HE998152.1 GCF_000312585.1 Bartonella queenslandensis AUST/NH15
AATATCAAGCTTTTTCTGAAGTTCTAAATAATCACTGTTTTCTTTGAATACACCTCGCAGCAAATCTTTCGCTTCAAGCATCTGAAAGGTATCAGCCAAACCAATATGCTTGAAGGGAATATACTCTCCTTTCATAAGACTATGATAGGTCGTTTCAATGTTAATCGCTGCTATGTAATAGGCAAGTAAAACAATCTCATTGGCATGAATGTCATGACGGAATTTATATTCCATATCTTCTGGTTTGATCAGTCCAGATTGTAAAAGCCTTGTGATAAAGGTACCCGTTCCAGTGAAAGGATCAAGAATAGAAACACCACGTGATCCCAAGCTTTTTCCAAATTCATTGCGCAACACATCATCAACAGAATGAATGATAAAATCCACAACCTCAACGGGGG
>NZ_HE998153.1 GCF_000312585.1 Bartonella queenslandensis AUST/NH15
AAGGCAAAAAAGGTTGGCAAATAATTACACCAGATAAACATGGTGATTGGATAAAACAAAGAGAAGCCGATTTTAATCAGTTTATACCCATGAGTATTAAAAATAACTCAATAGATGCTGCGCTGTTTAGGGAGGTGTCACGTGGTGTGAATTCTGCTCGGGATGCTTGGGTTTACAACTTTTCAAGTAATGCATTAAATTTATCTATTCAAAAAACAATTGAATTTTTTAATGTACAAAAACGTCTTATTGCTGAGAATCCATCTGTACCTATAAAGAAGATTATTGATTATGATGCTACCAAAATTAGTTGGGCAAATGCTCTTATCTCTAAATTAAAGCAAGGGATCAACGCAACTTTTGATGTTCATTTAAAAGTTCCAGTTCTTTACCGCCCGTTTATGATAACATGGCATTATGCATCACCATTACTAAATGAAGCGCTAGGGCAAACACATCAATTTTTTAATCGGGATATTCCTCATAACCTTGGAATTTGCATTTCGGGAGAAGGAAGCCAAAAAGCTTTTTCTTGTCTCATGACAAATAAACCTATTAGTTTTGACACACTAGAAAAATCAAGATGCTATCCGTTTATGCTCTATTGTGAAGAAGAAAAACATCATGACCATAGTTTATTTACTACAGGTGCAAAAAAGAAAGTTCGTGATGGCATTACAGATGCCGGATTAGCACATTTTAAAGCAGCTTATCCTAATGAGAATATAACAAAAGAAGATATCTTTTATTATGTTTACGGTATTTTGCATTCAGAAGATTATCGCACTCGTTATGCGCATAATTTATGCAAAGAATTGCCTCGTATCCCTTGTGTTAAAAGCGCCGATGATTTTTGGAAGTTTGTAACAGCAGGGCGTGAACTCGGTCATTTGCATGTGAACTATGAAACGGTAGAGCCTTATCCCGTGACCTTTAAAAAAGGTAATCCAAAACAGACAGAGATTTCTAATCCTGAAAAGTTT
>NZ_HE998154.1 GCF_000312585.1 Bartonella queenslandensis AUST/NH15
CATGACCACTGATAAATCCTGCGTTCGTAACAAATCCAATAACACCACGCTCTTTTATACGGTCGCTTGCCCAGCAAATTGCTCGTATATAGCTATCATAAAGTTTGTTTCGATTTATTATTTTTGTTGAATTCGATATATATTTCTCACGAATACGATTATCTAATATGAAATAAGAGGTATTCGGATTATTATCATTAGCACTCTTCTGTCCAAAAGAATAAGGAGGGTTACCAAAAATAACTTGAATGTTTAGATTTTTCTGATGTTCTAAATAGTCACTGTTTTCTTTAAACAATTCCTGTAGCAGGTTC
>NZ_HE998155.1 GCF_000312585.1 Bartonella queenslandensis AUST/NH15
GAATATCCCCCCGCAAATTAAGCACATAAATACTCGTAAATTCTTTGGCTAAAGATTTTCGTAAACCATCCATTGCTGTTTTTTCTATGTAACCAGAACCAGAAACAAAGCCAATCACACCACAGTCTTTTATACGGTCACTCGCCCAGCAAATTGCACGAATATAACTATCATAAAGTGCTTGCACACAAGTTGTTTTGGATTGAGCAGCATAAGTTTCGCGAATACGGTTATCTAATATGGGGTAAGGAGTATTCTTTGCATTATCATTTTCACTTTTTTGCCCCACAGAATAAGGAGGATTACCAAAGATAACTTCGATATTTAGATTTTTCTGAAGTTCTAAATAGTCACTGTTTGCTTTGAATATACCTCGCAGCAAATC
>NZ_HE998156.1 GCF_000312585.1 Bartonella queenslandensis AUST/NH15
AAGTAAACCGTAAACATAATAGAACAAATCATCTTTAGTGATCGTTTCATTAGGATAAGCGGCTTTAAAATGTGCTAGCCCCTCATCAGTAATAGCATCACGCCTTTGTAAACCAGCTGTTTTGTTTTCCTCTATAGAGTTTGTAAATAAATGGGATTGTTTCTTGTTTTTATCTTTTAAGATCTTAGCATCTTCGTAAATATAGCGTGGAAAGCATTGACCATTCTCTATCACCTTAAAATCAGGCACAGTCTTACTCATAAATACAGAAAAGTCTTTCATTGATCCTATGCCGGTAACGTGTATTACTTTATTTTCAACGGCTTGTCCCATAGGAAATATATGCGGCATTTGAAAAACTGATTCATTAAAGGTGCGATTATAATAGAGCCACTGTCGTGTAAAAGGGCGATAAAGGCTTTGAATAAGGCAATTATTCTCAAATTTGGAAAATTTATTTCTTACCAATTCTTGTTTGAGAGTAGTACTCCAACTGATCTTTGTAGCATTAATGTTAATGAAATTGTTTACAGTTTTATTACGTGTTTTACGGTCAGCATGAGGACAGATATCTTTAAAATTTTCTACTTCACGATTATAAAAAGTGATCATAGCACTCATATTTTGCATTAAAGCTTTGTGGCTCGCATTATATGTCCAAGCGTCACGACTCGTTACGATACCGCACGAAAAATTTTCAAATAGCTTTTTATCATTTCCTTTCTTATCACCTATGACTAAAAATGCTTTAAAACTGTCATCACGTTGATCAAGCCAATCACTATGCTTGTCTGGCATGATTATTTGCCAACCTTGTTTGCTC
>NZ_HE998157.1 GCF_000312585.1 Bartonella queenslandensis AUST/NH15
AAAAAAAACTTGAGATGCTTCAATACCTTGGTAGTGTTGGTGGTATTACACGGAAACAAAGCTGGCAAATGATTACACCAGATAAGCATGGTGATTGGATCAATCAACGTGATGAAAGTTTCGAAGCATTCTTAGCTTTAGGTGATAAGAAAA
>NZ_HE998158.1 GCF_000312585.1 Bartonella queenslandensis AUST/NH15
AAGTACATAAATACTGGTAAATTCTTTGGCTAAAGATTTTCGTAAGCTATCCATTGTTGATTTTTCTAAATAACCCGAACCAGAAACAAAGCCAATTACCCCAGCATTATCAATACGGTCACTCGCCCAGCGAATGGCACGGATATAACTATC
>NZ_HE998159.1 GCF_000312585.1 Bartonella queenslandensis AUST/NH15
AAGCACATAAATACTCGTAAATTCTTTGGCTAAAGATTTTCGTAAACTGTCCATTGCTGGTTTTTCTATATAACCAGAACCAGAAACAAAACCAATCACCCCAGCATTATCAATACGGTCACTAGCCCAGCGTATAGCACGGATATAACTATCATAAAGCGCTTGTATATTCGTAACTTTTGATTGAGCAGCATAAGTCTCACGAATACGATTATCTAGTATAGGATAAGGAGTATTTTTGGCATTGTCGTTGGCACTTTTTTGACCTGTTGAATAAGGAGGATTACCAAAGATAACTTTGATATCGAGATTTTTCTGATGCTCTAAATATT
>NZ_HE998160.1 GCF_000312585.1 Bartonella queenslandensis AUST/NH15
GGTAGGGCAAAAGAGTGAAAACGATAATGCCAAAAATACTTCTTATCCGATATTAGATAAATGGATCAGTGAAACTTACGCTGCTCAATCCAAAACAACTTGTGTGCAAGCGCTTTATGATAGTTATATCCGTGCCATTCGCTGGGCTAGTGACCGTATTGATAATGCTGGGGTAATTGGCTTTGTCACAAATGCGGGTTTTATTACTGGGCATTCTATGGATGGTTTACGAAAGTGCCTCGTTGAGGAATTTAGCAGTCTTTATATTTTCCATTTACGGGGCAATCAAAGGACTGCTGGTGAACTTTCTCGAAAAGAAGGGGGCAAGATTTTTGGTTCCGGCTCTCGGGCTCCCATAGCTATCTCTATTCTGGTTAAAAATCCAAATTCACAACAGCATGGTAAGATATATTTTCGTGATATTGGTGATTATCTCAATAGAAAAGAAAAGCTTGCGATAATTGAAAAATTTGGAAGCATTGGTGGCATTACACAAAAACAAGGTTGGCAACTCATTACACCAGATAAACACGGTGATTGGCTTGGTCAACGTGATGACAGTTTCAACGCCTTTTTAGCTATAGGTGATAAAGGTGATAAAAAAGGTCATGGTAAAAAGCTTTTTGAAAATTTTTCTCTTGGGATTGTAACCAATCGTGACGCTTGGGCGTACAATTCAAGCCGTAAAGCTTTAACAAAAAATATGCATAATATGATTAACTTCTATAATAGTGAAGTGAAACGTTTTAATGATACTTATGTACATGCTGACCGTCAAACACGTACAAAGGTTGTAAATAATTTTGTC
>NZ_HE998161.1 GCF_000312585.1 Bartonella queenslandensis AUST/NH15
AGATCATCTTTAGTGATAGTTTCATGAGGATAAGCTGCTTTAAAATGTGCTAGACCCTCATCAGTAATGGCATCACGCCTTTGTAAACCAACTGTTGTGCTTTTTTCTGTAAATAAATGGGATTGTTTCCCACTTTTATTTTTTGAGATCGTAGTGTCTTCGTAAATATAGCGTGGAAAGCATTGACCTTTTTCTATTGTATCTAGATTAGGTAAATCTTTAATCATAAGTGCAGAAAAATCTTTCTTTGCTCCTGTACCTGTAA
>NZ_HE998162.1 GCF_000312585.1 Bartonella queenslandensis AUST/NH15
TTTGTATGACTTTATTTTCAACGGCTTGCTCTATTGGAAATATGCATGGCATTTTGGCAACCATTTCATTAAAAATGCGATTATAATAAAGCCACTGTTGTGTAAAAGGACGATACAAGCTCTGAGTGAGGCATATCTCTTCAAATTCAAAAACCTTTTCTCTAGCTAAATATTGTTTAAGATTAAGACTCCAACTGATTTTACTTTCATCCGCATTGACAAAATCGTTTACAATATTTGTGCGTATTTTACGGTCAGTATGTGGATGAGCATTATTAAAACGTTCTACTTCACTATTATAGAAGGAAATCATATTACTCATATTTTTCGCTAAAACCTCACGGCTTGAGTTATATGCCCATGCATCACGATTGCTTGAAACACCAAGAGAAAACATTTCAAATAACTTTTTATCGTGATCGTTTTTATCACCTAAAGCTAAAAATGTTTCAAAACTGTCATCACGTTGATTGATCCAGTCACCATGTTTATCTGGTGTAATCATTTTCCAAGCTTGTTTTTGTGTAATGCCATCAATACTCTTAAAGGACTCTATTATCGCAAGCTTTTCTTTTCTCTTGAGATAATCACCAATATCACGGAAATATATTTTACCATGCTGTTGAGATTTTG
>NZ_HE998163.1 GCF_000312585.1 Bartonella queenslandensis AUST/NH15
TCACCTTTTTTAAAGGTCACAGGATAAGGTTCCACGTCTTCATAATTCACGTGCAAATGCCCTAGTTCACGCCCTGCTGTTACAAACTTCCAAAAATCTTCAGCACTCTTTACACAAGGGATACGAGGCAATTCTTTAGAGAGGTTATTGGCATAACGGGCGCGATAATCTTCCGAATGAAGTAAACCGTAAACATAATAGAATAGATCATCTTTAGTGATAGTCTCATCAGGATAAGCGGCTTTAAAATGTGCTAAGCCTTCATCAGTGAGTGCATCACGCCGTTGTAAACCAACCGTTTCATCGTTTTTTATAGAGCTTTCGAATAAATGGGACTGCTTTTTATTTTTATCTTTTGAAACCGTAGCATCTTCGTAAAAGTACCTTGGAAAGCATTGACCAGCCTCTATTGACGCTAAATTAGGCATAATATTAGTCATGAGTACAGAAAAGCCACTTCTTGCCCCAACTCCTGTAACCTGTATCACTCTATTTTCAACGGCTTGTCTCATCGGGAATATATGCGGCATTTGATAAACTCTCTCATTGAGAGTGCGATTATAATAAAGCCACTGTCGTGTAAAAGGACGGTAAAGGCTTTTAACTAAGCAACTACTTTCAAATTCGGAAACATTTCCTCTTACCAGTTCTTGTTTGAGACTACTACTCCAGCTAATTTTACTTGCATCTGAATTCACGAAACTGTCTAA
>NZ_HE998164.1 GCF_000312585.1 Bartonella queenslandensis AUST/NH15
CGGTAGGGCAAAAAAATGAAAATGATAATGCAAAGAATACTCCTTATCCTGATACTAGATGACCGTATTCGAGAAACATACGCTGCTAAATCGAAGGTAACGAATATACGGGCGCTTTATGATAGTTATATCCGTGCCATTCGCTGGGCTAGTGACCGTATTGATAATGCTGGAGTGATCGGTTTCATTTCTGGTTCAAGCTATATAGAAAAACCAACAATGGACAGTTTACGAAAATCTTTGGCTAAAGAATTTACGAGCATTTATGTACTTAATTTACGGGGGGATCTTCGTAAAAATATGTTAAGCAATGGAATTGCTCATGAAGGAGAGAATATTTTCGGCAATGGTAGTATGACTGGTATTGCGGTAACGCTATTTATCAAAAATCCCAATGTTTCTGGAGATTGTAAAATTTACTATCATGATATTGGAGACAATCTTTCCACCGAAAAAAAACTTGAGATGCTTCAATACTTTGGTAATGTTGGTGGTATTACACGTAATAGAAAATGGCAAATAATCACACCAGATAAACATGGTGATTGGATACATCAACGTGACGATAATTTTGAAACATTCTTAGCTTT
>NZ_HE998165.1 GCF_000312585.1 Bartonella queenslandensis AUST/NH15
CACATGCTTTAAAAGGACCTCTTTATGTCTCTTCTTTTAAAAATTATAAAACAAAAACCCTCAAAGATACTTCGTGAACTCTCTGTTGGTACGATAAGATCTTTGAAGGTTTTAAGGATAACAAAAGATTACAATGACTTCATTGTTTGATGCTGTTGTTTTTAACGAAAGGATGCCATTCATAGCGTATGGTAGGGCGACCGCCTTGAGAGC
>NZ_HE998166.1 GCF_000312585.1 Bartonella queenslandensis AUST/NH15
TATGCTCTTCACATAGTACAGAATACTATTACGCAGTCGATAATACCATTGTGTTGTGCGTTCATGTGTTGGTTGTAAAGGGCTTCTCAAATTCATTTCATAGTTTTGCTTCTATAATCAGTTATTGCGTTTATCATCTTACTAATACAAGATATACTAATACTCTTATTTGTATAAGACTTTGATGTATAATCATAAGCTAGTGTTATTCATATTGAATGAAAGTTCCGCATATCGTAAGATTCTCTCATTTCAAATCTGTTTATCTTGAATCAATCAAAACCATTCGCTTGCGCGTCACAAGTAGGATGGGCATGTGGGGTAAATTTATATAAGAAAGGACTAAAAATAGCTCTTATGAACTTATCTTAGCAAGATCTGTCGCAACACCCACAAGCTGGCAAATAGTGTTACCGGCAGAAAAAAAGACAAATGCGTTATGTGTTTTAAAATATCAGAATGAGTATTTTGATGATTTTTATGACGAATTTTATTTATAGGTTTTGAAGGT
>NZ_HE998167.1 GCF_000312585.1 Bartonella queenslandensis AUST/NH15
GGGATCATCTAGGCTTCGACGAAAGCATCCAACAGCTTCATCTTGAACGGGCAATAGCTTTAGCGCAAGAAGTAGCAAAAACTAAACACCTCAGCTACGCTTTGATTGAACGGGTAGCAGAAAGACTTGACAATCAACAAGAGGTTTCCGCTGAGAAGCAATCTCACTCTTGGAAAGAGAAACTCGCTCATTTTATT
>NZ_HE998168.1 GCF_000312585.1 Bartonella queenslandensis AUST/NH15
TTCTTTGACTGACCATTCTAGAGCATCATCAAGCGCCTGTGTTAAACGATCCGCAGTGACTTCTGGTTCAAAGATTTCTAATCCCTTGGCTTCAAAATTAAGCTGTATATCTGAGATATCCTCCGTGTGGATAGGATCAATGAATTTGCAAGCAGAAGCCAAAATGCCCGTGCTAATCAAAAAGGCGCTATCAAATTGCGGACAATCTTTAGAAATTTCATCGTTGTAAAGAATATCTACTTCACGATCAGCCAATTGATAGCTTGCCATATAGTCATCTTCATCGATTCTCTCAGTTGACCAACCTAAGCTTTTTAAAAGTTCATGAGCACTTTCCATGGTCAATGGAGCATCTTTATCATCTGTTTCATCCGCTTCCTCTATCGCCT
>NZ_HE998169.1 GCF_000312585.1 Bartonella queenslandensis AUST/NH15
GATTGCGAATATTATGCTAGCAATTTTTATGAATTTCTTTGCAAAAGAATTAAAGTACACGCGGGGGTTGAGATACATGATGGTGATCAACCGATTGAAGAGATAGAGAACACTCCCAGTCCGCAACCTATACCTTTTTACAAAAGTTTTTGGAAAAAACTATGGAGGCGGGGAAATTGATGATGAGGAAATATTTAGCCTTTCTAGAGATCCTCAGTGTTACACAAGTAATTTTTATGAGTTTTTATGTAAAAGAATTAAAGAACACGCCGAGGAAGATTCATGAAAACCTAAACCTTAGATGATGTTGCAGAATTAGTTGATAAATATAGCGATATTATTAATTTTGGTACTCTGAAGTATGCGCCTGATGATCAATTAATTGAAAAATCTGAGAAAATTCTTGGCCTACAGTTTACAACTTCTTATAAAGACTTTTTAAAAAATTATGGAGGAGGAGAAATTGGTTATGAGGAAATTTTTAGCCTTTATGGCGTAAGTTTTGAGGAACATCCTGCTGGTGATATTGTGGACAAAAACTTATATCATAGAAAAAAAGGTTTTACAAAACCACATCAGCTCGTTGTGAGTAACACTGATTTTGGTGAAACATTTTATTTTGATTACTCTCAATTTCGGGATGGTGAATGTCCACTCTATTGTGAGACAATGTCCGGAGAATCCCACTATTATGCAAGTAACTTTTATGAATTTCTCTGTAAAAGAATTCTGGAAACCGCAGGTGAGGATTCATGAAAACTTACACTTTGGCTGATGTTGCAGAATGGGTTGATAAGTAAATCTGATGCAAACAAAAGATGTAACAGAAATTTTAAAAAGACTGGGTTGGGAGCCTCATCGCGATGAAGTTGGAGATACATTTGCTTATTATCATCTCTCCGATCGTATAATACGCATTTTTTATGATATTGTAGATTATGGAGAGGATGGTGGAAGGTTGAGGCTATCAGTTGCTCTTACCACTGCCGCTTATTGCCTTGCTGAGGAATATTCTGTTGGAAAACAGTCGCGCTATAAATATGATGATATGTTGATTTCTGCAAAAG
>NZ_HE998170.1 GCF_000312585.1 Bartonella queenslandensis AUST/NH15
CATCTATTTCTGGATAGAGTATATATCCATACCGCGACTTTTGTCCCCTAGAATATTCACAAGCAAGACTATAAGAATCTGTTGTGAGACTAGCTAATAACCAAAATTTCTCACCATCCTTTTCATATTTTACACCATAGCTCAAATCCACAATGCCGATCCGGAAGATAATAATAGGCAAATGTATCG
>NZ_HE998171.1 GCF_000312585.1 Bartonella queenslandensis AUST/NH15
AATTCTATGAAAAAGATACATCATCAAGGGTGGACGAATTTCATCATTATCCAAAAAATCCGTCATATCATAACCAATAAATTTCGCATCAATGCCAATGTCATCATCAGGATTGTCAAAGACCCATCCTAACGCATTGCCTTTACACCATCTCTCTAAACGCCCCGCTATCCCCTCCCTATGGGTGGTGTCAAAAAACATTTGTAGGGCGGATATTGTCCGTTGTTCTTTTGGCAATAAGGCAAGCTGTTCAACGGCAGACGTGATATCTTGTCTTTCCGCTTCACTGATCTTTTGATCTTCAGAAGAAACAAGCTTTATAATCCACTGTCGTAAAAAGACCCTATCTGCTGGATTGCTATAGTCTAAACCTTTTAGCGGTGCTATGCCTGTTGGCTTCCCATTTTTCAAGGACATATAGGTGCCACCACCGGC
>NZ_HE998172.1 GCF_000312585.1 Bartonella queenslandensis AUST/NH15
GCTATGCCGGCAACCGCAAGTGAGGCGCGGGTGGTGCGGCGTGAGGCGAGCATGCGATCTTGATCAAAAGAGCGCGCCTCAGCAATATATTGTTCGATGTCTTTTTCTTTCATGCTTTTTGCCCGCAATTTTTGTAAGATTTTATTTCTTCATCGGTTAATTTTTGTGCCAAAAGCGTTTCAAGTTTGCTCTCTTTGACGGATGAGGGGGGGGTGTTACTGATGATGATGGGCTTGGGCGTGGGTTTTTTCCCTTCCCAATTCCACATGGATCGGTTGAGTGGGCGTTTAGAATATCCATCACATTTTGGCAGTGACTTCAGTGTGTTTGGTGAAGATATACAGCCACTGAGAAAAAGAAATGGCAAGAT
>NZ_HE998173.1 GCF_000312585.1 Bartonella queenslandensis AUST/NH15
TGTCTTTTATACAGTTTTTTTATGAAATCTTATCAATAAGTTATCATCAATGCCAGAGTCCATTTTTAGGACTATTTTTTGTAACATTCTAAAACAATTTTTAGCGCAATCGCTATAAAACGATTTGCGCCAAAAAACTCTATAAAAAAAGATTATATGAAAAACAAAAACACTCTGTTTTTATATTTATGCCCCCTTACATGGCATAAGCCATTCCTTTTTCTCC
>NZ_HE998174.1 GCF_000312585.1 Bartonella queenslandensis AUST/NH15
TAAATGTCCATTACATATCAATATGAATAGGGCAAAATCTTTGGAGGTCATTCGGTTGGATATCTTCCTTTGTATAAAAGTTATCAAAACTAAAAGTGGAGAATGCACCAAAGAGGTTTTCTAAAAATATTGAAAGGAAACAGCCATGAAAAAAAGTCACCCACACTTAGAAGCCCAAGGTCAAGAGCCCCTCTATGCACGAGTTAATAAACCAAACAGAGGAAACCAGCGCACTCCAAACCCAGAGGAGGAAGTTCTATACGCATCCGTGAGCAACGTTTCTCCTTCAAAAGAGAGACACCATCATCAAAGGAGAGAAGAACCTGAGACCGATTACACAACGGTTGCATCTCCAAGACGCGAAGAGGAAGTTGTATACGCATCAGTGAGTAGTGTTTCTCCTTCAAGAGGGAGACGTCCTGATCGGAAAAGCGAAAGTCCTGAAACCGATTACACAGAGGTCGCTCCACAACAAAGAGGAACATCTTCATCGTCCCTCACAGCAGAGCAAATAACTGTCATGCTTTTAAAAGATTCACATGTCCAAGCATATGCACAAGAAGTCGTGTATTGGGGTGGAAGTGTTTATGGAAAAGGCAATATTTTCCAGCAACACTTGCAAGACATACTTACAAATCCCGCTAAAGGAAAAGAACTTTCAGATCGACTTGCTGAATTCCCTGAATCTATACATAAGCTCACTGGCCACTCCGCACTTGGCATAAAAAATCAAACACGCAAAGCAGCTGAAGATGGTTTTAGACCGCTCATTGATGCCATTGATGGTTATACAAGGGCTGTAAAAGACGCAACAACAAGACTATTGCAAACCCCTATGGCCGAACAAAGACGCCATAAAGAAAATTCTCGGGAAGCTGAAAGAGAGCATCATCATGATCGTCATCACGCAAGAGGACAAAATCGGGAGAGTCCAGAGCACAGCCCTCAACGACAAAGACAT
>NZ_HE998175.1 GCF_000312585.1 Bartonella queenslandensis AUST/NH15
AAGATAAGATATTTAGGCGCTAATCGAAAATATTTTGAAAGTTTCATTTTGAATATTAATATATTTTATTGTTCATTAAATTATAGAATATTAAATATTAGTAATTTACAGTAGAAAAAATATTTTTTTTCATTTATACGATTCCTGATTAATTCAATATTAATCTTATTATTGATGAAACAATAAAGTTATTGACGAAACAATCAAAGCGGGGG
>NZ_HE998176.1 GCF_000312585.1 Bartonella queenslandensis AUST/NH15
CCGCCTGAAACTCTTTTATGCGTTCTTTATCATGAGACTGTTGTTTAGGAAGTACTTTTGATAAATCAAAATCTTGTTTATGAATGGCATTTTGTCCAAAACGTTTATCTAAAGCACTTTGAAGCTTTAAAAAATCCTGGTTAACCTTCTCTGGTATTTTCAAATAACCTTCACTACCAGGTGAAACATTTTTCATATAAGTCACTGCCTCTTGTGA
>NZ_HE998177.1 GCF_000312585.1 Bartonella queenslandensis AUST/NH15
AAGAAAAGCAATTCCTGGAACAGCGGAAGGTACGGTTTGTTTAAGCATATGGACAGTCTTTTCAGCGACTTCTTCAACACCAGCCTTGCGCGCATCTTTGCCATCAATCACCATATTTGGCTTTAAAATCATCCCCTCTAAAACGACACGGGCTTCAAACAATTCTTTAAAGACAGCCTGTAAAACAGTGCGTGTGACTTCAAAGCAACGCGCAATGGAATGCCCGCACGACGGTCCATCCATCAGCACTTCCGGCTCAACAATCGGCACAATCC
>NZ_HE998178.1 GCF_000312585.1 Bartonella queenslandensis AUST/NH15
CTGGAGGGCAATCTGATCAAGAAGCAACGGCGCATTTATCGGCCATGAATTCTATGGGGCCATTGCCTTGGAAATTGACCTTTTCCTACGGACGCGCATTGCAAGCAGCTGCTTTAAAAGCATGGGCTGGAAAAGATGAAAATATTGCTGTTGCACAAAAGGCATTTCGTCATCGTGCTCGAATGAATCATCTTGCGGCTTTAGGACAATGGACAAAAGAGCAGGAAAAGGTGAGCGCTTGAATTGTCATAGAGTTGAATTCCCATAAGGGTGTGTGGTGATTGTCCTAGATGCTTTGCTTAGCAAGAAGGGCAATCAAAATGCACAAGCTTTTGCATGGTTTATGCTTCTTGATAAAGAATACAAATTTTTTTGGGTTCAGCAATTTCTGGATT
>NZ_HE998179.1 GCF_000312585.1 Bartonella queenslandensis AUST/NH15
TCCTGATTTAGCGAGATTTTGTTCTTCATTTTCGCAGATGACTAAGAGAATCTCATCAGAATTTATAAAAACGGGTTTTTTCACAAATGCCTCCATACAGCCTATTGGCAAAAGTTATTTTCTAAGATATGGAAAAATTAATACGTTTTTCGTAATAGATTGTCAATAGATAAAATACGAAAAACGTATTTTTATTTTTATAAACCTATTCGATTTTGTTTATTATCATTAATGTTAATGAGGTGCTTATGATAAAAAGTATAAAAGAAAAGCAGCTAGCCATCATGCTAAATAAATTAACCGAATGTGAAAAAAAAGCTTTTATGAATTTCTTGCTGCGAGCAGAGATTTTAAAAGATCCTCGACAATCTTCTTTTCAGAATCATTCGCTTGTGAATATAAATAAAGAAAATCATCAGAGTAAGGTCCAGAAATAGGTGAAGAATCTTTAAAAAACTCCATAATTTTAACTAATTCATCTGCCTTAATATCCCTCGTTTCCTTATTTGTATTAAGATTAATCATATTGGATATAGCTGGTCTTCTTATACCAAGATGGGCGGCAAGCTTCGCTTGGCTCCCTCGTCCCATTTTATCAAGTTCTTTTTTTATCCAAATTTTTAGCTCTTTTTGCCTAATCATAATTAAGTTTATTCCTTATTTTTAAAGTCCTTACAATATAAAAAATATAATGATACGTTTTTCGTATTGACTAAATATTTTGGATATCGTATTTTTATCGCTATGATAAAACCATATACGAAAACCGCAAAACTCATAATTGAGTATCTAGGTGGCTATAAAAAAGTTGCTAATATTGTTAATCGCAATGTTATTGTAATTAGAAAATGGGCTTACCCTTTTGAAAAGAGAGAGGGTAAAGGCGGCATTATCCCAGCTAAATACCAAGTTATACTTTTAAATTATGCGCGTGA
>NZ_HE998180.1 GCF_000312585.1 Bartonella queenslandensis AUST/NH15
CAAATGCCTCCATAAGCCTATTGGCAAAAGTTATTTTCTAAGATATGGAGTGAATACATGCAAAAAGTGCAAGTGTCAACATAAAAATGTAAAAAGTGCATATTTATGTTAGGTATATTTTTTTAAGAAATGCACTATCCACAATTTATGGAGATACAAAATGCAAATAGCGGAACAAGAATCTAACCTTTTAAAAGGGTTTTCTCAGAAAGAAAAGGAAACTATTACTTATCTTTTGATTGCCTTAAAAACTCAATATATAAAATCACAGACTTCTTGTTTTCTTCAGAAAGATCACGATAAAAATTCATAAACTCTTGATCAACATCATTGAAGAAATTTGGGGGGGGCTCGTTAAAAAACTCGGCTATTTTAACTAGTTCCCCAATACTAATGCTTCTTGATTTTCCATTTTTGTAAGGATTAATCATTCTGCTTATAGTGGACTGATGGATTCCTAAGTAGGCAGCTAGTTCTATTTGAGCACCGTGTCCGCGCTCGTCTAATTTTTTTTCTAGCCATTGTTGAATGCTTTTTTCAATATTGCTACTCATAATCTAAACATTATCCTTAAAAATACGTAAAATGCAAAAATGTGAAAAGTGCATTTTTTGTTGACATATGTAAAAAGTGCAATTATTTATTGCGCTGTTATGGAGATTACATATGCCTGCGAGATTAATTATAAAATATTTAGGTGGTTTAAAAACTGTAGCAGCCATAGTGCAAAGAGATGTGTCATCTGTTTCTAGATGGCGTAGTTGTATACCAGCAAAGCACCAACAAAAATTATTAACCTACGCACGCGAG
>NZ_HE998181.1 GCF_000312585.1 Bartonella queenslandensis AUST/NH15
GTATTTTGTTATATAAATAATCAAGTGATCAAAACACTAAACTACAAGCGAATAGGTTACGATAAACCTAATCCTGTTATAAAAACTGACTTTCTTTTATGCTTGTATTAGCATATATGATGATTTTGTCGGGTGTAGCTATGCCATACAATACCCTTCGCGAGGGAAAAGCATAGCAACGGACTTGTAGCCGTGTTTTGAACACCCGGCGCCCATAAGGGTGTCAATTTCAAAACGAGTATTTCTAC
>NZ_HE998182.1 GCF_000312585.1 Bartonella queenslandensis AUST/NH15
GAATAACCAAGTGACGAAAACACTTGACGATAAGCGAATAGGTTACGAAAAAACCTCTTCCATACTTTTAAAATATACTGGCTTTCTTTTATGCTCTTATTGGCATATAACGATTTTGCCGGGTGTAGTTACACCATACAATACCCTTATGGGAAAAGTGTAACAACGGACTTATCGCCGTGTTTTCGACGCCCGGTGCCCCTTATGGGGTGTCAAGAGAAAACTTCATTTACGATAAGGAGTTCATTATGGACAATACAGT
>NZ_HE998183.1 GCF_000312585.1 Bartonella queenslandensis AUST/NH15
GAATAACCAAGTGCTTAACAACACTAAACAGTTAGCGGATAGGTTACGAAACAGCCTTTCCCATTTTTTAAAATACTGGCTTTCTTTTATGCTGTCACTAGCATATAACGATTATGTCGGGTGTGGTTACACCATACAAGACTCTTTATGAGAAAAGTGTAACGACGGACTAACTGCCGTGTTTGTTAGCGCCCGGCGCCCTTATGGGCTGTCAATAACAAATATAAACAGTTAGGATTTAACTATGACAAATATATC
>NZ_HE998184.1 GCF_000312585.1 Bartonella queenslandensis AUST/NH15
CTATACAATACTCTTTATGAGAAAAGTGTGACGACGGACTAACTGCCGTGTTTTGAGCGCCCGACGCCCTTATAGGGTTGTCAATTCAAAACCATTAAACAGTTAGGC
>NZ_HE998185.1 GCF_000312585.1 Bartonella queenslandensis AUST/NH15
TTATCTTCACTTTCAATATAGCCACCAAGTTGACCAGCTTTAACATCATCAAAATCTCTTAAAGCTTTAATGCGGTGTAAAGTCACACCCTTAACAACGCGGGTTTCATTTGTAAGTTTATATTTTTTAGCAGGCTCTTGTTTATTAACAGATGCGGTTTCATTTGAAATGTTAGAGATAACGGGGGTGTTTTTTACTGTATTGTTCATAATAATACCTTGTTATTTAAATGTTTGTTATTGACAGCCTTAAGGGCGCCGGGTGCTAACAAACACGGTAACAAGTCCGTTGATCACACTTTTCCCTATAAGGGTTTTGTATGGCGTGATCACACCCGACAAAATCGTTATATGCTAATAAGAGCATAAAAACTAGTCAGTA
>NZ_HE998186.1 GCF_000312585.1 Bartonella queenslandensis AUST/NH15
AACGTTATTTAAACTGTTTTCCTATGAGGACGACACATAACAAAGCAAATTTCACCATAAGAAGAAAGGCGTTCTGTATAAACATTTTCCATTGTGTCACCACAAATATTCTTAGTAACAATAGCCATGCCGCATGCATTGGCATTTTCATAAACATGCACTTTACTTACAATTTTTGCACTATCGAACACATGGGCATTCCCATAGACATGGGCATTGGCAAAAACCTTTGCAAAATCGTAGACACGAGCATTTCCATATACAAAGCCACCAACGCCAGCATTCCCATAAACCCGTGCATTTTCGTAAACACGACCAGGTTTCACAACAATGGCCTGATCACCAACCCAGCAATTACCATCATGGGAAAGATTTTCCTCAGATTCAATATAGCCACCCAATTGACCAGCTTTAACATCATCAAAGTCTCTTAAAGCTTTAATGCGGTAAAGCTTTTTACCTTCGCGAATGATTGTTTGATTTGTGAGTTGATATTTTTTTACAGAATTTTTCATAATAAATCCTA
>NZ_HE998187.1 GCF_000312585.1 Bartonella queenslandensis AUST/NH15
GATTGTTGGGTTTACGATAAAGCTAGAGTTTTTGAAAATGCGCGCGTCTTTGGAAATGCCAAGGTAAAAAGCTTTTTTGTTGATGTTTATGGCAATGCTAAAATTTATGGCAATGCTATTTTTGAAGCTAGCACGTTAAAAGACAACGCAAGGCTTTATGGCAATGCCCATGTCAGTGGTGGTGCTATTATTGAAGGCAATGCTAAAATTTATGATGATGCTTGTGTAGATGGTCATGCCCATATTTCTGATGATGCCGTTATTTGCGATCATGCCCATGTTGGAGCCAATGCTAAAATAAGCGGCTCTGCTTATATTTGTGATCAATCTCATGTTTTTGATGATGCCGTTGTTTGTGATGCTCTTATATCAGGAAATTCTTACATTCATAGCAATGCCCATTTAACGCGTGATGATGATATCCATGATGATGCCTATCCTGAATTGGGAAGTGAAGATGATTATTACCGTCATGAGTATTATGCTGATTGTGAGGGGTATTATGACGATGATAATGACAGCGAATATGAAAGTGACGCTGCTTAAATAACGCCATGGCGCGCGGGGGCGCCCCTCT
>NZ_HE998188.1 GCF_000312585.1 Bartonella queenslandensis AUST/NH15
TACATAACGGGTTTAAAAAATACAAAAAAATACAAAAAAATATCAAAAAAGATAAAATATTATTTGACAATAAATACGTATTTTGTTATATAAATAATCAAGTGATAGAAACACTTAATGTTAAGCGGATAGGTTACGAAACAACCTCTCCCATGCCTTTTAAAATACTGACTTTCTTTTATGCTTTAAATGGCATATAACGATCATGTCGGGTGTGGTCACACCATACAATACTCTTTATGAGAAAAGTGTGACGACGGACTAATCACCGTGTTTTTCAACACCCGGCGCCCATTAGGGTGTCAATTGAAAAACAATTTTGATTAGAAAGAATTTAAAATGAAAAATTCCCAAAATACAATTTCCTTTCACATTTCAAATGAAACCGCGCTTGTTAATAAACAAGAGCCTGCTAAAAAATACGAATTTATTGATGATTGTGAATTGGTAAGTGATCACTTCTTATATCGAATTAGAGCATTAAGAGATTTTGGAGATGTTAAGGCTGGTCAACTTGGGGGCTACATTGAGAGTGAAGATAACCTCTCTCATGAGGGC
>NZ_HE998189.1 GCF_000312585.1 Bartonella queenslandensis AUST/NH15
ATATGGCATACAAAAGCTGATACAGCGCGTAAAGCACTGAACCGTCTTAATCTTTGTTTCAAACATGCGGCTGCATTAGGATTAGATGTTGATTTACAAGTCACAGCCAAAGCACGTGCCCTCTTAGGGAAACAACGCCATAAAGCTATGAATATGCCAGCAATGGATTGGAAAGATGTGCCGGCTTTTTATCAAACACTTTGCCAAACAACAACCATGACACAATTGGCTTTGCGTTTACTTATTCTGACAGGTGTTCGTACCAATCCTTTGCGTCATATTCATGAAGATCAGATTGAAGGAGATATATGGACTATTCCTGCTGAAAATATGAAAGGAAGACGGGATGCTACAACTGAATTTCGCGTGCCTTTATCATCAGAAGCATTAAAAGTGATAGAACAAGCACGCCCTCTATCTCGCAATAGATTCCTTTTTTCTGCGCGCAGTCGTGGTCCTCTTGGAGACACTAGCATGTCACAATACATGAAAAAAACTGGGCTAGAGGCATGCCCGCATGGCTTTCGCTCTAGTTTACGCAATTGGCTTGCTGAAACAACCGATGCTCCCTA
>NZ_HE998190.1 GCF_000312585.1 Bartonella queenslandensis AUST/NH15
TGCATCCGAAATCACTTGGATTGATTGATAGGTAGCAAAAATAACACTCATAACATGGGGAGAAGAGTTTCCCACTTTCTCGACAAGCTTAGAGGCATCGGTTGTC
>NZ_HE998191.1 GCF_000312585.1 Bartonella queenslandensis AUST/NH15
GTTCTTTTTAATAGATAGTGTCAGTGGTGTCAGTTTTGTCAGTTCCTTTTAGACCCTCTATTATTTTTTTTAAATGAGTAAAAATTAAAAATATTATATTTCAAAGGGTTAATATCTTTAAAACATAACTCATATCAATCGTACAATCTTTAAAGATAACCAATGATATGAGTTGATTAAAACATGTCTTATGAAAAGCATGTGAT
>NZ_HE998192.1 GCF_000312585.1 Bartonella queenslandensis AUST/NH15
CTCAAATTCTTTCTTACAATTTAACTTATTTTGAAATGGAGCATACCCATGAGCAATACAACTATATCTAAAATTCAAAACACTAAAAAATATGAACTTACAAATGAAACAATCGATTTTGATAGTCATAAGCTTTATCGCATACGCGCTTTAAGAGACTTTGATGATGTTAAGGCTGGTCAACTTGGTGGCTATATTGAAAGTGAAAGCAATCTCTCTCATGATGGTAAGTGTTGGCTTTATGATGATGCTATGATTTTCCAAAATGCACGCGTTTTCGAAAATGCAAAAATACGCAATAATGCTTATGTGATTATAGGTGCAAAGGTTTATGGCAATGCTCTTGTCAGTGGTCAAGCATGGATTGCATGTGATAAGGCGCGTGTTTATGACAATGCTGTCATTAATGGCAATGCAAAAATTGGGGGCTGTGTTAGCGGCAATGCCGTTGTGAGTGATAACGCCGTTATTTCACAAGGGGCTCATGCTTATGAAAACGCCCGTGTTTATGATCAGGCGCGGGTTTGTGGTTTTGTTTATGGCAATGCCCATGTCTATGGCAAAACACATATTCATATTTTTGCTAGTGTTTATGACAATGCCCATGTTTTCTGTAGTGCTCATATTCATGACTTCGCAAGGGTTTATGGCAATGCTAAAATATCAGGTTCTGCGCGTATTGGCTGTGGTTCACAAGTTTTCGATAATGCACAGATTTACGGTAAAGCCAAGACTGCTTGGCATGTCAAAATCTATGGCAATGCGGTGCTTAAAGAGAATATGAAATTTTCTGAAGATGTCTGTGATGCTGATCAAGACGTCAATAAAGCAGCATAAATAATGCCTCTGGCGCAGCGGGGGCGCCTGCTTTCCAAGCAAATGTTCCATTTCAAATTTTATTAACTGTTTATCACATGAGATTGTGAGGG
>NZ_HE998193.1 GCF_000312585.1 Bartonella queenslandensis AUST/NH15
AATCTTTTCTCCGCAAATTAAAAATTTTGACTCATTATATACGTGTAGCGTATAAAGAGACTTGTCGGGTGTAGTTATGCTATACAATACCCTTATGGGAAAGGCATAACGACGGACTAATCGCCGTGTTTGTTAGCGCCCAGCACTCTTTTAGAGTGTCATTAACAAACATCTAACGATTAGGAGTTCACAATGAACACTCTTATAAAAATTACGGAACAAACAATTGATCAGGAAGCTGTTCAAACTGTTAACGCGCGTGAATTACATGCATTCATGGAAATAGGAAAACGTTTCGCTACTTGGATTAAAGATCGTATTAATCAATATACATTTGAAGAAGGTAAAGACTTTATAAAAA
>NZ_HE998194.1 GCF_000312585.1 Bartonella queenslandensis AUST/NH15
ACTTAACTGGTTTTAAACCTGTTCATTTTGAATTCTTACCTAAAGAATCCTCTTAACCACCTCCCCATTTTAAGAACGGGGAGGAGATTTCTGTTTTTGAACTTAAGCAGCTTTTGTAACAGATTTTGCTAAAACCTGTTTTGCTTCTTCAATGAGTTCTTTATATTGTTTACTTCTCTCTGCTAATGTAAAAGCTTTAACAAGATGCATATGGAGAGGTCCATAAATGTAAACAGCTTTTTTAGTTGGAGACATTTTATCCCAATCTTTTGGGAAATCAAAGCGTGTATCATGGTCATAATCAACAGATTGGCTTTTTAACTTTTTTTCGCATTCAATAAAGTAACGACGCGCTTGACGTCCTTTCTCATTGCGTTCAACCATGGAAAGCTCTTTTGCCATGTCTAGGGTAAGATGATAGTCTATTGCTGTAACAGCTCTAGATTTTGCGCTTCCCAGTTTTGGGAACCGCAAATCTTGTG
>NZ_HE998195.1 GCF_000312585.1 Bartonella queenslandensis AUST/NH15
GGATTACTTACATAGATCTGCTAAATTTCTATTTGACAATATATCAATAATATGTCTATGATTGAATTAGGTGCCTGAAAACACCTTAAAACATCTAGCGGATTGGTTGCCGAAATAATCAATCTTCTGTGCATTGCAAAGACTTTGACTCACTATATGCGATAAGTATATAATGGCCTCATCGGGTGTAGTTATGCTATACAATACTCTTATGGGGAAAGCATAACGACGGACTAGATGCCGTGTTTTCAGCGCCCGATACCTTTTAAAGGTATCAATGAAAACCTTTAACATCTAGGAGTTCATTATGAACAATCTTATAGAAATTAGAGAACAAGTCATTGATGGCGATGCGATTCAGACAGTAAATGCACGTGATCTACATGCGTTTTTAGGAGTAGGTAAAAAGTTTGCAGACTGGATTACTGAACGCATTAACAAATATGATTTTGTCGAAAACAGAGATTATATAGTTTTTCCCAATTTTGGGAAAAACCTCCAAGGTGGTCGTCCCTCTAAAGAATATCACCTCACCTTAAGTGTAGCCAAAGAACTTTCTATGGT
>NZ_HE998196.1 GCF_000312585.1 Bartonella queenslandensis AUST/NH15
GAGAACAATAAAAAAGGTAGAGAAGCTCGTTTATACTTTATCGAATGTGAAAGACGGTTAAAACAAGCCGCTACTCCACAGATAGCCGCCCCCCAAGTTGACTACTCCAAACCTGAAGCATTACTTGGTGTCTTGAATCACTTACAAAGTCAAATCGAGCAAAAGGATCATACCATTGCTGAATTGACTCCAAAAGCAGAGGCTTTAGAAGGTCTAAAACGCTCTGATGGTCTGTTTGGTCTTATTGAAGCAGCAAAGATGTTAGAAGTGCGACCAAAGGATTTAACCGACTATTACGTAAACATAATTGGGTTTACCGCGTGCTCCAGGGGCGCCTCTGTTACCTTATCAGGATAAAATCAAGAAAGGCTTCATGGATTGCCCTGCTATCACCATTCAAAGACCAGATGGTACAGAAAAGGTGCTCCCTTCAACGAAAATCACCTCCAGAGGATTGGCATGTTTGAGAGAGCAAATCTTTGGGGGTGTACAATGAAGATAGATACCAACTTCTTATGTGATTTATGGATGGCATTATCTCAATTTTCTAGACATGAAAATATGAATGATAAAGATTGTACTGCTCTGGTTGATACTATGAGTGTGATAGAAAAAGCTTTAATTTTAAAACTTCGAGATGAGATGCCAAGTATACTTAAAATTTTAACAGTTCTAACAGATTTTGGTGATTCAGAGTTACCGCATAGCATGGATTCTTTATTGCGCGCTTATGAACCGAACTTCGAGAGCCCTATTAAAAAGGTTGCTTAAGTAAAATATATACCCCCTCCTCGTTCTCAAAATGGGGAGGGT
>NZ_HE998197.1 GCF_000312585.1 Bartonella queenslandensis AUST/NH15
AATCAGGTGCCTAGAAAACACCTTAGATGCATAGCGGATAGATTGCCGAAACAGTTTATTTCCCGCATATTAAAGGCTTTGACTCATTGTATGTTACACGCATATAATGATCTTGTCGGGTGTAGTTATGCTATACAATACCCTTTATGGGGAAAGCATAACGACGGACTATGCACCGTGTTTTCTAGCACCCGGCGCTCTTCTAGAGTGTCAATAGAAGACATCTAACTGCATAGGAGTTCATTATGAACACTCTCATAGAAATTAAAGAACTAACAATTGATCAGGAAACTGTTCAAACGGTTAATGCACGTGATTTGCATACGTTTTTGGCAATAGGAAAACGTTTTGCTACTTGGATTACAAACCGCATTAATCAGTATGCATTTGAAGAAGGAAAGGACTATATTTTAACGCTTCCCAAAATTGGGAAACGTAAAAATGTTATCAGTAAAGAATACCACCTCACATTAGACATGGCCAAAGAACTCTCAATGGTTGAACGCAATGAGAAAGGCAGGCAGGCTCGTCGTTACTTTATTGAGTGTGAGAAAAAGTTAAAAAGCCAA
>NZ_HE998198.1 GCF_000312585.1 Bartonella queenslandensis AUST/NH15
CCACGGGCTATGATTGCGAGATCAAGAATATTTGGGATTATACGGAATATTGGGATGGTTCTGTTTTGCATCGCTTTTCTTTTAAACGGGGTGGATGGCTCGTGCGCAACGGGCAAGAGATTGGTGGACGCCGCCGCTCTATTCTCAATTTATAAGGAATTGATCATGACAAGTTTACAAACCAGCCTTGATGTAGAACTCCAAGTTCCCCTTGTTTATAAGGATGGTGATGGCAAGGAAGCCTGTCGGCAAAAATTGACCTTTTATCGCCCTACTTTTAAGCAAGCACGACAATTAGCGGTGTTGATTGGACCACAGCTAG
>NZ_HE998199.1 GCF_000312585.1 Bartonella queenslandensis AUST/NH15
TTGCTGCTGGTTTTGCTTTGTGGAAATACTGGGACCGTTTCTCCTCTTTTGTTAAAGGCTTTGCACGGGGGATCATACGCGCTTTTGGGCATGCCTTTGAAGCCGTCATGCGCTTTTTTGGTGCCGATACCACCACCATCACCAAATGGAAAAACATTATCGCCAATGCCTTTGACTTCTCTCAAGCTTGGCAAAAGTTTAAACAAGGACTTTCCTCTGTTTCCCAAAGCTTTGCTGGTTTGTGGGAGGGTTTTAAGCAAAGCCTCTCCAACTTCTGGGGATGGTTGGGGCACTTTTTTGCCCGCGAAAAGCTTTCTGAGGATGCCAAAGCCAGTATGGAACAAGCGGGGGAAGATTTAGCGGGTTGGATTGTTGATGGCTTTATGGCGTCC
>NZ_HE998200.1 GCF_000312585.1 Bartonella queenslandensis AUST/NH15
ATCTCACAATTGACAGATTTTTGTAAATCCTTACCCAGCCGCATAAAGGGGTGGATTGGTTCCATTGATGTAAGAGACTATTTGCCAAGTTTTTTGGGAGGCAAAAGCTCCATTCAACCCATAGCACAGTTTGCGGGGGCTTCTTCTGTCAATTCA
>NZ_HE998201.1 GCF_000312585.1 Bartonella queenslandensis AUST/NH15
CTAGGCAGAGAGCAAAGAGACAAAGATCGTTCCACCATTACGCATAATCAAAATGTCACAGTGCATGTCAATGGAGCACGCGATCCCGTTGCCACGGGTCGTGCGGTTGCTCATGCTCTACAACGCACCCGTGCCAATGCACTGCATGGGGGAACAGAATGATTGAGAGAAATACAATGAGGGGAGGGAGCTTATGAGAGATCCTTTGCTGATGTTAGGACCCCATCTTTTTTATGTGGACTGGCTGAATTTCCAATCGTTTGAGGAAGAATTTTCTGCCTCATGGGTTTGCATGAATCGTTTTGGTAGATCGCCTGGTTTGCAATTTACCGGTTATGGCAATGACCCCAAAACCATCCACGGGGTATTGTTTCCAGAAGAGTTTGGGGACCGTGCAGCTCTTGATGCTATCACCACCACCATCAAAAGAGCCAAGCCCGTTCAGATGATCCGTTGGATGAATAATGACAGCTATAGCGCTCTTTT
>NZ_HE998202.1 GCF_000312585.1 Bartonella queenslandensis AUST/NH15
GTGCTGGAAGGGATACAATCAATGGGAGGGAGCCTATGAGAGATCCTTTGTTGATGTTAGGTCCACATCTTTTTTATGTGGACTGGCTGAATTTCCAATCCTTTGAGGAAGAGTTTTCCGCCTCATGGGTTTGCCTAGAGCGTTTTGGCAGGTCTCCCAGTTTGCAATTTACCGGCTATGGCAATGATCCCAAAACCATTCACGGGGTGTTGTTTCCAGAAGAGTTTGGGGACCGTGCAGCTCTTGATGCCATTACCACCACCATCAAAAGAGCCAAGCCGGTTCAGATGATCCGTTGGATGAATAATGACAGCTATAGTGCTCTCATG
>NZ_HE998203.1 GCF_000312585.1 Bartonella queenslandensis AUST/NH15
TTTGCGTGTTTTGCGTTTTACTTTTGCAGGAACACGCCTCGGGATTCTTCAATTGATGGGCTCTTTTATCAAAATGAGGGCTGTGAGCCGCACATTGCAAGCAAGTTGGCGTTCACTTATCGCATCAGGGCGCTCGCTGGGTTTAATGGCAGCAAGCTTTGGTGGGCATGTGCTGCGTCTTCTTCGCCCCATGACTTTACTGGTGGCGGCGTTTCGGGGCGTTATGCTCTCAGGAAGTGCATTTGCTGCCTCTTTTGGTTGGATCGGGACAGCCATCGAAGTGG
>NZ_HE998204.1 GCF_000312585.1 Bartonella queenslandensis AUST/NH15
TCATTGCCGCTGCTGTGGCTGTGATCATGGCTGCTGGTTTTGTTTTGTGGAAATACTGGGACCGTTTTTCTTCTTTTGTTAAAGGCTTTGCACGGGGGATCATACGCGCTTTTGGGCATGCCTTTGAAGCCGTCATGCGTTTTTTTGGTGCGGATACCACCACCATCACCAGGTGGAAAAACATCATTGCTGCTGCTTTTGATCTCTCTTCCCATTGGCAAAAGTTTAAACAAGGACTTTCCTCTGTTTCCCAAAGCTTTGCTGGTTTGTGGGAGGGTTTTAAGCAAAGCCTGTCCAACTTTTGGGGATGGTTGGGGCGCTTTTTTGCTCGCGAAAAGCTTTCTGAGGATGCCAAAGCCGGTATGGAACAAGCGGGGGAAGATCTCGCCAATTGGATTGTTGATGGCTTTATGGGCACT
>NZ_HE998205.1 GCF_000312585.1 Bartonella queenslandensis AUST/NH15
TATGAAGATCCCAGAAAAGCACCTTGTTGTCGCGTTAGAGGATATGAGTCTTGATCTGATCTGCTTTCAACATGCCATGGCGGTGTTAGGAGACAGGTCTCAAGTTGGAGCTCTCAAGGGCTACTGTGAGGCTACTTTGGAAGCCAATCCAGGGATTGCAGGCTATGGCGCTCTGTTGCCACGGGGCTTGAAAGTCTTT
>NZ_HE998206.1 GCF_000312585.1 Bartonella queenslandensis AUST/NH15
AGGCTTTGCCGTGCTGTGGGCAGTGGTTCTTTGACCCTTGAGGGACGCCCAGAAATCATGGCGGACCAACCGCTGCTCCTGCAAGGGTTCCGTGAAGAAATCAATGGATCATGGAAAGCTGCAACCGTCACACACCGCTATGAGAAACAAAGCGGATACACCAC
>NZ_HE998207.1 GCF_000312585.1 Bartonella queenslandensis AUST/NH15
AGTTATACGACATTTAAGCGATAAAAAGATGACAACTCTTGAGAAAAATAATTATCAAACCAAGCCGTAAAAGCTTGCGTAAACACAGATGAAAACCATTGATCAAAGTCATCGTACGGCAATAACGGAAAATAATTTCTATCATCACGCACAAAGATACTATGCAGCGTACAGACAAGAGAACCTTTTGATAAGGGATCTATGCTTATTTCATCTGTACTATGAGGCGAGCGGATACTACAACATATGTCTTTCTGTCCAATCTTATTAACAAGATCAATCAACTGGACTTTGCTTATAGTGATCTGTGGGACATCTATCATCTCTAATCTTTCTCTTTAAGAGTGTGAATGCTGCTGTGGC
>NZ_HE998208.1 GCF_000312585.1 Bartonella queenslandensis AUST/NH15
AAAACAGACGATGGAGGTTTGTGGAGTTTAGACGTTGAGAATGAACTCAACAGTATAGAAGAAGATCTCGACTGCTTTGACGAAGATCTAGGCAATCTTACCTTGCATGAAAACATGGGGGGTAAAGATAATGGCAAATAAGTCAGACAAGTTATCATGGACAAGGCTTTTTTCTGAACAGTGGATGGCTAAGCTATCTCAGTTACCTGGAACTGAAGGTAATGTTTATGTGCGATTGAGGTTGCAAATGTTATTTACTCGTGAACCTCTTGTAAACAACCTTAGGATTTTAGCCCATTGCGCTGGATATCCAGTAAAAACGTTTGTGAAAGCTTTAGACGTTTTAATAGAAACGGGTCATATTATATGTTTAGAAGACGGTCGTTTGTGGAGTTTAGACGTTGAGGATGAACTCAAGGATTCTCAAGAGCA
>NZ_HE998209.1 GCF_000312585.1 Bartonella queenslandensis AUST/NH15
AGCGTTTGCTCCTGATTTGGAACTCCAGTAATCTCGAAACTTTGCAATTTCGACTTTCACACGTTCTGGAGGCAAGCCCTCTGCAATGGCAAAATCGTAATCAGGTTCAAAATCCGCAGGCAATCGACAACCGCGATTAGCTTTGGATTGTTTTGCTTTTTTGAGAACGCTTTCTTGCTCGTGAATGGGAGGTTGGTTTTCTAATGATATTTTGC
>NZ_HE998210.1 GCF_000312585.1 Bartonella queenslandensis AUST/NH15
GCATTTGCTCCTGATTTGGAGCTCCAATAATCTCGAAACTTTGCAATTTCGACTTTCACACGTTCGGGAGGCAAGCCCTCTGCAATGGCAAAATCGTAATCAGGTTCAAAATCCGCAGGCAATCGACAACCGCGATTAGCTTTGGATTGTTTTGCTTTTTTGAGAACGCTTTCTTGCTCGTGAATGGGAGGGGGGCTTTCTGATGATAATTCACTTTGCTCTGACACAAGCTCCAAAACCTGATCAGTGTTTTGATCAAAGCTCTCATCAATTTCTTTTTTTGCTAATACGATAGTATTAGTTTTTTTATTAATAATCTGATTCTGATTCTGATTAGCTTGATTTTGCTTAGCGTTTGCTTCAGCAAAAAAAACATTTTGCTTGCTGTTTGCTTCAGCAAAATCATCATTTTGCTTGTCATTTGCTTCAGCAAAATCATCATTTTGCTTGTCATTTGCTTCAGCAAAATCATTAACATATTGTTTTTTATTGATTTTTGCTTGTGCGCCTTTTTTACCAGCCTCACTTCGAGCTTGCGATATTTCATCATTTTTGTCGCAAAGATCTGTTAACTCTTCCTCAACGCGACAATTCCACAAATGTCCACTATCTGTTTG
>NZ_HE998211.1 GCF_000312585.1 Bartonella queenslandensis AUST/NH15
CCAGCTCACCAGAGCAGACGGCACTATGTGTATCACGAATGCGGCTAAGATCTTAGAGATGAGACCGAAGGACCTCTTTACTTATCTTGCACAACATAAGTGGATTTATAAGCGGGCAGGGAGTGCGTCTTATATTCCTTACCAGTCTAAGATACAATCGGGCTTGATGGATTGCCCGACAAAAATTATCAGCCGCCCCGATGGTACTGATAAGGTTATCGAGAATGCACGCGTTACAGCAAAGGGCATGGCTTATCTATCACAAATTTTTGCAGGGGACTTTTCAGCAGGGAGGGCAATACAATGAGTGGAAAAAGAATTGATGAGCTCTGTGAGCTCTGTGAAAGTTTGCATGATTGCCTTAAACTTGCTGTTTTAGATACTGATTTATCTTCTGATATCCGTAAGGTTATGAACAATGTCGTCATTAAAATGAGGGGAGTTATTCATGAAGATTCACCGGTTGATGATTTAACGAAACTTATCTTTGTTGATACAAATTACGGCAATGGTGAATTGATACTCCATTTTTATCCTATTTTAGAGAGACTAAATCTTGAGAAGAGCTTACAGCTCAAGAAATGTGCATAAGTTAATGACATTAATATGAACACGAGCCCCCTCTTTGGGGGC
>NZ_HE998212.1 GCF_000312585.1 Bartonella queenslandensis AUST/NH15
GGTTGAAAATAAAGTCATACAAATTACAGGTACTGGAACTCAATCGGGTTTTTCTGTACTTATGGCAAAAAGTTTACCTAACCTTGATGTAGTGGATAAAGGTCAATGTTTTCCAAGGTACTTTTATGAAGAAGCTATGGATTCAAAAGATAAACATAAAAAGCAGTCTCATTTATTCGAAAGCTCTATAGAGAAAGATGAAACGGTTGATTTACAACGCCGTGATGCACTCACTGATGAAGGGTTAGAACA
>NZ_HE998213.1 GCF_000312585.1 Bartonella queenslandensis AUST/NH15
TTTTTCGAATTTGAAGATATTTGCCTCACGCAAAGTCTTTATCGTCCTTTTACACAACAGTGGCTCTACTACAATCGTATTTTTAATGAAAGAACTTACCAAATGCCGCGTATATTCCCAATGGGAAAAGC
>NZ_HE998214.1 GCF_000312585.1 Bartonella queenslandensis AUST/NH15
ACGTTCTATAACAGTGAAGTGAACGTTTTAATAATGCTTATGCACATGCTTGACCGTAAAGTACGTGCAAAAGGCTATAGATAATTTTGTCAATGCGGATGAAAGCAAAATCAGTTGGAGCCATAATGTTAAGCAGGAATTGGTGAGAGGAAAATTTTTCGAATTTGAAGATATTTGCCTCACACAAAGTCTTTATCGTCCTTTTACAAAACAGTGGCTTTATTATAATCGCTCTTTCAATGAGAGGGTTTATCAAATGCCGAGGATATTTCCAATGGAGCAAACA
>NZ_HE998215.1 GCF_000312585.1 Bartonella queenslandensis AUST/NH15
TGTGCTAGCCCCTCATCAGTAAGTGCATCACGCCGTTGTAAACCAGCTGTTGCTTTTTCTTCTGTAGAATTCGTAAACAAATGGGATTGTTTCTCACTTTTACTTTTTGAAACTGGAGCGTCTTCGTAAATATAGCGTGGAAAGCATTGACCAGTATCTATTGCATGATAGTTAGGCACAGTATTCGTCATGAGTACAGAAAAACCGCTTCTTGCCCCAACTCCTGCAAGTTGTATCACTCTATTTTCAATCGCCCGTCCTATCGGCAACATACATGGTATTTGATAAATACTCTCATTGAAATTGCGATTATAATAAAGCCACTGTTTTGTAAAAGGACGATAAAAACTTTGCGTAAGACAGCTATTTTCAAATTCAAAAACCTTTCCTCTTAGCAATTCTTGTTTGAGACTATGACTCCAACTGATTTTACTTGCATCGCTATTTACAAAACTGTCTAAAGCCTTTTTACGTGTCGCGCGGTCAGCATGTGGATGAGCACTATTAAAGGGCTCGACTTCGCTATTATAAAAAGCAACCATATTGTTCATATTTTTCGCTAAAGTCTCACGGCTTGAGTTATATGCCCAAGCATCACGACCGGTTTGAACACCACAAGAATAAATCTCAAAAAGCTTTGTATCATGCCCCTTTTTAACACCTAAAGCTAAAAATGTTTTGAAACTCTCATCACGTTGATTTATCCAATCACCATGTTTATCTGGTGTAATAAGTTGCCAAGCTTGTTTTTGTGTAATGCCACCAATACTCTTAAAGGATTTTATTATATCAAGTTTTCTTTCAGTTGTAAGATTTTTGCCAATGTCGTGATAGTAAATTTTACAAGGTCCAGTAACAATAGGATTTTTGATAAAGAGCGTTATAGCAATACCGGTCATACTACCATTGCCAAAAACATTTTCGCCTTCTTGAGCAGCTCCATTGCTTAACATGTTTTTACGTATATCACCTCGTAAGTTGAGCACATAAATACTGGTGAATTCTTTAGCTAAAGATTTTCGTAAGCTATCCATTGCTGGTTTTTCTATATAACCCGAACCAGAAACAAAACCAATGACCCCAGCATTATCAATACGGTCACTAGCCCAGCGTATAGCACGGATATAGCTGTCGTAAAGCGACCGTTTATTGGTTGCTTTAGATTGAGTAACATAAGTCTCACGAATACGGTCATCTAATAGGGGATAAGGCGTATTCTTTGCATTATCATTTTCATTCTTTTGCCCCATAGAATAAGGAGGATTACCAAAAATAACTTGAATGTTTAGATTTTTCTGATGTTCT
>NZ_HE998216.1 GCF_000312585.1 Bartonella queenslandensis AUST/NH15
CATAATCCCTCCAAAACCGAAAATCGGCAAACTGATTGAAGGGTCATTTGCATGGCTGCTTAAACAATATTTTAATAGCTCTGATTGGTATTGCCTTGCTAAAGCTACGAAAAGACAAAAAGAACTCATTCTTATGAAGGTATGCGATAGCATAGGAAACATCCCATACCAAGCAATTAATAAGAAACATATCGTAGCTGGTGTTGAACGCCGTAAAGAAACACCAGCAATGGCTAGAAACTTTCTGAAAGCACTTAATGGACTTTTTAATTGGGCAATTGAACAAGG
>NZ_HE998217.1 GCF_000312585.1 Bartonella queenslandensis AUST/NH15
CCGGCTCCATCTTGGCTAATTTCAACAGCTGTGCCTGATTATCTGCCAATGCCGTCCCACGCAAAACCGACCGCAACTCCGGCTGTAAATGCTGGGATATGCGATTGAGACGTTTCACAGACTCCTTCGATAAACCAATCCTATCGGCAACGTGGGTGGCAAAGTGCAAAG
>NZ_HE998218.1 GCF_000312585.1 Bartonella queenslandensis AUST/NH15
TGTGCCTTGGAAAGACCCTCATAACGTGCCCAAACACTTTCCTTTTGATCCCTTTGCTCAGCTTTTTTCTCACCTTGACTTTGTTGCGCAATACACACACCACCAGAGCGCACCATCAATGCCGCACGCGCTCCTTCCGGTAATAAGGAAATGTGAACCTCTACAACAGGACGAGAAACCCCTTTAACTTTACGTGTCAATTCACTTTGATGTCGCCATGTGGTTGCTAAAATCTTACGCAATCCACCTTTACTCTTT
>NZ_HE998219.1 GCF_000312585.1 Bartonella queenslandensis AUST/NH15
GGTGAGGAGAATTTCTCGCACATGGCGCCTTGTCATGAGGAGGCATGGGAGGTTCTGTGTTCGGATTATTTGCGTCCTTCAAAGCCTTCTTTTTCGGCATGTTATCGACGCATGGTGATGGTTGCGCGTGAGAACGGGTGGGAGCCCCTTCCTTCAGAGCGTGCTTTGAGGCGTCGTTTCAACAAGCAAATTTCTAAGTCGGTTGTAGTTTTGGCACGTGAGGGTGAGGACAAGGCAAAGAAGCTTTATCCGGCACAACGGCGTGATCGCTCGAGCCTGCATGCTATGCAAGCGGTGAATATGGATGGGCATAAGCTGGATGTTTTTGTGCGTGTTCCTTGGGCAGAAAAGCCTGTGCGGCTTTATTTGATT
>NZ_HE998220.1 GCF_000312585.1 Bartonella queenslandensis AUST/NH15
GGAAAGCCGTCTTAAGGCTTTGTGCAAATGTTGACTAAATTCTTCTGCCCCCAAAGCTTCATCATCCCCTAAATCTTCACAACTATTGGCTTTCACAGCTAAATTCCCCGCATTGTTTGGAACCAAGCGGCTAACCTTTGGCTTGATAATAGGCTTAGATGTTGAACCATCACCCTTTCGTTCAAGCCGCCCATAAACATCTGCCAAGTGATCAGGTGCAAGCTTTGCTGCCAACTGTTTTTCTGCTTTAACAGCCTTCACATACTCTTTACGCAAACGCCCATTTAAACGCGCTGCTTGTTGGTCATAAAAACCCACATCCGCAAGACACGG
>NZ_HE998221.1 GCF_000312585.1 Bartonella queenslandensis AUST/NH15
GCCTCTGATGAGGGGCGTGAAGTGATTAAATTTCCACGACAAGAGGGATAAGAGAAGGAAATTTTAAAAGAGCAGGTTTTGTATCGCGTACGGCTTGCAGCGTTAACAAAGAAAGGGGGGAGGAAACTTATCCATTTCAAAATCTTAATCAATACGATCAAATCTTCAGATGTCTTTGCTTGTTAGGGTGAGGATCATGGAGTGATTCATTTTCCCCCAAGAGATAAGGAGAGGGGGGAGTTTTTAAGGAAGCCGATTTTGTATCGCGTACGGCTTGAAGTGTTCACAAAGAAAGGGGGGGAGGAAACTTATCCATTTCAAAATCTTAATCAATACGATCAAAT
>NZ_HE998222.1 GCF_000312585.1 Bartonella queenslandensis AUST/NH15
TGAAAGCCGTCTTAAAGCTTTGTGTAAATGTTGGCTAAATTCTTGAGCGTCTAAAGCCTCTTCATCCTGTACTTTCACAGCTAAATTCCCCGCATTGTTTGGAACCAAGCGGCTAACCTTTGGCTTGATAATAGGCTTAGATGTTGAACCATCACCCTTTCGTTCAAGCCGCCCATAAACATCTGCCAAGTGATCAGGTGCAAGCTTGGCTGCCAACTGTTTTTCTGCTTTAACAGCCTTTACATATTCTTTACGCAAACGCCCATTTAAACGCGCTGCCTGCTGGTCATAAAATCCAACATCCGCAAGACACGC
>NZ_HE998223.1 GCF_000312585.1 Bartonella queenslandensis AUST/NH15
CGGATTTCAGGGCGCGCATCCGCAGACCATTCATTCAAACATTCATCAAGAAGGCTTTTGGCAATTTGCAATTGGGGGCCAAAATCAAAACTCTCCTGCACTTGCACCTTAATCCGCTGTAAACCATCAAAGCTTGTATAAGTGCAATTGCCCTTTTTG
>NZ_HE998224.1 GCF_000312585.1 Bartonella queenslandensis AUST/NH15
CTTACCTTTCATCTTCAACCACCTATAAAGCTGCTCCTCATGTGTTATTCATAAAGAGATTATCTCTAATTTTATAATATATCGATTAACATAACGGCGTAAATAAAATTTATAGTAACCGTGATAAACGTGAAATTAAAATAGCTAGGTACCCCCCAATAATCTAATGTTTTCTACTGCTATAAGTAGAAATCCAAAGTAAGTTGTAATTGATTTACGTCTTTGTTTTACCTGTATAAAATAGCACAGTCTTTTTCAATACTTTTATTTAACTGTGCATATTTTTCTTAATATTTCCACTTAAAAACGTATAGTACCATAATTCGGCATTATGAATTTAATATATCTACAAAAATAAAAAGCAGACTAAATGACCTGCTCTTTATATTATTATAAAATTTTTACAAATCTGTAATCTGATTCCCATCTTTATCCGTAAACTTTCCAGCAACAAT
>NZ_HE998225.1 GCF_000312585.1 Bartonella queenslandensis AUST/NH15
TGAAGATTTCGAGTTTGCATTTTCCCCTCCGGTTGCGAGCGCCCTCGCATGAGTATTCCGGGAGCTTGAAAATACTGAACTCAAATCAGCCCTTTTGCTTTTAGTGCAGAAAAGCACCTGGACATAGCAAAAA
>NZ_HE998226.1 GCF_000312585.1 Bartonella queenslandensis AUST/NH15
AACGGATAGTTTTTTAATGAGAAGCTGTTTGCCTTTCAAGTTTTGAATATTTGCTTACTCAACTAAACTTACGTTTTCAGATTTTCTGTTCACAAAAGAAAAAACTTGCTTGTTAAGCTGGAGGCATCTTTACGGTGCTGTTCCTAATCAATAACCAAAATGACTTGTTTTATCCTTTGTTATGCGTCTGAGACATCATTTTGTTATGTTATAAGTTACTGTGATTGAGGGCAATTTGGAAAGCCTG
>NZ_HE998227.1 GCF_000312585.1 Bartonella queenslandensis AUST/NH15
CCCATCACGAACCGGTCCATCTTCACTCATAATTTTAGGCTCATCCACACCCAAACCTGCTTTGCCTTCGGCAATGCGTTTCAATAAATCAACCGCCTGTTTGTAGCGATCTTCAATAGTTGTGGTTAATGCCGTATGGCGTATAGCTAAATTGTAAACAGCAATATTGACACAGATCATCCCCAAAGCTGCCGGCTGTCCAGCAATGGGGACAGGGTAGCGATGAGACAAATGCACATCAATCTCACCACTTGCCTGTTCAAGCGCAAGGCCAATAGCTTGCTCTAAAAGAACGGGATCAGAATGCTCATCCATCCCACATAAGTCGGTCAAGAAATCAACACCCCAGAGCTCTTCAATCAATCTTTTGCTTGCATACGCCATCTTTTAAAGATTCCT
>NZ_HE998228.1 GCF_000312585.1 Bartonella queenslandensis AUST/NH15
GCTTGAATCTGCACACTGCCCGTTAATTCAACACGGGTTGATTGATGAGAAAGCACCAGACCTTGTGCACTCAAATGGATTTGGTTTTCTCCATGGGAGAGAATAAGTTCATCTTTTGTCATGCGCAGTGCGCCCCCCGCATAACAAAGCGCCAACTCTTCTGGGTGGCGTGCGGGATTAGGCATAGCCTCACTATAGCTATCGCGCACCACTAAAGAAGCAGAACCAATTTCACCATGGGGGTTTAACAACCGCACCGGATCACCAACATGACAAGGCATATTGCTTGCAACAGCGCCCGCCGCTTCTTGGGTTTGCAGCCAGGGCGATAAAACCGCTTGTCCATTAGCATTTTCAGAGAAAAGTTTCACCCGCACCCTATGACCATCAACTTCTGCCACCCGTCCAATCATATGCTGGTTGGCAAGACAGCGTTCAAGCGCATCAAGACGCTTCATGATTTGCCGAAAGGTATCGCTTAAGAGATAAGCATCATTCATGCTAACACCTCATTGCT
>NZ_HE998229.1 GCF_000312585.1 Bartonella queenslandensis AUST/NH15
ATAAGCGGCAATAGCTTGCATGGCTGGTTCAAGCAGTGAGGGAGATTTTTGATCAATGAGAATGCCATCTTGCAAGATATAGACCGGAAAGAACGTGCCTTGCTGGTCATCCTCTTTAA
>NZ_HE998230.1 GCF_000312585.1 Bartonella queenslandensis AUST/NH15
TTGAACTTGTTGTGTAACATTATCGACTACTTCTGCTAATTTATCTTCTACTTTCTTGATATTCGTATCAAGCTGACCTTTGTTAACAGCGTCATTGTTGTTCTTTGCTTCCGCAACGCCAGAAAGTATCCGATCCTCTTTGTCCTTGTTGGCAATGTTGATTTCACTGCCTTCTACTTTTGTACCAATCGTAATTCGATGGCCTTCCGCATCTTTCTGAACAAGGCTATCACCCTTCACATTGGTAATGGCATTAATAATCTGATTGGTCATTTCATTTTTTATGTTCGTGAAAGCAGTACCTACACCTTCAAAAGCATCTGCTACATTCGTATAGGTTTGTTCATCTTCTGTACCATCAGCTTTAACGCGTTTAATTTTAAAGGTTGGATCACCCCAGTTTCCATTTCCAAAGTCAGCTCCACCGCCAAAAAAACCAGCTATTTTGCTACCCGTTGAATACATTTGGGCACCAATTACAACTTCGTCTGAGTTTGCAGTTAAATCTCCACCTTCAACAAACTTAATTCTGCGATTTTTTCTATCTTTTCCTTCTCCATGCTGAGCACTAAAGGCTTTATCAGTTTCACTCCACAATAAGGAAGCGCCTTTTACTTGTTGTGTAACATCCGTTATATTCTGAGTAACTTCGTTAAATTTATTCGTTATATTATTATTGACTTCATTGATGTTGGC
>NZ_HE998231.1 GCF_000312585.1 Bartonella queenslandensis AUST/NH15
CTGAACTTCTTGCGTAATATTGGTGATGTTTTGAGTAAGTTCATTAAACTTATTCGTTACATTCTCATTCACATTCTTGAAATTTGTATCAATTCCTGCAAAGGCTAAACCAACATCGGTATAAGTTCTTTCTACTACCTCACCTTTGACATCAACACTGGATATTTTATAGGTTGGACCTATGAAGGCTCCATTTGTAAAGCTTGTACCTCCACCTAAAAACTTAGCAACATCACTGCCAATTTTATTAAGTTGTCCGCCTGTAACAGCATCACGTGAATTCTCTGCAATCTGACCATCAGCAACATTATGAAGACCTACAGCTGCAGAGTTCTTACCTTTACCTAAGGTTACACTCGTATAATTAATAGTGCCATTTTCATCACCTGTCTTGTCATAATGAACGACGACTGAATCATCAGATTGAAGACTGTTAGAAAGATCCTTCAAACCTTTATCAAATTGCTCTTTATTAACTGCTTCATTACCTTTCTCTGCCGCCTTAACTCCAGAAAGCCTACGATCATCGCCCGTTTTGTTGGCAATATTGATTTCACTG
>NZ_HE998232.1 GCF_000312585.1 Bartonella queenslandensis AUST/NH15
ATCAAACTGACCTTTGTTAACCGCTTCATTATTCTTCGTTGCTTCTTTAACTCCAGAAAGTATCCGATCCCCTTTGTCCTTGTTGGCAATGTTGATTTCACTA
>NZ_HE998233.1 GCF_000312585.1 Bartonella queenslandensis AUST/NH15
TTTCCTACACTTGCAAAGGCTTTCGCTACATCATCATAGCTCTTCTCTTCAACCCTACTACCATCCTCACTGACAGTGTGAACCTTAAAGATTGGAGCGGTCCATTGACCATTCTCGTACTTAGATCCCCCACCAAAATAGCTCGCCAACGTATTATTCATCGAATAAAGCTGACC
>NZ_HE998234.1 GCF_000312585.1 Bartonella queenslandensis AUST/NH15
GCTTCTGTCAGTGCTCCTGCTTTTACACCAGAAATACTACGAGCAATACCTTCACTGTTTGCAACGGTGATTTCTGTACCTTCTTTCTCCGAACCTATTTTGATTACCTTGGTCACACCATCTTGCTTAACAAGACTATCACTAACAACTTGGTTAATCTCATTCTTAAGTTCTTGATGAAGATTGCTGAAAGAATTTCCTACACTTGCAAAGGCTTTCGCTACATCATCATAGCTCTGCTCTTCAACCTTGCTACCATCCTCACTGACAGTGTGAACCTTAAAGATTGGAGCAATCCACTGACCATTCTCGTACTTAGCTCCCCCACCAAAGGATTTAGCGATATCCGTAGCCACTGTGTCAAGTGTCTTAGATACAGTGTTTACATGTTGATTGGTTTCATAAAGCTGAGAGCCATTGATTGCATCCGTTGAACCTTCAGTGATCCTACCATTCGCAAGAGATGTGATCTTGCTGTTTTTCTTGTCATCTTCAGTGCCATGGGTCGCAACAAACGCATGATCTTTATCACTCCACAACAACGCATTCTGCTTAATATTTTCAGAAAGCTCAGTCGTGTTTTGCGTAATCTCTTTATGAAGCTCTGTGAATGAATGATCAACACCACCAAACGCATCCGCTACACTTTGATAATTCTTACCCTCCACTGTATAAGTCGGTGCTATACCTTTCAACACATCGGTTCCACCACCTAAATACTTCGAAGTATTCTCAGAAACTGTTTTTAGATCATTCGTGACTGTCGTAACATTCTGATTGGTCGCAAAAAGCTGACT
>NZ_HE998235.1 GCF_000312585.1 Bartonella queenslandensis AUST/NH15
TGACATAGAAAATGTCGCGATCGTTCATCATGTTAATAATGCTCTAAAAGCCCATAAACTGTTTGTTCGCGATAAAGATTACATTGTTCGCAATGATGAAATTGTGATCATTGACGAATTTACAGGACGAATGATGCCTGGACGGCGTTACTCTGAAGGGCTTCATCAAGCATTAGAAGCTAAAGAGCATGTTGCTATTCAACCAGAAAATCAGACACTTGCTTCCATCACTTTCCAAAATTATTTCCGTATGTATAGAAAATTATCTGGAATGACTGGAACTGCAGCAACAGAAGCTGAAGAATTCAGAAATATTTATGGTCTTGACGTTGTTGAAGTCCCCACAAATTTACCGGTACAGCGTCTTGACGAAGATGATGAAATTTATCGAACAGCAGAAGAGAAATATCGAGCCATTGTGCGTGATATCCGTCAAGCGCACGAAAAAAAACAGCCTATTCTTGTTGGAACAACCTCAATTGAAAAGTCAGAACAATTGGCAGAGCGTTTGCGAAAAGAGGGCATTACCGATTTTAAAGTCTTAAATGCTCGCTATCACGAGCAAGAAGCATATATCATTGCGCAAGCAGGCGTTCCTGGAGCTCTCACCATCGCAACCAACATGGCGGGACGTGGTACAGATATCCAGCTTGGTGGGAATGTTGAAATGCGCATTCGACAAGAATTACAGGATATCCCCGAAGGTCCAGAGCGAACAGCTAAAATTGAAGAAATCAAAAAAGATGTCAAACAACTTAAAGAAAAAGCTTTAGCAGCTGGGGGACTTTACGTTATCGCTACTGAACGTCATGAAAGCCGTCGTATTGATAACCAGCTTCGTGGACGTTCTGGTCGCCAAGGTGATCCAGGTCGCTCAAAATTCTTTCTCTCTCTTCAAGATGATCTTATGCGTATCTTCGGCTCCAATCGTATGGATGGTATGCTGCAAAAACTTGGATTGAAAGAAAATGAAGCTATTATCCATCCGTGGATTAATAAAGCCATTGAAAAAGCACAAAAAAAGGTCGAAGCACGGAATTTTGAAATTCGTAAAAATCTGCTAAAATATGATGATGTCATGAATGATCAACGCAAGGTTATTTTTGAACAGCGTATGGAGGTCATGAATGCAGATGATTTATCAGAAATGATCCAGGAAATGCGCAATGACGTCGTGGAAGATCTTGTAGAGACTTATATTCCCTCGG
>NZ_HE998236.1 GCF_000312585.1 Bartonella queenslandensis AUST/NH15
TCCCAGCTAATGTTGAGTATTTTAATCTTTTCACCTTCTTCATCAAAGGCAACATCACAGCAAAAAACCACAAATCATTTAAACTTAGAAAAATTTAAGACACAACTTTTGGAAGATTCGAACTTTTTATCTAAGCTTAAAGAAAAATGATCCCCCATACTGATTCTCATCATATTCAACAAATTATCAGAGAGTATCTTCTTACTCACCCAGAAATTATGATTGAAATGCAGCTTATTCTTCAAGATAAGCTGGAAAACAGAATGAATACGAAAGCCAAAGACAAACCTCAGTCATTCATTCATTAGAAAAGGAAATTTTTCACTCTCCTCATGACGCTGTTTTTGGGAATCCAAATGGCAAAAAAGTACTTGTTGATTTTTTTGATTACAATTGTCAACATTGTAAAAGTTCCTATTCAGATATAGAAGACCTGATAAAAGAGTACCCAGATCTACAGGTTATTATCAAGGACTTGCCAATTTTAGGACCTGATTCTATGGCAGTTCATACCGTCGCATACGTATTTCGAAAACAATTTCCAGAAAAATATCCTCAGTTTCACAAAACGCTTTTAATGTATCAAGGACGCATAAATGAAGCTAAAGCGATAAAAATAGCTGTTGCATTAGGAGCAGATGAAAAAAAACTACGGAATGCGATAAAAGATTCTAATCTGAAAAATGCTTTTAAAGAAAA
>NZ_HE998237.1 GCF_000312585.1 Bartonella queenslandensis AUST/NH15
CGCCATTTACGTCTTCATGTTATGTCTGTGCCATCCTATCATGGTGATGCGTTACAAGATTTGGTCATTATCTCTGTCATTGAAACAACAGAACAAAAAACACTTGAAGATAAAATAACGCAAAGTCAGAAGATGCAAGCTGTCGGACAATTGGCAGGTGGTATTGCGCATGATTTTAATAATGTTTTAACAGCAATTTTAATGTCATGTGACCTTCTTTTAAATACACATCGTAGTTCTGATCCTGCTCATGCTGATCTGATCAATATTAAAAATAATGCTAATCGTGCTGCTGCTCTGGTACAGCAATTACTCGCTTTTTCGAGAAAGCAGACACTTCGACCTGAAGAGGTTGATTTTACAGAATTTTTATCAGATATTCGCAATCTTATTTTACCACTTTTGGGGAATAATGTTCAGTTAAAAATTATCCATGGAAAAGATTTGTGGAGCGTTGAAGTCGATCAGGCATCTTTTCAGCGTGTGATTATGAATTTGGTTATTAATGCGCGTGATGCCATGTTCGATGGAGGTATTGTTACGATTACGACAAACAATATTACAAAACAACAAAGTGCTGAATTTAATCATCTTAGTTTAGCAATTGGTGAATATGTGCAATTGACTATTTCAGATACAGGGACTGGGATATCTGCTGCTATACAAGAAAAAATGTTTGAGCCATTTTTTACAACAAAAGAAGTTGGAAAAGGAACAGGCCTTGGTTTATCAATGGTTTATGGAATTATCAAGCAAAGTGGTGGGTATATTTATTGTGAAAGTAAAGAGGGAGAAGGAGCAACATTTCATATTTTTCTTCCTCGTTATATCCCTGATATAAAAGAAGAAATTTCTCAGCAGATTGAAAAAGATGAAGAGAAAGATAAAAATATAGATCTAACAGGGTCTGCCACTGTTTTATTGGTTGAAGATGAGGATGCTGTCAGAATGGGAGGGATAAGGGCTCTTCAAATGAGAGGATATACGGTTTTAGAGGCGGAAAGCGGGGTGAAAGCCCTTTCTATTCTTGAGGAAAAAAAAGGAGCTGTTGATATTATTGTTTCCGATGTGGTGATGCCAGAAATGGATGGGCCCACTTTATTGAAGGAAGTCCGTAAAAAATATCCTGATATCAAATTTCTTTTCGTTTCTGGATATGCAAAAGATGCTTTTGCTAAGAATCTTCCACAAGATGCTGTTTTTGGTTTTTTATCTAAACCTTTTACACTCAAACAGTTAGCTTTAACAGTTAAAGAAACACTTTCATCATAACGCAAAAATTGATGCAATAGAAAAATCGCGTGTTTTAAAATATTTTAGGGAAAATACTAAATAGAGATCATGTGGTAAGGTCTAGAAAACTAAATTAAAACAGAATAATTTGGAAATTTAAATAAAACTCAAAAAATGCACAT
>NZ_HE998238.1 GCF_000312585.1 Bartonella queenslandensis AUST/NH15
TTTGTTTTCTCCAATGAAGGTCGTTTAATAACTTTTCATCCTCTTTATTGGATAAATAACCGATCTCTATCAAGACAGAGGGTATATCTGAAGCTCTTAAAACTTGAAAATTAGCATAGCGATGAGGGTTATTGATCAAGTTGATATGATTCTTTGATAAACTTGAAATAACACTATTTGCAAAATTAACCGAAAATGTATGCGTTTCACGTCGTGTAAGATCCATCAAGATGTCTGTAACTTCAAGCGTTTCATCTGCAGGCAAACCATCAAGCAAATCAACTTTATTTTCACTTTCAGCTAAAGATTTTGCAATAGCATCGGAGGCTTTATCTGATATGGTATACACTGTGGCACCGCGAAGAGAATGTACACCAATTGTATCCGCGTGAATAGATATAAAAAGATCAGCTTCAAACTCTTGCGCTTTTTTTACTCTTTCACTTAATCTTAAAAAAATATCAGAATCACGCGTTAAAGCAACGCTAATATGAGAGTCTTCTTGTAATTCATCTCGCAACGCTCGCGCAAAACCTAAAGTCACATCTTTTTCTAAAATTCCAGTCCCCCCCCGTGCGCCACCATCAATACCACCATGACCAGGATCAAGAACAACACGAAAATTTTGTGCCGGAATCAACAGTGGTTTTGTATCAAAATTGCTTCTTTGCTGGCTCTTTAATACTTTATCAAATTTTTCTTGTGTACTTTTACGAATATCAACCAGCAACTGCCATAAGCCATTATTTAATTTTTTTACGATACTTTTTTCAACAACAAAAGCTGTTTTGCTTGTTAAAATAATGCGTGAAGTTTGTATGTCAGAGAAAGCATAATGCACATCTAAGAGCATAACCGACAATGTATTCTGTTTCTTTAAAGGCGTATCTTGCATTGAAAAGTCAATTATGGGTAAATTGATAACCAAACGGGCTGGCCTATCCAAAATCTGCAAATGAACATTGGGGTTTGAATTGAAAACCGCAATTATACGTGTATGAGCACTATCACCGATGGTTCGAAAATTAATAAGCCTCAAAGGATCAGCCGCTTGAACACTGGTTTGGCATACCCCAAAAAATAATAAAAAACATATGAATTGCACAATAACATCCCAATAGGCTGTTTTTAGTTTTTGGGTAAAAAAAACTCTTATCATAAGCCCTCTTATCATAAGTAAAGTACTTTACACGACATTTGTAATAATTTATCTTGGTTATAGAAAAACGATACGCCAATTTATTTTCTATTTTCAATAAATGCTAAGCTCCT
>NZ_HE998239.1 GCF_000312585.1 Bartonella queenslandensis AUST/NH15
AATTTTAAAAAATTCAAAATAAAATCTTTTTAATAATGAAAAGAAAATTTATTGAATAAAATAATAAATCCTTAATACTCTCTCCCACAAAAAATGAATAATTCTAAAATAAATTCTTTCTCTATTAGCACTATAGCAAAAGAATATTTCTACTCCATATAATTATTGTAGATTTGTTTGATTGTATTGCTTTACTATAGGCTCTCTTTAAATGTTTGATTTTTTTAAAAAAAAGAAAGGAAAACACCATAAACCATTTCACAGCCCTGCTCTCATCGAATTAGATGCGCGATTAGATACAGCGCTTTATCACATTCGTTCTGCTAACAGTTCTTTCTGGAAAAAGGCGAAAATCATCTCACAAAGTTTTCATCTTCAAGGATGGAAACGTTTTGTCGTTGAAGTTCTCGATGAAATAATGACATTAGGCTTGATGGGGTTTACTCTTTTCACCGTTTTGGGCATTTCTATTTTTGAATTGACCAAAACAGACTGGTCTTCTCCCAAAAACTTTTCTATTCTTTTTCTAGATCGCTATGGAAATCCCATTGGGCACCGTGGTGCACTACCGGCAATCTCTGTCCCTGTTGAGGAAATGCCTGACTCTGTTATTAAAGCCGTTCTCGCAACAGAAGACCGTCGTTTTTTCGATCATTGGGGCATTGATTTTCAGGGACTTACACGGGCAATTTCACAAAATATGCAAGCTAAAAGTGTAGTACAAGGTGGTTCATCCCTTACACAACAATTGGCTAAAAATCTCTTCTTAACAAACGAGAGAACGATAACACGTAAAATCAAAGAAGCTTATCTTGCTCTTTGGTTAGAAGCAAATTTTAGCAAAAAACAGATTTTACAACTTTATCTCGACCGAGCTTATATGGGAGGAAACAATTTTGGTATTGCTGCCGCTGCAAAATTTTATTTTGGAAAAGACATCCGTCATGTCTCTTTAAGTGAATCGGCTATGTTAGCCGGACTCTTTAAAGCTCCAACAAAATATGCCCCTCATAGTCATCTCTTTGCTGCTCAAACACGTGCCAATGTCGTCCTCTCCAATCTCGTTCATAGTGGCTTTATGACGAAGAGCCAAATTATCAACGCACATCGCCATCCTGCTAAGGCCCTTCCCCAAATAGAAAATAATCAACCTGATTATTTTCTTGATTGGGCGTTCGAAGAAGTCAAAAAAATGCGTGATCAACTTCCAAGCTATAGTTTAATTATTCAAACAACGCTTGATCCCGCACTTCAAAAATTAGCAGAAGAATCAATTGCATATCACTTACATCAATAT
>NZ_HE998240.1 GCF_000312585.1 Bartonella queenslandensis AUST/NH15
CAATTGCCCAAATACCAGTAATGACTAATCCAGCGAATGATAAAGATAAAACAAGCATTAAAGTGCCCGTCCGAACTCTCCCAACCATAAAGCGATGAACACCAAAGACACCTGCGAACCAACAAAGAAGTGCAAACATTATCTTTGAATTTTCTGTACTTGACCTCAACAACGGAAAAACAGAACTGACCACACCTCCCTCGCAAATAAAATCAACAGTATCACCAATCCTTGGTGGTTTCTTTCCCAACCAATCCCAAGTCGCAAACTGATAACGCTTACCATCATCACCCGAAACGAGATACGTTCCTTGATCTTGACTAATAATTACACCTCTCATCTTAATCCTTATAAATTTAAATGCCTATAAAATGATTGTTCCACGCTTTTGATAAGAAATCTCAATTTCATAATCTAAATAATATTATACTTTCATATTTTGTGCTCACAACGATCAACAATATATATCACCAGCATAACGTGCTTGGGCCCCTAGCATTTCTTCAATACGAATAAGTTGATTGTACTTTGCTAATCTATCAGAACGTGCAAGAGAACCTGTTTTAATTTGCCCACAATTCGTTGCAACCGCGAGATCTGCAATGAAGGAATCCTCTGTTTCGCCTGAACGATGAGATATAATGGCACGATAACCCGCTTTATGTGCGATTTCTACAGCATCAAGTGTTTCACTCAATGTCCCAATTTGATTAACTTTTATGAGAATAGAATTGCCTACCCCTTTTTTGATACCATCACGTAAACGCGC
>NZ_HE998241.1 GCF_000312585.1 Bartonella queenslandensis AUST/NH15
GCTTTGTTTTAACGGGGTGCAGTTTGTCTGCTCCTACCTATGGGACGAATAAACCGGTTTCGATACAGTTTTTTGAAGATGTTGCTAATATTGCTTCGTTGACACCAGTAAATAACAGCAGTCAGATTATTCTGAAACCCCGCCCAAAACTTGTAATACCAAGTCCTAGCTCACGCAGTTTTTTACCGCTGCCACAACAAGATAGATCTGTCAATAAAATAGCAGCATCAAAACAGCATCAAGGAAGTCCTTCTTTTCCGCACAAAGGGTCTTCAGTTGATGGTATTGGTTCAGAAAATCCTTCACAGTTGAATGCAAAACAACGACAAGAATATTTACGTCGTCAGAGAGCACAAGTTGGAAGTTCAAAATACCGTCGCTATCTCACGGAACCGCCTTTAAGTTATCGCCAACCAGTAAAGATTGCACCTACTGGTCGCTAGGGAAAAGGAAAAATATAAAAGTATATGAAGTTCTTCCAATACTTATCATACAAAGTTTTCATTAATACAGAATTATAGTGCTGATGTAAGGAGATTATTATTTCCATGAAATAGTAATATGCTAATAGTATTGAGAGGGTGGTTTTGTATCTCTTTCACAAGCAACATCCTTCAAAGATTTCAGGCCCATTTCATAATGTCGTTTGTTTAGATGATAGAGTATAAAACCTTTGAACATCACCATATTTATGCTTATGAAGGAGCAAATTGGTACTATCATTGTATTTAACAACCTCTAATGTTGCTACAGCTTTTGCATTTTAGAGCCTTCATAAGAGACATTTTTTCTTTCTTTAATAGTTTATATTGATACATCAACCCTACCTGTGAAGAGCAAGAAATTAATTTGTATTGATTCAACGTCATTTGAAATGAGAGTATTCTACGATATTTTATATTTTATTACACAAGACAATAGATTATTTTTATAAATAATAAATGAAGTGTCATCTAATAGAAGAAATAAGTAATGTTG
>NZ_HE998242.1 GCF_000312585.1 Bartonella queenslandensis AUST/NH15
ATCTTCGTAAATATAGAGTGGAAAGCATTGACTATTATCAATTACACATACGTCAGGCAAATTCTTAGTCATTAAAATAGAAAAACCACTTCTTGCTCCCATAGAAGAAACTTGTATCACTTTATTTCCAACCGCTTTGCTCATTGGAAATATCCGCGTCTGATAAGCACCATCGCAGTTGAGTGCAGAATCGCTATAAAGCCACTGTTTTGTAAAAGGACGATACAAACTTTTGGTAAGATAATTTTCCTTAAAATTGAAAGACTTTCCTTTTACCAAGTCTTTTTTAAGATTATAACTCCAACTTATTTTTTTAGCATCGGTATTGATAAAATTGTCTACAGCCTTTTCACGTGTCTCACGATCAGAACGTCGATAGCTATCATTAAAACGTTCTATTTCGCTATTGTAGAAAGTAATCATATTATTCATATTTTTTGCTACTGTTGCACAGCTTGAGTTATATGCCCACGCATCACGGCTTGTCATAATGCCACGAGAAAACATTGCAAATAATTTTTTATCATTA
>NZ_HE998243.1 GCF_000312585.1 Bartonella queenslandensis AUST/NH15
CCTCATAGTAAAAAACTATTTGAAGCTTCTTCGTGTGGTCTAAAAACTAATCGTGATGCTTGGACATACAATTCAAGCCGTGATGCTTTATCAAAAAACATGCACAACATGATTAACTTCTATAATAGCGAAGTGAAACGTTTTAATGATACTTATCATACTGACCATAAAATACGTACAAAGGTTGTCGATAATTTTGTTAATGCGGATGAGAAAAAGATAAGTTGGAGCCGTGCACTTAAACAAGAGTTGGTAAGAGGAAAGTTTTTTGAATTTGAAGGTTCATGCTTCACACAAAGTCTTTACCGTCCATTTACGCAACAATGGCTTTATTATAATCGCAGTTTCAATGAAATGGTTTTACAAATACCGAGGATATTTCCAATAGGAAAAGCGGCTGAAAATAGAGTAATACAAATTTCTACTGTAGGAGCAAGATGTGGTTTTTCTATTTTAATGACTAAAAATGTGCCTGATGTGAATATGATAGATGGTAGCCAATGCTTTCCACGCTATATTTACGAAGACAGTACGATCTCAAAAAATAAAGGTGAGAAACAAACCCATTTGTTTACGAATTCTACAGAAGAAAGTAAACTAGCTGGTTTACAGAAGCGTGATGCCATTACTGATGAAGGATTAGCACATTTTAAAGCTGCTTATCCTAATGAAACTATCACTAAAGACGATCTGTTTTATTATGTTTACGGTTTACTTCATTCGGAAGATTACCGCACTCATTATGCTGATAATTTATGCAAAGAATTGCCTCGTATCCCTTGCGTAAAGAGTGCTGATGATTTTTGGAAGTTTGTGACAGCAGGGCGTGAACTAGGGCATTTACACGTGAATTATGAAGACGTGGAACCTTATCCCGTGACCTTTAAAAAGGGTAATCCAAAATTAACTGACATCTCTAATCCTGAAAAATTCTATTATGTGACTGAAATGAAATTCGCAAAAGCAGGTAAAGAGAAAGATAAATCTACTGTTTTTTACAATGGCAATATCACAATGACAGATATACCTCTTGAAGCCTATGAGTATATCGTCAATGGCAAACCCGCTCTTGAATGGGTTATGGGGCGTCAATGTGTTAAGACTGATAAAAAGAGTGGTATTGTGAATGATGCCAATCGTTATGCCGTTGAGACCGTTGGCAACCCTA
>NZ_HE998244.1 GCF_000312585.1 Bartonella queenslandensis AUST/NH15
TCAAAAGCTTTTCGTTTTAATATTGGTACATTTTTTCTAATCTCACAAGCCCCGGTATGGTTCTAAATGCAAAAAAAAAAACCTCAAGACGCAAAAAGCAAATCTTTTTAGCTGTACCCGAAACATGTTACCAAACATTGCCTCTCTTTTCTATACCAGATATAACATTGTGTTTTTACCGTATTAAGCCAACCTATCAATGTAATATAGAACCAAAAAGAAAAGTAATTCTCTATGCACCTTCTTTTTTTGCTTTATGGGCTTTATCTTACGCAGTAAAAAAACCTTCCCTTTTTTCATCGATTTTTTGTTACGGAAAACAATGGACTTCATCTCTTGCCTTGATGTGGCTTAAATTACGTTTACAAAACGATCGTCGCCTTATGGGATCTGACGTTCCAAGCCCAATGATCATGAAAGCTTTGCACCAACATGTCACAAAAAATGACTACAGTGCCCTTCCCATTTGTATGTGGTTACACTTCGTAAAAAACTATAAAATGAATTGCAAAAACTTATCCATTCCCCTCTTTTGGCTTGATAATTGTAACAATAAGATCAATATTCAACAAGTCATTTCAAAACTTCAAGACGAAATATAGCTTTTTAAAAATACGATAAAAGCTCACCTCCTATAGGAATATATTTATGGAAAAAAAAGCCTTACTCGTCATTGATGTTCAAAATGACTTCTTACCCGGTGGAGCACTTGCAGTACCACAAGGTGATGCTATTTTACCTGCCATTAATAATCTTATCAATCATTTTGACCACGTTATCTTAACCCAAGACTGGCACCCCAAAAACCACTGCAGCTTTGCTTCCAGCTATCCTGAAAAAAAGCCCTATGATACCATCAATCTTGACTATGGTCCTCAAATACTTTGGCCTGATCATTGCATACAAGGA
>NZ_HE998245.1 GCF_000312585.1 Bartonella queenslandensis AUST/NH15
TTAAAACGATATTTTTTAGCAAAAAATATTATTTCATTATTCAAAAATAGTTCTTTTTAACGCATTTTAAAATATAGTTATCTAACTTTAAAAGAATTACACCTCTTCAAAAATATACAGAATAAGCAAATAAGAGCTTATTTTTCTGCCTATTTTTTATAAAGACTTCAAAATAGAAAAGTTTTTAAATAAGATTCTCAGTTTATAGCGAAAAATATTGGGTATTTTTGTAAATGCTAAAACCTATAAAAAATTTTTATTTTATAGGATAGCGAGAAAGAAAATCGATAACACCTTTTTTATAAACTTTATCGCCTACAGCAAGCATATGGTTTCGATCAGGAATTGATAAAGCTTCACCATAAGGCAACAAAGCTGCTAATGGTTCTGCTGCACCACCAATTTCATCTAATGAACCAACGGCTACAAGTGCAGGTTGTTCAATTTTATAAATTTCAGACGCCGTTAACTCCTGTTTTGATGTAATAATACAAGCAGCCAGAGCACGTCTATCACTTTTCGTTTGATCCGCAAATTTACGAAACATTAAACCACGCGTATTGGTAATGGTAGAGGGATCTTCCGCTAAAAGAGCCTCAGCAACAGGCTCCCAATTTCCTGCTCCCGTTACCATACCAATACCTAAACCACCAAAAATAACGCTGTTCACATATGTCGGATACAAAAGAGCCATAAAAGCACTAATACGAGCTCCCATAGAATATCCCATAACATGAGCTTTAGATAACTCTAAATGCTGTAATAGCCTTACTGCATCGCCAGCCATAGCTTGAGGTGTATAAAAAGCAGGATCATAACTTTTAACCGAATCTCCATGCCCCCGATTATCAAGAGCAATAACACGATACCCTGCTTCAGTGAGAATACGAAACCAACCCGTTGCATACCAATTCACCCGAGCAGAAGACCCAAAACCATGAATCAATAAAATAGGTGCACCTTGCCCTTCTTCTCGATAAGCAAATCGCAAACCATCATATTCAAAAAAACGAACGTCTTCAGCTGTCATTTTTTATTGCACTTTCCACAAACAACAGGATGAATAACACGTTGCCCTTTTTGTATCTGTTTTTCAGCAACTTCACCAGCGTTAATCTCAAGTGCAAAAGCTGCAGGAACGCCTGATGAAATGGTTTTTGTTGAAAATGGAGAAGTGTTTTCAATAATCGATACAATAATCCCTTCAGAGTTTAAAAAAATCATATCTAACGGCAAAGGTGTATTAGCCATCCACATAAAAAACTCTTGTTCAACTCCCGATTGATAACTTTTTTGCTGCTTAAAGAGCATCGCACGATCGTGTGGAAAATCAGTCCGATACATTAAACCAGCCGCTGCCTGAGAGGGGGTAAAAGCAATCTCTACTTTATAAGAAACAGTACCGTGCTTTGTGTGTATTTCTAAAGGAATCGGATGAACAGGGATCCTCATGGGCTCCTTTGCGACAACAAAGCGCATTTCTAACATAAAAAGTATCACCAATAAAACAACACACCCTTTTTTAAAAGGCTTTAACATTTT
>NZ_HE998246.1 GCF_000312585.1 Bartonella queenslandensis AUST/NH15
TATGTAACAACCCGTGAATGTGCACAGCTTTTTAGCGTATCAACAACAACGATTCGCAATTGGGTGCTTCAAGGGGAGTTTCCTCAACCCTATAAGCTAGGCAGAGCAGTAAGATGGAGAAAAAAAGAGATTCTCGCTTTTACTCCAAAGAAAAATACGGAGCAAATAACAACAAATTAAGTAAAATTGTATAAACCACAAGAGGTGGTCTAAAAGGTGGTCT
>NZ_HE998247.1 GCF_000312585.1 Bartonella queenslandensis AUST/NH15
GATGGTTTTTAAAAGAATATTGTACTGTAATAAACCTGGACGGTAATTTTGGTTATATATTTTTTATACGAATAATGCTTTCGTCTTTTTCATATAAAGTGTTTTTTGGAGGAGGGCGTTTGGGGCAAGAGTATTATCTTTGTCTGGAGTTGTATTGGCTACGTTTCCAAGCAACATCTTAAACAAATCGATCAAGCTTTTGAAATTTTTTTAGGGGCAATAACACAAGAGATACAAAAGATTTTGATAAAAGCTTCTTGAAGTTAGAGAGGGAATTTTTCCCTCCCTACTTTTTCATCCATTTATGTAATATACAAATGAGATGCTCTTTGATAATGGCGATAG
>NZ_HE998248.1 GCF_000312585.1 Bartonella queenslandensis AUST/NH15
GTCGGTGATTTTTATCCACTCTTGTATAGAAAAAACCTTCAGATTGAGCATCCCACACAATTTGTCCGGATGTGTCAGTTATGGTGTCCGTAAAATCAGATAATGTTTCTAAATGACGAATTTTAGCTGTATAGAATTCTGATCCTTTATCATCATAGGTCCATACAACATATCTATGATCAGGAGATTCTTGAACTGAACCAAAATTGAAATATTCTTTACCTTCAGCTAAAAGATCACCATTCAGGTAAACATGTCGTTCTCCACCATTCCTTGGTGTCCGGAAATAATGTGGTTGTTGTCCTCCGGTAACATAAGAAAATCCGTAAGCAAAAGGTCCATTTTTTATAGGAACTGAACTATCATTCTCTTGGATCCTACTTTTCATTTCAGTAAAAAGCAAATCCCTTAAAGGCTTTGTATCAGCCATTTGAGCCACTTGATAAGCATTTTCTTTTTCGAGATGATATCGAATATTGGGATCAAGACAGTTAGGATTTTTAAAAACATCTTGCCAGTTAGATGCACGTAGCCAATGATAAGGATCTTCACGTAAAATACCATGATATACTTCTTTATGAGTGATTCTAGATGCTTTGGGAGGAGTTGTAAAAGTGTGGGTCATACACAATCCTATATTAAAATATGTTAAGAGCTTTTTTTATATGTTAGAATCACAATTATTAATGCAAGTGTAAAAATATAAGTT
>NZ_HE998249.1 GCF_000312585.1 Bartonella queenslandensis AUST/NH15
GTATCTGCTTTTTTCAACGAAAAGTTATATAATTGTCTCGACATCTTTATGATAATATTTAAAAAGAGAGATTTTTACACAGAACGACAAAGTTAGAAATTCTGAGAGTTGATACACCAGGAAGTTTCTCGAAAGAAGTGTTATATATTAGTATAATGAGAGTAAAAATTATATTTCAGTGCTGATGGGAAATGGATAGATAAGGCAGGAGCAAAATTTATAGTGCCAGATAGTTCCTCTTAATTCAACAAGCGATAGAGCGATGAGGGGTAAAGGCTTATTTAAAAGCTATTTATAGTGTGTTGCATAGGTTGAAAGTAATCATCATTTTGATGCAAGAAATCACATTTTCATCGGCTGGAAGATTGTATTAGTTTATAAATAGCAGAACTATAAGGTTTGCAAGATTATTTTGGTTTACGAGTCGCTGGTATGATAAGTGTGGGTTTAATGATCAACTTTCATTGCTTGAACAGTAGGTTAGGCAGAGTACTTCTCGATGCAAATTGTATTTTGCACATCAGAAATAGTAATAATGCGGATTCTTCAAAATTTTATTAATACAGTATAAACTATGCTACTGATTTAAATGTAGATGATTTTACGAACCGTGTATTCTATAAATTTATGAGAAAAACAGCTTTAGAGAGCAAGCTTTGTTTTTTGGGGAAACAACATTACACGAAGAAACTATGATTACATAAAAGAATCTTGGGAATAGAGATAATTTTCATGCTTTTTTAAAGACGTTATGAACTTGTTTGCAAGAGATAAGATCATGATGTGATGAAGAGCCATTGATGTCTCAATTCATATAGGCATTTTACATTTTATAAGATTTAGGATTTACAGACATATTTAACTATCTGAACAATTGTGAAAAAGAGGAACATTTTTTCAAGAATAAATTTTTTCTATTCAGGAAGCATAAAAATCCACGCAAATGATGATGAGGTGATGAACTTTCTTATGGAAGGGAGATATTATTTGAGTAATATGCTCCCTTTGTTGAGGATATTTTGTGTTACAAGATGTATGTGAGGTGTGATGGATCATTTTTATGTTGTGGAGAAGGATTGATGAGTTTTTTTCGTTGTATTGGCCGTTCTGCTTTATTTATGTTAGATCCAGAGCATGCGCACCGTTTAGCGATTGTCGGATTGAAAAGTGGATTAAACGGTTGTCAAAAGGTTGTTGATAAACGATTGTCTGTAGCTATTGCAGGGCTTGAGTTTAAAAATTTTATCGGTCTTGCAGCGGGGTTTGATAAAAATGCAGAGGTTGTTGATGAAATTTT
>NZ_HE998250.1 GCF_000312585.1 Bartonella queenslandensis AUST/NH15
ATTTTTATTAAAAGCCGTGTTCTTTGCCTGTAGAAGGCAATTTTTTCGAGAAAAATAGTTCATTAACTGCTTGGAGGACATTTTGACAATTTTTGGATTCCTGAACAGCTGATCCTGAAAGAAAACACTTCTTCCCCTATTCTTCCCTTAATTTTGCATCTTTTTTAAAATCCTCCACATTATAATTTTTTTCATACCCCGCTACCAATAATAGAGCCGCACATAATAAAATAAACTTTTTCATTTTATCCCTCTTGGAATACCTTATCTGTTAACATGATCCTCAAAATGGGTTTTAAATTTTCATCCCGTATGAAACAATAGCTTTTATTACCACTTGCTTACTTTCAAAGAGCCCCCTGTGTCTAAAAGAATGCAAGAAAAGCTCACGACAAACACCGTATAAATTTGCTATAAAATACAATGAGAAGGAAAGAACCAAAACTGAATACAAACGACAAAATGAGAAGACGCATAAATGCTTTTATCTAACTGATCTCAGGTAGAAACACTGCAATAGGCATTATTATTC
>NZ_HE998251.1 GCF_000312585.1 Bartonella queenslandensis AUST/NH15
ATTTTTCTCATGTACTGTAATACAAAACTTCATTCAAGAATCAGAACTACCCTTTCTCGAAATGAATGAGAGGAACAGTTTTTTTTAATGGTAAGTGCTACAAAGGATGCAATCAGCACCTTCAAAAAACCACCAATTAAAAAACCTAATGAACTTATTAAAACTGTTAGCAAAGGCACTTGTATCATATACGCTGTCCATGGAATACCAAAAGCATAGACAACGCCTATACCACCCACAGTATTTATCAAGAATAAGAGTATAAAATTCAAGCGCTGCCAAAATAACTCAACCAATAAGCCAATGAAAAATGCAGAAAAAGGAAAACTGATGAGATAACCACTCGTAACTCCTGAAAAAACACTCATT
>NZ_HE998252.1 GCF_000312585.1 Bartonella queenslandensis AUST/NH15
GCGCTATGTGCTTTAAAATATCGGAATGAGTATTTTGATAAGTTTTATGAAGCACTAAAATAGTCTATTTTGTCAGTTCAATTTACTGACACATAACTGACAAATATATATTATTAATTGTATTTAAGGTTGTGTTATTGATATAGGTTGTATCTCTAAAATACTAACATATTGAAATATATTGTTTTTAATTTTTACTCATTTGAAAAAAATAATAGAGGGTCTAAAAAGGACTGACAAAACTGACAACATTGGACAAAACTCTTCTTATAGGTCACTCAGATCATTATCTTTGGAGAAAAGTTACTTGATGAGAATGCCATTAAAAAGAGTTTTGCCACTTTGGGTAGAATGCTTTAAAAGAGGTTTCCTTATTGTTTTCCGCCGTTGTTTTTAACGAAAGGATGCCATTCATACCGTCTATCAGGACGCCGACCTAATTCATTGCCCTCTATAGGAAATTCACGAATATAATTGCAACGGCGTAAGAGCTCTAAAGCTTGTTTCACAGCTTCCTTATCTTTTAAAGAAGCCCAACATCGTCTATAGATATCTCTTGCCGTAAAGACATCGGGTAAATAATCACAACGCTCGACAATGAGTTTTGCACTTTCTGCTGTTAATGTATCATGCGCCGCATAAAGCCTTTTGGCATGACTTAACAAATAGGGAGACCAACGCAATGCCATAGAGAGAGAAGGCAAGTTTATTTCAAAACGTCCTCCTTCAACAAGTTCAAAAATCAA
>NZ_HE998253.1 GCF_000312585.1 Bartonella queenslandensis AUST/NH15
ATTGCCATACTGAATAATAGACCCGACCCAACTGCAGCCCCCACCAATTTGTACGCGCGTAACTTTGCCCTGAAACGCACCTTTGGGCTTGAATGGCTTATATTGCGCGCTCGTATCACCTGTGCCAAGCTGACCGTAGCCATTGGCTCCCCACAAATAAACGTGGCCTTGTTGAGTTACAGCACCAACAGGGCCATATCGACCATCTGTTATCGAAATATCAATCACACTCTCTGATAAGGGAATTTGCGTAAAACTACTGCGCGATGTTGTGTCCCCCAAACCAAGTTGGCCAGAACCATTATAGCCAGCAGCCCAGATAGATCCATCAGAGCGCAACGCGAAGCCACAGCCTACCAAATTTTCTCCGGATGAATCGGAACCAGAAACAGGGATTGCTTTAACAATATTTTTCATTGCAGCATTTAAAAGGGGTGTACTACGATCTGTCGTATCACCAAGGCCTAATTGCCCGTTATTATTGCGGCCCCACACCCAAAGCGCGCCATTTTTATCGATAGCATGAACACTATAGGGATAGCTCGAAACACCAATATCAATAATATTTTCTAATGCGCCGCAACGCACAGGTGTATACTGATGGGACATCGTGCCGGTCCCAAGATTACCATTGCCTCCATATCCGCATGCATAGACGCGCCCATCTGTCGTTAAGAAATAAGCAACACCATAGTCATAATAGTTCGGTTGCCCCGGAATAATGCGTGCTATCTTAATTTTATTTTTAACAAAGTAGTCAATTCTTTTAGCAATGGCTCGGTTCACCGTATCGCCATGTCCTAATTGACCATAATTATTATAACCCCATGAGTAAACTTGGCCCTCTGCGGTCAGGCCATAATGCTGCTGTCCACCCGAAAAAACATCAACAAAGCGCACAGTTGAATCTTCTGTTGCAACAACACTTGGCAGATAAATATCCTTACCGGATGGATTGCCATTGGAATAATTGCTGCCCATGCCGCACGCTTTGATAAGACCATTGGCCATCAGATAAATACGCGTATACCGACTGCCATACCTATTGACTTTGCCAAGTTTCCAGACACGCCGCGCTGGATCAAGTGCCTGATCTTGCCAAGTGGGCCGATTGCCGCTCATTTGTAAAATTTGCGCATTGCCTCCCCGGATAAGGCGTATGGGCTTGTTGCCATCATGGGTGAGCAAATCACCCTCTTGCGTCAGTTGATCACTGCCTGCGGCCATTAAATCCCAGTCAGCGCCTTGAATGGGGATAACATTCGTCACATTCCGCTTCGCAATAAAGCTGGAACCCTTAAACGCAACAGCATCATGACGGACATATTTCTGTTTTGCATCATAAGCACCGCGCCAATTGATACGGATATTCCCAAGGTCGATCTGCGTCATATTTCCCTCATTTAAATATTGATAATCAAGTGGCCATCTTGGTTGATGG
>NZ_HE998254.1 GCF_000312585.1 Bartonella queenslandensis AUST/NH15
CTTTTCAGACAATTGCAGCGCAAGAGAAAGCCCTAAATTAGGGATAAAGGGAAAAGGATGCATAGAATCAACAGGCAAAGGTTTTAGAACAGGAAAAATTTTATCAAGAAAATATTTTTCAAGCCATGATTTTTCAATTTCTGAAAGATCATCAGAACCAATAATTTCAATATTATTCTTTTTTAATTCATCACGTAAAACATTCAATTCCTGTAGTTGATGAGCCTGCAACTGTGAAATCTCAGCGAGCACAATATCAAGTTGTTCCTGTGGAGTATGCCCATCTGCACTACACGCTGTAACGTGAGCACGAATTTGAGCCGCTAACCCTGCAACACGAACCATAACAAACTCATCAAGATTCGTTGCTGAAATCGAAAGAAATTCTAGCCGTTCTAATAAAGGATGTTTCGAATTAGCCACTTCCATCAACACACGATTATTAAATTGTAACCATGAAAACTCTCGATTAATAAACCGTGCCGGATTTTTCATTGTTATATCCGATATAGAAACTTTATATGCCACCCTCTGTTCCATATATTCTCATTAATTTTCTTTTATACTTTCTAAAATCCTTGACGAAATACCTCACATAATATTCTATAATATGTTATCATCTTCATAATGCATCAATGTCTAATTTTTATTATCATATTTTCATTTAATATTAAAAAATACTTAGAAACAAACTCCATCTGCAAAGTGCTAAAAACATGATGATTACTTCATATAGCATAAAGAAGAGCACTTTGTCTTAAAAAGCATCTTGCATTATTATAAGCATTATTACAAACTCACGCTTATAAAATAGAAGAGCCTCATCACAACTGATGAGATAATTTATTCTGGAGTTTGTAGACTATGGCTGATCATCATATTCCCCATTTTCAAAATGATCTTGGATATAAAACAATAGAAATTGGTGTGAAAGAGTTTATGTGCGTCGGCGCTACACAACCATTCGATCATCCTCATATCTTTATCGACATGGGAGCCACCGATGAGAAAATCTGCCCTTATTGCTCAACTCTTTATCGTTATGTTCCCTCACTCTCATACAATCAAACAAACCCAACAGGATGTTTATATCATCCAGATGAGCCACTATAATGCGTTTTGGGACTTTCTACCACTCTTTTAATTCTGCTTATTTGATATGAAATCATTTGTGGAGCAATCACCCATCATCGTTGGAGGAGGGATTGCGGGT
>NZ_HE998255.1 GCF_000312585.1 Bartonella queenslandensis AUST/NH15
ACCAGCCGCTACTGCAACAATTTGTCGTGTCTGACCATCCTTAATATTACCAACACTGACTGCACCTAGCGTACTTTTCCATACATAACTTTCATCTTTTGATCCATCTTTTTGCATAGGGCTATAACCAGCAATACCAGCGGCCTTATCAACAAAAGAATTCGCTCCTAAAGCAACACCACCCGTAACGCTTGCTTTTGCATGAGAACCTAAAACAATCGCGTTCTCTTGTTCTGCCGTTGCGGAATAACCCAATGCAATAGAATTTTTTTCCTTTGCATCTGAACTTGCCCCCAAAGTAATAGCATAATCTGCCTGTGCCTTCGAATAAAATCCTATAGAAATAGCGTTTTCACCCTGTGCTTTGGAACGATGACCAACAGCAGTTGCACCCTGTTTCATAGCTTGAGAAACAGAACCCAAAGCTGTTGAATAATCACCTTGGGCGGTTGTATAATCATTTT
>NZ_HE998256.1 GCF_000312585.1 Bartonella queenslandensis AUST/NH15
TGGATTTACCATTGACAATATATTCATAAGCTTCAAGAGGTATATCTGTCATGACGATATTGCTATTGTAGAAAACGGTGGATTTATCTTTCTCTTTACCTGCTTTTGCAAATTTCATTTCAGTCACATAATAGAATTTTTCAGGATGAGAGATATTAGTCAATTTTGGATTACCCTTTTTAAAGGTCACTGGATAAGGTTCTATGCTTTCGTAATTCACGTGCAAATGACCTAGTTCACGCCCTGCTGTTACAAACTTCCAAAAATCATCAGCACTCTTTACACAAGGGATACGAGGCAATTCTTTGCATAAATTATGCGCATAACGAGTGCGGTAATT
>NZ_HE998257.1 GCF_000312585.1 Bartonella queenslandensis AUST/NH15
CAACTCTATTCATACAAAAATCGAATGATCTGAATCTGTAATTGGCTGAGATATAATAGTCTTACACAATAATCAACGTAATCTATTTTATATTTTTATCATAGTATATTTCTATTTTTTACGATTGGAATTATTTAAAAACATAAGGTACCACTATATTTCATCCTTGAGAGTGCGGCTTAGTAATGTGTCAGTCGCTTGTGTTATGTTTTTATCACAATAGAGAATTTGATAAATTTGTTCTACAATGGGCATTTCTACCCCAATACGTTGTGCTAATGTATGTACTTCCTTAGTATTTAAGTACCCTTCCACAACCTGACCAATTTGTTTTTCCGCTTCTTTTATATCTATTCCTTTACCAAGAAGTATTCCAAAACGGCGATTACGCGACTGATTATCAGTACATGTCAAAACCAGATCACCTAAGCCCGTCATTCCCATAAATGTGGAAAGCTCGGCTCCCATAGCCCTCCCTAAACGACTGATTTCAGCGAGTCCTCGTGTGATGAGCGCTATTCGTGCATTTGCCCCAAAGCCCATGCCATCTGATATTCCTGCACCAATAGCAATAACATTTTTGACAGCCCCTCCTAATTGAACACCAACCATATCTGAACTTTTATAAACTCTAAAACTTTTGTCACAATGAAACAGTTGCTGCAATTCTTTACCAAACTCAACATCAGAAGCTGCTATCGTCATTGCAGTAGGCCAACCAATAGCCAGTTCTTTAGCAAAAGTTGGCCCAGAAAAAACAGCTAAAGGGATTTTTTCACCCAAAATCTCACGAGCAACTTCTTGTAAGAGACGCCCTGTACCATGTTCTAAACCTTTCGTTGCCCAAATAACGCGTGAATGTTGATCCAAATAAGGCTGTATATTATACAACACTTGATGAAATGCATGGCTTGGAACAGCAATTAATATATTATCACTTACCATTGTTGCAGTTTCAAGTGAAGTTTCGAGGAATAAATTTTCAGGAAATCGAATATCGGGTAAATATACTTGATTACAACGTTGTTCTTGTAACTTTTTGATATGTTGAGAATTATAGCCCCAAAGTAAAACATTATGACCATTACGAGCAAGAACAATCGCTAATGCAGTACCAAAAGAACCCGCACCAATAACTGTCATTGCAATGGTTTTCATTAAGTTTTCTGATTATTCTCTAAATTACCAATTTCAACTACACATTATTATTACAAATAACTTCAATGCTCTCTTTAATATAAATCCTATAAAACTAAAATGTTACTTTTTCGTAGCTTTATCTCACACAAAATGAAAACTTGTTTTTCACGCTCTTTTTCTTTGTATTGAATTGTACAAAAACCATTCTTTGTAGATTTTACAAATAGCTATTT
>NZ_HE998258.1 GCF_000312585.1 Bartonella queenslandensis AUST/NH15
TGATTTGGTGAATTTCATTTAAAGGTAAGCCCGCACGCATGGCTTGTGCGATATAGCGCAGACGATCAGGGCTTGGGATGGCAATGGCTGAGCGTATAGAATTTTTTTCATCACCTTCAGCATGCTCTGGAATCACAATTTCATCAAGACCAGTAAGTCCTGTTTCAAGTCCACGGAGTGCTTTTTGTAATGATTCCTGAAAAGTACGTCCAATTGCCATGACCTCTCCTACAGATTTCATCGCTGTCGTGAGAACAGGTGATGCTCCAGGAAATTTTTCGAAAGCAAAACGAGGAATTTTTGTCACGATATAGTCAATAGAAGGCTCAAATGATGCTGGTATCGTACCTCCTGTGATATCATTTTTTAATTCATCAAGCGTATAGCCAACAGCGAGTTTTGCTGCTACCTTGGCAATGGGAAAACCCGTTGCTTTTGAAGCAAGCGCTGAAGAGCGAGAGACACGCGGATTCATTTCAATAACAATGAGGCGCCCGTTTTCAGGATTGACAGCAAACTGTACATTGGATCCACCCGTTTCAACACCAATTTCACGCAAGACAGCAATCGAAGCATTACGCATACATTGATATTCTTTATCGGTTAAGGTGAGAGCAGGTGCTACGGTGATCGAATCACCGGTATGAATCCCCATTGGATCAATGTTTTCAATAGAACAGACAATGATACAGTTGTCATTCTTATCACGAACAACTTCCATTTCGTATTCTTTCCNCCCTAAAACACTTTCTTCAATGAGAACTTCTGTTGTGGGAGAAGCTTCAA
>NZ_HE998259.1 GCF_000312585.1 Bartonella queenslandensis AUST/NH15
TACGTTATTCAGAGTTCTAATTCAATATGAATAACGATAAATTATCATTATAAATCAATATATTTTAGCTTTATACCATTCACGATTTCTGATATGAAACGGATGTGATATGCTCTAAGAAATATTTCTTTAAAACAAGCTTTTGAATATGTAACAACAAGTATACTTTATTTAGGGGGGGGTGTTTTGCATAAGGAGTGCAATCTCCATTAGAAAACGCAATAAATAAAAGTATGAAATAATACGTTATCTTCATTATTTAAACAGCATTATTCTATTAAACAAACATTGCTCTTAATGGTTTTGAAAATCATAAAGCTCGATTAAAAGAAGATGGTAAAGTTTCAAACTGGTTTTTCTCTTTATGACTTCATATGCTTTCCCAATGAGATTGTATTCTCGTTTTAGAGATTACTCCAACAGATATATTGTAGTACGCCCACTTTAACCTAGCATATAAAAGTAGACTAAA
>NZ_HE998260.1 GCF_000312585.1 Bartonella queenslandensis AUST/NH15
AAAGTAGCGGCAGGGGAAGAAGATACCGATGCAGTAAATTATAAACAGCTGAAAGATGTAAAGCAAATTGCAGAAAATGGCTGGAAGCTTTCTATTGAAGATGGGGATGCTACAGATGTTAAATCCGGAAGTACAGTCAATCTTGTTGCGGCTGCGAGTGAAGATGGAAGCAAGAATATCAAAATTGAAAAAGACAACAATAATAAAGTCACATTTTCTTTGAATGATAATCTTAAGTTGACGAGTGTCACGACAGGCAA
>NZ_HE998261.1 GCF_000312585.1 Bartonella queenslandensis AUST/NH15
CAATAGCTTCAATGGTATGCTGATAGGAATATAAAGCGTTAATAAAAATACAAAACTCTATTTTGTTGTGCTGGTAAGCCACAAACACTTTTTTTATTATTTAGAAACATAGAGTACGATTCGTTAACAGTTTGTTGCTTCCGTTTTTTAATAGCAAGACTGTGTGTGGGTTTTTATGCCTTTTTTATCATTATATGATATAATTATACAGTCATCATGCAGCCAATTTTAAAACGGGTAGGAAAATTACAGGGGATCATTTTCTCAAGACAGAGTGTTGGTTCTTTTCGGTTAATGCTCGTTGGAGAATCTAAATTTTTTTACGTATTCAAACATCTAATTACTAAAGTCTGCTTCAAGTTTTGTAAAGAAAATGTTTTTTCTCAATAAATCAAAGAGCAGTTTATTTGATTACTTAGCAAAGCCCCATGTTGGGATTCTTTACCTAAAAAAGTAAAGCATCCACAAAAAACAACTCTCTCTTGGCAATACTTTAAAATATCTAATTATGAAGATTCAATT
>NZ_HE998262.1 GCF_000312585.1 Bartonella queenslandensis AUST/NH15
TGAACTTGATTATATTAATGCTCATGGGACATCAACGATGGCTGATTCCATAGAGTTAGCGGCTGTTGAACGTGTTTTAGGAAATTATGCACCACAAGTTTCTATGTCATCAACGAAGTCCTCTATCGGGCATTTACTTGGTGCAGCAGGTGCTGCTGAGGCTATTTTTTGTGTTTTAGCTATACGGGATAATATAGCGCCAGCAACACTTAATCTTGATAATCCATCCATTGAAACAAAAATCGATCTTGTTCCGCATAAACCACGTGAACGAAAGATTGATACGATACTTTCCAATTCTTTTGGGTTTGGTGGAACGAATGCATCGTTGGTGATGCGACGTTTTAGGGGATAATAAGTATTTTTATTTAATTTCTGCTTTTGAATTTTTACCTTTATTATAAGGTAAATAACAAATTATATTATTGTTCTTAATCGCTATTGAGGGGTTATGTCCGATGTGAAAAAGGAAAAATCATTCAAGGGTGTAAGTGATTCCTCTTCGAATCATTAAGCGGATAGTTAGGCATGTTAACACATAAAAAACAAAAGAAATCATCTATCGTCCGTAATCCGTTGGTTATTCTTGGTCATTTTTTTCTCATGCTGATTGTGATTATTCTTTTCGGCATAAGTGTTCCTCTTTATATTGGAAAAAGTATTTTTGAAGAAAAGGGAAAAATTGAGGAAGAACAAGTTGTTCTTATTCATCCAGGGACAGGAATTCGTGAAATTGCTTCATTGCTAGAAAAACGTGGTTTCATTCGATCATCAGATATTTTTGTTTATGGGGTTGGTTATTACAAAAACACCAGTCACCTGAAGGCTGGTGAATATTTAATTCCAGCCCATGCTTCAATGCAGGATATTATGGATATTCTTGTGAAAGGAAAATCCATTGAGTATACCTTTACAGTACCGGAAGGTTTAACGGTTCAACAAGTTTTCGATCGATTAGCGGCCAATGAAATTTTGATTGGAGACCTTCCAAAAACATTGCCTCCAGAGGGCTATTTGATGACGGATACTGTTTGCTTCATTCGAGGAACAACGCGTAAAGAAATTATAAATAGATTGTATGAGGGACAGAAAAAATTAATTCATGCGATATGGGCTACGCGTTCACCTGATTTACCCATTAAATCAATTGATGAATTTGTCATATTGGCCTCAATTGTTGAGAAAGAAACAGGAGTTGCAGCAGAAAGACCGCTGGTTGCTGCGGTATTTTATAACCGCCTTGCAAAGCATATGCGTCTTCAATCAGATCCAACGGTCATTTATGGTCTCTTTGGAGGAAAAGGAAAGCCATCGGGTCGTGCAATTTACCGTTCAGATCTTGAGAAAGAAACACCCTATAATACTTAT
>NZ_HE998263.1 GCF_000312585.1 Bartonella queenslandensis AUST/NH15
ACATGCTATGAATTGCTCTGTTATTGCCGCTCAAAGATCTAATGATATGACAAGTTATCTTCAATAAAATAATGTCTATAGATCTGTCCATACTTAAGAAAACCAATTCTCAAAACTGTACAAGGATGTTGGTTTTTATGTGATTTATAAATAATGTTGTTTCAGTTTTTTAACGTCATACTCTTGAAGATAAACTAAAGTCTTTCGCACGGTATCTACTTTTTTATGCTAAAGGGACGCAGAACATTGCAAATGATATTGACTATTAATTTTTATAGGTAAGCTTCCTATCCGTGAAATAAGATTTAACTCCAATGGAGAAAATCAATGCCCATTTTTTCTTTATTTTTTAACTCAGCTTTTTTGCTTTCAAAAGCCACCTAGGCAATTTCTTGAAAATATTGTTTTGCTGCTTTAAGATAGTTTGTTCTCGAAAGGCAATAGGGTCATTACCTTCTTGGAGAAGATCGCTATAATTCTTGCGTGTGCTTGTACTTCTTTTAAAGAAAGTCTTTTAACAGAACTAGCCTCATTTCACAGCGCTTATTGTGGTGTGTATAATGGAAAAACTAGGAGCACATATATTTTTTCGAACATTCATCCTCCCCGCTCCATCACAATATTTACCTCGAGGAGATAATTTTACGAATACTGCTGATGAATCTATGAAACACCCTTACCTAATTTACCGTCTCATCTACCTTTTCACGTATCGTCTGTTCACCTTTTTTGGGACTCCCCTCAGACTTCTTTTAATTTTTGATATAGAATTTTTTCTTTATCCCTTATTTTTTATTAAATTATAAAAAGATCTATAGCAATATGTCT
>NZ_HE998264.1 GCF_000312585.1 Bartonella queenslandensis AUST/NH15
TGTTAAGAGTGAAAAAATATTATTTTTATGCGTTTTGTTTAAATGGCTTTGAGATTTTATTGGATGAATATTCTTTTCATCTTTTGTATAAGCGATCTAATTCTGCATTTGAAAATGTTTCTAAAAAGAGCTCTTCACTCTATTTATTATAAAACTTGTATGGTTTGAAAAAATGCTTTTTGCTTATGGACTTAGATTATAAGAGAAACGAGCGTTTTTTCGTCCTTGGGAGGATGAAAAAGAGGAGAACGAATCTTAATACAGCTGGATTTTTTACGAGTGCAGTATAGATATTAATTCTCTTTGAGAAAGTTTTTGTAGCATATAAGTTGTTTTTTCAAATTCTACCTGCAAAATGCGTTCTGATACAGTGGGGGGTACTTAAAGCGGGATAAAATTATGGAATCCTTATAAAGAATTTCGTTATTTTTTATATCGATTAGATTTTTATGCGGATGTTACTTTCTATTTTTGTTAAAAAATATATTATTGATTAGG
>NZ_HE998265.1 GCF_000312585.1 Bartonella queenslandensis AUST/NH15
TCGTAAAACCTATAAGTCAATTAAGGGGTTAATAGCGAAAACTTAAGAGAAATTGAACTATTTACACAATGGAGAGAGGGAGACACTTCTTCATTTTTAGGTGAAAAGGATGCCAAGAAATAGAAAAGGTTTAACTGTAAGGTTATTAATTATAAGGGTGATTGTTTTTTTAGTATGAGGTCTTTCTTAGCGTTATAAATTGGATGGAGAAAGCTAAACAGTTTTTTATCTCTCATGACAATAGACTGATTCATTTTTTTGATTGCTTGATTTTTTTGATCTTTATCTGCGGTTTCTATTTTTTTGTTATGTTTATGCATGAATATTTTTGCTGAATTGATAGGCTCTATCTTTAACATAGTTTTTGATATTTTGTCGGATAGATTGACATTCAGCAAAAAACAATCACAAGAGATGATGTTAAAAATTTTAAATTAAGCTGTTGCAAAAAGACTGGATACGTGTGCAAGCTTCTTCAAGTAATTTTTCTGATGTTGCATAAGAAATACGAAAAGTTGACCCAAGTCCAAAAGCAGCCCCTTGGACAACGGCGACAGCTTCTGTTTCCAGAAGCGCCATAGTAAAGTCTTCATCATTCCTAATACATTGGCCATTTGGTGTTTTTTTGCCAATAAGTTCTGCACAAGAAGGATACACATAAAAAGCACCTTCAGGTGTTGGACAATGAATGCCAGGTATTTGGTTTAGCATGGAAACAACGAGATCACGACGTGCTTGAAAAATACTTTTATTTTTAGTGATAAAGTCTTGAGGCCCATTGAGAGCTTCAACAGCAGCCCATTGTGAAATAACACTCGTGCCAGATGTTTGCTGACCTTGAATGGTATCCATAGCTTTAATGAGTTCTTGTGGCCCCCCAGCATAACCGATTCTCCAGCCCGTCATCGCATAGGCTTTAGAAACACCATTCATTGTGAGTGTACGCTCATAAAGCGCTGGTTCTACTTGAGCGGGAGTTACAAAGGTAAAGTCTCCATACGTGAGATGTTCATATATATCATCGGAAAGGATATAGATATGA
>NZ_HE998266.1 GCF_000312585.1 Bartonella queenslandensis AUST/NH15
ACGAAACTCTATCCAACCATAAATCATCGTTCATGTTTTATCTCCCGAAAATGCTTGAATATTCTCGTTCTTCAAAGTACTCTTATTTTTTTATGAAAGGTTATCTTTTTGATATACTGATAAGGTCACTCAACCCAAAAAAGAAATTTATCTTTAATTTTTATGAAAAAAAGCATGGAAAAGGTATTTTAGTACTTACTTTCTTTGTCACTTAACTTATAAAATAACTGTAGCCTCAGAACTTAAATATTTTTCTTGCCACAATCGCACACGGATATTTGTAATAGGAAAAAGCCATGCCCAAACGCACAGATATAAAATCTATTCTTATCATCGGAGCAGGACCTATTATCATTGGTCAGGCATGTGAATTTGACTATTCAGGCACACAAGCTTGTAAAGCATTAAAAGAAGAAGGGTACAGAATTATTTTGGTCAATTCTAATCCTGCCACGATTATGACAGATCCAGATCTAGCGGATGCAACTTATATAGAACCCATTACGCCTGAAATCGTTGCCAAAATTATTGCCCATGAACGTCCTGATGCCCTTTTACCCACCATGGGAGGACAAACAGCTCTCAATACCGCTTTATCATTAAAGCGTATGGGTATTTTAGACCGCTATCATGTTGAAATGATAGGGGCCAATGCCGAAGCTATTGATAAAGCAGAAGATCGTGCTTTATTCCGCCAAGCGATGGCAAAAATCGGTTTGGAAACACCACGGTCTATGTTAGCCAATGCAACAGAACTGAAAGAAGAAAATCGCCGACAACATGCAAAAAAACGTGCTGAACTTAAAGAAAAACTTTCTGGTGCAGCCCTTGACAAAGCCCTTGAAGAACTTGAACGCGACTTGCGACATACCGAAGCTGAACGCAAACAACATTATATCGCCCATGCAACAGCAAAAGCAGTTCAGGCGCTTGATGTTGTTGGGCTTCCAGCTATTATTCGTCCTTC
>NZ_HE998267.1 GCF_000312585.1 Bartonella queenslandensis AUST/NH15
CCCTCATATTGTGACTTATTTTCTAGTGACTTTGACACTTGAACTGGTCTATAAGAGCCGTTTTAAGGTTTTTATCTCTCTCTGCTAACCTTATTTGTGATGTGCAAGTGAATGATTTTTATAAATGAATATATTTTATACGTTAATAAAACATATTTCCAGATATGATCACGTGCACAAATGTTGCTTCATACGCATTTTGAGTGAGTGCATATTGCGGTGTCACACTTAATATTTAGAAAAGTATGATGGTACACTTTTTAAAAATTTGACTGATTGATGATGATCTTTGCTCATATTGCTTATCAAACAATTGATAACAGGATTCCAGCAATGTAAAGAATTATTGAAAATATTATTCGTAAGAGATGAGTGTTGAGGCAACTTTAATGTTCAATAATGTATCAAAGAAAGCTCTTTTTAGGGAATATAC
>NZ_HE998268.1 GCF_000312585.1 Bartonella queenslandensis AUST/NH15
ACAAGCAGGATGGTTACAAAAAGGAGAAGAAAAATGAAAAGATTTTTTGCTCTTGTTCATAAAGATGAAGATTCTGCTTTTGGTGTTCAATTTCCTGATTTTGAAGGTCTATTCTCTGCTGCTGATGAAGAAGAAAATCTTATCATCAATGCAACCGAAGCTTTGCAACTTTACTGTGAAGATATGGATACAGTGCCTGTTCCCTTAAAATTTGAAGAAGTGATACAACAGAAAGCTATCAAAAAAGCCTTATCAGAAGGAGCTTTTTTAATACAGGTTCCTTTTATTGAAAATGATTCAGAAGTCGTACGTACAAATATATCAATTGAACGAGGGCTTTTGCGTGCAATTGATAATTGTGCACAAGAAAGAGGTTTAACAAGATCTGCTTTTTTGGCAACAGCAGCCCGTCACGAGCTTAATATTTAGTTCACCAATATGGAGAAATTTCTCACTCTAGATTTTTTTGTAAAAGCGTATAATTACATATAATCTACAAAATATTAATGAAAATCAAAAGGCGGCAGGCAAACAAAACGCTATAGTCAAGAGTGATATAACTATCATTGATATCATATACACGGCATCTAATATTTCTGGACCTGTCATTTTCTTTCCCTCCTATACTGCTTAATATTTATAAATAAATTTTAAGCGGCATCGCTAATACCAATTGTAATTGCTTTTCCGAGAATATGGAGAGTGGATTCTAAAGCATCTAATTTTGTTGCGTGGTTTAAATCCAACAATCGGTCAATTTGTATTGAGTGAAGTTTTAAAAGACGCACGAGATCAGCTTTGCGTAA
>NZ_HE998269.1 GCF_000312585.1 Bartonella queenslandensis AUST/NH15
GAAGATTGTATAAAAATTGAAAACCGTATTGCACATCATATGATTAATGCGCATGATTTTCATGAAGGGATACGTGCTATGTTAATCGATAAGGATAAAACACCTCAATGGCAGCCCGATAAACTTTCAAGTGTAACAGATGAAATGGTCAATTCTTACTTCAAACCTGTTGAACAAGAGCTATTATTTGAACAAGAGCTATTATTGTGAAAAATAATGCATACAAACGGATTTCAAAAATCAATTTAATTTATAACTGTTATTTACGATTTTTGGCGCTTATTTGCTTAAGTTTGAGTATTTTTTATTGGATACGCCTTGTTGGTGTTTTTCCGGGTATTCTATGGCGTTTTGACCTTATGCCTTGGCAGTGGCAATTTGCATCAGCTATATTGGCCATTCTCTATCCTGTTGCCTTGATTGGACTTTGGATGTATTCGCTATGGGGCATTATTTTATGGTGTAGTGCAGCGTTGATTGAAACAACAATAATCTATTATTCTAATTTTATT
>NZ_HE998270.1 GCF_000312585.1 Bartonella queenslandensis AUST/NH15
AATCGCCAATATGGAAATTAAATATTCACTGTCAAAATCAAAACAATCATTTATTTGCACATCATAAATAGAACCAATATAGAGATAAAAAATATTTAAGAAAGAAAATACTTGTGATAAATTTTGCTCAATACAAGGGCTTTCTTAAAATTGAAGGATAGCAAATAATGATTCCAGCTTGTCTTTTTATAAACTGGAGAAACAGGGGTGCAAAGATTCTATTCTTTATGAAGGCTAGGGTAATATGGGATTTTTTTAAGAAACATCTCTCAATGCTCGTCACACTCATTTCGCAACAGCACCCGTGAATTGTATAAGGATAAAGCTCCCATGCAGACTATAAAACTTATAGAGCAACCACTCTCTTTATGCTTAACAAAAGAGCACACTGGCACCATCATACACGTATCCTCAATGTTGCGACAAGTCTTAGCTTTTGAAATGGTTCATTATAGGGAAAGTTGTTCTTTCTCAAATGTTTTATACTTAGGCGACTCTTCTTGCTAATGTGCAAGAAAGTGGTTTTGATTGATTCAATATACATGGATTTTAAATGAGGAAATCTTATGATATTCAGAGCGCTCATTCAAGTTGAATAACGCTAGATTATCATTATAAATTAATGTGTTATCTAATATAGTCGAGATTGATAGACATCTTTGTATCTTCAAAAGTTTAGTTCTTTAATAAGGTATTTGAAGAGTTATTATTTGAAATGGTGTGTTTTTT
>NZ_HE998271.1 GCF_000312585.1 Bartonella queenslandensis AUST/NH15
GACTCTGTGTTTGCCTTTAAATCTGATTTTTTACACATTATGAGCGAACGTGGTTTTATCCACCAAATTTCAGATGAAAAAGGCTTAGATGACCTTTTTTTAAAAGAAACAGTAAGCGCTTATATTGGATTTGATCCGACAGCATCAAGCCTACATGCTGGAAGTCTTCTTCAAATTATGATGCTTTATTGGTTACAAAAAACGGGCCATCGCCCCATTGCTTTGATGGGCGGAGGGACAGGATTAATCGGTGATCCTTCTTTTAAAGATGAAGCGCGACGACTTCTAACACAAGATGATATTGCTGAAAATATTAAGGGTATTAAAAAGGTATTTTCTAACTATTTGATATTCGGTGATCAAGAAACCGATGCTTGTATTGTGAATAATGCCGAATGGTTGTGCAATTTAAACTACTTAGAATTTTTGCGTGATGTAGGAAAACATTTTTCTGTCAACC
>NZ_HE998272.1 GCF_000312585.1 Bartonella queenslandensis AUST/NH15
TTTTGTCTTTATAAAATTTCATATTTTATGAATTTTTTAGTTGACGTCGTTCATTAAATATGAAATATATAGATACCATACCCTGAAAAAAAAAACCTATGTCAAGGCGTTTTTTTCAAAATGTGTTTATTTTTTTGATAAAAGGAAACCCTCA
>NZ_HE998273.1 GCF_000312585.1 Bartonella queenslandensis AUST/NH15
CATGTTGCTTTCTGCTTTGCCTTTCGTACTTTATGTTAAATTAGTCCTTCCTGGACACTCCAAACGCTTTCTTGACCCACAAGTGATTGTTTTTCTTCATATCGTTTTTCTTTTCAGCTTTGCTTTAGCAGCATGGCTACGATTTCATGATCATCGCGCTTTCCACTTGATTTTCCTTGATGTCATTTTTCACCTTTCATCCATTATTAGCACCACAGGTTATAGCGCTGAAGATTATCAACTTTGGGGACCATTTGCGCTTGGAATTTTCTTCATTGTTTCTTTTACAGGCGGATGTGCTGGCTCTACTTCTGGTGGTATGAAAATCAATCGCCTCATTATTCTTTGGCGTATTACACGAACAAATATAGAAAAACTTCTTTCTCCTAATGTCGTTGTAAAGGCGCGCTACGATCACTCAAATATATCAAACGATGTTGCTCAAGCCGTTTTGTTTTTGTCTGTCTTTATATGTTCTGCCTTATTATCGGCACTGCACTTTTGCTTACAACCGGTCTTGATTTTACCTCTTCTTTTACGGGCGTCTTAACAGCACTTTCAAATGTTGGCCCAGGCTTTGGAGATATTATTGGCCCCGTTGGTAGTTTCTCTACAATCAACGATAATGCTTTATGGATTTTAAGTTTTCTAATGTTAGCTGGACGCCTTGAAATCATAACAATATTCGTCCTTTTTATTCCCGCTTTCTGGCGTGAACAATTCTAATGCATAGAGCATTTTATTCTACCATGGTAAAAAATTGACAAGATAAACAGGCATGCACGACACGCAGAATAATATTCAATCCTCAATTAATCAACTGAATATTTCCTAAAATTTTAAATAAATCATCGTATAAATGATTGACATAAAAATATTTCCGAAAAGATAAGTAAGTGTCAATAGTTTTCAAAGCCATAATATATAACACTTTACATTACATGATTAAGATTCTTTATCAAATAAAATGGATACACAGAACATCCTTTTTTTACGAATAAGCTCTCATGCAAAACATATGAATATTTGCTGATAAAAATGTTTTTTCTCTCATAAGTTAT
>NZ_HE998274.1 GCF_000312585.1 Bartonella queenslandensis AUST/NH15
AGAATGTATGTTTTGTAGATGATATTAAATTCTTATTTAAAGGTTATTTTTCATTGTATCATGATAATATTATTTTTTGCTCGAGGCTTAATTATATATACTTTTATGGTATAGATAATAAAAAATGGATATTTCTCTCATAGTGTAAAGTAGAACTCAAGTTGGATAGAGATAAATGATATTATCATTAACGTTTTTCTCGCCAATGTGAACAGCATATTATTATGGTACAAAGCGATGTATAGAAGAATAGCAATTCAGATACATTTATGAGTGCTAAAAGAGTAGCATGGGAGAATATTTTTCAACATTTTCTTCTTTCTTAACTGAAAAACTGCTTTTATTTTTTAGAAAGGGCGTGTTTCCTAAAGTTGGATTACTTTTGAAAAAATCAGGTTTCATTACTTATTTAAAAAAGTCCATTAGGTACTTTCGGAAAATTTTAAGCAACTGCTGCTGTCTCTTACGTTGTTTAACATCAACGATTATATGTTTCATATTTACATTCTAATTAA
>NZ_HE998275.1 GCF_000312585.1 Bartonella queenslandensis AUST/NH15
CACTTAACTCAGCAAAGGGATTTTTAGGAATAAAAGGACAAAATCATTTTTGGTATATTCATATCTCCAAGTTGAGAAATACGATCCCCAAGAACAGCAGAAACAGTTTGTCCTTCATGTACCAAACTACTTGCTGTTAATCCAAAGGCATTAACAACCAAAACACCAACCAACGCTGAAAGAGCCGTCGTAATAAGCAATATTGAAATCGTTATGATGCTTACCTTTCCAACAGCATAAACAGAATGTAAATGAGCAACAGCTGAAACGATAGAGACAAAAACCAGTGGCATAACAATCATTTGTAACAATAAGATATAGCCTTCACCAACAATGTTAAACCATTCAACGGATTTCAATAAAGTGGCTTCACCCTCTCCATAAAAAAACTGCAAAACACTTCCAAAAATCAAGCCTAAGATAAGCCCTAGCATAACACGGAATGAAAGACTCCATTGCATTCTGTTACTTTGAGCAATCCACAATAAAAAAATAACAAATAGAAATAAATTGATGAAAAAATTAAATGTCATTGTCTATGCCCAGTCTATACCCACTATTGTCATGATTGATGATGAATAATATGCATAATTCAAAATCAATGCGTAATATTTAAAATTAAGGTATAAAGCTTATAAGGCTTTTTAAAAGTCATTATTTTTTTAATTTATAGAGTAAAAGAGAATTTTTTATCTACAAATAACTGTTTAAAGAAAATGAATCAATTTATTTCCCTATTATTTAAAATTTACGATCTTATAAAATAATTTAATAAGAGAAATATAAACACCATTCATTGTATCTTAATACTGAATAATTCCAGCCTAATCTTATTTTATTAATGTTCTTATCGCTTTCTTTTTCTCTTTTGCTCTTTGAAATGAAAAGAGCTTTTTTGAAAAATGATTTATTAATAAACATTCATGAATTTTCTAGAAAATAAACCATCAAGCTCCTCCTGCCAATTTTATGGGAAGCACTCTCAATGAAAGCTTTTGGGAGAGGCTTTTTTATTTTTCAAAATTCTCTTTATAGGCATAAAAATATACCCTCTTAATAACAAAAAATCACAAATGTGAAGGTTTTAAAAGCCACAATGCCTCTTCAAAAGAAATACAACTAATAATATACAAAATTACTTAATACACCATAAAACACAATGCCAACAAAAATACCATATATCCTATCGATATAACCAAATTAAGTGATATCAACCGTCATAAAAGCTG
>NZ_HE998276.1 GCF_000312585.1 Bartonella queenslandensis AUST/NH15
TCATTGTTTGTAGAGAGAGTGAAGGCAATAAAGATATTTTTAATGATCAAATTTAGCTTTTTCTTTAATTGCTTGATTTAGAAAACAGTTTCAATGATATTTTATATTTAAATCGTTATGTGTTAAAGGTCATTATAAGCAAACGTTGAAAAGAAGAGTTCGTTTTATTTCTCATAGCTACAGTTTTCGTGTTTTGTAAAGCCAATAAGAATTTTTATGAAAAAGACATATTAGAAAAAAGCTTACTTATTTTATTGACATTATTTTGTGGGCGGTTTTGATCTTTTTACAAAAAAATATTTATTTCAACATAATAGCAGAAATTTGCCGACCATAATCAGGTTCATTGCGATGTATTGCACGTCGATAAGAAAAGAAATGCTGTTCATCTTGATAGGTACAAAGCTCTAAACAAGAAGCATTAACACCGGCTTCTTTGAGTTGATTGATAATAAATACCCATAGATTAAAATGAAAGTGATTGTCTTTTTCTGTTTTTAAAAAATATTTTTGAAACTTGCTATGACACTCAATAAATT
>NZ_HE998277.1 GCF_000312585.1 Bartonella queenslandensis AUST/NH15
GTGAAGATAATCCAGGTTTTTTCTTAAATGTAAGCGGTTCTAAGCTTCATGATGTTATTTATATTAATATTCATGATCATGAAACGTCAGAGATCTGGTTAATTCCTGCTGAAGCACCTCTGAGCGTCCCTCAATGTGTACGCAAACGGCAAAAAGGTGTTGAATATTCACTTATAGAAGGTGGTGATGTCTTTTATATTCTGACCAATTTAGATAACGCAAAGGACTTTAAAATTATGGTTGCGCCGCATGAAGCGCCGCAATCAGAAAATTGGTCAGAACTGGTATCTCATCAGCTTGGTTGTTTGATCCTATCCCATGATGCGTATCAAGACTTTCTTATTTGGCTCGAACGCTTTGAAGGACTTCCCCGTATAAGAATTATGGAGCGTGCGACGAAAAAAAATCCATTCCATTGCTTTTGATGAAGAGGCTTATTCTTTAGGTTTACAAGGTGCAGCGGAATAT
>NZ_HE998278.1 GCF_000312585.1 Bartonella queenslandensis AUST/NH15
ACGGTCACCGTTTTGAGATGGGCTTGGCTGCCTTAAGAAATGTCTCTTTCAAGCATCCAAAAAAGAAATCCTGAATATAAAGGCAACATGATAAAAATAGAGACGTTATACATGAATGAAAAAACTGTCGTGAAATAAATAATCGCAAAAGAATATTCAGCACACTTATCGCAATGATTGCCATTAAAAACCACGAATTTTCTCAAACTTGTTCAATACGCGTAAACAATTTCCCCACCTACCAATGCCGTAAAGCAGGCAAAAGAGGCTTAGGACGATCAATACAGAACTTCAATTCTCGTGTAAGTCACTTGGGCACAATCAGCATGCTTAAATACCAAAGCGAACATAAAAAAAACAGCGTTAAACAACATGATAACAATCATAAGGACAAACGATAGCATAGAAGTTTTCTACACACTGAGAAGAGCAAGATGCAATCAACAATCACTAAAAAAGTATTAATCTCAATCCATGTGTACACACACACTAACAACACAACTAAATGCAATGATGATAAATACACTCCCTTGTTATTCTTGCAAATTAAAAAACACCAAATTTTCAGATGCAAAATTCTTTTAATTTCAATCTTTAATTAAGAAAAAATAGAATAATATAAGTAATATTCTTACATCAATTAAAAAGAATATTTCGTATACACATAATGAATTTAATTATTTATCAAAGTA
>NZ_HE998279.1 GCF_000312585.1 Bartonella queenslandensis AUST/NH15
GCTGTTTGGGGTGTTTTGATTGGAGTATCCGTTATACATTGTGTTTATTTAATAGGGATTGTCGTGTTTTATTAATTTATATGGCCTATTTAAAAATAGGAGCACGGCGATAGATATCAGGCTAAATCTATAAATCTTTTTAAATGATCATTAAATCTCTAAAAGTCTTTAGATTCTTGTTATAAGGCTTTGTTTAGGCTATACAGTGATTTTCAAACTAAAGGTCTATTTTGCTCAAAATGCTTCTCACCATTAAAAGCTCGTTTTTAAAGAAAGAAAAAATCTAATGGGGAATTATACATTAATTCTTGTGACAAATTTAATAAATTTATGAATAATGCCCTTTTTTAGCGTCTTAAGGAAATTAATTTTATGAACAACTTCATTTATTTTTTCTTTTCTTATGCTGTTAATGAGGAGCTAAACACTATTTATTGTTCTGTTAAAAGTGATATGAGACGTATTAAGCCATCACCCGTTATAAATTGAAAAATAAAAAAGCATGCGATGTTT
>NZ_HE998280.1 GCF_000312585.1 Bartonella queenslandensis AUST/NH15
TCATAATCCCGCTCCATCTGTGTCCCTTCACCCGCAAGAGCACTGCAAGAACGTGAAAAGCAACTGGAGCGATAAGCTCCACAAAAACCATCGCTGGTCACAAGAATAAACCCACTACGGCCATAAGCTGTTGCAGCGCCACCAGAATTGCTTACACCTTTAACTTCAAGAGCTGCTGCCTCTGTTTTTAAAGCATCTTCTGTTAAAAAATGGCTGCTTGGTACAAAATCATCAAAAAGATCAAGATCTTTAGGATGCTTAACCAAACACTCTTTATCTGCCAAACCTTCAAATAAACTATCGGGAGAAGCTTTAGCCATAGCCACAGCACGTTCTGCGAGTTCTTGTGGATAAGACGCTAAATTAGCAGAAACACTTGCCACTTTCTTTCCAACAAAAACCCTCAGAGTGAAATCATTGCTCTCAGCTGCTTCTGTCGATTCGACTTTCCCAAAACGAACAGATACACTGGTGGAATGTGTATGAACAATAACAGCATCAGCAGCATCCGCCCCAGAACGCCTTGCTGCTTCCACCAATGAAACCG
>NZ_HE998281.1 GCF_000312585.1 Bartonella queenslandensis AUST/NH15
GCTGATGTAGAAAAAACATTGGCAGCCGGAAAGAAAGCTTTAACCCATGTCCGTACGCATTTTCCTTTGGAAAAAGAGGCAAGCGAGATTGAAAGTGTTTACAAAGAACTGTTTGCGAAAAAAACACTTTAATATTATATCAAAAATCTTTTTGAGGAATGATAAAAAGTGCTTCCCTTGAAGATTATTTCATAATCATTAAGAGAATAGTTCAATGATATAAATGTTATTTTATAAAATTGATCTTGGCTTTAGTAGAATAATATAAGAAGTTTTCAAAATTTTAGATAAAAAATTAAAAATGTATACGCTTGAGAGGGATATGCGGCTTATGATAAAGCATACGAGGAGGGAGAAAAGCTATTTTCATTCTAGTGATATTTTAGAATAAGAAAATAGTGTTTTAACTCAAGTCTAGAAATTTATGCACTATCCTAACGGTGTTGTGCTGATATTGTTACGCTTTGTAAGACTTAAAATAGATAGCAAAAAATATTTTCTTATCTTGAAAAAGATAATGATTGTATCGCCATGGATAAAATAGTCATATATATTTTCAACAAATTCATAATAAGCGATAAGATCAATATATTGATTCATATAGATAATTTGCCTTTTAAATTTGAATAAGAGCTTTGAATCTTGTAAAGATTTTCTCATATCAAACCTGTTGATATTAAATGTTGATATTAAATAGAGAGAGAGCTATCCTCTTGCACATCACAATTGGAAGAAGGCATGTGGTGGATAAAAACTATTGAAGACAAAGTGTGAAGAGATTTCTTATAAATTGCCTGAAGTGCAGATTATTATAACATTAACAGAAAGAAAATAGTATAGTGGTACTAATATTTATGCTTTTTTTGTTGTACCGAGTTGCAGCTTATTATTTTAAGTAAAATAATAATGCCTATTTTATACATGTCATGAGGACTGTCGT
>NZ_HE998282.1 GCF_000312585.1 Bartonella queenslandensis AUST/NH15
ATAAGAAGTATTTATAGAGCGACGTTGCTCATAGAAATCTTCGTTTTTAGCGGAGCAAAATGGAAGTTAAAGTTTCATATTATTTTATAGATACATTATCGGCGATAAATGCATCAAATGCTGCCCAAAATTGTTTTTTGTGATCTTCATTATACATGATTGTATCAAGCTCAGCGCCTGTAATAGTAATACTGTCTGTCAGGTGTGTGTATTGGCATAATTGCCGTACTTCAATGTTGTTGGCAAGATTGTTTTGATTGGCGAGAATAAAGAGTGTTGGGATTTGTAAATGTCCGTGGCGTATATTTTTCTTCACAGAATCAATGACATTAAATACGGAAGCCATCCATCGGGATGTTGGAGGCTTAGTGAAAGGGGGTGAGCTTTGATGCATGTGCCCCAATTGTATATTTTTTGGGGGTGTTTTTTTAAATTTTCTCCCATCTTTTTGCTGGTATAAAGCCAAAACCTACATCAGAAAGAAATTGTGTTAATTTATGTTGAAAACCA
>NZ_HE998283.1 GCF_000312585.1 Bartonella queenslandensis AUST/NH15
AAAGAGCTCTTTTTTTACGAAAATGATGATCATTAAACATTGCTTTGACAAGAGCTTGGCAATCATCAAAATTTCCTTCAATGGCAATGGCATGAACATTTGTACTTTGATTAGTTGTCATTTGCCGTTGTTGAATAGGTGATACACGTCCTTTAGGAAATAAAATAAAAATATCTGAGTGTTCTTTTCCAGCACAAGCTTGTATTGCAGCCCCTCCTGTATCACCTGATGTTGCAGCAATAATCGTTGCAAATCTATTTTTTTTAGTCAAAACATAATCCATTAGTCGAGAAAGAAACTGCATTGCAACATCTTTAAAAGCTAAAGTAGGCCCATGAAAGAGTTCAAGGATAAACTCATCTGTTCCAGTCTGTCGTAACGGACAGACTGCTGGATGGTGGAAGGTTGTATAAGATTCAGCAACCATATTTTCAAAAGCTGTGTACTCGATCTCGTTATTTACAAAGGGCCATAAAATAGTTTTAGCAATTGTTGTGTAAGACTGACCACGAAGTGCGCGTAACGCATCAAATGATAATTGTGGAAATTTATCTGGAAGATAAAGTCCACTATCACTTGCCAGCCCTGTCATGATTGTTTTCGTAAAGCTTAAAGCAGGAGATTCACCTCTCGTGCTGATATATTGCATAAGTTTTATCCTTTTTTAGTTCTGGAAAATTGATGGAATTATTTATTTCATGTTTTTTATAATATTTAAATTATTAAATGGATAGAA
>NZ_HE998284.1 GCF_000312585.1 Bartonella queenslandensis AUST/NH15
GTGTTTACTCAGGACTTTCTCCCTCAAACATCTGTACAGGCTGTCCAGGCATAATCGTAGAAATAGCATGCTTATAAACCAGTTGTGCATGTCCATCTCGACGCAAAAGGACACAAAAACTATCAAATGAAGTTACAATACCCGTGAGTTTAACGCCATTAACAAGAAAAATTGTAAGAGAAATTTTTTGCTTACGCACCGTATTTAAAAATACATCTTGCAGGTGTTGTGATCGCTCTGCCATTATTCTTACACCTTCATCTCGGTTGCATAAAATATTCGTGCATGCATATCGACTGAAAAATATTCAATTGTCAACGTAGAAGCTTCAAATTTTAGCAACAAACAACTGAAATTAGAGAAAAAACTGCTCTTTAAGGCAATAATAAAGCCCAGCCTACGAAAATCTACCATTAAATTCAAAATTTTTCCTACGTTTACTTTTTTATGAACTTACAGTTAAAAGACAGATTTTTATACATTTTAAACTATTAACTATTATATATAGACACTATATGAGATAGTGAATTTCCTGCGTTTAGAATCAATAAAATTAAGCGCACAACAACATTTATTGCACAACAACATTTATTATTGAGCATCACTATTCAGAAAATACATTACACTGCACTATTTTTTACATTGATATATAACTGCCATTAAATTGTCTTTATCTCAAAGAGAATAGGGTGATAGGGCTTTTTATAAGCACAAGTTGTAAACAGTATTTTTATTGTTTTTTAGAATCAAATAATAAATTGTTTTTATTATATTTTATAACCTTTTTAAACAAAGTATAAGATAGCGCGTTAACTTTATTTTGAT
>NZ_HE998285.1 GCF_000312585.1 Bartonella queenslandensis AUST/NH15
TTGTATTTCAATGTAAAGAAGAAAAATATACTGTCTCATCCAGAACCTATGCGTTTAGCCATTGTGCATACTTTAAAGGAAGCAAAAAAGAAGGGATATAGACTCATAGAAATACAACTTTTGGGAAATACAACTTTTGGAAAATTGAATCTACCGGTAAACTGCTTCTCTCTCTATAATCCAATATCCTAGTCCCAACATCAGCAGGCTATCCTGATAAATGACTAGATTTGGCAAAAAAAGGACATTACGCCTTGCTCAATAGGATATAAATTAC
>NZ_HE998286.1 GCF_000312585.1 Bartonella queenslandensis AUST/NH15
AGGTGTTTTGTTCAAGAGATTTGCAATTTTCTTTCTAAAAAAGCAAATGATTATCCTAAAGATTTTTACAATAAGGTTTCCCCTATTTATTTTAATGATATTGTTCATATGTTTTCTAGAATTTTATGTTGTTTTTCATTAACAGAGAGTTTGTAGAAAAAAGGTGTTGGGCAGAGAAAATTCAAGAATTTTGTTGCTTATTTTATGCATGTATTTCTCAGCTCTCAAAATGCATCAAACTGACGTGATTTTTATTGATCAATAAAAATAATCTCATATGTAAAGCATAAAGATAAAAAATAGCTCCCATTTTGAGTGTCTTTTTTAAATTCAGCTTTACGATTTTAAAAATATTCACGTGCAATGTCTTTAAAAGAAAAGATTACGTATTGCTTTAAATTATTGTTCTATAGCTATCTTCAAAGATATATTCTTATGTAAAATAAAATGTTATTGTGTTTTGAATTCATGCACTGATTAAAAAGATATTTTTTGTTGTTCTCACTTCCATTTCATATTGTTCATGAGCGGCATGCAGCACCATTTTGACACTTATAAAGTGCACAAAGGTGATGAACATCATTATATTTATGAGCTCTTCATTTTGCAATATGCTTTGGCATTGAGATCGTTCAGAAGAGATAAGAATTTTTTTTTATAATGAGTTTTATTTAAACGCACGCTATGTTTATTAGGTAAAATTTGAGCGCTTTTGTTTCATCATGGAACAAATTTGCAATGAAAGAATCTCCACGGTGTTTTTGGTTCT
>NZ_HE998287.1 GCF_000312585.1 Bartonella queenslandensis AUST/NH15
AATAAGAAGAAAAATATCTGCTGAATCTCAAAATATTCAATTGTAAAGGGTGAGATTCAAAAAGTAGATTGAAATTTTATAAAGCAGTGTAGCGGTCATATTCAATTTTTTTGTGTTCGATTTAAAATTGTAAATTTGTCATATCTTGTACTTAAAGAAAAATCTCTTTATGCCTCTCAACCTATTTAGCGATGGTGCCTGTAAATAGATATAATGTAAAACACCTTGCGAATGGGATCTCATACTCCCGCTGAGCGTTTTCATTTAAACAAAAAGCGCAAGTTCACTTGAATAAAACGCATAAATGAACACTTTCATATTATTTTTCAGCTTTCAATGTTATATCTAATTTTATTTTTACCAATGCTCGTTTTGAAAGAGAGCATAAAAGGCAATTTTTTCAATCATTTTTAAGCACACAGCAACCCTTCTTGTGATATACAAAAAAAACAGTTTTTAAGACTTCAATATGAATACG
>NZ_HE998288.1 GCF_000312585.1 Bartonella queenslandensis AUST/NH15
CATGGTGAAACTATATGCTATGTTCGTATTGACCATTGGGGAACACATTAAAGTTCTCGGAATCTATAGAAGACAAGAGATTATTGAAAACGATAAAAGTATCCTTGCTGAGTTATAAGGGCTTGTACTTTCTCAATCTAAATCTCGTAAATTTGTTGAAGGTTTATTGGCATTGCTCCTTAAACAGTACTTTAATAGCATCAACGGATACAGCCTTTTTAAAATTACAAAAGACAAAAAAAATAGATTCCTACTTATGTAATGATATGCGTTTTATAGAAAACATTACACACTAAGCAATTTACATACAACATATTGGTTTATAATGATAATATAGCATTATTCAGCATAAACAAAAAAATGAATATCGTAAAGTTCTCTTATTTCAAATCTGAATATATTAAATCAAATAAAAAAAGCATAAAAACGCTTCTTAATGAATCATCTCAAGAACCAAGGACTTTAGCATTATTAGAAGTAAGCAAAGTATATGATT
>NZ_HE998289.1 GCF_000312585.1 Bartonella queenslandensis AUST/NH15
TGTAATAACACATAAGGATAGCGTACTCGTTGAAATTATCGCTTATCGATTTGGAAGGGGGGATTTAGGTCATAACAACGAAGAAACAATAAATTGGGAAGAAGTTTTATACTTGTATCAAGATAATGATGAGATATTGTTCCCTTGTTTTAAATGCACTCTTTGATAAATTTTAAAGTTGTTTATAGTGTGTGGTATGTCTTTCTAAAATAAAGACTTTAGATTAAAATTAAAACTGCTGAAAAGAGAAGACAAAGTTTATTATCTGGCTGGATTCATAAAAATAGTTAAATACATCTATAACCTATAGCCGTTAGGTTTTTTAAAATCCTTCATTTAAAGAATTTTACTTAAAACTCCATAAAATGCTTATATGTCAAAATTTTTCTAAAGCTTTATTGGGGATGATTTGGCATGCGTGTAACAAT
>NZ_HE998290.1 GCF_000312585.1 Bartonella queenslandensis AUST/NH15
GTATGTATGTTGTTGCAAATCATGTCCTGCCGGAAGCTGATGTACCGAAGAAAAACGACGGTGCAGTCCAGCTCGACCTCTTTACCGACTATGCCGCCGAAGAGGAAAAACAGAAAGCCGAAGATGCCGCTTTGGAGCGTGAGCGGAAGATACAAGCCGCCACGCTTGCCATCAAGAAGAAGTATGGAAAGAACGCCATCCTCAAGGCAATGAATCTTGAAGAAGGTGCAACCGCGAAAGACCGCAATGCGCAGATTGGAGGGC
>NZ_HE998291.1 GCF_000312585.1 Bartonella queenslandensis AUST/NH15
CGGCATAGGCTACCTGCTCAACAAAAAATCTTCCCGCTCCCTCATTTGCTGATGCCATATCACCTGCAGATTTAATAATTTCAATTGCTCTTGGTCCTGCTGGACCAATATCAAGAGCAATTTTTTCTAATAATTTCTGAAACAATCCCGGTGCTTTTTCAGCAATAAGAATGGCATCCTTTACCAATTGATTAGCAGAACTATTTCTTACAGTTCGTGCAGGCCCATTATGTAACATTTGTGATAATGGATTATTCTCTATAAAACTTTCAATACCAAG
>NZ_HE998292.1 GCF_000312585.1 Bartonella queenslandensis AUST/NH15
ATAAAATTGGCTATCAAGTAAAAAAAGAGATCTCAACAAATATATCCCTATAAATAAATCTCCTAAAATAAAGTGCTATTTTTTTAAAACAGTTATAAATCGTAAAAGAGCTATGAGTATCTCTATTTTCAAACAGGGAATGCGTTAACGAAAGGAGTTTAACTTTTATTAATATATAAAACATCCCATAGCATCTTCAACAAGATCATTCAGCTCTCCCTATTTCATACAGTATAAAATATTGAGAATCTTAATTTTTAAACTTAACAAAACGCACTTATAACATAAGCCAACCTATCAGCTTTACAAAAATTAGCAAAACTAGAGCGCTAGAAAACTACCTAAAACCAAAAACAAAGATAGTCATGAAAAATGAGATGATCCCCCAAAATACTGAAAAAAAACTTTCTTGCTTAACTTTCATAAAAGTTATCTTATTTGTTTCTCCAAT
>NZ_HE998293.1 GCF_000312585.1 Bartonella queenslandensis AUST/NH15
AAAAACTCAAGACCTTTTCCATCTCAAAGGCCGAGTATTGTTAAAGCAAGAGTTATTAAAATATTGAAAACGGATAAAGAGAATGGCTATCCTAACTTGCATCTTTAAATATAGATACAATGGGTCTGTTATACCATTTACGAAAGATTTACACGACACTTTTCACAAGACCACCATAAAATAGAAGTTGATTCATTGAAAAAGCTTTCTTTAGAATAAATATGCGTGAATTCACAATATGATAACGTTTTATTTTGCATGAAGAGTATGATCTCATTAAAAATGTAATGTACAAAAATGTGGGCTAATATGTTATTTTTACTCTAAAAAACCATTCTATTAAAAGTATTGTCATAAATGCTTTTGAAAAACATAAAAGAAAAATGAGCGGACGGTTCTACCGTTATAATTTTATACTCTTGCCGGTTATTTCCCGTTTTAGAGATAACTCAAATGGGTATATGCAATATTCGCGCCTTCATCTTACATACAAAAGCTAATATAGAAGAGAACATATGGATGTGTTTTATGTTTTAAACCTGCTGTAAAAATGAGATGTTGCGTTATAAGCAACAAAAAAACATTTAATATGTCAATGAGGCTTTTATACCTATCACCACATCTCAAATGAGGGTATTTTTACAGGATAATAAAACCAAGGTGAGTCATCATATATTTTAAAAAAGACAGTTTATCCTTTCAGTGTATTTTGCTAAAGGCTTTTGCTATAAGCGTATAAGCTTGTTTTGTTTGAATTTTAACTCTTTCATTTTTAAGGCTTTTATTATGGGTGTTGTTGCCAAAAATTTTCCCATACCTGATCTTCATCGGGTTCGTCGTGTTCTTCTTTCTGTGTCTGATAAAACAGGGGTGGTTGCATTTGCACAAACCCTTCATGCGATTTACAATGTTGAATTGATTTCAACAGGAGGAACAGCCAAAACCCTCATAGCAGCTGGTTTACCCGTAAAAGATGTTGCTGAAGTTACTGGATTTCCTGAAATAATGGATGGGCGTGTAAAAACACTCC
>NZ_HE998294.1 GCF_000312585.1 Bartonella queenslandensis AUST/NH15
AAAGATTCTCAAATTTTTGCATAGCGCATTGATATTATTCAAATTTGGTGAGCGCGCAGGGATTCGAACCCTGGACCTACTGATTAAAAGTCAGTTGCTCTACCAGCTGAGCTACGCGCTCTCACACAAGCTATTTAGTTTTCAGACTATCTAATTTGCAGAAAGTGAAGGGAACATACGGTTGACTTTTTCATTTGGGTCAACACCTTTTAAAAAAAATNTTATATTTTTTCAGTTATCAATAATTTTCCGTTTCTCCTTACTCCCCTTTCCTCGTGACTGTATAAGTTGCTCTTTAGATCTTCTCTTTGAAATCTCGATAAAAAATAATCTAACTAGAAAATATCTCATAGATTCGAATTGCTAAAATTATAAAACAAAACTCCCCTCTTCCTCCACACATAGCCTGTTGAGCATCACGGGTAGAGCAGAAAAAATACTTCCTACTATGGCTTATTTTTTATATCTTTATATTTTAGTTTTCAAATATGAATTAGAGATTCATAATATAAAATATTGATTTATAATAATTTATTATTCTTACTCGAGTAAGAAAGCTGAATATCGTAATATTTTTCGTTTCAAATTCCTTACATCCCTTTTA
>NZ_HE998295.1 GCF_000312585.1 Bartonella queenslandensis AUST/NH15
TAACATTTATGTGGGGATTATCACAAAAAAACAAAACGCCTCTCATAGAGCAAATTTAAAGGAAATAAACACCAAAGAATATCTTCCTTTTAGCTGTATGGAGAATATTCACTCACAGATAGTTTTTTTGTGCCATTGTCGGTAGAACCACATAAAAGCGGTGTCAGTATTTTTTAATGCAAGCTTACCACTATTATCCCAAAATTTTAGCTATTCCCGTTCAAGAAAATAAATATCTCACAGAGAAAAACGACCAAACAAAAGCAAATGATCAAAAAAGTTCTTTGTTTAAATCGGAATTGAATGAAGTTCTTAAAACTTTGAAAATGCTAATAAATTCAAAGCGGTTTATAAAAAATTAAAATGAAAATCGCTTTGATATGACATAAAACATACATCTAACATATGGTTTACTTATAGTATACGTATAACATACATTATTTTATGATATGATGTGATACGATGTGAAAAATCTTATAAGGATTTGTATTATGATCAGGTATAATCGGGTATATA
>NZ_HE998296.1 GCF_000312585.1 Bartonella queenslandensis AUST/NH15
TATAATACATTAATTATGTATTGTATTAACACATAAAATACATATAGTATATAATTAATTTTATTTAAAAGTCAATATGAATTATTAATAATATATAAATTATAGTAAAAATGGAGATATATTCTATAATATAATATTATTTATGTTAATTTTAATGAATAATTATATTATATAGGTATGATATTATCTTTTAAATAAAACGCATTCATTAGAAAGCAAGACAATGTGATTTAAGATTCTTATCAGCCATTTTTTCTTGTTCTATAAACTATTTATGATAGTTTTGAATTTGCGAGAGTATTAGGAAACAGTTTAATACTTTTTGTATAGTATGCCATTGCCAATACAGTTTTCATTATACTTTATAGACTTATTCTATAATTTGCCAAAATATTCCATTGGCTTCCATTACAGATTGGCTCATTCGGTATTGTTAATGATATAAATTGGTATGGAATGCTTATGTTCCATAAGCAATCTAGCAATTCTATTTCTAAGTTTTCATTGATATTATTCTCTTAACAAATAATCATAGTTCTCTATGAGATTTT
>NZ_HE998297.1 GCF_000312585.1 Bartonella queenslandensis AUST/NH15
ACTATGAAATTAATAGAAGTCGATAAGAGCTCTTGTTAATTTATCAACTTATAAATGAATATAATGAAACGGCTTATTTTAGGAATTTGAAAGGAAAAGCAATTAATATCAATGCACTTCTTTCGAGCTTGAAATAAGAAATAATTTACATTCGTTCTTTGTGAAAAATAAACGCAACTGAAAATCAAAAATAATGGCAACAAAGCGAAAGACGTCCCGAAAAAAAACTGTAAAACAGCGTAAATACCATAATAGTATTGTTATCACTCTGCTTCTGATAATTTTTTATTTTATTTTTGGATTGCAAAAACTCTTTATTCTTATACACGAAAAATACTTTATTTTGTGTTGGGTCTCTTCTTTTTATCATCAGTTTTTTATTTGTTTCATTTAATGCTTTATTTTCGCAAAAGACAATACATCAAAATATTTTAACTCAAATGACGTTTTCTTCTACTCAAAGTATAGGAAAAAACTCTAATTTATCCGAAAAAAAAGCAAAATCACAAGAACTCTCTCGTGTAACTTCTCTACATTCTCC
>NZ_HE998298.1 GCF_000312585.1 Bartonella queenslandensis AUST/NH15
TACCCCCCCCTTGTATATATATCATATCCCCAAACCGACCGTACGCTCTCTTCAAATCAGTTGGAAAAACAATCTAGTTTAGAAATAATTAAGCATCTTACAGGGAAAGTCCCTCTTGATCTCCCATTGAAAATTCCTTTCAAAAGATTCAGGCAATACCACCCCTGAATAGGCACTACACTTTCTCATAAAAACACCATATATGTTAAATGCATGCCTTCCTTCCCACATTTCAAAGGATGCAAATCCTTCCCCCATCTGCCACCCTCTCCAAACCGGTCGAGAAATATGTTGCATGCTATCACAGGTAACACATCCAAGAAGCGCAGCAATCAATCTGTTTTTCAAGCGAAACCGCTAACAACAAGGGGGTTCTTTATGCGGCTGTGCATCCCGTATTGTACGGGATGCTTTCTTTATCAAGAGCCTCTTTCTCTATTGACTAATTTAATTAATAGAGCATGACATCCAGCGGTAGCCACTATACTTTTTCGGGTCAAGATCTCTACAAGCACTTCTTATTCCCAAAGACAGAAGAAATGAACGATCCTTCTTTGCAATTTGAAAACTGTTCTCACTATATGAAAAGAGGTTTCTTCTCTCAGGAACAACAATCATTCCAAGAATTTTTGCAATTTCTTTCCCTCTCTCTCCATTTCTACTAAGCCCGTTTCGTTCCATAATTTTCGCTACTATAGCATCTCTCTTAGTCCCCCAACCACCCCCTGCTGGCAGTGCACTAACCGTTACCGGAGATAATACTGAAGAAAAGACAGCAAACAAAGCTGCAGCTAAAACAACACGTTTCATGAGAAAAATTCTCCTTTAAATTAAATTGACAGATGACCTTTGTGATGAAATTGTGAAATAAATCAGCAAGAATTATCGCAATAACACATTTAGAT
>NZ_HE998299.1 GCF_000312585.1 Bartonella queenslandensis AUST/NH15
ATCATTTATAGCCATGTCCGATATTTTCAATGAGATTAAATTTTTTTGCTTCTTATTTACTTTATTTCATAGAATCACCGCGCACAAATAAACGTCACATCCTCAAGATGGCATTGTTACTCATTCGCATATTTGTTTTAAAATATCTTTAATGCACTTGCTTCCATCAGAACAATCGTGCAAATAATTAAAATCTATTAGGCAGTATTATCCTTACACCTCAAAAGTCTACACCATCATACTTAATTTACTCAACCCTC
>NZ_HE998300.1 GCF_000312585.1 Bartonella queenslandensis AUST/NH15
TGCTATTAAAGCTAATAGTAGTTTTGAAGGTTTATGCGCAGAGTTTACCGTTTCAGAATCTAGACTTAAGAGCTCGTAACTTTTCGCGTCAAAAATAAACACATAAGTTTTTTAATTGATGGATGTGAGGCTCAATCAAATATTAAAACATTATTTTTAATTTTATACGCTATCGCATTATTAATTAAGGATTTTAAAATTAGAAAATTATTATTTTTTCTGACAACATTAAAATAAAAAGGAAAAATGTATAGAAAAGTTATACAAGATTATGCTTTTTTATGAGGTTTTACAGCTTATTTATATTGTTGAACAAAATACAGTCTTACTTTCTTTATATGAAAAAAACTTGAGTTTATAGTCGCAAATTCAGAAAAAATATTTTAATTTTATAGACAGCTTTATATAAGGGAATATTCAGAAGATAAAGGTGGGCTGTTTTAGATATGACTTTGAATTTAACAAACACTGTTTTTAATTTTTTAAAGAAAAAACCGATAAAAAA
>NZ_HE998301.1 GCF_000312585.1 Bartonella queenslandensis AUST/NH15
ACGAAGCTAAAGAAAAGTGCTGTAAGAAATGATATCTGTAAAAATTAAAAAAACATATGAAAAGAAATCATTCTAAGCAAACAAATATAACTTTAGATGCTGAAAAATATTTTCATCTCATGATGTGAGAGAGGATACATTGATAAAAATATTGATTTCTATTTTAAGCCAGTTCTTTTGTATTGACTAGGAATAGTTGAAGAGAAAATAAAAACTCATAAAAAAAATACGTGAAACGATTAGCTTCAAGAGTGAATCAAGAAAAATCAATTTGTAATCAGACTTGTGATGTTTAAAAAATTCTGTTTTTTAAGACAATGAGAACATCAATGAGAAGATGTGTGGTTGGAGTGACGTTTTGCTTTCATCCAAGTAAGTAATTCTTCAATAAGGATAGCAATAACACCGAGTGTGATAAAACTATCTGCGAGATTGAAAATAGCAAAATAAAAAATATCATCAATATGAAAAAGTATATAATCAGTAACATGATGAAAG
>NZ_HE998302.1 GCF_000312585.1 Bartonella queenslandensis AUST/NH15
TTTTTGCGAAGCAGTGGAAAATTCCATCTTCTTCTATTTGTCTGAAAAGCGGTGCAACATCCCGCTACAAACAACTTCATTTTTCAACACATTTAGAAGAGTTAAAGCAGATATGGCAATCCTTTGGAGATTGTATTTCGTAGCGAAATAAATAATAAAGCCTATTTTTAAATAGGCTTTATTTTATTAAAATTGTTATATCTCTCTATTACGCTCAACAGCTTGCTTAATTAATTCATGAGCAAAGCTTTTGTCTCGCCACCCTTCAATTTTGGCCCATTTCCCAGGTTCTAAATCTTTATAATGCTTGAAGAAATGTTCAATTTGTTTAAGTGTAATTTCAGGCAAGTCCGTGTAGTCATGAATATTAATATAGCGTTTTGTTAATTTCGGTGTGGGAATGGCAATGATTTTTTCATCTTTACCACCATCATCTTCCATCATCAAAGCCCCGATGGGGCGAACATTGATCACACAACCAGGCATAAGTGGACGGGTATTACAGATAAGAACATCAATAGGATCACCGTCATCTGAAAGGGTATGAGGGACAAAACCATAATTTCCAGGATAAACCATTGAGGTATGAAGAAAACGGTCAACGAATAATGCGCCCGACTTTTTATCCATCTCATATTTTATTGGTTGACCACCAAGAGAGACTTCCACAATAACATTAATATCTTCTGGTGGTTTTTTACCTACAGGTATTGCTTTAATATTCATAGAGAC
>NZ_HE998303.1 GCF_000312585.1 Bartonella queenslandensis AUST/NH15
CAAGTTTATTCTTAATGTGTTAAACTAGCAAAGCGTAGAATAATATAAGCCTGCATTTCTATTAATATTTAAATGTAAAGACAATGATACAATAATAAATTGTATCCTGCGCGAATACCACTATGAAATGAATTGGATACCTTGAGAAATATTTTTTTAAGATAGCATATGAATTTACAATAATAATAGCATTTTATTGGATAGTATTCTGTTTTTCTTAAAGGACACATTGAGAGCAGGATAAACAAGCGTGAGGTCGTGGATATAATAACCAAATATTCAAGCTTTACTCTGCATCATCTGTTTCAGTATCAAGAAATTGATGCAAATCTACGATGTAATAACGTTGTAATGCATTATCTACACTGCTTTGTGCTTTTGCCTGCCATGCTTCTTGAGCGGATTGATAATTTGAGAAAATACCAACCACATCTAAATCATCAGGATTCTTAAATTGATTACT
>NZ_HE998304.1 GCF_000312585.1 Bartonella queenslandensis AUST/NH15
CTACTTAAAAAAACACTCTTCTCTTATATAAGTTTTGCTAAGGTTTGGTCAAATAATCTAAAGTAGTATAAGAGTATATTACACTATTGAGCCATAAAAAACCATCTTTTAGAGTAGTGATATAAGGCATATAAATTATGCATGAAGTGTTTTTATTAGAGAGTGTGATTGGATCTTTAAAACAGAAACTGGTCTTCTTTAGGGGCTTACCAAAAGAAGCTTATTGTTTACAAACCACTGTGAGGAGAAATTTGGATTTTTACCATAAAAAAGCTTTCATAAAGAAATCGTCTCTCATATTTTTTTAATCGTTATCTTCAAAAAATATAAAAAATTTTATTTGAATAAA
>NZ_HE998305.1 GCF_000312585.1 Bartonella queenslandensis AUST/NH15
CACAATGTCAGTTAGGAGAAGAGAAAATGGTTCTTCTTGTAAACGTTCATATGCGCTAATACCATTATCGAAATCGGCAACTTCGTAGCCTGCACGTTCTAAGGCTTTTACGAGAAAGCGACGCATATCGTTATCATCTTCTGCGAGCAGGATTCGTTTCATGATTGTGTTCCAATGGCTCCATTTGTCAGAGTTTTTGCCGCATCGATTATACAATACAGAGTATTTATAAAAAAGATGGTAAAATACTCATAATTGAAATGAATGGCA
>NZ_HE998306.1 GCF_000312585.1 Bartonella queenslandensis AUST/NH15
AAAGCGCTTTTGGTAAAATGTAGCATTGACTGGCGACAAGGTGATTTGTGCGAGTGTTTGTTGTGAAAATCAGGAGATATATCCCTTTATAAAATAAATTTAGATGACAATTGCAACGATATGAAGATACTTATCGTTCATTTATTGTCGCTTTTTTGCATAAGGAGTACTGTATTGGAGTTTTCTTTGTTCTAGAATTAAGGAAGTCGTTGCTCTATTTCTTCTTGGTTGTGCAAAGATAAATATGGAATTTATAAATCAGTGTAAGCGTAACGTTATTGTGATTGGTATAGAATAATGTCCAGCATATTACTTTCATAAAAAATTGAGTATTATTGACATTTGAAATGCCTTTAAATCTGAAAAATATAGCTATGAATGTGGATATTTCATATGGAATAGGAGAGAAA
>NZ_HE998307.1 GCF_000312585.1 Bartonella queenslandensis AUST/NH15
AGGCAGAATTGGTAACTATAGCAGAGATGAAATTCATTTTATCTTTGTTATCTTTGTTTTACTTGGAATATTTTTAAATATTTTTACTCATTCTATTGAAACCTTTTTTGAAAAAGTAGCGGATGGTAAAATTGAGCCATACTTGATAAAACCCGTTTCAATCTGGTTATTGATGCTGTTTGGTTGGTGTAAACCTCTTAATTTGATCAAACTATTTGTTCTTTATATTAGTGCTTATCTATTTGTATCATTCCC
>NZ_HE998308.1 GCF_000312585.1 Bartonella queenslandensis AUST/NH15
CTCCTTGAACTGTATTAATCTCCTTAGTGATTTCTTTAGTAATTTCATTCTTAACATTTTCAAATTTGTCTTTAACTTTATCGAATGAATCACCTACACCGGCAAAAGGCAGCCACAACATTGTCATAAGTCGAGTCAGTAACGCTGCCATCTTCTTTAAAGCTCTTAACTATGAATGTAGGAGCTCTCCAATTTCCATTCTCATAACCCGCATTACCCCCTAAGGATTTCGCAACACCGCTCCCCAAAGTATAA
>NZ_HE998309.1 GCF_000312585.1 Bartonella queenslandensis AUST/NH15
ATTAAAAGTTTTTGTAATGATGCATTGCCACATGACACGAGAATGTTGAAACACTCATATAAAGAAATTCTATCTTTTTACAGTCTGTAAAAAGAATATTATTTTAAATATAATAAAGTTCTTTTCATTGAAATGAATATGAATAACAATTTATTAACCATATTTTTTCTGATTTAGAAAAGTATTTTATCATCAACTTTTTTATGAGATAATTTATCTATCTATAGAGATATGAATAAGAAAAATAGAAAGAGAAAATTCTTCACAAATGGTGGTATCAAGTATCCCATATCTTTTAGCTTTGAGTGGTGATATAAAAAGCCTATTTTAACCATAAAAAACAGGACGATATTCTGAGTAGCTTATTGTGCAAGAATAATATGTTCTACTTAACAAGAATAGGTTGATTTATAATGATAATTCACGGTTTTTTTTGTGTTATGTGAGAATCCCGAGTTCCATAAGATTTCCTCATTCCAAATCTGTTCT
>NZ_HE998310.1 GCF_000312585.1 Bartonella queenslandensis AUST/NH15
CTGATTAAAAGGAGATGGTAAGGCTAGAGGATTTTAAAACTTCATATTCTTCCAAAATTAGATTTTCTGCTTTTTTCAGAGATTATACAAACAGAAATATGTAATATCTTTTCTCCCATTGGGCATACAAAAGCTGCAACAGAAGAGAAGGCATTAAATTGTCTTAATATTTATCTCAAGCATGCGGCTGTTTTGGAATTGAATGTTGATTTACAGACAATAGAAAAAGCATGGGCTCTCTTAGAAATCCAACTCCATAAAACACAAAATTTATCAGCAATAGGCAATAGATTGAAGAGAAGAACTTACTTTTCATACAAGATTTTGTAAAACAAAAACTATCTTTGCGTCTGTTTATTATTATAAGCGTTCGTACGCATCCATTGCGTTATTATGACAGTCAGATAGGGGATGAGCTATTGGATAATTTTTGCTGAAGGAATGAAAGTTGATGAGATGCTAAAGAAGAATTTCGTGTACCTTTATCATTAGAAGCAATGAAA
>NZ_HE998311.1 GCF_000312585.1 Bartonella queenslandensis AUST/NH15
TCATCGTGTCAATATAATATTGATCGAAATATATTGACTATATCCGCTCTGGGGATTGATTAGGCAGTCGTTAAAGTAGGTATTTTAAATGCATGTAAACCCCTAAAGCTGTTTTTGAGTAACAACTTTAGAGATGATTGTTTCTCGTTGTTCAGCTCTATTTTGACAATTTTTTTGTGAAAACGACAGATTCAGAGTGTATTTTTTAGTAATTTTTAAATTCCATATTTACATAAAAAACAAAAAATAATAATAACCTGAATATATTTAAAACAAAATGTATTAAATTTTTCTCTTGGTTAAGTTTTTTGACACATTGCATATTGCTCTTAGTAAGGGGGACAAAATTATGGTGGAATTATGGTCAATTTATTAAAAATCGTT
>NZ_HE998312.1 GCF_000312585.1 Bartonella queenslandensis AUST/NH15
GTTTTTCCTGATGCTCGTATTTTCTAACTTGAATCGGATTATTGAGCTTTAACCAATCATAGACATGTTTTTTATTACCCAAAAAGGGAAAAGAAATACAAAGAGAGCTTTTGTCACCCATGCATAATTTTAAATGCTTCTTCAATTCAATGCATTTCTCCAACTCTTTACCGAATAAATTTTGATTTTTGAAGATGAAAATCTACTGATGACATCATGTGTTTTGAGAAAATTAAACTGCTTCTCTCGATAACCAACTGTATAAAGCTTTAACTTTTAAGAGAATATCTTTTTTAAAAAACCACCATATTCCAATGATAAACCAACGCGTTAAAGACAAATATCTGC
>NZ_HE998313.1 GCF_000312585.1 Bartonella queenslandensis AUST/NH15
AAAAGTGTTCTTTTTCGATTATATTGTTAGAAAATTACTAAATACGAGTAATTTTTACATGTGTGAAGTGTATTTATAGGTAAAATAGTGCATATTTTTTGGGTGCATTGAATATATTATGATGTAGGTGAATAATTTCTTTAAATAATAAGCCAATTAACTCAATAAAGCTTCTAAGTAGTCCGGTAGAGAGCTAAAAGTTGTGCTAAACACTATGATAGCAATCATCAAGACAACAATTATAT
>NZ_HE998314.1 GCF_000312585.1 Bartonella queenslandensis AUST/NH15
GTAAAACAGAACGCCACCCAGTTGCCAATTCACGGGCTTGTTTTAAAGAAACATCTCTCAAGGCACCCAATCCCATTTCACGGCGCCGACCATGAATGGTATAGCGATAAATCCATTGAGCA
>NZ_HE998315.1 GCF_000312585.1 Bartonella queenslandensis AUST/NH15
AGCTGTATTTATGTTAATTTCATTATGAATACTTATTAAGTGAGGGAAATTATACAAATGATTTTAAAATATCTATTTACTCTATGTGCCATATTATTAATTTTTTTATCTACAGTGAAAGCATCTGAATGTACCTTTTTTCAAGGAGAATCATCTGTTACTATTACTTCTACTATTTCTGCATCAGATTTAATTCTTTGTAAACAGAGAGCTTATTTATTAAATAAGATTATCTCACCAGCTCATCCTGGTAATCATAATTTATTTTGGGAAAATATGATATT
>NZ_HE998316.1 GCF_000312585.1 Bartonella queenslandensis AUST/NH15
AATGGATTCCATCGTCTAACCACTCATATGATTCGTTTTATAAACTCTACAAATAAGCCATAAAAAAAATATTCACTCACAATTCATAATAAAAATAACGAATATATAAATAATATCATCAAAATACTGATAGTTTAATAAAACAAATATAAAAAATTATCTTAATACATTATAATTCATTTTTATAAATAAAACATCAAAATATTATTTTTGATATATTATTGAGGAATAACTTTATAGTATATCTAAAAAATAATATTTTACATCCATTAGAATAAAACTTTGAAAATAAACATTGTTGATAATATTCATTTCCAAATTTCTACAAAAGAAAATAACTATAAAAATTATATTTTTTAGGATAATCTTTCAAAAACAACAAATT
>NZ_HE998317.1 GCF_000312585.1 Bartonella queenslandensis AUST/NH15
TGCAGACTAGGAATGAATTTAGTCATCGAATGTCCTTATAGGTTAACTTTATCCTTTTCATTTATACGAGAGACAGATAAAAATATGACAAATTTTATCTGATATTTTGGAATTTCATGCTTTGCAATATTTGTTACTAAAGCCTTACCCCCTAACATGAAGAGCAGTAAGTGTTTAAATTCGTAAGATTTTTAGAATAACACAGGAGTTTATTTTAATTGATATTGCAATATTGATTCGTTTATGTAATCTTACCGCAGATACACAGAGGTGCTTTATGGATAAATTGCAT
>NZ_HE998318.1 GCF_000312585.1 Bartonella queenslandensis AUST/NH15
GCCGCTGTTGCTGCACAAATTTGTGCTGGAGCAACAGCAACAGATACAGGTGGCTCAATACGTCAACCAGCAGCTTTTACTGGGACTGTAGGAATAAAGCCAACTTATGGACGTTGTTCGCGATGGGGCGCTGTCGCGTTTGCTTCATCTCTTGATCAAGCTGGACCTATTGCGAGAGATGTCCGTGATTGTGCTATCCTACTCAGATCAATGGCCTCTTTTGATGAAAAAGATTCTACTTCCGTAAATTTACC
>NZ_HE998319.1 GCF_000312585.1 Bartonella queenslandensis AUST/NH15
CAGTAGCTGGTGTGAAACTACGAGACTCACAGAATTATAATTTTTTATCGTAAAATATATTCAATCATTTTTTATATTCTCTCATCTATTATAGCTATCTTCTCACTGCTTCAAGCAATAATAAAATGGCTGCAATATTAATGCAATATTTAATTGTCTTGCATCAAACAGATTGCTTGCAAACTACCTCTTTTGTTTAGATAATAAACCACCTTCTATTTAAAAGAGAAAAATTTTTCATTCAGCGATAGAATAAATATTATCTATCCAATTACTTACGAGTAATAATTCAATCAATTGCAATTCTTTCTACTTTCAGTAAG
>NZ_HE998320.1 GCF_000312585.1 Bartonella queenslandensis AUST/NH15
TGAATGTAATCAAGAGAGCCAAAACACAATATTATTATGATGCAGCATAAAAGAAAGGCTTGTCACATCAATTAATATTTACTTATTATTTGTCCGCTTTCCAGTGTTTTTGTTAAAGGTATGAAAATCTTGATGAGCGACA
>NZ_HE998321.1 GCF_000312585.1 Bartonella queenslandensis AUST/NH15
CTTCTGCATAAAATGCAAAAAATAAACTATCAAGGTTTAATTTCTTCAAAATTTAAAGGGAGTTTTAATTTGTGGGGAACAAATAATCCTGCTATAGAAGCAATGATAGCTGCAGTGTGTTCAATCCCCATTTAGACTATCGATTTAATTGCATCAGTTCGTTACTTAAACAAAGCTCTTAAATTTCTAGCAAGTTACTGCTTTAATTTTCTGAACAATGGATAGTTCTATGCTTATATTAAATGTCCACTATTGCACGTCTATGGATATCATTTTTCAACTTTGTAACGTGCGTAAAATAGCTTTTATAAATTTATTTTAGTTATTTGTCAGGTAAAAAAATCATTT
>NZ_HE998322.1 GCF_000312585.1 Bartonella queenslandensis AUST/NH15
ATGGGTAAAGTTGATTGGAAGGAGATATTTACAGTTTCATGGATGATACCGTTTTTAAAAGGAAAGATATTGGATAGAGTATTTGCAGGAAGATGAGCAGTCCAAGGGATCATATGGAGTTTCTTTAGAAAAGTTTTTAAGCCTTTTGAACTTTAGAGGAAGTCGTTTATAATTTTTGAATGGTTTGTATTATAATACCCTGAACAAGGAGTGTATGATTGCTTTTAAGGTAAGAAAAAAATATATAAGTAAGACACGATATTTGATACATTCTTCAGAGGAAGCATGAATAAGTGAGATAA
>NZ_HE998323.1 GCF_000312585.1 Bartonella queenslandensis AUST/NH15
ATCTTGAATGATCTGTCATTAATGTTATAGATTAAATTCATATTTTTATTATGAAATAATTGAATACTATTCGGATTTTATATCTTTTAAAATCTTTTATATAAAATTTTAATATGAAACGAACAAATTATCATATAATATGGTACTTGCAGATTGAAAAAATTGAGTGTAGAATACTTTTTTCTTGAAAATATTTCGTTCTATAAAATCTCCATAAATTGTTCAGGGTAATTCTCTCCTTAATTAAAAGGGCATATTTCATGCAAAAAATGAAACTACAAGAACTTAAAAGTAAAAATCCCGTTGAACTTGTTTCTTTTGCTGAAACATTAGAAGTTGAAAAT
>NZ_HE998324.1 GCF_000312585.1 Bartonella queenslandensis AUST/NH15
GTTATGGCTATCGAACGTATCAATCAAATCAAAAGAAAATGCATCTTAACTGAATGTCTTGTAAAAACGTTCTTTTTACGCTTGCAAGTGGTGGTTTTCAAAACAAGCTCTCATAAGACAATACACAATGTCTTTTATCAAATAAACAGAAAATCATTTTAATAACTAAACTGTTTGCCATGCCTAATCGTGATCTCAAGAGAATGTTTGAAAACTTAACGAATTCAATTTTGGATTGAATGATTTTATTGAGTCCAAATTTGGGGGCATCTATCAAAAGCCGCTTTTATTTTAGCTAGC
>NZ_HE998325.1 GCF_000312585.1 Bartonella queenslandensis AUST/NH15
TGATGCGGTGAAGAAAACACCGGATGCCGTTGATAAAGCTGCTTCCAGTGTGGTAGAAAAAGTCACTGAGGCTGCCGATAAAGCATCTGATGCGATGAAGAAAGCTTCTGATATTGTTGATAAAGCTGCTTCCAGTGCGGTAGAAAAA
>NZ_HE998326.1 GCF_000312585.1 Bartonella queenslandensis AUST/NH15
CTTTTCACGTAGACAAATAGTTATCTACACAACGTCAATAAGGGCATATTCCTCAAAGATAATGTCCATTTCTGCCGACACACTCATATTCAGATTGCCCCACTCCCTGGGGCTTAAATCTCTTACTA
>NZ_HE998327.1 GCF_000312585.1 Bartonella queenslandensis AUST/NH15
ATCAGTGTCTTTTCAGGGATTGCTAGTGGTTATTTGATAGGTTTTCCCTTTGCTGCATTTTTCATTGGTTTACTGGTTGAGTTGTTTTGGCAGCGATTAAATTTTATAACATTATTTGTGATAAATACTATGGGGGGAATAGGAATTGTTTATGCTTTTGGTGTTCCATGGACAGCATATATGACTAAAGTTTCTTTACTAAAAGTTTTAATTGCTTCCTCAGGTTTTTTGATAGGTGATTGTTTAAAAGTATTGATTGCATCCTTTGTTGCACTTGCAATTAAAAGATCTGTTCCTCTCATTCATTCAAAGAAAAAATAGGTTTATTTTGAATGCATTATTATAACTTCATACAGTTAAAATAAAGCGTAATAAGATAGATATATCATTTTATCATGCTGTTATTCTATGATATTTATATATCACCACAAGTCTATTGAATTTAACTATAATCATTTATGGGATAATTAAACTGAGATAATTAAACATTGTAGAATCTAAAATGATTCATATTAAGTGCTATTATTATAA
>NZ_HE998328.1 GCF_000312585.1 Bartonella queenslandensis AUST/NH15
GTCAGCTTTTTTGCTTTTAGTGCTGGGAAGCACTTGGACATAGCAAAAACTCCCGGAATTCCGGGATACCCACAACAGTGGGTTCATTTTTACGCTAGGGTTTAAGGG
>NZ_HE998329.1 GCF_000312585.1 Bartonella queenslandensis AUST/NH15
TCGATAGGTTTTGAGGTTTTTGAAGATTTTGAGGGTTGCTCCTTTTAGATAAAAAAACGATAAAAAATAAAAACATTATTTTTCAATGTGTTAATATTTTACAGACCTTAAAAAAACAACCCATATTGATAATACAACCTCTAAATTCAACCAATAATATACGTTTTGAGGGGGTTTTGACGATTTTTAC
>NZ_HE998330.1 GCF_000312585.1 Bartonella queenslandensis AUST/NH15
CGCTATAGGAGTTCGAGAGCCAGCACCAAAAATTTTGCCACCTTCTTTTCGAGAAACTTCACCAGAAGTTCGTTGATTGCCCCGTAAATGGAAAATATAAAGGCTGCTAAATTCTTCAACGAGGCACTTGCGTAAACCATCTAGAGAATGAGCACTGATAAAACCCGCATTTGTGACAAAGCCGATTACCCCAGCATTATTAATACGGTCACTAGCCCAGCGAATGGCACGGATATAACTATCATAAAAATTTCGCATATTCATTGATTTAGATTGAGCAGCATAAGTTTCACCAATACGATTATCTAATATCGGATAAGGAGTATTTTTGGCATTGTCGTTGGCATTTTTTTGTCCTACT
>NZ_HE998331.1 GCF_000312585.1 Bartonella queenslandensis AUST/NH15
AAAAAAAAAACGATACCCTCCCCTCTCTTCTGCCAATGAAGATTTTTTAAGAGCACGATTAACGGCTGAATGTGAAGAAAACTTGCAGTGTAGCAGAATTTAAAAAAGATCCAAAATTGATGAAAAATTTCAAGCTGAAATGAAAACCGAGATTGAAAGAATGAGAGCTAAGGCTAAACAATAGAAGCCGAACAAGAAGCAAAACAACAAACTGAAGAAGAACAAAATAACGACTAAATTAATAAAAACACACAATGAATAGCGGGATATCTAAATGGCAATAGAAACCAAAGGCATATTCACTACTATAGAAAGTACGTTGATAGCCCCACTTACAGGATCAATGGGGAAAACCACCGCATATCGCTATTGCGCTTTAGCTGCTCAACTTAAAGAGCTCCGTATAGTTTATAATACATTTATGGCAAATGTCTGTGCTCTAGATTGTTCATCACTGGTTATAAA
>NZ_HE998332.1 GCF_000312585.1 Bartonella queenslandensis AUST/NH15
AAAGCTCTCTTGGATTTTGTGCAAAGAGAAGCTGTGAGAGAAAATGAAAGAAGGCGTGGAGGGCGGTCAACTCCTCGCAGATCCGGTAAAACCGTCCTGGTATAACTGGCTCACGCCTGGTGGATAATGTAACAGTTTAAAAGTTCAAAAGCAATTTTAAAAAAAACGGCTTGAGAGAGGCTTTTTTGTGTGGTGTGAGTATATTTGTACCTTTCACTTCACAACGGCGCTCTATCGCCTTTGAAGTGCCTTTGAAAACGATTTTAGAAGAGCGTTTGACACGCGTGTTTTCATATACAAGTCATAAGAGGAGAAAAGAGTGCTTTTAAAGTGCTTATTTGATGAAA
>NZ_HE998333.1 GCF_000312585.1 Bartonella queenslandensis AUST/NH15
ACATTGAATTGAATGTTAAACAACACAATAGCTGCTGTCGCCATAGATGACAGAAGGGATTTTTTATACACGAATGCTCTCCTTTTAAAGCCCCCAATATTCATTTCCCCGCA
>NZ_HE998334.1 GCF_000312585.1 Bartonella queenslandensis AUST/NH15
CTTTAAAAAACTGTTATTAATAAATTGAAATAATTGAAAAAATAAACAAATTATGCTAAGATTTTTCACATATTTAAATACAAATTTAAGGTAAGTAAAAACATGCTAAACAAAGTGACATTAATCGGACGCCTTGGTGCTGATCCCGAAAGCAAAACCATGACTTCTGGAGCTGAGGTGGTCAATTTT
>NZ_HE998335.1 GCF_000312585.1 Bartonella queenslandensis AUST/NH15
GTACGTCGCAATGGCTTGCATGGCTGGTTCAAGCAATGAGGGGGATTTTTGATCAATGAGAATGCCATCTTGCAAGATATAGACCGGAAAGAACGTGCCTTGCTGGTCATCCTCTTTAAGTGCCCAGACAAGCTTTGCGACTTCCCGTGCTGCACCTGGTTCTCCTTCTGCCAAGGACCCTGGAATTTGCCCCAACAGCTCTGGATCATCTTCATAGGTCACCCATTTCTTTTGTAACTTTACACCGATTTCCACGCGCCCAATCATGGAAATATTCTCCAAGACAGCATCACAGACGGAAAAGATATCCCCTGCAATATAAATCTTGCCCTCTGTGAGAGTCACTGTTTGCGTGTCTTTGTTG
>NZ_HE998336.1 GCF_000312585.1 Bartonella queenslandensis AUST/NH15
CCCAATTTGGATTGAGTGATTTTAGTCTCCCCAAATTTGGGGGCACCTATTAAGATAAAGATAAGCAAGCAAAATTCAAAACCATTGTAATATCATAGGCATGAGATTTGACTCAATTTTTAGACAAAAGCGACAATGTTTAAAGAATGCTCTATTCTCAAATTAACGCCACCAAAATTGGGGCGGTTAATTTTTACAGAAATGATGTTTTCATAAAAAGTACAAATATGCTTATGATAATCTCTCTCAATAAACGAACATTTTAACGTTTGAAATGGATGTTGATAATATTTTCTCTTAAGAACGTTTCATTTGTAACAAAACACTACTTTTGTCTTATGAAAGCTTGTTTTGAAAACCACCACTTGCAAGCGTGAAAAGAACGTTTTTACAAGGCATTCAGTTAAGATGCCTTTTCTTTTGATTTGATTGATACGTTCGATAGCTATAACAAGCG
>NZ_HE998337.1 GCF_000312585.1 Bartonella queenslandensis AUST/NH15
GCAGGAACCGGCAAAAATTGTGAAAACTTAAGATTAGCACAACTTGAACTTGAAAAAGAATATTACCATAACTTTGCAAATAAACTTCTTGGAGATAATCAAGAACAGAAAAAATCTGAAAAGACAGAAAAATAAACTATAGAAAAAAGAGGAAGAGTTTTCCAAGAAATTGGAGCACTACATATTATAAAGGGACTAGTAATGGCACTTAGCGCACTATTTTTCTTTACTCGGATGGACAAAGCTGTCATTGATCCCCTTGTGAAGCTAATGGATCAAAGTATTGGCAGTCTTTCTGCTGGTTTACATGCTCCAATTAAACTCTCTGCCACAATTTATATCATTTTTCTTGGTTATAATGTTATCTATGGTCGTTATTCTGTACCATTATGGGATTTTATAGCAACTGCTTTCAAACTTGGCATCATTGTTACACTTGCAATACGCGCTGCTAACTATAATGCTTGGATCACAAATATATTTTTATCTGATCTTCCTAATGCCATTGCAAATGTCACACAAGGAGCATCCTCTAATAAG
>NZ_HE998338.1 GCF_000312585.1 Bartonella queenslandensis AUST/NH15
TTTAACCCCACAAAAAACGGATGATTTGAGCATCCGTTTAAAGCAGGAGCGAAAGTTATGACAATCACACAAAAATGGGATCGCCATAGTATTTTAGCCGAGCTACGCCGCCGTAACATGACCTTGGCGGAGCTCGCGAAAAGCATATCAACTC
>NZ_HE998339.1 GCF_000312585.1 Bartonella queenslandensis AUST/NH15
GATAATCTGACAGTTAAAAAGATACCGCAAATAGTGCTCAGGCAATGCGAATGGGGCAAGGATGACTATAGCCTCAATGTCGAGAATTTAGAATATAGAGCAAAAGCAACTCCCACAGCCAAGCAAGCGGCACCTGATTTATTCTCATATCAAGAGAGGGAGAAATAATCGTGAATCGTACTGTTAGAACC
>NZ_HE998340.1 GCF_000312585.1 Bartonella queenslandensis AUST/NH15
ATCTTTTTCTAAACTTTTAGAAAGCGTTTTAAAATTATCTTGTCTTTAAATCCTTTTATGCAATTTTTATGAATTAACCCTATAAGCTTATGACAGTTTCAAACGATTACTCTCTAATAGGTAATAAGATATTGCTATAGCATTTTTAGATTTTACGCTTCAATTTTGAAAACTGTCATTTTATGTTTTTATCATATGCTAGCAATCCAATCTTTAAAATAAGATGTGATCTTTAAACGTATGTGATCGATAATTTCAAACGACTAAATTTTAAACAATGTGATTTGTGCTGTGATAAAAACGTATCATAAAATTTATAAACTATTATGAATGATAAGTGCTTTTCATTTTATTTGAACC
>NZ_HE998341.1 GCF_000312585.1 Bartonella queenslandensis AUST/NH15
CCTGTTATGTCTTATGAAATGAAAAGCGCTTTTGATGATATAACACAAGCGAGTGAGCAAATACGTTTTAAGAGTATAGTTTAAAGATATAAAAGCAAATGTGGTCAATCCCAATTTGGATTGAGTGATCTTAGTTTCCCCAAATTTGGGGGCACCTATTGAGACAAAGATAAGCAGGTCAATTTCAAAAGAATTGTAATTATATTCCAAAGGCAAGAGATTTTACTCAATTTTGAGT
>NZ_HE998342.1 GCF_000312585.1 Bartonella queenslandensis AUST/NH15
CGTGTAATGCCATCAATACTTCTAAATTTTTCAATTATCGTGAGCTTTTCTTCTCTATTGAGATAGTCTCCAATATCACGGAAATATATTTTACCATGTTGTTTAGATTCTGGATTTTTTACGAGAATAGAGATAGCTATGGGTGCAGCGTGATCCAGAACCAAAAATCTTACCACCTTCTTTTCGAGAAAGTTCTCCAGAAGTTCTTTGATTTCCCCGTAAATGGAAAATATAAAGGCTGCTAAATTCTTCAACAAGGCACTTGCGTAAACCATCCATAG
>NZ_HE998343.1 GCF_000312585.1 Bartonella queenslandensis AUST/NH15
CCGCAAAAAATAAATTTCGTCAATAATCAATTGAAGTTACCACAAACGAAAACAATAGAAATTGGCGGTCACCTTTCTTTCGATATATGCGTGAGGAGGGGATCTCACGCTGAGTGCAGGACTATCCAGGAGTGGTCAGATGCATTTGGTGGCAATAGATCATATCGTTTATTATAAAAAGATCTAAAATAGTG
>NZ_HE998344.1 GCF_000312585.1 Bartonella queenslandensis AUST/NH15
GTTAATAAGAAAAAAACATCTCCAAAATATGAATTTACTAATGATTTTGAATATATCGATGGTCATTTCTTATATCGCATTCGTGCCTTAAGAGATTTTGATGATGTCAAAAAAGGCGATTTAGGGGGCTATATTGAAAAGAAAAGCAACCTCTCGCATGATGGCAATTGCTGGGTTTACGATAAGGCTAGAGTTTTTGGAAATGCGCGCGTCTTTGGAAATGCTAAAGTAAAGGGCTTTTTTGTTGACGTTTATGGCGATGCTAAAATTTATGGCAATGCTATTTTTGAAGGCATGGCAATAAATGATTATTGTGAGGTCTATGGCAATGCTCATATTCAAAACGCCGTGGTTATTGAAGGCAATGTTAAAATTTATGATAACGCCCGTGTAAGTGGTCATGCCCATATTTCTGATATGTCTGTTATTTGTGATAATGCCCATGTCGGTGGCAATGCTAAAGTAAGTGATGGTGCTTATATTTGTGATTATTCCTATGTCGTTGATGATGCCGTGGTTTGTGGTTCTTATGTATCAGGATCTTCGTGTGTTCATAGCGCCGCCTCTTTAACTGAAGATGATCAAATTCATGATGAGGCCATTCCAAGATTTGGTAGTGATGATGATTATTACCGTCATGAGTATTTTGA
>NZ_HE998345.1 GCF_000312585.1 Bartonella queenslandensis AUST/NH15
AGATAATCTTTCTACCGAAAAAAAACTTGAGATGCTTCAATACTTTGGTAGTGTTGGTGGTATTACACGGAAACAAAGCTGGCAAATGATTACACCAGATAAGCATGGTGATTGGATTCATCAACGGGATAATAGTTTTGCTACCTTTCTAACTTTGGGTGATAAGAAGGGTAATAACAAAAAGAAGGAAAATAATAAAAAGCTCTTTGAAACTTATTCTCTTGGCATTGTAACAACCGTGATGCGTGGGCATATAATTCAAGCCGTGAAGTTTTAGCAAAAAACATGAGTAATATGATT
>NZ_HE998346.1 GCF_000312585.1 Bartonella queenslandensis AUST/NH15
GGCAGGAACATTTTTCCAATCCATTGCTGGTCTATTTTGCGTTTTATGACGTTGTTTACCTAAGAGAGCGCGTGCTTTTTCTACTGCTTGTAAATCAACATCCAGCCCCAAAGCAGCCGCATGTTTGAGACAAATATTAAGACGGTTCAGTGCTTTACGCGCTGTATCAGCTTTTGTATGCCAAATAGGGGCAAGGGTATTGCGTATCTCTGTTTGGGTAATCTCA
>NZ_HE998347.1 GCF_000312585.1 Bartonella queenslandensis AUST/NH15
TTACCTTTTTTAAAGGTCACAGGATAAGGCTCTACAGTTTCATAATTCACGTGCAAATGTCCTAGTTCACGCCCTGCTGTTACAAACTTCCAAAAATCATCAGCGCTTTTAACACACGGGATACGAGGCAATTCTTTAGAGAGGTTATCAGCGTAGCGAGCACGGTAATCTTCTGAATGAAGTAAACCGTAAACATAATAGAATAGATCATCTTTAGTGATAGTCTCACCAGGATAAGCTG
>NZ_HE998348.1 GCF_000312585.1 Bartonella queenslandensis AUST/NH15
ATGTGGCTTGCCGGATAATCGTCCCCTCTGATCTCAAACTTGCTACAAAAGTCTCATCAAAACTGCGCCCAGCACAATTGAGTGCCTTGCGCCCTGCTTGCCCATTATGCGCCTCAATCTGCGCGCCAACATGGGCTTTAAAATCTTCAAATCCTATCGCACGTTTTCCATAATCTTCAGGCTTAGCATCAGGCTTATTGCCCGTATAAGCCCCCGCACAAAAAGGGTGCTTGGATATTGCCTCTGCTAAATCACGCCAAGCCCGCTCAATCGGTTTCGATTGTCCACTATAAGGCGTCGTCCATTGCAATTGCACACCCAAACTCGTCAAAAGACCCTGTGGATCATCCGGCTTAATCTTAAAGCGAAAACGGTTTTGCACACCTCCAGAAATCCACTTGCTG
>NZ_HE998349.1 GCF_000312585.1 Bartonella queenslandensis AUST/NH15
GATTGACTTATCTCTCCCGTTAAACGCTCTGTAATGAGTTTAATTTTATAGTCTTCATATTTGCTTGTAGGAGTTCCCTTTGCTGTTTTATGAAGTACGTTGTAAACGTTTGAAGCGGTGACTTTTCCTAATCGCGCTTGAAACCACTCTGCTGTTCCTTGTTCCATTTTACACCGCCGTTTGTTGTTGTGTTGGA
>NZ_HE998350.1 GCF_000312585.1 Bartonella queenslandensis AUST/NH15
TAGGGTTCAGTACTTTACTACTCCCGGAATACCAATGCGAGGGCGCTCGCAACCGGAGGGGGTGCTTGAAGTGCAAACCAAAAATCCACATTTTCCAACTAAAAATCCACATTTTATTGATATTTCAATAGGCAAAAGAATGCGTCTATGACGCATTTCAATGGGGCTTTCTCAAAAAGAATTAGGGAGCTATTTAGGGGTGAGC
>NZ_HE998351.1 GCF_000312585.1 Bartonella queenslandensis AUST/NH15
CAAAGATGAAAATCCACACCTGTGATTTGTCGTGTTTCATCAGGAGTGAAGACTTGTGCTTGCGGATCAAATTGTGTCCAGATACGCACCGTTGTTGTCCGCCGCATGACTTTGACATCAATCACGCCTTGCCCAGTAAAAAGCCCCGTTGCAACGGTGCCCCCTTTGCCTCGTGCGATAACATTTTTTGTACCAGCTGTAATATTCTCAGGAATGGTAAAAGTTCCTTCAATGCTCCCCTTGGCATCTGCACAAATAAGGTGGTTATTTGGTAGGACATTCACACCATCAAAGGTAAGGCTTTCCAAGATTTCTCCACTGCCAAAACCTTCAATTTTAAAGTTTAGCTTGATTTGCCTTAAGAAATCGATTTGCTCTTGGCGCGCATTCACCAAATCATCACGCACTTCTGTGTTACGGATAGTTCTCCCACGGTTCCAGCCCATATTCAGTTGTTTGGTGACACTTGAGAGCCAATCGGTGCGCTGCTCATGCCAAAAGTCTGTTGCGGGGTTAAGCGTTAATGTGCCTGGGAGA
>NZ_HE998352.1 GCF_000312585.1 Bartonella queenslandensis AUST/NH15
CCGTGCGCTTAAACAAGAGTTGGTAAGAGGAAAGTTTTTTGACTTTGAAGGTTCATGCTTCACACAAAGTCTTTACCGTCCATTTACACAACAGTGGCTTTATTATAATCGTAGTTTCAATGAAATGGTTTTACAAATACCGAGGATATTTCCAATAGGAAAAGCGGTTGAAAATAGAGTAATACAAATTTCTACTGTAGGAGCAAGATGTGGTTTTTCTATTTTAATGACTAAGAATTTGCCTGACGTATGTGTAATTGATAATAGTCAATGCTTTCCAAGATATATTTACGAAGATAGCACGATCTCAAAAGATACAAACAAGAAACAATCCCATTTATTTACAGAAGCAAAAGCAACAGC
>NZ_HE998353.1 GCF_000312585.1 Bartonella queenslandensis AUST/NH15
ACTATTTAGAACATCAGAAAAATCTAAATATTCAAGTTATCTTTGGTAATCCTCCTTATTCGGTAGGACAAAAAAGTGAAAACGATAATGCCAAAAACACCCCTTATCCTATTTTAGATAACCGTATTAGTGAAACATACGCTGCTCAATCGAATGCAACAAATATGCGAACACTTTATGATAGTTATATTCGTGCTATTCGCTGGGCGAGTGATCGTATTGATAATGCTGGGGTCATTGGCTTTGTTTCTGGCTCTGGTTACGTAGAAAAGTCGACAATGGACAGTTTACGAAAATCTTTAGCCAAAGAATTTACGAGTATTTATGTGCTTAATTTGCGGGGGGATATTCGTAAAAATATGTTAAGCAATGGAGCAACTCAAGAAGGCGAAAATGTTTTTGGCAATGGTAGTATGACCGGCATTGCCGTGACTTTATTTATCAAAAATCCCAATGTTACTGGACCTTGTAAGATTTACTATCATGATATTGGAGATAATCTTTCTACCGAAAAAAAACTTGAGATGCTTCAGTACTTTGGTAGTATTGGTGGTATTACACGTGAAAACGGTTGGAAAATAATTACACCAGACAAGCACGGTGATTGGATAAATCAACGTGACGATAGTTTTGAAACATTTTTAGCTCTAGATATTAAAAAAGGGCATGATAAAAAGCTCTTTGAAACTTTTTCTCTTGGAGTTTCAACCAATCGTGATGCATGGGCATATCATTCAAGCCGTAAAGTTTTAGCAGAAAATATGAGTAACATGATTGATTTCTACAATAGTGAAGTAGAGCGCTATAATGTCTATTTACATGACGACAATAAAACACGTGCAAAGGCTGTAGACAATTTTGTCACCACGGATGAGAGAAAAATCAGTTGGAGTTATAGTGTTAAACAAGAATTGTTGAGAGGAAAGATTTTTGAATTTGAAGATGCATGCCTTATTCAAAGCCTTTATCGTCCTTTTACAAAACAATGGCTCTATTATAATCGTACCTTCAATGAAAGAGTTTTTCAAATGCCGCGGATATTTCCTATGGGACAAGCCGTTGAAAATAAAGTGATTCAAGTTACAGGCGTAGGAGCAAGGTGTGGCTTTTCTGTACTCATGACGAATACTGTGCCTAATTTAGATGCAATAGAAAAATGTCAATGCTTTCCACGCTATATTTATGAAGAGTCTGCAGTTTCAAAAGATAAAAAGCAGTCCCATTTATTCGAAAGCTCCATAAAGAACAGTGAAATGG
>NZ_HE998354.1 GCF_000312585.1 Bartonella queenslandensis AUST/NH15
GCTACAAAGCAGCCCCCCGCCGTTATTTACGTTGCTTTTTTTTAAAGTTTGTTAACTACCATCAGTATCTTTATAAATCTTTTTATTACCTTTAATAACTGCATTTCCATAAATTTTTACAAAGAAATAAACTTTTGTTTTTCCTTGGATGCAAGCATTATCATAAATCTCTGCTTTAGGATAAATACAAGCCACCCCAGATATTTTTGCATTGCCATAAACCAAACCACCAACACAAGCATTATTCAAAACTTTTGCATTGTCATAAATTTTTGCTTCTGTAGATACCATAGCTTTATTACAAACAATGGCATTCCCATAAATCTCACCACAAATTATTGCATCATCGCATATTTTTGCATTGCCATAAACATAAGCTTCTTTCTCAAGAACCCGCGCCTTGTCACTAATCACTGCATTTCCTGATACCCTTGCTTCATTAAAAACAACAGCCTCATTACGTATTTTCGCATTTTCACTAACAATAGCACCATACGAAACAATAGCATTATCATAAACCCAGCAATTGCCATCATGAGAGAGATTGCTTTCCTTTTCAATAAAACCACCAAGATCACCTGCCTTAACATCATCAAAATCTCTTAATGCACGAATGCGATAAAAGTATTTAGGTTGACGGGTTTCAGAATCGAAAACTTTTTGTGTCTCATCAGTTAATTCATACTTTTTACTGTTTTGAATTTTAGACATAGCTGTATTGCTCATGGGTATGCTCCATTTCATAAATTTGATTAAATTGTTAGAGAAAATTTGAGAGAAAAGCGCCCCCGCTG
>NZ_HE998355.1 GCF_000312585.1 Bartonella queenslandensis AUST/NH15
TGGTTTTAATTCCCCCCAACCATTTTGTTGCAATGCTTCCTTATAAGAAATGGCTTCTAAACAAGTGTTATCATTTAAAGAGCTATTATCGTTATCATTGAATGAAACATTTTGATTGTTGGTATCTACAATATTGTTTTTATTCTCTTTCATTTATTTATACCTTTCAGTATCAAAACATCATTGAAATCTAGACCGTAGGGGGCTTGCATCATAAAGACCTCAAAGCCTTGGCTATAAGCATGTGCAGCAAGGGTAAAATCAGCT
>NZ_HE998356.1 GCF_000312585.1 Bartonella queenslandensis AUST/NH15
CGGTTTTAATTCCCCCCAACCATTTTGTTGCAAAGCCTGTTCATAAGAAATAGCTTTTAAACAATTCTTATCATTTAAAGAGCCATTATCATTATCATTGAATGAAACATTTTGATTGTTGGTATCTACAATATTGTTTTTATTCTCTTTCATTTATTTATACCTTTTAGGATCAAAGCATCATTAAAATCAAC
>NZ_HE998357.1 GCF_000312585.1 Bartonella queenslandensis AUST/NH15
GTGGCGTTCTGTTTTGCATGAGGGGCGTGACCCCATTAAAGAACGCAACAAACAAAAGCGTGAAGCAATAAGCAATCTTCATTACTTAAAAGATATCGCTTTGGATACTTTTGAAAGTCGTAAAGCCGAATTAAAAGGAGATGGGAAAAATGGGAATTGGTTTTCACCTTTACAACTTTATATTCTCCCCAAATTAGGCTGTCTGCCCGTTTCAGAGATTACCCAAACAGAAATACGCGATACCCTTGCTCCTATTTGGCATACAAAAGCTGTAACAGCGCGTAAAGCACTGAACCGTCTTAATCTTTGTCTCAAACATGCGGCTGCTTTGGGTTTGGATGTTGATTTACAAGCAGTAGAAAAAGCACGCGCGCTCTTAGGAAAACAACTCCATAAAACGCAAAACTTTCCAGCTATGGATTGGAAAAATGTGCCGGCTTTTTATAAAACACTTTGTCAAAAAACAACCCTCACACAATTGGCTTTACGTTTGCTTATCCTTACAGGGGTTCGTACACGTCCTTTACGTTATATCCATAAAGATCAAGTTGATGGGGATATATGGAC
>NZ_HE998358.1 GCF_000312585.1 Bartonella queenslandensis AUST/NH15
TGGCGTTCTGTTTTACGAGAGGGGCGTGACCCCATTAAAGAACGTGAGAAACAAAAGCGTGAAGCAATGCGTAATTTTCATTATCTCAAAGACATTGCTGTGGATGCTTTTGAAAGTCGTAAAGCTGAATTAAAAGGAGATGGTAAATCTGGAGATTGGTTTTCATCTTTACAACTTCATGTACTCCCCAAATTAGGCTGCCTTCCCATTTCAGAAATCACACAAACAGATATACGCAATACGCTTGCTCCCATATGGCATACAAAAGCAAAAACAGCAGAGAAAGCCCTCATTCGTCTTAATATTTGTTTCAAACATGCTGCTGCATTAGGATTAGATGTTGATTTACAAGCAACAGCCAAAGCACGCGCGCTCTTAGGTAAACAACGCCATAAAGTTATTAATGTGCCTGCAATGGATTGGAAAGATGTGCCGGCTTTTTATCAAACACTTTGCCAAAAAACAACCCTAATACAATTGGCTTTGCGTTTGCTTATCCTTACAGGTGTTCGTACCAATCCCATACGTCATATTCGTGAAGATCAGATTGATGGAAAGATATGGACTATTCCTGCTGAAAATATGAAAGGTCGACGTGATGCTACAACAGAATTTCGTGTTCCTTTATCAACAGAAGCATTAGAAATCCTGAAACAAGCGCGTTTGCTGTCTCGCAATGAGTTCCTTTTTTCTACATATGGTCGTGGTCCTCTTGGACAAAAT
>NZ_HE998359.1 GCF_000312585.1 Bartonella queenslandensis AUST/NH15
ACGTGATAACAATCCAATCTTAAAAACAAGATGTGATCTTTAAACCTATGCCATTTATGTTATCGATAATTTCAAACAATGTGATTTGTGCTGTGATAAAAACGTATTATAAAATTTATGACCTGTTATGAATGATAACTGCTTTTCATTTTATTTGAACG
>NZ_HE998360.1 GCF_000312585.1 Bartonella queenslandensis AUST/NH15
ATATGCTAGCAATCCAATCTTTAAAACAAGATGTGATCTTTAAACGTATGTGATCGATAATTTCAAACGACTAAATTTTAAACAATGTAATTTGTGCTGTGATAAAAACGTATCATAAAATTTATGACCTGTTATGAATGATAACTGCTTTTCATTTCATTTGAATGTTCACATGTGTTATAATCTTTTC
>NZ_HE998361.1 GCF_000312585.1 Bartonella queenslandensis AUST/NH15
AGCACGCCTTACAACTTTTTTGTTGTATTTGGCTCCTTGAATATCTGGCATAATCAAACAAAGCTGTTCAAACTCTTGCCTGCTATAATCACGCAATTCACCCGTTTCTAGATCAGGCGCTTTATAAAACTCTTCACTCTCAAACCAGCGGCATTCCACAAGTGTAACCATACGACGCCCGTTTTCGACATCAAAGCTCTTCTCATCATTGTAATCATCAAGATCATTGTGATGAATACCGTCATATGAGGAACCTCCATTGCAAGCCCAATCT
>NZ_HE998362.1 GCF_000312585.1 Bartonella queenslandensis AUST/NH15
TCTTGCTCTTGAACTTTTCTCCCCAACCAACCTACGCAACCAAAAATATCCTCCCGTGGATCTGGAGGTCCACCTTCACCTTCAGCGATTGGGGCTTGAGAGTGAGGTTCATAAAACTTGACAAGTGCTTCACGGGCTTGCTTGGCTTGTTCTTCAGCGCGATAATGATCTATGGAAGAAACGCTTTCTGATGAAGACTGGGGGGGGCTCTCTACCGATGTTTCCTCATGACTAGAGACCTCTACCTCATCAAGAGCACT
>NZ_HE998363.1 GCF_000312585.1 Bartonella queenslandensis AUST/NH15
GATGTTTGCCGAAGTTGATACGCTTGAAGGTCTTTTAAGTATAGGAGAACGTCGGCTTCGTCATAATCAGACACCGATCACATGGCACAAGGAGAGGGTGTGTTCATATGTTACGGGTGCTTATCACGGACGTTCGCACAATCGTTATCACCAATTTAAATTGCGTATTCCTGAAGGCGTTCCTTGGAACCATATCACAGGTTTTAACGTAGATTTACGTCCTTTAGGCAGAGGATAATGGCACAAGTTTTTTTGACCACGTCTTGGGATATGGAGCGTATAGCGCCTTATCTAGAAGACATCATTGCGTCATTTCGTGAATATGTAGAGCGTTTCAAACATGAAATCACGTTGCAAGAGCTCATTGAAGCCATTTGCAGTGGCAAGAAACAGTTATGGCTTGTTTTGGATGATGAGGATCGATTTTTAGCGGCTGTTACGACCCAGATACAGCAGACGGTTTTAGGAAAGAAA
>NZ_HE998364.1 GCF_000312585.1 Bartonella queenslandensis AUST/NH15
TATTCCTGCTGAGAATATGAAAGGAAAGCGGGATGCTACAACAGAGTTTCGCGTTCCCTTATCAACAGAGGCATTAGAAATTCTCAAACAAGCGCGCTTGCTTTCTCGCAATGATTTCTTTTTCTCTGCAACCGGACGCGGTCCCCTTGGTGAGAATTGCATGTCAAACTATATGCAACAGATTGGACTTGAAGCCTGCCCCCATGGTTTTCGCTCTAGTTTACGCAATTGGCTTGCTGAAACAACCGATGCTCCCTATGAGGTCGCTGAAACTATTCTAAGTCATACGGTCGGAGGTAAAGTAGAGCGTGCTTATCGTCGTACTGACTATCTAGAACAGCGCCGCG
>NZ_HE998365.1 GCF_000312585.1 Bartonella queenslandensis AUST/NH15
ATGCAACAACAGAGTTTCGCGTGCCCTTATCAACTGAAGCACTAAAAACAATTGAACAAGCCCGCTGTATCTCTAAAAGTGATTTCATCTTTTCTTTTTCTAGTCGGGCTCCTATTTCACCTATGGTTATGTCAAAATATATGAGAAAAATTGGACTTGAATCCTGCCCCCATGGTTTTCGCTCTAGTTTACGCAATTGGCTTGCTGAAACAACCGATGCTCCTTATGAGGTAGCAGAAACTATTCTAAGTCATACAGTAGGAGGACAAGTAGAACGTGCTTATCGTCGCACTGATTATTTAGAACAGCGCCGCG
>NZ_HE998366.1 GCF_000312585.1 Bartonella queenslandensis AUST/NH15
AATCCAAAACATCTGGTTATTTGTGAGGGCATTGAAACCGGTCTGGCTTTGCTGTCTGGGTTGTTATCAGAGCCCGTGAATTTATGGGCGTCCCTTTCAACCCATGGCATGATGCATGTGAATTTACCC
>NZ_HE998367.1 GCF_000312585.1 Bartonella queenslandensis AUST/NH15
GCTTTAAAGGATCACATGCTTTTCATAAAGCACGTTGTAATCATTCTCTAAATCATAAGTTTATATATTCAAAAAAACTGATTAAATTCATAAAAGGGATTTTAATAACGTCATCAGTTTTTACTTTCATACGCTTTTCATAAGATGTGTTTTAATCT
>NZ_HE998368.1 GCF_000312585.1 Bartonella queenslandensis AUST/NH15
CAGCCTTTTTACGTGTCTCGCGATCAGCATGCCCATAAGCTTCATTAAAGTGCTTGACTTCGCTATTATAAAAGGCAATCATATTACTCATGTTTTTTGCTAAAGCGTCACAGCTCGAGTTATATACCCACGCATCACGATTGGTTGAAATACCAAGAGAATAAGTCTCAAAAACCTTTGTATCATGCCCTTTTTTAATACCTAGTACTAAAAATGTTTTGAAACTCTCATCACGTTGATGAATCCAGTCACCATGCTTGTCTGATGTAATAAGTTGCCAAGCTTGTTTATGTGTAATGCCACCAATACTCTTAAAGGATTTTATTATATCAAGTTTTCTTTTAGTTGTAAGATTACTACCAATGTCGTGATAGTAAATTTTACAAGGTCCAGTAACATTAGGTTTTTTGATAAAGAGCGTTATAGCAATACCGGTCATACTGCCATTGCCAAAAACATTTTCGCCTTCTTGAGCCGCCCCATTGCTTAACATGTTTTTACGAATATCCCCTCGTAAGTTGAGCACATAAATACTGGTGAATTCTTTAGCTAAAGATTTTCGTAAGCTATCCATTGCTGGTTTTTCTATATAACCAGAACCAGAAACAAAGCCAATTACTCCAGCATTATCAATACGATCACTCGCCCAACGAATTGCACGGATATAACTATCGTAAAGTGATCGTTTATTGGTTGCTTTCGATTGGGCTGCATAGGTCGCACCAATACGTTTATCTAATAGGGGATAAGGCGTATTCTTTGCATTATCATTTTCATTCTTTTGCCCCATAGAATAAGGAGGGTTACCAAAAATAACTTTGATATCCAGTTTCTTTTGATGTTCTAAATAGTCACTATTTTCTTTAAACAATTCCTGTAGCAAGTTCTTCTCTTCAAGCATTCGAAACGTATCAGCTAAACCAATATGCTTGAAAGGAA
>NZ_HE998369.1 GCF_000312585.1 Bartonella queenslandensis AUST/NH15
GTAAATATAACGTGGAAAGCATTGGCTACCATCTATCATATTCACATCAGGCAAATTCTTAATCATCAAGACAGAAAAACCACTTCGTGCTCCCATAGAAGAAACTTGAATTACTTGATTTTCAACCGCTTTGCCCATTGGAAATATACGCGGCATTCGGTAAACACCATCGTTGAGATCTCGATTATAATAAAGCCACTGCTTGGTAAAAGGGCGATAAAGGCTTTGCGTAAGGCAATCACCTTCAAAGTTAAAAATCTTTCTTTTGTCCAAGTCTCGTTTGAGATTATGACTCCAACTGATTTTGCTTTCATCAGAATTGACAAAATTATTTACGGTATTTTTACGTATCTCGCGATCAACATGTCCATAGGCATTATTAAAACGTTCTACTTCGCTGTTATAGAACGTGATCATATTACTCATGTTGGTAGCTAAAGCTTTATAGCTTGAGTTATAAACCCAAAGATCACGACTGGTCATAATACCACGAGAAAACGTTTCAAATAGTTTTTTACTATGCGGTTTCTTATCACCT
>NZ_HE998370.1 GCF_000312585.1 Bartonella queenslandensis AUST/NH15
ACCTTCCGGATGCTTGAAGAGAAGAACTTGCTACAGGAATTGTTTAAAGAAAACAGTGACTATTTAGAACATCAGAAAAAGCTCGACATCAAAGTTATCTTTGGTAATCCTCCTTATTCGGTAGGACAAAAAAGTGAAAATGATAATAATGCAAATGTAGAATATGAAATACTTGATAGAAGTATCCAAAATACGTATGCACTTAAATCTCAAGCAACATTAAAAAGAAACCTCTACGATAGCTATATTCGAGCGATTAGGTGGGCAAGTAACCGTTTAAGCTCACAAGGTGGTGTTGT
>NZ_HE998371.1 GCF_000312585.1 Bartonella queenslandensis AUST/NH15
CAGGATTTCCAATGGTTTCAACCGCATAGCGATTGGCATCATTAACAATACCGCTCTTTTTATCTGTTTTAACACATTGACGCCCCATAACCCATTCAAGAGCAGGTCTACCATTGACGATATACTCATAAGCTTCAAGAGGTATATCTGTCATTGTGATATTGCTATTGTAGAAAACGGTGGATTTATCTTTCTCTTTACCTGCTTTTGCAAATTTCATTTCAGTCACATAATAGAATTTTTCAGGATTAGAGATCTCTGTCTGTTTTGGATTGCCTTTTTTAAACGTGACTGGATAAGGTTCCACGTCTTCATAATTCACGTGTAAATGTCCTAGTTCACGCCCTGCTGTCACAAACTTCCAAAAATCATCAGCACTCTTTACGCAAGGGATACGAGGCAGTTCTTTAGAGAGATTATCAGCATAACGGGCGCGG
>NZ_HE998372.1 GCF_000312585.1 Bartonella queenslandensis AUST/NH15
TTCAGATGGAAGCATGACATAGAGTGGGCATTCACCATCCCGAAACTGTGTATAATCAAAGTAAAAAGTTTCACCAAAATCAGCATCACAAACGATAAGCTGTTCTGGTGTCGCAAATCCATCTTTTCTATCGAG
>NZ_HE998373.1 GCF_000312585.1 Bartonella queenslandensis AUST/NH15
AAATAACCAAGTGCTGAAAACACTTAAACATCAAGCGGGTAAACCACGATAAGGTTTCTCCCATATCAAAAAACTGACTATCTTTTATGCTGTGATTAGCATATATGAGAACTTTGTCGGGTGTGGTCATGCTATACAAAACCTTATGGGGAAGGCATGCCGACGGACTTGATGCCGTGTTTTCAACACCCGGCGCCTGTATAGGGTTGTCAATTGAAAACAATATTAACATCAAGGTTTTAAATATGACAAATATATC
>NZ_HE998374.1 GCF_000312585.1 Bartonella queenslandensis AUST/NH15
GCGCAGCATTGTCCTTATCAGCCTGCACCACAACCGCATCAATTTCGTTATAGCCCAAAAGCTCCGCAGCACGCAGTCGGTGTGCTCCAGCAATCAGGGTATAATTACCCTCCTTAGCATTGGGTGTATGGCGCACCGTAATAGGATTCATCAACCCCTCACGCTCCATCGATTGCGCAAGTGCCTTGGCATGCTCATCATCAACAGGGCGTATACGGTCGGGAACAACAATCAAATTTAAAGCAATCTCTTGAAACTGTGCCATCAC
>NZ_HE998375.1 GCF_000312585.1 Bartonella queenslandensis AUST/NH15
AGCGATACAAGATCTTTACTCGGGTAAGATTTTATCGTGGCGCTTGTCGGATGCAGAGACTTGGGAAATCGTGCGTTTGGTGATTGGTGATATGGTAGAGGCTTATGGCATACCGGAGCGGATGACCTTGGATAATGGGCGTGCTTTTACTA
>NZ_HE998376.1 GCF_000312585.1 Bartonella queenslandensis AUST/NH15
GCCATTCAAGATTTATATTCGGGCAAGATTTTATCGTGGCGCTTGTCGGATGCAGAGACTTGGGAAGTTGTGCGTTTGGTGATTGGTGATATGGTAGAGGCTTATGGCATACCGGAGCGGATGACCTTGGATAATGGGCGTGCTTTTACC
>NZ_HE998377.1 GCF_000312585.1 Bartonella queenslandensis AUST/NH15
GCCTCTGTAAGCGCTCCTGCTGTTACACCTGTAAGAGTCCGTGCTGCACCATCAGTATTCGCAAACGTAACTTTCGTACCGCTCCTTTCACCTCCAACCGCAATGTCATGTGTCTTCTCATCTTGCTTAACAAGACTGCTACCCACAACCTGATTAATCTCATTCTTAAGCTCTTTATGAAGATTGCTGAAAGAA
>NZ_HE998378.1 GCF_000312585.1 Bartonella queenslandensis AUST/NH15
CTCCCGGAATTCCGGGATACCCGCAAAGCGGGACAAATTTATGTGTCAAGTCTTCGGGTTTTCAAGTCCCTATTGGTCGTTGCGTAGACGACCCAAAACATTCTTTAATGTGTAAAGTAATTTTAGGAGATTGGCAATAAAAATAGTTTCTTAAAACGGATAGTTTTTTAATGAGAAGCTGTTTGCCTTTCAAGTTTTGAATATTT
>NZ_HE998379.1 GCF_000312585.1 Bartonella queenslandensis AUST/NH15
TCCCCAATATGGACCAGCTCATTTTAAAAGAAATGATGTTTTTATGAAAAGTAAAAATACGCTTATGATAAGCTCTCTCAATGAATGAACATTTAAACATTTGAAACATAAAATGAGATCTCTCTAAGAAACATTTGAAATGGATGTTGATAATATTTTCTCTTAAGAACGTTTCATTTGTAACAAAACACTGCTTTTGCCTTATGAGAGCTTGTTTTGAAAACCAATGCTTGCAAGCGTAAAAAGAATGTTTTTACAAGGCATTCAGTTAAGCTGCATTTCCTTTTGATTTGATTGATACGTTCGATAGCCATAACAAGCATTTATAGGCTCTCTCATTCAAATGAGTGAGTAAAAATCATATGCATCATTTACG
>NZ_HE998380.1 GCF_000312585.1 Bartonella queenslandensis AUST/NH15
TTTACTATCCCTCTTGATCGTTGCGTGGACGATCAAAAACATATCTCAATTTGTAAAGTAATTTCAGAAGATTGGCAAGAAAAATCAAAATATTAAAAAAATGAGAGCATTTTTTGTATCTCAATATCCTATCATGCTGTAAAAACACTGCTCTTTGAGGAGGATATGCAGCATGGGAGATTGTGAGCAGGACGGTGGATATAGGAGCGGGTTATGTTGATGGGTGTGCTTTCG
>NZ_HE998381.1 GCF_000312585.1 Bartonella queenslandensis AUST/NH15
GATAAAAACATAAAATGACAGTTTTCAAAATTGAAGCGTAAAATCTAAAAATGCTTAGCAATATCTTATTACCTATTAGAGGATAATCGTTTGAAACTGTCATAAGCTTATAGATTGAGTGATTTT
>NZ_HE998382.1 GCF_000312585.1 Bartonella queenslandensis AUST/NH15
GATGGAGGCGCTCAATGGATTTATCGTTATACAATTCACGGACGCCGCCGTGAAATGGGATTGGGGGCTTTAAGAGATGTCTCTTTAAAACAAGCTCGTGAATTGGCAACTGGGTGGCGCTCCATTTTACGTGAAGGTCGTGATCCC
>NZ_HE998383.1 GCF_000312585.1 Bartonella queenslandensis AUST/NH15
GCTTCAATTTTGTTTTTTCTCATATACGCAGCCATCATCGTATGTGAAAGAGGACCACGACCGGTGAGTGAAAATATGAAATCACTTTTAGAGATACAACGGGCTTGTTCAATCACTTTCATTGCCTCAGTTGATAAGGGAACACGAAATTCTGTTGTAGCATCG
>NZ_HE998384.1 GCF_000312585.1 Bartonella queenslandensis AUST/NH15
ATGGCTAAAAATGTTTTGAAACTGTCATCACGTTGATGAATCCAATCACCATGTTTATCTGGTGTAATGAGTTGCCAACCTTGTTCACGGGTAATACCACCAATACTGCCAAATTCGTCAAGGATCTCAAGTTTTCTTTTTGTTGTAAGATTATTACCAATATCATGATAGTAAATTTTACAAGGTCCAGTAACAGTAGGATTTTTGATAAAGAGTGTTATAGCAATACCGGTCATGCTGCCATTGCCAAAAACATTTTCGCCTTCTTGAGCCGCCCCATTGCTTAACATGTTTTTACGAATATCCCCTCGTAAGTTGAGCACATAAATACTGGTGAATTCTTTAGCTAAAGATTTTCGTAAGCTATCCATTGCTGGTTTTTCTATATAACCAGAACCAGAAACAAAGCCGATTACCCCAGCGTTATCAATACGGTCACTAGCCCAGCGAATGGCACGAATATAACTATCATAAAGTGATCGTCTATTCATTGCTTTTGATTGAGCAGCATAAGTTTCACTGATCCGTTTATCTAATATCGGATAAGGTGTATTTTTGGCATTGTCGTTGGCATTTTTTTGTCCTACTG
>NZ_HE998385.1 GCF_000312585.1 Bartonella queenslandensis AUST/NH15
ACTGACTATCTTTTATGCTTTTGTTAGTATATGAGAATTTTGTCGGGTGTGATCACACCATACAAGACCTTATAGGGAAAAGTGTGATCAACGGACTAGTTACCGTGTTTGTTAGCACCCGGCGCCCTTAAAGGCGTCAATAACAAGCTTTTAAAATAACTAGGAGTTCATTATGAACAATACAGT
>NZ_HE998386.1 GCF_000312585.1 Bartonella queenslandensis AUST/NH15
TCCATCATGAGAAAGGTTATCTTCACTTTCAATATAGCCACCAAGTTGACCAGCCTTAACATCACCAAAATCTCTTAATGCTCTAATTCGATATAAGAAGTGATCTCTTACCAATTCACAATCATCAATAAATTCGTCTTTTTTAGCAGGCTCTTGTTTATTAACAGATGCGGTTTCATTTGAAATGTGAGAGATAACGGGGGTGTTTTTTGATATATTTGTCATATTTAAAACCTTACGAAAATATTGTTTGTTATTAACAACCCTATAAGGGCGTCGGGCGCTAACAAACACGGTCGTAAGTCCGTTGGCATGCTTTCCCCATAAGGGTTTTGTATAGCATGACCACACCCGACAAAATCATAATACGCTATTCAAAGCATAAAAGACAGTCAGTATTTTAAAGAAATGGGAGAAACCTTACGTGGTTTATCCGCTTACGATTCAGTGTTTGTTAATCACTTGAATACTCATATAGCAAAATACGTATTTATTGTCAATTAATATTTTATCTTTTTTGATATTTTTTCGTATTTTTTAAAACCCGTTGTGTATTGATAATATCATATGCTTATGAATTGCTTCTTTTATATTTATATGCTTTTAAATCTATATTATAGGCTTTATGAAACGATTGCGTTACGTTTTGAATCTATACATGCATAATATTTAAAAACGCTCTCATAATGCGTATTTTTAGCTTTATAGCCTATTAGTTTTTTACTAAATGGTTTTTAATTTTTTTGTGAATTTTGTTTATAAAGGGCTCTAATTTAAAC
>NZ_HE998387.1 GCF_000312585.1 Bartonella queenslandensis AUST/NH15
CTCTTTTATCAAGATGGGGGCTGTGAGCCGCACATTGCAAGCAAGTTGGCGTTCACTTATCACTTCAGGGCGCTCATTGGGTTTAATGGCAGCAAGCTTTGGTGGGAATGGGCTGCGTCTTCTTCACCCCATGACTTTACTGGTGGGGGCGTTTCGCGGCGTTATGATCTCAGGAAGTGCATTTGCTGCCTCTTTTGGTTGGATCGGGACAGTCATCGAAGTGA
>NZ_HE998388.1 GCF_000312585.1 Bartonella queenslandensis AUST/NH15
GCGTGCATTGTACAAACAAGGCTATGGCATAGATATGCTTTATTACAGGAAGGAATTGTGACATGGGGAGCAAAACACCCACAACAACAGAACAAAAACAGGTTCAGACAAGCGCGCCTCCTACTTGGATGCAGAATGTATTTAAGCGTGGTGGTGCGGATGCGTATAACCTGTATAATACAGGGATTGGTGGGAATGTTTATGGGGGGCCTCGTGTTGCACCGTTAAGTGCTCCAACCATTCAAGCCATAGGTGGTCTTGGAAGTATTCCACATCATTATCAAAACCGCTCTTTGATGAATACAATCTACAATCCAACGTCGGCAGCAAGCACTCTTGGAGGAATGGCTTCAGGTAGTATGATTGGACAGAATCCATCTTTTAATGCCGCCCTTCAAGATAGCTTAGACCGTGTAAGAGATACGATTAACAGCTCTTTTGCAGGTGCAGGTCGTTATAATTCAGGTGCACATACAGGTGTATTGGCAAAGGAACTTGGCGCTTTGTCCAAAAGTGCTACAGCAGAGCAGTATAATCGTGATGTGGATCGCATGATGCAAGCAAATTCACTGATAGACCAAGCCAATCAAAATCAGTTAGGAGCCTCAAATAACTTCCTACAGGGTTATGGTAATGCCTATTCGAATGCCTTGCAGGGTTCATCACTGCTCGATAATTACAATCAACGCCTTGTTGATGCCAATAG
>NZ_HE998389.1 GCF_000312585.1 Bartonella queenslandensis AUST/NH15
TGTTCGTACCAATCCCATACGTCATATTCGTGAAAATCAGATTGATGGCGATATATGGACTATTCCTGCTGAGAATATGAAAGGTCGACGTGATGCTACAGAAGAGTTTCGTGTGCCTTTATCAACAGAAGCATTAGAAATCTTAAAACAAGCGCGCCTGCTCTCTCGCAATGATTTCTTCTTTTCTCCTAGAGGTCGGGGTCCCCTTGCTGATAGTTCTATGTCACAATATATGAAAAAAAATAAACTTGATGCC
>NZ_HE998390.1 GCF_000312585.1 Bartonella queenslandensis AUST/NH15
CAGATGTCTTTGCCTGTTAGGGCGAGGATCATGGAACGATTCATTTTCCCCCAAAAGATAAGGAGAGGGGGGATTTTTCAAGGAAGCCGGTTTGGTATCGCGTACGGCTTGAAGTGTGTATTGAAGACAAAAGAAAGGGGCAGGTAGGAGCCCATCCCCTTTCGATGTCTAAATCAATACGAAAGGGGAATATATATGAAATACGCGATAAATGCAACAGTTGATAAAAATTCTTGGGCGCGCCCTAAAAACCAGCCCAGTGAGATGACAGCAAACCGCACGAGTGATGATATTGCTTTATGGAATGAGCTTGTGGATGCGGTGAGAGC
>NZ_HE998391.1 GCF_000312585.1 Bartonella queenslandensis AUST/NH15
ACAGTTTTAGGCATTATTCATCAAAAAATTCTAAGTTTTATTTTTTATAAAAAACTTTTTATAAAAATTTTTCACCTGTCAATAACAGTCTTTAAGTATTTTTTTGTTCTATTTAAAAGAATTCTTAAAAAACAGTTTATAATAAGCCAAAAAGGCAGCATATTGCTGCCTTTTTGTTAAATTGAATAGGCTGTTTTTACAGTTTTGCCTCAAAACTGATAGCATATACCACCTGAAAAGCTTGCTCCACTTATCCCCGTTTTCTGAAGCTTTTGTTGATAGCTGACATCACCGTGAAGGGAAAGATTAGCGGACAATTGCGCATTGATGCCAATGCCACCTTCAAGGGAAGTTCCTGAGGGGTCACGTTTATAATCCTTATC
>NZ_HE998392.1 GCF_000312585.1 Bartonella queenslandensis AUST/NH15
ACTCTTTTTATCAGTTTTTACACATTGACGCCCCATAACCCATTCAAGAGCGGGTTTGCCATTGACGATATACTCATATGCTTCAAGAGGTATATCTGTCATTGTGATATTGCTATTGTAAATAACAGTTGATTTATCCTTTTCGGATATACCTTTCTCTTTACCTGCTTTTGCAAATTTCATTTCAGTCACATAATAGAATTTTTCTGGATTAGGGATATCAGTCAGTTTAGGATTCCCCTTTTTAAAGGTGACGGGATAAGGGTCTACATCTTCATAATTCATGTGCAAATGCCCCAGTTCACGCCCTGCTTTAGTAAATTTCCAAAAGTCTTCAGCAGTTTTTACACATGGGATACGAGGCAACTCTTTAGAGAGGTTATCAGCATAACGAGCACGGTAATCTTCTGAATGCAAAATTCCATAAACATAATAAAACAGATCATCTTTTGTTATAGTTTCACTAGGATAAGCGGCTTTAAAATGTGCTAATCCTTCATCAGTGAGTGCATCACGGCGTTGTAAACCAGCTGTTTTGTTTTCCTCTATAGAGTTTGTAAATAAAAGGGTTTGTTTCTCACTTTTACTTTTTGAAACTGGAGCGTCTTCGTAAATATAGCGTGGAAAGCATTGACC
>NZ_HE998393.1 GCF_000312585.1 Bartonella queenslandensis AUST/NH15
TGTTGCTTGCCGGACAATCGTCCCCTCTGCTCTCAAACTTGCTACAAAAGTCTCATCAAAACTGCGCCCAGCACAATTGAGTGCCTTGCGCCCTGCTTGCCCATTATGCGCTACAATCTGCGCGCCAACATGGGCTTTAAAATCTTCAAATCCTATCGCACGTTTTCCATAATCTTCAGGTTTAGCATCCGGCTTATTGCCTGTATAAGCCCCCGCACAAAAAGGATGCTTGGAAATTGCCTCTGCTAAATCACGCCATGCCCGCTCAATCGGTTTCGACTGTCCACTATAAGGCGTCGTCCACTGCAATTGCACACCCAAACTCGTCAAAAGTCCCTGTGGATCATCCGGCTTAATCTTAAAGCGAAAACGATTTTGCACACCTCCAGAAATCCACTTGCT
>NZ_HE998394.1 GCF_000312585.1 Bartonella queenslandensis AUST/NH15
CTTTAAAACAAGCCCGTGAATTGGCAACTGGATGGCGTTCTGTTTTACGCGAAGGGCGTGATCCCATTAAAGAACGCAATAAACAAAAGCGTGAAGCAATGCGCAATCTCCATTATTTAAAAGACATTGCTTTAGATGCTTTTGAAAGTCGTAAAGCTGAACTAAAAGGAGATGGTAAAAATGGAGATTGGTTTTTACATTTACGCCTTCATATTCTCCCCAAATTAGGCTGTCTGCCCGTTTCAGAAATTACGCAAACAGAGATACGCGATACCCTTGCTCCCATTTGGCATTCAAAAGCTGGAACTGCTCGAACAGCATTGATGCGCCTTAATCTTTGTCTCAAACATGCGGCTGCATTAGGTTTGGATGTTGACTTACAAGCAGTAGAAAAAGCACGTGCTCTTTTAGGCAAACAACGCCATAAAAAACAAAGCTTACCAGCTATGGATTGGAGAAAGGTGCCAGATTTTTACCAATTTCTCTGCAAAACAACAACTATAAAACATTT
>NZ_HE998395.1 GCF_000312585.1 Bartonella queenslandensis AUST/NH15
CTTCAGATGTCTTTGCTTGTTAGGGTGAGGATCATGGAGTGATTCATTTTCCCCCAAAAGATAAGGAGAGGGGGGAGTTTTTAAGGAAGCCGGTTTTGTATCGCGTACGGCTTGAAGTGTTTATTGAAGACAAAAGAAAGGGGCAGGTTTGAGCCCATCCCCTTTCGATGTCTAAATCAATACGAAAGGGGAATATATATGAAATACGCGATAAATGCAACAATTGATAAAAATTCTTGGGCGCGCCCTAAAAACCAGCCCAGTGAAATGACAGCCAACCGCACGAGTGATGATATCGCTTTATGGAATGAGCTTGTGGATGCGGTGAGAGG
>NZ_HE998396.1 GCF_000312585.1 Bartonella queenslandensis AUST/NH15
CTAATGGCATGGGCGAATGCGCACCCAACTTTAACGGCTGTCATCATCAAAACCATTGCCGCCCTGATGGCTTTTAATATTGCTTTGCGTGTGTTGCGTTTTACTATGGCTGGAACACGCCTCGGGCTTCTTCAATTGATGGG
>NZ_HE998397.1 GCF_000312585.1 Bartonella queenslandensis AUST/NH15
GAACATAAACCACTATGTCTTTTTATCCTTGCATTCCCATAGACATTTCCTCTAATCACGATATAATCAGAGATCTTGGCATTGCCATAAACAGAGCCGTAGACCTCAGTATCCCC
>NZ_HE998398.1 GCF_000312585.1 Bartonella queenslandensis AUST/NH15
ACATTCCGTATGCTTGAAGAGAAGAATCTGCTACAGGAATTGTTTAAAGAAAATAGTGACTATTTAGAACATCAGAAAAATCTAAACATTCAAGTTATCTTTGGTAATCCTCCTTATTCTTCTGGTCAAAGAAGTGAGAATGATAATAATGCAAATGTAGAATATGAAATACTTGATAGAAGTATCCAAAATACGTATGCTCTTAAATCTCAAGCAACATTAAAAAGAAACCTCTACGATAGCTATATTCGAGCGATTAGGTGGGCAAGTAATCGCTTAAGTTCCCAAGGCGGTGTTTT
>NZ_HE998399.1 GCF_000312585.1 Bartonella queenslandensis AUST/NH15
AATTGCTGGGTTTATGATGATGCTTGTGTCTATGGTCATGCCCGCGTGTATGAGGATGCAAAAATACGCCATTATTCTCAAGTCTGTGGTCAAGTCTATGGCAATGCCGAAGTTTATAGCAAGGCTTTTATCTCTCAATATGCAAAGATTTATGATCATGCTTTTGTCTATGGCAATGCTCATGTTTATGGCAATATTTATGGCAATGCTCATGTCAGTGGGGCTGCCCGCGTTCTTGCTGATGCGCATATTTATGACCATGCGCATGTGTCTTATGATGCAACGGTTTTTAGTTATGCACGTATCTATGGTCATGCCAAGGTTTCTGGCTCTGCTTGCATCTATAGCCATGCAAAAGTTTATAATTATGCGGTTATTAATAGTCGTGCAAAA
>NZ_HE998400.1 GCF_000312585.1 Bartonella queenslandensis AUST/NH15
GCATTGGTTGGAAAGATGTAAAAGATAATATCATTCATCTCAAAACAGAAAAGAGCCAATTTAAAACAGATGTTTTTCTACCTATTTTACCAAAACTCGCACAAACTCTTGAAATTGGTCCCATAGGTGATGAAACATTTATTTGTGGTAAAAGAGGTACAAAATTCACCAAGGAAAGCTTTGGACATGCGTTTTTAAAAGCATGTACCCAAGCAGGTATCAAAAAATCAGCGCATGGCTTAAGAAAATTAGCAGCGACACGCGCAGCAAATTCTGGAGCAACAGTATCACAACTTAAAGCACTTTTTGGCTGGACAGATGACAGTATGGCATCTCTTTATACAAAGAGTGCAGATCGTAAAAAGCTCGCAATAGAGGCAATTAAAAAACTTCAAAAAGATGAGGGATAGAGGCAAAAAAACATAATAGAATCAATAATCTTTAAATTCCCTCATATTTACTCAATACATTTGATTTTATTGTAATATAATATGCCC
>NZ_HE998401.1 GCF_000312585.1 Bartonella queenslandensis AUST/NH15
TTTGGCGATACGCTTGAGGGTTATCGCAAAGCAGCAAGGAGAGACACATGAGTTTAAGAATTGTTCGCGGTTTTACCCTGATTGTTGATGATGATGTCAATCTTCACCTTGATCTTGAAACCCTTAAACTTCCCACATTAGAAGAAATCACCGAAACCTATCAACCAGGGGGTTCGGATATGCAAATAGATGTGAGTGGACTTGGTGTGAAAGCGCTCAGTTTACAAATGAAAATCCACAGCCATACCCCTGAGGTGATTGGTATCTTTGGCGGCTCCCCTGGGCTTCGTCATAAATTTACCGGTAAAAAGCATGTGGTGTCTGAAGAAGATGGGCGTGAGCATGAACATTCTATTGATGTGACAGGGCGCTTGGTCAAGGTGGATAGCGAAGGCTTAACGGCTGGCAAAG
>NZ_HE998402.1 GCF_000312585.1 Bartonella queenslandensis AUST/NH15
GTTAGGGGTAGCAGAGTATTTTTACAATCTTTACGAATATGATGATGGTATGAGGGAATATGAGGAGTTTGATGGCGGTCAGTATCATGATCATGAGATTCCTTCAAACGTTGATTACAGTACCAAGGCGCGCGTGAAAGCTTGGCTATACGGTGGTGATTTACCAAGAAGCGTTTTGAGTTATGAACCTTTGATAGATGAGGTTAATAAGAAAATCAAAAAACGTACAGAGAAAGATTGTTTGATTTGTGAGATTACAGATGATGGTGAAATGGGATACCCATTGTCTTGCGATGATAGCGTATCATATCAAAAAACACAATAAAGTCAATAGATTGTATGCAATTATTTTATACGAATCCACTTAAGAATCCATCCTTTTATGTATGATTCATTTGACTATTTTTTATATAAGATTGGCATGTATGAATAGACCATAAAAAGCAAATCATGATGTAAATATTATAACGCATGTAAACGTTCAAATGAAATGAAAAGCAGTTATCATTCATAA
>NZ_HE998403.1 GCF_000312585.1 Bartonella queenslandensis AUST/NH15
TCGAAGCAAAAGAATAAGTTTCGTCAACAATCAACGGAAGTCACCACAAACAAAAACAATAGAAATTGGTGGTAGCCTTTCGATATATGCGCGAGGAGGGGATCTCACGCTGAGTGCAGGACTATCCAGGAGTGGTCAGATGCATTTGGTGGCAATAGATCATATCGTTTATTATAAAAAT
>NZ_HE998404.1 GCF_000312585.1 Bartonella queenslandensis AUST/NH15
ATGAATGGTATAGCGATAAATCCATTGAGCACCTCCATCTTTACGCTTATGAAGTAACAAGCCAGTACCATTATTATATTTGCCAGCTCCCAATGTTGCGACAGCTCTTGGCACTTAAGACGGTTCATAAGAGCCATTTTTAATCCTTTCTTATATAAATTTTATCCACACACTCATCCCGCTTGTGATGTGCAAGCGAGTGGTTTTGATTGATTCAACATAAA
>NZ_HE998405.1 GCF_000312585.1 Bartonella queenslandensis AUST/NH15
GGCAATCCTGGCAAAGCCGCCTCAGCCAATTCAGAAATACTGAACCATTCCTTCATGGCTGCCCCCGTTTAATTTGTACCGGCGTTGCACGCATGGCTTTCAAGCGCACCGCAATCTCACGCTGTTCCTGCTGAAGCCTTGCAATCTCTGCTAAACGCGCTTCATCCCCTTGTAACAACAACAAGCCATCTTCACTCACAACCTCATCCCAAAGCCAATAGGCTTCTGTCGCCCGTACAAAGGCTTTAAAACGTGGCAGGGAAATATCAACTTGCTTACTTTCTGCAACATAAGCATCCAAACTTGCCTTACTAGACAACCAATCCCCAAATAATGCGCCATACGCTCCGCAATCTCACTGCGCTCATGCCGGCATTCTTTCAAAGCACGCGCCATGGCGCGCTTTATGCGGGAACGAAACCGCTCCAAATCAATCTGCGCAACCGGTTCGCGGCAAGGAAAAACCGGCTCTTGAAAAAAATCAAGCTGTTGAGAACCATGCCTCTTCATGCCTGCTCCTCCCCACGTTCTTTCTCAAGATAATCACAAAAACGCGCCTTTGTCTGCGCATCTGCTCTTTTCCATACCCCTAACAATTGGGCATAAATCCGTTCCTGTTCATT
>NZ_HE998406.1 GCF_000312585.1 Bartonella queenslandensis AUST/NH15
GTTAAAGAGCTAATTTAGATTCTTGTCATTTCGATTTGTTTTATTTTTCAAAGGAGTGGTAATAAATTGAGGTAAAATATTCGGATTTTGCAAATTTACCCTCCATACTTATAATGTTTCGGAATTATACTGTGCACACACGAGTTTTTGTTTTTACTTTAATGTAAAATTCTGTTTCGATATATCCAAGATATAATACTAAAAAACACAATAAAGTCAATAGCTTATGTGCAA
>NZ_HE998407.1 GCF_000312585.1 Bartonella queenslandensis AUST/NH15
CCTTCTTTGATGAATATCACGGTGTGTAAAAACATCGGGTAAACAATCACAACGCTCGATAATCAATTTTGCCTCCTCTGTTGCTAAACTATCCGCCGCCGCATAG
>NZ_HE998408.1 GCF_000312585.1 Bartonella queenslandensis AUST/NH15
TATTTTCACTTGCTATTTGACGAATATGATTGGAGCGACATAAGAGCTCTAAAGCTTGCTTCACGGCTTGATTGTCTTTTAAAGAACTCCACCTTCTTTGATGAATATCACGGTGTGTAAAAACATCGGGTAAATGATCACAACGCTCGACAATCAATTTTGCCCCCTCTGTTGCTAAACTATCCGCCGCCGCATAA
>NZ_HE998409.1 GCF_000312585.1 Bartonella queenslandensis AUST/NH15
TTTGTTTATAACACATTTTCAACTTAACTGCTTTTTATAGAGGTTGTCTTTATAACCAATGCATTCATTTGCATTTTTTCTTTCTCTATAACTGTTATGTT
>NZ_HE998410.1 GCF_000312585.1 Bartonella queenslandensis AUST/NH15
ATTAGTCAATTTTGGATTACCTTTTTTAAAGGTCACTGGATAAGGTTCCACGTCTTCATAATTCACGTGCAAATGCCCTAATTCACGCCCTGCTGTCACAAACTTCCAAAAATCATCGGCGCTTTTAACACAAGGGATACGAGGCAATTCTTTAGAGAGATTATCAGCATAACGGGCACGATAATCTTCCGAATGAAGTAAACCGTAAACATAATAGAAT
>NZ_HE998411.1 GCF_000312585.1 Bartonella queenslandensis AUST/NH15
ATAAATATAGCGTGGAAAACATTGACCTTTATCTAATGCATCATGGTTAGGCAAAGTATTAGTCATCAGTACAGAAAAACCACTTCTTGCCCCTATGGTAGAAACTTGTATTACTTGATTTTTAACCGCTTGTCCTATCGGGAATATACGAGGCATTTGATAAACCCCATCGTTAAAGATGCGATTGTAATAAATCCACTGTTTTGTAAAAGGACGATAAAGACTTTGAGTAAGACCGTAACATTCAAACTTAAAGAGTTTTTCTTTTACCAATTCTTGTTTAAGATTATGA
>NZ_HE998412.1 GCF_000312585.1 Bartonella queenslandensis AUST/NH15
CCAGGCAGCGAGCAAAGAGACAAAGACCGTTCCACCATCACGCATAATCAAAATGTCACAATACATGTCAATGGAGCACGCGATCCCGTTGCCACGGGTCGTGCGGTTGCTCATGCTCTGCAACGCACCCGTGCCAATGCACTGCATGGGGGAACAGAGTGATACGGGCTACAGAATAAGGAAAAAGACGACGTGCTGGAAGGAATACAATGAGGGGAGGGATGAAGTGCTAGCGAGGGCGCAATGGTAGGAGAGATGCAATGATAGGTTTCGAAAGAGATGAT
>NZ_HE998413.1 GCF_000312585.1 Bartonella queenslandensis AUST/NH15
GGACGTTTTGCTAGGAAAAGCACAAGGTTTAAACCCGACATTTATGCCAGCAGCAGCAGAATTTTATAGCTACTGTGAAAGGCTTGAAGGGAGTGCTCGAGGAAAAGCAAATGATGTAATTTGCAGACTTAACAGACCAGAAGTAAAACCACAGGGAAAACCAATTTCTGATGAAAAATGGGAAGAGCTCATGCGAATGATTAGCAACCTCAACACAGCAAAATAGTGAAAAGTGCTGGTCGTTTTGCGATTAGATATGCGTTTAAATCGACAAAAAGGCACCGTACAAAGCGATTTAAAGATTTTATGATGAAAAACCACATCCGTAATATAAAACGCTCTGTACGGTCAAATTTGAGGTAA
>NZ_HE998414.1 GCF_000312585.1 Bartonella queenslandensis AUST/NH15
AAAGAAATGATGTTTTAAAGAAAAGTAAAAATACGCTTATGAGAATCTCTCTCAATGAACGTTTAAACGTTTGAAACATAAAATGAGATTTTATAAGAAACGTTTGAAACGGATGTTTATAACAGTTTTTAAAGCCTTGCGTTTGATAAAAGCGGTTGTTTGGTTGTTTCTTGTCTTTATGAGAGCTTGTTTTAAAAGAAGCATTTTGATCATGTGCTTTATTTCAAAAGACTACCTCACAAATGAGGGCGTTATGATTGATATGTTTAATAGCAACGAAAAGCGTTTATAGGCTC
>NZ_HE998415.1 GCF_000312585.1 Bartonella queenslandensis AUST/NH15
CATGTTTAAAGGTTTTTAATTGACGCCCATAAGGGGGCGCCGGGTGCTAAAACCACGGCATGTAGTCCGTTGTTACACTTTTCCCTCGAAGGGTATTGTATGGTGTAACTACACCCGGCAAAAATCGTTATATGCCAATGAGAGCATAAAAGAAAGCCGGTATTTTAAGGTTTGGAAGAGGTTTTCTCGCAACCTATTCGCTACATGTTTAGTGGGTTTT
>NZ_HE998416.1 GCF_000312585.1 Bartonella queenslandensis AUST/NH15
GGCGGTAAAGGTTACGAAACAACCTCTTCCCATTTCTTAAAATACTGACTTTCTTTTATGCTGTCACTAGCATATAACGATTATGTCGGGTGTAGTTACACCATACAATACCCTTTTAGGGAAAAGTGTAACGACGGACTATCTGCCGTGTTTTCTAGCGCCCGGCGCCCCCTTATGGGCGTCAATAGAAAACTATACATCAGA
>NZ_HE998417.1 GCF_000312585.1 Bartonella queenslandensis AUST/NH15
GAAAAACACTTTAAACAGTAAGCGGACAGATTACGAAACAATCTTTCCAAAGCTTTTAAGACTGACTATCTTTTATGCTGTCACTAGCATATAATGATTATGTCGGGTGTGGTTACACCATACAATACTCTTATGAGGAAAGTGTAACGACGGACTTACTGCCGTGTTTTTCAACGCCCGGCTCCCTTATAGGGTTGTCAATGAAAAACGTATAATCAGTAAGGTTTAAATATGACAAATATATCAAAAAACACCCCCGTTATCTCTAACATTTCAAATGAAACCGCGCTTGTTAATAAACAAGAGCCTGCTAAAAAATATAAACTTACAAATGAAACTAAAATTGTTAACGGTATCACTTTACACCGCATTAAAGCTTTAAGAGACTTTGATGATGTTAAAGCCGGTCAACTTGGTGGCTATATTGAAAGTGAAAGCAAT
>NZ_HE998418.1 GCF_000312585.1 Bartonella queenslandensis AUST/NH15
AGTATCTATTGCATGATAGTTAGGTACAGTATTCGTCATGAGTACAGAAAAACCACTCACAGATCCTACACCTGAAACTTGTATCACTTTATTTTCAATTGCTTCGCCCATCGGAAATATACACGGCATTTGATAAACCATTTCATTAAAGGTGCGGTTATAATAAAGCCACTGTTTTGTAAAAGGACGATAAAGACTTTGCGTAAGACAGTTATTTTCAAACGTAAAAAGCTTTTCTTTGCACAATTCTTGTTTGATAGCACGGCTCCAACTGATTTTATTTGCATCAGCATTTACGAAATTATTCACAGCCTGTTTACGTATTCTACGGTCAACATGCTCATAGGTTTCATTAAAGCGCTTGACTTCGCTATTATAAAAGCCAATCATATTGCTCATGTTCTTCCCTAAAGCCTCAAGGCTCGAGTTATATGCCCAAGCGTCACGACTCGTTACGATACCGCACGAAAAATTTTCAAAT
>NZ_HE998419.1 GCF_000312585.1 Bartonella queenslandensis AUST/NH15
TTTTTCCATTGCATCTAGATTAGGTAAATTTTTACTCATCAATACAGAAAAACCACTTCTTGCCCCAACGCCTGTAAGTTGTATTACTTTATTTTCAACGTTTTTTCCCATCGAAAATATATA
>NZ_HE998420.1 GCF_000312585.1 Bartonella queenslandensis AUST/NH15
TTTCTCTAATTTCTAATTTTGGTAAGTTTTTCACGATTTTCATTGTTTCTAAGCTTACAGTAATAACCCTTTGAAACAATTCTAGAGGGTAGGCAGGGTTGCCAACCGTTTCAACGGCATAACGATTGGCATCATTGACAATACCACTCTTTTTATCAGTCTTTACACATTGACGTTCC
>NZ_HE998421.1 GCF_000312585.1 Bartonella queenslandensis AUST/NH15
CTCCAACTGATCTTTTTTACATCTGTATTGACGAAACTATCTACAGCATTTGCACGTGTTTTACGATCAGAGTGTCGATGGATATTATTAAAACGTTCTACTTCGCTGTTATAGAACGTAATCATATTATTCATGTTTTTCTTTAAAACTTCACGGCTTGAGTTATACGCCCAAGCATCACGATTAGTTTTTAGACCACAAGAAAAATTTTCAAAAAGCTTTTTGTCATGACCTTTTTTTATACCT
>NZ_HE998422.1 GCF_000312585.1 Bartonella queenslandensis AUST/NH15
TCCCTTTAATAGCCTGTGTCAGTGTTGTCAGTTCTTTTTAAACCCTATATTATTTTTTCAAAATGAGTAAAAATTAAAAATATTATATTTCAAGTGGTTAATATCTTTAAAACATAATTCATATCAATCGTACAATCTTTAAAGATAATCTATAATATGCGTTGATTAAAACTTGTCAGTTATGTGTCAGTAAATTGAACTGATACAATAGACTATTTTAGTGAGT
>NZ_HE998423.1 GCF_000312585.1 Bartonella queenslandensis AUST/NH15
AAAAGCGACAATGTTTAAAGAATGCTCTATTCTAAGATAATGCATCCCAAATTAGGGTGGTTGATTTTTAAAGAAATGATGTTTTAAAGAAAAGTAAAAATACGCTTATGAGAATCCTCTCTCAATGAACGTTTAAACGTTTGAAACATAAAATGAGATTTTTATAAGAAACGTTTGAAACTGATGTTTATAACAGTTTTTAAAGCCTTGCGTTTGATAAAAGCGGTTGTTTGATTGTTTATTGTCTTATGAGAGCTTGTTTTGAAAA
>NZ_HE998424.1 GCF_000312585.1 Bartonella queenslandensis AUST/NH15
AAATGCCCTAGTTCACGCCCTGCTTTAGTGAATTTCCAAAAATCTTCAGCAGTTTTTACACAAGGGATACGAGGCAATTCTTTAGAGAGGTTATCAGCATAACGGGTGCGATAATCTTCCGAATG
>NZ_HE998425.1 GCF_000312585.1 Bartonella queenslandensis AUST/NH15
ATCAATGATGGGACGCGTGTTGCTCCTTATGATGAGATGTGGCGTTATTTTCAGCGTATTCTCTCGCTTGATCGCCTCATGCAATTAGAGCGTATTAAAAGCAATGTTGACTCTAAAGAACCCGTTGCCAAAAAAGGCATGTTTGCAGACCCTTTCTTGGATGACTCTTACAGAGATGAAGGATTTCCCCAAACAGGGGCTATCGGCAATGGCATTTTGCAGCTTGCCATTGATCCAA
>NZ_HE998426.1 GCF_000312585.1 Bartonella queenslandensis AUST/NH15
TGCCATGCAAAGCAACCGATTGTTCAAATCATAAACCCGCAAATCTTGCTGCAAATGATCTGGATCAAAGCGCACAATCACCTTCTGCCCCGCATATTGATTGAGCGCACGTGCCCAATAACGATTGCCATAAAAATGAATCTCGCCCGTCCCTTTTTGCGTACGCAATGCCTCAGAGGTCAAAAGCCATAAAGCACGCTGCGCCGC
>NZ_HE998427.1 GCF_000312585.1 Bartonella queenslandensis AUST/NH15
CGTGATTTCCCATAGACATGAGCATCATTAAACACCAGCCCACTAACATATGCATTTTCATAAACACGGGCGTTATCGTGAATAAGAGCCCCCTCTGTAATCACGGCGTTATCACTCACAACGGCATTGCCATAAACGTAGCCACCAATTTTTGCATTGCCATTAATGACAGCATTGTCATAAACATGCGCTTTATCACTCAAAACCCATGCCTTATCACTAATCACGGCATTACCATAAACCCTAGCATAATTCACGACACAGGCATTATTGCGTATTTTTGCATTTTC
>NZ_HE998428.1 GCF_000312585.1 Bartonella queenslandensis AUST/NH15
GGAAACAACAATCGTTCCAAAATCTTGCGCTGTTTGTGCACTATTTGGCATTTGGAAGCGGGTTTTTTTCATGCCTATCAGCGTCTTAGCCGCAACACCAAACTGACGTTCATAATCAAAAAACTCTTCCTTAAGAGTGTAATTGGTGGCACTATGATTTTTTCCAAAGCCTATAACTGCACTTTGTGCTCCTAAGAATACCGCACGACGGACCGTTTTAACCGCTGTATTGTCTGTCGACTTAACACCATGCGTAACCTCTCTGGCTTCGCGTAAAACAACACCATTATACATGCCAAGAGAACCATCAAAGATTGGGTTCTTCTTACGGGAAGTTGCATAAACTGCTTTCTGAATATCGAGCCATTCACCTTCTGCTGTGTTGGTGCGCAATTGCTTCACTTGTGTGGGGTGCAAATACATAACATAAACCTCATCACCATCTATA
>NZ_HE998429.1 GCF_000312585.1 Bartonella queenslandensis AUST/NH15
AGCTTATATTTCTGGAAATGGATGGATAGATAAAACATTTGCTGATGGCATGCGAAAATGCTTACAAAATGAATATTCTTCTATTTATATTATTAATCTTCGTGGTGATATCCGAAAAAATATAAAATCAAAAGAGCTATCAAAGGAAGGAGGCAATGTTTTTGGTTCTGGAAGCCAAAATGGAATAGCTGTAACGATTTTTGTGCGCAATCCAAATAAAAAACAACCGTGTAAGATTTACTATCACGACATTGG
>NZ_HE998430.1 GCF_000312585.1 Bartonella queenslandensis AUST/NH15
GTGCCCAGACAAGTTTTGCAACTTCCCGTGCTGCACCTGGTTCTCCTTCTGCCAAGGACCCTGGAATTTGCCCCAACAGCTCTGGATCATCCTCATAGGTCACCCATTTCTTTTGCAACTTTACACCGATCTCCACGCGCCCAATCATGGAAACATTATTGAGGACAGCATCACAGACGGGGAAAATATCCCCAGCAATATAAATCTTGCCCTCTGTGAGAGTTACAGTTTGGCTGTCTTTGTTC
>NZ_HE998431.1 GCF_000312585.1 Bartonella queenslandensis AUST/NH15
CTACGGGCTATGATTGCGAGATCAAGAATATTTGGGATTATACAGAATATTGGGATGGTTCTGTTTTGCATCGCTTTTCCTTTAAACGGGGTGGATGGTTGGTACGCAACGGGCAAGAGATCGGTGGACGGCGCCGCTCTATTCTCAATTTATAAGGAATTGATCATGACAAGTTTACAAACCAGCCTTGATGTAGAACTCCAAGTTCCCCTTGTTTATAAGGATGGTGACGGCAAGGAAGCCTGTCGGCAAAAATTGACCTTTTATCGCCCTACTTTTAAGCAAGCACGACAATTAGCCGTGTTGATTGGACCGCAGCTGG
>NZ_HE998432.1 GCF_000312585.1 Bartonella queenslandensis AUST/NH15
CTTGCTGCGTGGTCAAAAGCTTATGGCAATGCTCATGTTTTTGATAATGCTATAGTTTATGATGGTAGCAATATTTATGACAATGCCAAGGTTTCTGGCTCGGCGCGTGTCGGTCCCTG
>NZ_HE998433.1 GCF_000312585.1 Bartonella queenslandensis AUST/NH15
GAACCATCTGTTCCGGAATCTCCTTCATCTACGGATTCTGTTCCACCTGTGCTTCCCTCTGGATCCTCAGTTCCAATTGAAGCTTCTCCTGATGAGGCTCTGCCATCT
>NZ_HE998434.1 GCF_000312585.1 Bartonella queenslandensis AUST/NH15
AAAGAACAAAATTATTGTTCCCCAAAAATTGGGGAGCAGAAAATCTAAAAATGCTAATAGCAATATCTTATTACCTATTCGAGAGTAGACGTTTGGAACTATCATAAAAGCTTATAGATTGAGTGATTTTAGTCTCCCCAAATTTGGGGACACCTATTGAGACAAAGATAAGCAGGTCAATTTCAAAAGAATTGTAATTATATTCCAAAGGCATGAGATTTATCTCAATTTTTAGAC
>NZ_HE998435.1 GCF_000312585.1 Bartonella queenslandensis AUST/NH15
ACAGTATCATGAGATACCTGACAAAGCTGATTACAGTACCAAGGCTCAAGTGAAAGCTTGGGTTTATGGGGGTAATTTGCCAAGAAGTGTTCTCAATTACGAGCCTCTCATAGATGAAATCAATAGAGAGATTAAAAAGTTATCAGAAGTTGCTTGACAACATGGCAACAATATGGCTATTGTCGAATCAGGTGCTTGAAAAACACTTGAACAACAA
>NZ_HE998436.1 GCF_000312585.1 Bartonella queenslandensis AUST/NH15
TTCCTTGGGGAGACGGAGCAGCAGAGTATTTTTACAACCTCTACGAATATGAAGACGGTACAAGAGAGTGTGAAAAGTTTGATGGCGGTCAGTATTACACCATACCAGAAAAGGCAGATTTTAGCACCAAAGCGCAGGTAAAAGCTTGGATATATGGGGGTAATTTGCCAAGAAGTGTTCTCAATTACGAACCTCTCATAGATGAAATCAATAGAGAGATTAAAAAGTTATCGGAAGTTGCTTGACAACATGGCAACAATATGGCTATTGTCGAATCAGGTGCTTGAAAAACACTTGAAAACAACTA
>NZ_HE998437.1 GCF_000312585.1 Bartonella queenslandensis AUST/NH15
GATGTGCGTGATTGCGGCTGTCAATTTGGGCGCTTTAATTTAGAAGAATTGGAAACCCAGATGCTTGTGGCACCAGCTGTGCGTGTTGCGGTGTTAGAGAGCCGTTTTACTTCTGTGGCTTGTGGACAGCAGAGTGCTGATCTTCATTTAGGGGCTTTTATTATTACTACGGGTAAAGAGCGTGATGTTCACAGTTGGCTTTTGGCAGAAGCCATTGCGGTTTTATGCCATAGCGGGCAATTGTGGGGATTGACGCATTTG
>NZ_HE998438.1 GCF_000312585.1 Bartonella queenslandensis AUST/NH15
CGGTAAAGCCCTTTTAAGGCTCCCTATCACCGCCTCACGAAACTGATTGATGCGCCCAGTTTGCCCAATTTGCCCAGTTTGCCCAGTTTGCCCAGTTTGCTTGACCGCTTGACTCATGAAAAGTTCCTTTCCAGCCAATCTTCTGCCGCTTTGATT
>NZ_HE998439.1 GCF_000312585.1 Bartonella queenslandensis AUST/NH15
GTGCTCTTTTGACTGACAGTGTCAGGCTTATAAGGTGAAGTTGTTTCATGCATTCTATTGCCAATGATAATTGTAAAGCAATAGGCAATCTATGGAGCAAGAATTTCACGAAGATGGCGAAGAGGTCCATGCTGAGATATGTCATGAGGGGATATTTTATGGCAATTTTATTGATCTTTGCCAAGATATCACAGGCAAGCAAGCGCCTGAGTGGGTAGAGCTTTTGCCCAAAGCGCCTCATGTGAAGGCGCGTGATGGACGGCAATGGCATTATAGTCCGCCAACCCTTTTAAAAGCTTTTGCAGCCAATAAAGGACCGCTTGTGATTGATTATGAGCATGGTCAACATCACCGTGCGAGAAAAGGTTTAGAAGCGCCGGCAAGCGGCTGGATTGAAGAATTAGCAGAGCGTGATGGTGCGATTTGGGGGCGGGTTAAATGGACCGCTATGGCAAGCAAAAAGATTGTCGCCCAAGAATATCGTTATCTTTCGCCTGAGTTTCGCCATTCGAAGACAGGTGAAATTTTAAATTTAGTCGGTGCTGGTTTGGTGAACCGTCCAGCCCTTGTGATGACGGCTTTAAGCTGTGAACACCCCCCACTCACTTTTACGGAGGAAATGATGGATTTGACAGCCATTGCCAGTGCCCTATCGCTGGCAGAAGATGCTAAAGCGGATGAGGTTTTAGCAACCCTTGCAGCACGCGAAAAAGAACGTGTGGAGCTTTGTGCCCAATTAACAAAGGCGCGAGAAGATTTAGCACTTTTGCGAGAAGAGCAAAACAAGACAGCCATTGAGAGTCTTTTAGATAAGGCTATTGAAGAGGGCAAGATTTTGCCTGCCGCACGCGAGGAATATCGTGCGCTTTGTAGCCTTGAAGGGGGCATGGAGCATTTTAAGAGTTTGGTTGAAAAACTTCCCCCGCTTGTTTCAACGAGCTCTTTGGATGGCTCTTG
>NZ_HE998440.1 GCF_000312585.1 Bartonella queenslandensis AUST/NH15
GTAAATTGCATAGAGTTTCATCCTGGGGCAGCCATTTTTGTGGTTTTGTTTTCCATAGCTGATGATCAGATTGTCTTTATCGGGAAGATAATATATCATAAAAAACACAATAAAGTCAATATGTTGATTGA
>NZ_HE998441.1 GCF_000312585.1 Bartonella queenslandensis AUST/NH15
AATATGGATTGCTTGATCATCACCAAAGGTTTTGATCAAGTTTACTTTTCCATAGAAAGACATAGGATGGCTGTTTTCAGCTGCAATAGTTTTTGTCAAACGTCCACCAACACGGATCAACCATTGAGAAGGATTTTGCATATCAATGGTCAGATGATCAGCATCTTTAATGGTATCAAACATCAAATGTTGATAGGCAAGCTGTGCTTGTGGCTCAAACGTTACGCCTTGAAGACCCGTTGCAAATTGTTTTCCAACAGTTGTGGAGATCGATAGCATTTTGGCATTTTTCAACTTTGCGGTTGTACCAATGAGAGCATTGGTGATCTTTCCTTTTATGATACCATAGGATAACAGCGTATCAAGATAGAAACCATTGTCATGTTGTATGGTTCCATAGGCTGTAAGTGACCATTTATCCAGAGTGCTTTTCCCAGCATCTTGCATGTCTTTTGGGGTAAAGGACAGTTGTCCATAGGTACCTACAAGCCCCAGATGTGTTGTGGTATTGTGTCCTTCCAGCGCTGCGAAGTTAACCCCTCCTTGAAGGGCGGCATAGCGAAGATGAGCACCGCTATAACCATATTGGCGAGGTGCACTTTCAGAGGATAAAGTTCCTGTGCTTCCATAGGTGTCTAAGAAGAAACCGTTCTGTTTTTCTTGTTGGGTTCCTACGACAGACGTTCTGAGATTGGCTAACAAGGTATTTTGTTTCGCCATATCCGTCAATCCACTATAGAAGAGGGCATTGGGCATGACCAAATAGCTTGCCATTTGTGCTACAGGTGCTTCTACTGTTGAATCAGGGCCAAGAAACTCTTTATGTAAGCGGAAATCCCAGAAATTTTCATCCTTTTCATCAAAGAGACTTTGTTCAATATTCGCTTTGCTATGGCTTGATTCTGATCCGTAACCAGTTAGCGTATATTTATAAGGAGAGCCACCTCTTGTGATATAGCCATGGGCTAGTTTGAAGGAATTTTCATCAGCTTTTCCAGAAACTTGGATCAGTGAAATCCCACTACTGTTCGAAGAGTCAGAAGCATTTATGACACTGTCTTTATCTCCTAAATCGCTTTTGATGTAAACTGTTGTGGAGCCTGAAACATCGCCATGAATGAGAAGCCGATCGGTTTCTTGCTCTGCTATTGGCTTACCATCAGTCCATTTTGTATTGAAATAAATTTGTGCATCGCCTGTTGCATTATAGACGGCTTTGGTATCTGGTTTTCCAGAGCCTATATGCAATGTGTGGTAATGATTTTCTGTTGGCTCTTTAAAAACAAGAGAACTGTTTTCGAGATCCAGAACAGAAATATCAGAACGTGATCTTTGAGCAATATCAAGCAGATTACCCTCAGCATCTTTTTCGTGTGTGCTGTTTTTTAAGATCCATTGTGTACCATTTTTCAGGTCAAAGTGTACGTTTCTTTCTTGTGCAATGTTTGCTCTGCCTTCTAAAGTAGAATGATCTG
>NZ_HE998442.1 GCF_000312585.1 Bartonella queenslandensis AUST/NH15
TCATAAGCACGACTGCTCAAATTGGGAATTCACCTTAGAGCCGCGCACGCAATACGGCACCATTGAAGCTGTTTATTTTGATCGCGCACAAGGGCAGCAATGTCAGGTTAAACATCAGACAGGTTTTACGGGTCCTGTGCG
>NZ_HE998443.1 GCF_000312585.1 Bartonella queenslandensis AUST/NH15
TGCCTGGGACTGTTATCCCTTACCCCTGCGACAGACTTTTGGCATGAACAGCGCACCGATTGGCTCTCAAGTGTCACCAATCAACTGAATATGGGCTGGAACCGTGGGAGAACGATCCGTAACACAGAAGTGCGTGATGATTTGGTGAATACTGCAAGGGAGCAAATCGATTTCTTAAGGCAAATCAAGCTAAACTTTAAAATTGAAGGTTTTGGCAGTGGAGAAATCTTGGAAAACCTTACCTTTGATGGTGTCAATGTCTTATCAAACAGCCGCCTTGTAGCCAATGTCAAAGGCGATATTGAAGGCACCTTTACCATTCCTGCCAATATTCCCTCAGGCACAAAAGAAGTTGTGGCACGGGGCAAAGGTGGAACTCTTGCCACGGGGCTTTTTACAGGTCAAGGCGTGATTGATGTGCAAGTGATGCGCCGCACCACCACGGTAAAAATATGGACAGCCTATGATCCGCAAGCCCAAGTCTTCACCCCTGATGAAACACGGCAAATAACGGGTGGATTTCCATCTTTGTAAAATTGGCAA
>NZ_HE998444.1 GCF_000312585.1 Bartonella queenslandensis AUST/NH15
GGGATTGCTCTTTGTTGAACGTTTCTGAAACGGCTGCGTTGATGTTTGTTTGCTTGCATGGGAAGTGGGGTCTTGCGGGTGGTGGGCATGTGCATCAAAGAGGAGGGAAATGGGGAGAGGCGTGGGGGGTGTTGTTTGAA
>NZ_HE998445.1 GCF_000312585.1 Bartonella queenslandensis AUST/NH15
AGGTTCTAAGTGATGGTGTGGAGCTTTTGTGCCGCCTCTGCTGCCTTTAAAGGTGGGATTGGGAAGAAGAAAGCTGTTTGGAGTATGGTGCGGCGTGGAAATTCTCCCTTGAGAGGGGACAACATTGTCTGTGGTTGAAGTGAGGAGGATGCCGTCTTTTAGGCTTGGGCTGAGATTGTTGTGCTGTGTTGAGGCAACCCCATGGATTTCGATCTTGAAAAGAGAGGTGTCTTGTTGCATCGTGGACATTTTCCTTGAGTGACGTGTTCCTTGAATGATGCGGGTGGGGG
>NZ_HE998446.1 GCF_000312585.1 Bartonella queenslandensis AUST/NH15
CATGTTCCTCTTGCCGTTTCTACTACGAGAGAGCTTCAATCTTTTTATAAAAACTCCTATGCAATTCATATAGACAGCATTACACGTGACCGTGAGCGATTGAAAGTTGAAGTACCATCACTC
>NZ_HE998447.1 GCF_000312585.1 Bartonella queenslandensis AUST/NH15
AAAAGAATTCGTTATAAACGCATTTCAATGGGGCTTTCCCAAAAGGAATTAGGAAGCCATTTAGGTGTCAGTTTCCAACAAATCCAAAAATATGAAAAAGGCACCAATCGTGTCAGTGCAAAATGTTTGCTGGAAATCGCTAAAAAACTGCAAGTTCCCATAAGCTTTTTTTATGCCGATCTTTTAACCGCCAATCTTGCCACAAAAGAAGATCTTGTCTCAGAAGACAATCCCTCACACCGTGATCAAAACATCTACAG
>NZ_HE998448.1 GCF_000312585.1 Bartonella queenslandensis AUST/NH15
GGAAGCCATGGTTGCTTGTTCTTTTAAGGCGGTGAGTGGAGGATTTAAGCATCTGCCGATACGCTATATTATTGACCCTCCGCATGGTTTATTTGATGCGGCGTTAGCACGACAGATTGTTATCCATATCTTGCATTATCAGTTTGAGGTGCCGCGGCGGCGTCTTGTTGCCAT
>NZ_HE998449.1 GCF_000312585.1 Bartonella queenslandensis AUST/NH15
GTGACGGGAGTAATATAAGGATCAGCAAGTTTCGCTTGCAAAACAGCTTCATCAATGAGTTTAAGGCTAAAGCTATGTTTTGCCTTATCATTGAGATCTTCATCCTTGGTTTTACCATCTGGACGATAATACGTTCCTTGCTTGGGCTCCATAATAGGATTAAAGCCGTAATGAACCGGACGAATATAGAGATCGCGACCATTAACCGTTATCGTGGGCGCTGTATAGCCACAGACTTGCA
>NZ_HE998450.1 GCF_000312585.1 Bartonella queenslandensis AUST/NH15
GACTCAAAATTGAGTCAAATCTCTTGCCTTTGGGATATAATTACAATTCTTTTGAAATTGACCTGTTTATCTTTGTCTCAATAGGTGTCCCCAAATTTGGGGAGACTAAGATCACTCAATCCAAATTTGAATTGACCTCATTTGGTTTCGTATTTTTAAACTATAACTTTTAAAACGTTTTTTGCTTGCTTGCG
>NZ_HE998451.1 GCF_000312585.1 Bartonella queenslandensis AUST/NH15
CCCACACACCAGCCCCGCTTGTGATGTGCAAATGAGTGGTTTTGATTGATTCAAGATAACAGATTTGAAATGAGAGAATCTTACGTTATTCGGAGTTTTAACTCAATATGAATAACGCTAAATTATCATTATAAATCAATATCTTGTATCATTTTTAAAGGATCTAAATGCGTGACAACCGGCTCTCCCTCAAGATTATCCTCATAATTCAACCGCGTGTCTGTCCAACCCATACCGCATATGACAGCGTCTTGGAAAG
>NZ_HE998452.1 GCF_000312585.1 Bartonella queenslandensis AUST/NH15
AACCTATAGAATGTTGCGAACCACTTCCAAAAGCCGCATCCACATCCGCAGCTGTGATATTATCATTCATCAAAATAGCTAATTGCGCATTTGTTGCTTTGTTATAAATCTCCTGTAAACTTTGCAAATTCTTTATAAGCACCCCAGGAGATAAACTCTGTTGC
>NZ_HE998453.1 GCF_000312585.1 Bartonella queenslandensis AUST/NH15
CTTCCAAGGAACGCCTTCAGGAATGCGCAATTTAAATCGGTGATAACGATTGTGCGAACGACCATGATAAGCACCCGTAAGATATGAGCACACCCTCTCCTTGTGCCATGTGATCGGTGTCTGATTATGACGAAGCCGACGTTCTCCTATGCTTAAAAGACCTTCAAGCGTATCAACTTCAGCAAACA
>NZ_HE998454.1 GCF_000312585.1 Bartonella queenslandensis AUST/NH15
GACGTTTGCTGAAGTTGATACGCTTGAAGGTCTTTTAAGCATAGGAGAACGTCGGCTTCGTTATGATCAGACACCGATCACATGGCACAAGGAGCGGGTGTGTTCTTATGTTACGGGCGCTTATCATGGTCGTTCGCACAATCGTTATCACCGATTTAAATTGCGCATTCCTGAAGGCGTTCCTTGGAAGCATATCACAGGTTTTAACGTAGATTTACGTCCTTTAGGCAGAGGATAATGGCACAAGTTTTTTTGACCACGTCTTGGGATATGGAGCGTATAGCGCCTTATCTGGAAGACATCATTGCGTCATTTCGTGAATATGTAGAGCGTTTCAAACATGAAATCACGTTGCAAGAGCTCATTGAAGCCATTTGCAGTGGCAAGAAACAGTTATGGCTTGTTTTGGATGATGAGGATCGATTTTTAGCGGCAATTACAACCCAGATACAACAGACAGTTTTAGGAAAGAAG
>NZ_HE998455.1 GCF_000312585.1 Bartonella queenslandensis AUST/NH15
GGCTTTATTCTTAGCCTCTTGTGCAACCCCCTTAACGACTTCACCACTCGCCTGTGTCTGCTCTCTGTGTGCCAAAACACCTTGGTCAAGAGAAATCTTCGCTTCAGTGGCTATTCTAGAAGCTTCTGCTGCATCTTGTTGTGCTTTCTCTGCCTTAGATGTTGAAGATTCTGCTAGG
>NZ_HE998456.1 GCF_000312585.1 Bartonella queenslandensis AUST/NH15
TGCGGTGCACGGTTTAATAGTCTCAAACTTGAAGCCTCCTTAAAGCTTATTTACCGTCGTTTAGCGGGTGTGACCATTGAACATTTAGATTGGTTTGAGTTTATCAAGCGCTATGATCGTCCTAACAT
>NZ_HE998457.1 GCF_000312585.1 Bartonella queenslandensis AUST/NH15
CAACAATTCCCCTAGCTTCTCTACCGTGACATCATTGACGATAAGACGCCGTTTTATAGAACTGTTATCTTCCTCACTTTCTTTGTGTTCAAGAGCTTGTGAAAGAAGAGCAAGGGCTTGTTCTTCGTCTTGATCTTTGAGTGCTTTATAGGCTTGTTTTTTCTTTTCTCGTTTATCTAATTCACTAAGAATATCTTTTGTTTCTTGGTGTTTTTTCTTCTTTACCCACTCTTTATACCATTCCTCTTGAAAGGCATAGAGAGG
>NZ_HE998458.1 GCF_000312585.1 Bartonella queenslandensis AUST/NH15
AAAGTTATCTTTGGTAATCCTCCTTACTCAACTGGGCAAAAAAGTGAAAATGATAATAATGCGAATATAGCCTATACTGCACTTGATGCAAGAATTCGTGATACATATGCATCAAGATCTCAAGCAAAACTAAAAAGAAATTTGTATGATAGCTATATTCGTGCCATTCGCTGGGCTAGTGACCGTATTGATAATGCTGGAGTAATTGGCTTTGTTTCTGGTTCAGGTTACATAGAAAAGTCAACAATGGACGGTTTACGAAAATCTTTAGCCAAAGAATTTAGCAGTATTTACGTACTCAATTTACGAGGAGATATTCGTAAAAATATGTTAAGCAATGGGGCTGCTCAAGAAGGGGAAAATGTTTTTGGCAATGGTAGTATGACCGGTATCGCTATAACGCTCTTTATCAAAAAGCCCAATGTGACTGAATCATGTAAAATTTACTATCACGACATTGGTAGTAATCTTACAACTAAAAGGAAACTTGAGATCCTTGACGAATTTGGCGGTATTGATGGTATTACCCGTGAACAAGGCTGGCAACTCATTACACCAGACAAGCATGGTGACTGGATTCATCAACGTGATGACAGTTTCAACGCCTTTGTAGCCATAGGTTATAAAAAAGGTCATGGTAAAAAGCT
>NZ_HE998459.1 GCF_000312585.1 Bartonella queenslandensis AUST/NH15
TTCCGAATGAAGTAAACCGTAAACATAATAGAATAGATCATCTTTAGTGATAGTTTCATTTGGATAAGCTGCTTTAAAATGTGCTAGACCCTCATCAGTAATGGCATCACGCCTCTGTAAATCAGCTGTTGTATTTGCTTCTGTAAACAAATGAGATTGTTTCTCACCTTTATTTTTTGAAACCGGAGTGTCTTC
>NZ_HE998460.1 GCF_000312585.1 Bartonella queenslandensis AUST/NH15
GGAAAAAAGGATAAAAAATAGCTTCCTAAGAAATATGAATAAGATTTTATAAAAGCTAAAGGGCAATCCAACTAAAAGTCATCCTCATGATTTGAGAGGCGCCACCATTGGTGGTGTTTTCACTGCGGCTTTGGTGCGGGATGTCAGTAATTATGATTTAGATCTGAGAGGTTGAGAAGGCGAGAAA
>NZ_HE998461.1 GCF_000312585.1 Bartonella queenslandensis AUST/NH15
AAAATTCTATGAAAAAGATACATCATCAAGGGTGGACGAATTTCATCATTATCCAAAAAATCCGTCATATCATAGCCAATAAATTTCGCATCAATGCCAATGTCATCATCAGGATTGTCAAATACCCACCCCAAGGCATTGCCTTTACACCATCTCTCTAAACGCCCCGCTATCCCCTCCCTATGGGTGGTGTCAAAAAACATTTGTAAAGCAGATATCGTTCGTTGTTCTTTTGGCAATAAGGCAAGTTGTTCAACAGCAGACGTGATATCTTGTCTTTCCGCTTCACTGATCTTTTGATCTTCAGAAGAAACAAGCTTTATAATCCACTGTCGTAAAAAGACTCTATCGGCTGGATTGGTATAGTCTAAACCTTTTAACGGCGCTATGCCTGTTGGCTTCCCATTTTTCAAGGACATATAGGTGCCGCCACCGGC
>NZ_HE998462.1 GCF_000312585.1 Bartonella queenslandensis AUST/NH15
GGCTTTATTGAAAGTGAAAGCAACCTCTCTCATGATGGCAATTGCTGGGTTTATGATAATGCTCTTGTGTTAAATCCAGCCCATATTTATGAAAATGCTAAAGTTTTTAATAATGCTATTATAATGGGCTTGTTTATGGCAATGCCCAT
>NZ_HE998463.1 GCF_000312585.1 Bartonella queenslandensis AUST/NH15
CATGAAGATCCCAGAAAAGCACCTTGTCGTCGCGTTAGAGGATATGAGTCTTGATCTGATCTGCTTTCAACATGCCATGGCAGTGTTAGGAGACCGTTCTCAAGTTGGTTTCCTGAAAGGCTACTGTGAGGCTACTTTGGAAGCCAATCCAGGGATTGCAGGCTATGGCGCTCTGTTGCCACGGGGCTTGAAAGTCATT
>NZ_HE998464.1 GCF_000312585.1 Bartonella queenslandensis AUST/NH15
TCCATCACGAACCGGTCCATCTTCACTCATAATTTTAGGCTCATCCACACCCAAACCCGCCTTGCCTTCGGCAATGCGTTTCAATAAATCAACCGCCTGTTTGTAACGATCTTCAATGGTTGTGGTTAATGCCGTGTGGCGTATGGCTAAATTGTAAACAGCAATATTGACACAGATCATACCCAAAGCTGCCGGCTGTCCAGCAATGGGGACAGGGTAGCGATGAGACAAATGCACATCAATCTCACCACTTGCCTGTTCAAGCGCAAGACCAATGGCTTTCTCTAAAAGAACGGGATCAGAATGCTCATCCATCCCACATAAGTCGATCAAGAATTCAACGCCCCAGAGCTCTTCAATCAATCTTTTGCTTGCATACGCCATCTTTTAAAGATTCCC
>NZ_HE998465.1 GCF_000312585.1 Bartonella queenslandensis AUST/NH15
ATCGACAGAAGCCGTGAATGGTAGTCAGCTTTTTGCGACCAATCAGAATGTTACGACAGTCACGAATGATCTAAAAGCAGTTTCTGAGAATACTTCGAAGTACTTAGGTGGTGGAGCCGATGTTTTGAAAGGTGTAGCACCGACTTATACAGTGGAGGGTAAGAATTATCAAAGTGTAGC
>NZ_HE998466.1 GCF_000312585.1 Bartonella queenslandensis AUST/NH15
CTTTACGCTTCTCTCTTACAATCTTATCGTGATCAAGCGATATCAGAGCAAGAAAAGCAAGCCGCTTTTGAAAAGTTTGTCATTGCCTATTTGACGCAAGATCCTTTGCAAAAGCAAGAATACGAAAAGGTTCAAACTTATAGAGAGGTCGCAGACGAAAAGGGTTGGAAAGGAAGCGATATAGACACCGATATTGATTTGGTCGCTAAAATTCGTGATCAAGACGATTACGTTGCTATTCGTTGTCAATTTTAT
>NZ_HE998467.1 GCF_000312585.1 Bartonella queenslandensis AUST/NH15
AGGCGCTTTAAAACCTGCTGCTTTCGCTTTTGCTACGTCTGTAAACATTTCGCCTTCTCCAGTGAGAAGCCAACTAAAATTAATACCATAAGTTTCGTGATAAGTAGTTATCAACGAAGCTGGAGGCTCATGTAGCCCTAATTCATAATTTGCAAGCGTATTTTTTGCCAAACCAAGAGTTTTTGCAAAAGCACCGCGTTCCTCATTTCCAAGTGATTTTCGTACTTCACGTAGCCTCTTAGCTAATGGAGTTCTAGGTTCTAATTCAGGTCGAGCCAAAAAAATACCTCAAAAAACTTTTTTAGGGTTTACAAAACCTGTAATAGGGTTTATACCTCTAATTACCGCCCATT
>NZ_HE998468.1 GCF_000312585.1 Bartonella queenslandensis AUST/NH15
GTTATTTAAGCTACTTTATTTATATCCTGATCAACACCACAGACATCTTTAGAAAATTTCTTATTTTCTGTAAGCACCGCATTGCCATAGATTGTTGTAAATTGGCAAATTTGCGCCTTGCCACTCACATGAGCA
>NZ_HE998469.1 GCF_000312585.1 Bartonella queenslandensis AUST/NH15
AATATAAATCACTATGTCTTTTTAACCTTGCATTGCCATATACATTCCCTCTAATTATGAAATAACCAGAGATCTTGGCATTGCCATAAACAGAGCCATGAACTTTTGTATGACA
>NZ_HE998470.1 GCF_000312585.1 Bartonella queenslandensis AUST/NH15
GCGAGGGCGCTCGCAACCGGAGGGGGTGCAAAGTGCAAACCAAAAATCCACATTTTCCAACTAAAAATCCACATTTTATTGATATTTCAATAGGTAAAAGAATTCGTCATAGACGCATTTCAATGGGGCTTTCTCAAAAAGAATTAGGAAACTATTTAGGTGTCAG
>NZ_HE998471.1 GCF_000312585.1 Bartonella queenslandensis AUST/NH15
TTTGCACTTTGCCATTTAAGTCGCCATCATTTGGCAAAGGGTCAAGTTGACCCTTTGCCACTTTTTCCTTTGTATATTGATTACCGTGGTCACCGCCACGTTGAATTTCCCCATACTTCTTTTCCCACAATTCGCGGTAGGTCTGCACAAAAAGCGCACGGTCAATCACCGACAATTCATTGCGGAAAAGATTTTCTGCAACTTCCAATA
>NZ_HE998472.1 GCF_000312585.1 Bartonella queenslandensis AUST/NH15
AGTCTCCTCAAATTTGAGGGCATCTATTGAGACAAAGATAAGCAGGTCAATTTCAAAAGAATTGTAATTATATTCCAAAGGCATGAGATTTGACTCAATTTTTAGA
>NZ_HE998473.1 GCF_000312585.1 Bartonella queenslandensis AUST/NH15
TGGTTAATAAATGACTTATGATTTGTTTCTATTTTTTGAGAATGAAAGGATTTTAGAATGACAGAAAATGATATTCTTTTAACTGACCGTGAAAGTGCAAAATTGCTTCATATGAGTGTCTCAACTTTCCG
>NZ_HE998474.1 GCF_000312585.1 Bartonella queenslandensis AUST/NH15
GGGGAAAAAATGCAAAATCAAAATCTTAATATTGATCTTTTTGTAGGCAAAAAGATTCGCTTTAAAAGAAAAATGTTGAAGATGTCTCAAAAAACATTAGGTCAACATTTAGGTGTCACCTTCCAACAAATTCAAAAATATGAAAATGGCTTAAACCGT
>NZ_HE998475.1 GCF_000312585.1 Bartonella queenslandensis AUST/NH15
ATTGAACTTTTGGATTGATTTTTTTCAAAGGGTCTTCAAAGGCGGTTTTCTGGGCTTTCACAGACTTTTTAAAAATCCTCAAAGGATTTTCAAAGACCTTTCAAAGCCTTTTCTCATTTTTGCTACAAAATCGTAACTTTTATCATTTTTCGCATTTTTTTCCAATTTTAGGTGTCAAAATCTATTTTGACAAAACGCGCATTTAATGGTAAAAA
>NZ_HE998476.1 GCF_000312585.1 Bartonella queenslandensis AUST/NH15
AACCGATAACACAAGCATAATTTAAAGATTGTGCTCAAACCTCAAAAACTGAAAAAATGAAGGGGAAATATCTATGAATAAAGTTCTCATAACAACATTGCTGCTTTGCACAGGACTTATCACAGTTGGTTGCGAAAAAACCTATAGCGTCGCAGAATTTAAAAAAGATAGAAAATTGATGGAAGAATGGAATGCGAAATGTGGATT
>NZ_HE998477.1 GCF_000312585.1 Bartonella queenslandensis AUST/NH15
GATATATTTGTCATATTTAAAACCTTAACATAACTTGTTTTCAATTGACGCCATATAAAGGCGCCGGGCGTTGAAAACACGGTGTTAAGTCCGTTGTTACGCTTTTCCCATAAGGGTATTTTATGGCGTAACTACACCCGACAAAATCATCATATATGCTAATAAAAGCATAAAAGATAGTCAGTATTTTAAAGACATAGGAGAGGTTGTTTCGTAACCTATCCGCTTAACATCAAGTGTTTTCATCACTTAATTATTT
>NZ_HE998478.1 GCF_000312585.1 Bartonella queenslandensis AUST/NH15
GCAAATCTTGGTATGCCCTTGAAGATTACACCACTGCCGAGCAAAGGGGCATTGACCAGTTTACGCTGATGATGGAACGCAAAGATAGCTTAGACGTCGATGATTGTTTTTGGGTTGGCGTCTTTGAAAACGGCGATAA
>NZ_HE998479.1 GCF_000312585.1 Bartonella queenslandensis AUST/NH15
ACGGGTGCTTCATTGGGAACAGAAGACAGTGAATCTGAATTTATCAAGGTTCACGATAACAGTCTTATTCGAGGCAAGAAACGTTTGTACATGACAGCAACGCCTCGGATCTTTAGTGACCATGCCAAAAGGCGTGCCGATGAGGCTGATGCCGTTCTAGCTTCTATGGATAATGAAAAGCTTTATGGAAAAGTTCTTTATACCTACAGTTTCACCGATGCGGTCAAGAATGAACTGTTAACCCCTTATAAGATTATTGTTTTGGGGTGTTGATGAGGGGGAAATCAGTAAAACCATGGAGATGCCTACCACAAGTGAAGATTATGAACTTCTTCTGGATGATAGAACAAAAATTGTTGGATGTTATCAAGCTTTAACCAAACTGGATCTGAAAACTGATCTTGGGGATGATACGAGCCCCATGCGCC
>NZ_HE998480.1 GCF_000312585.1 Bartonella queenslandensis AUST/NH15
CATTAATGAACTATGTTTATGACGTTGCTGACCGTCAACAATCTTCTATCGATTATATGGCTATCTCTGCTCTCTGTGCTTTGGCTGCCGTTATTGGTAATGGCGTGCGGATTGCTCCAAAACAACATGA
>NZ_HE998481.1 GCF_000312585.1 Bartonella queenslandensis AUST/NH15
GCGGATTGGTTGCCGAAATAACTGATCTTCCGCAATTTAAAAGCTTTGACTCATTGTATGTTACACGCATATAATGATCTTGTCGGGTGTAGTTATGCTATACAATACCCTTTTTTGGGAAAGGCATAACGACGGGCTTGTTGCCGTGTTTTTCAGCACCCGGCATTCTTT
>NZ_HE998482.1 GCF_000312585.1 Bartonella queenslandensis AUST/NH15
TCTTTTAGAAAGTAATCCAACAGTAGGAGTAAAAAGACCAGCTCTTATAAATAAAGAGGGTTTTGCCGCTTGGACAGAAGAAGATGTTCGAAAAATATTATCAACGCTGGTCACATGGTACCCATGAACGCGTTTGGATTGATGTTCTTCTTTACACGGGGTTGCGCCGTGGTGACGCCGTTT
>NZ_HE998483.1 GCF_000312585.1 Bartonella queenslandensis AUST/NH15
CGATGGATGGATTAAGATCATCAAATCTAATTCTCAATTCGATGGCATGACTTTTCAAGATCAACTCGATAAAGATGGAAATTTAATTGCCATTAAATGTGCTATTCGTCTCAAAGGCATTCAAGACCCTATCGAAGTCACCGAATATTTAAACGAATGCAAACAAAAAAGTGATACTTGGCAAAAATACCCTGCTCGGATGTTACGTCATAAAGCAACCATACAATGTGCTCGTTATGCTTTCGGTTTCTCCGGTATTTATGAAGAAGATGAAGCCGATCGTATTAATGAGATCAATCAGATAAACGAAAATAAACCAATCTCTCATGACATGCTGGAACAAATCAAAGAATTAATGGACCAAACAAAAACAGAAGAAAACAATGTCCTCTCTTTTATAAAAGTAAAGAGCCTTACGGATATGTCTTATCAACAAGCGCAAATCGTTTTAGACGGTTTAAAGAAAAAACAACGCTTGCAAATGACTGAAACACAACAATCACTCCCACAG
>NZ_HE998484.1 GCF_000312585.1 Bartonella queenslandensis AUST/NH15
TTGTGGGAGTGATTGTTCTGCTTGAACCTTCTGTCTATCTTTCAAAATATTCAGCACGGTTTGGGCTTTTTCATCAGACATATCGGCGAGATTGTTGACTTTTGCATAATTGAGTACTTTTTCTTCTTCTGTTTGAGTGATGTTTATTAATTGTTTGATTTGCATAAGCGTATCATAAGAAACTAACTTAACTTGTATGTTATGGCTTGCATCATTGATACGATCCGCTTCATCTTCTTCATAGATACCGGAAAACCCGAAAGCATAACGCGCACATTGTATGGTGGCTTTATGACGTAACATCCGAGCTGGGTATTTTTGCCAAGTGTCACTTTTTTGTTTGCATTCGTTTAAATATTCGGTGACTTCGATAGGGTCTTGAATGCCTTTGAGACGAATAGCGCATTTAATAGCAATTAGATTACCGTCTTTATCGAGTTGATCTTGAAAAGTCATGCCATCGAATTGAGGATTAGATTTAATGATCTTAATCCATCCATCA
>NZ_HE998485.1 GCF_000312585.1 Bartonella queenslandensis AUST/NH15
TTTACATGCGTTATAATATTAGCATCATGATTTGTTTTTATGGTCTATTCATACATACCAATCTTATATAAAAAGTGGTCAAATGAATCATGCATAAAAGGATGGATTCTTAAGTGGATTCATATAAAATAATT
>NZ_HE998486.1 GCF_000312585.1 Bartonella queenslandensis AUST/NH15
GGTGTCCCGCGTGATGTCCAGATTGAACCGATTATCTCTGCGGCGATTAAGCAGCGTGGTGTGTCGATCAGTGTGGTGGAATGGCACCAAGATTTGCACCATTTGGGACGGGATATTTTTTGTGATGAGGGACAACTCAAAGCCGGATTGATTTCATGGGAGAATGAAACATGGAACAACAAGGGAAACACGG
>NZ_HE998487.1 GCF_000312585.1 Bartonella queenslandensis AUST/NH15
ATTAACCTATTGGTAAAAATAGGAATTAAAACATGGAAATTTTAAAACAACGATTATTAAAAAAACGTAAACAGCCTATGCAAAAAAAGTTTATCGCAACGGCAGTTGGATATG
>NZ_HE998488.1 GCF_000312585.1 Bartonella queenslandensis AUST/NH15
CATGGATCCGTGGTGATCACCAGCATCACGAAAGACCACGATTATATCAGTCGTTCTGGTCAATCGGGGCGTATTCGCTATGCCATCAGTTTGTTCCCCTTTTTTGAAGGGGGCAAACCACAAGGTCAATATCAGGGGGGACAATATCAGGTGGGATATGATCAATATTCCCAAGGGGGAGAAACGC
>NZ_HE998489.1 GCF_000312585.1 Bartonella queenslandensis AUST/NH15
ACACTGCCCGCATTGGTTGCTCTTGTTAAGGGGGCTGGTTCCTTTGCCATTCATAGAACCTTTTTACAAGACAATGGCTGCAAAACAGATCAAAAACCAGCAAAAG
>NZ_HE998490.1 GCF_000312585.1 Bartonella queenslandensis AUST/NH15
GTCTCTGATTGACGGGCGTCGTATTATCATTGTCATTGATGAGTTTTGGAAAGCCTTAGAGGATGATTCTTTTAAAGCTTTTGCGCAAGACAGGCTGAAGACTATTCGTAAACAGAATGGTTTGATGTTGTTTGCCACCCAATCTCCCAAAGATGCGATCAATTCGACCATTGCGCACACCATTATAGAGCAATGTCCAACCCAGATTTATTTTCCCAATCAAAAAGGCAATCATGCGGATTATGTAGAGGGTTTTAAATTATCCGACAGAGAGTTTAACCTGATACAATCAGAATTAAGCCGGGAGTCACGGCGTTTTCTCATCAAACAAGGACAAAGTTCTGTGGTAGCAGAACTGAATTTACGTGGCTTTGACGATGAAATAGCCATTTTAAGTGGCACCACCAAAAACATTGAACTTTTAGAGACCATTATGGATGAAGTTGGACAATCTCCAGAAAAATGGCTCCCTATTTTCCAAGAAAGGTCAAAAAAATGAAAAAGCTTTTATTGGCTTGTGCAGTTTCTTTTGGTTTAACAAC
>NZ_HE998491.1 GCF_000312585.1 Bartonella queenslandensis AUST/NH15
AAATAATCAAGTGATGAAAACACTTAAACCGTAAGCGGATAGGTTACGAAACAACCTTTCCAAAGTCTTTAAAAACTGACTTTCTTTTATGCTTTTGTTAGTATATGAGAATTTTGTCGGGTGTGGTTATGCCATACAATACCCTTTCGAGGGAAAAGCATACAACGGACTTACGGCCGTGTTTTCAACGCCCGACGCCCTTAGGGGTGTCAATTGAAAACGTTATTAACCCGT
>NZ_HE998492.1 GCF_000312585.1 Bartonella queenslandensis AUST/NH15
GGAAGAACATCAAGCTCAAACGACTTGCATACCAGCGAGACAAAGCGTCTTTGGCATTTTTACGCAAATTCGGAAGTATTCTTTGTTGAGAAATCGAGCCTTGGTTTTCCACACGCACGGCATGCAAAAGCTCATTAATAACAAGCCTATCATTCATAAATTGAAGCGCTTCTTCATTCCCTTCTAGCGTTTGTCCCTCACTCACACCATCCCCAAGCAGATTTACAAGAAGACTGAATGTAACGCTATCACCAGACTTTTTATTCGTTTCATTATAAACTTGGATAATGCTATTCGAACTATCCCCGATAAGCGGCGCTATTTTCGTGGTTTTCAAAACTTCATGACTGAGTTTTTGCGACCAAAGCTTGACCGCTTGTGGGTCATTAATTTGTATCGATGATACTGCCATTTCTTTTTCCCTTTACTTAGATTAAAAAAAAACCGACTAAAAAGCCGGCATTAAACCCGTAAAAATGCGGGTTATCCTT
>NZ_HE998493.1 GCF_000312585.1 Bartonella queenslandensis AUST/NH15
CGCGGTGCACGGTTTAATAGTCTCAAACTTGAAGCCTCCTTAAAGCTTATTTACCGTCGTTTGGCGGGTGTTACCATTGAACATTTGGATTGGTTTGAGTTTATCAAGCGCTATGACCGGAAGGACA
>NZ_HE998494.1 GCF_000312585.1 Bartonella queenslandensis AUST/NH15
AAAAAACACCCCCGTTCTCTCTAACATTTCAAATGAAACCGCGCTTGTTAATAAACAAGAGCCTGCTAAAAAATATAAACTTACAAATGAAACTAAAATTGTTAACGGTATCACTTTACACCGCATTAAAGCTTTAAGAGA
>NZ_HE998495.1 GCF_000312585.1 Bartonella queenslandensis AUST/NH15
GCAGGGAGGGCTAAATCAGATGCCGATATTTCCCCATCATCCTCTTGGTTTTTACGACGCTTGCCAATTTGCTTATCGGAACACACCGCAAAGCAATGCAAGGGCACTTGTGCATCGGCTGTCCATTCACGGATACTTTGTGACAT
>NZ_HE998496.1 GCF_000312585.1 Bartonella queenslandensis AUST/NH15
AGAAGCTGAAAGTGCACATCTAGAAGCTACACAAGATACGGCTTAATGATCCTCTAAAATCAAAAATAAAAGTGGAAATCTTTTTACATTAAGTATTTAATATAACAAATTGATAAACAATGCTTTTTAATCAATTTTTAGAGATTTCCACGCATATATGGAAA
>NZ_HE998497.1 GCF_000312585.1 Bartonella queenslandensis AUST/NH15
GTGACCTTTAAAAAAGGTAATCCAAAACAAACAGAGATCTCTAATCCCGAAAAGTTTTATTATGCGACTGAAATGAAATTTGCAAAAGCAGGTAAAGAGAAAGATAAGTCTACTGTTATTTATAACAGCAATATCACGATGACAGATATCCCTCTTGAAGCATATGAGTATATCGTCAATGGCAAGTCTGCCCTTGAATGGGTTATGGGGCGTCAATGTGTTAAAACAGATAAAAAGAGTGGTATTGTTAATGATGCCAATCGCTATGCGGTTGAAACCGTTGGCAACCCTG
>NZ_HE998498.1 GCF_000312585.1 Bartonella queenslandensis AUST/NH15
AATCCCTGCTGAAAATATGAAAGGAAAACGTGATGCTACAACAGAATTTCGCGTGCCTCTATCAACAGAAGCATTAGAAATTTTAAAACAAGCGCGCTTACTTTCTCGTAATGACTTCTTTTTTTCTGCTAAAGGTCGTGGTCCTCTTGCTGAAAAATGTATGTCAAAGTATATGCAACAGACTGGACTAAACGCCTGCCCCCATGGTTTTCG
>NZ_HE998499.1 GCF_000312585.1 Bartonella queenslandensis AUST/NH15
TTGACTTACTTCTTCTGTTAAACGCTCTGTAATGAGTTTAATTTTGTAGTCTTCATATTTGCTTGTAGGAGTTCCCCTCGCTGTTTTACTAATAACGTTGTAAATATTTGAAGCGGTAACTTTTCCTAAACGCGCTTGAAACCACTCTGCTGTTCTTTGTTCCATTTCACACCGCCGTTTGTTGTTGTGTTGGT
>NZ_HE998500.1 GCF_000312585.1 Bartonella queenslandensis AUST/NH15
CCGATATTGTTCTTTTCGTCTATCGTGAAGAATATTATCTCAAAAATGAAGAACCAAAGGTTGGTAGCCTTGAACATACAAAATGGCTAGAAATAATGAATAAAGCTTTTGGAAAAGCTGATGTTATTGTTGCAAAACAACGTCACGGACCGACAGGAATCGTATCCCTTGCCTTTCAATCCGATTTCACTCGCTTTAGTGATCTGGCAGATAGCAATTATCTCCCAGAACAAATTGGTTAAATCACCATGATACGGAACCGTATTCAATTTATCTGTCAAAATTGCGGAACC
>NZ_HE998501.1 GCF_000312585.1 Bartonella queenslandensis AUST/NH15
GAAAGACCCTCATAACGTGCCCACAGCGCCTGCTTTTCCTGATCTTGCTCATTTGTGGGGGTAACTTTTGTGTATTTGAGAGCCAAAGCAAGCTTTGCTGCTTGGGGCAAAAGGCTAATGTGATATTCCCAATAGGATTTGGTTTTGCCTTCACTTACACGGCAGAAATTTGGGGTTTTTCTCCATTTACAACGAGCCACTTTATCCAACCCTTTTTCTGTCGTT
>NZ_HE998502.1 GCF_000312585.1 Bartonella queenslandensis AUST/NH15
AATTTGCGGGGTGATATTCGTAAAAACATGTTAAGCAATGGAGCTGCTCAAGAAGGCGAAAATGTTTTTGGCAATGGCAGTATGACCGGTATTGCTATAACGCTATTTATCAAAAAACCTAATGTTACTGGACCTTGTAAAATTTACTATCATGATATTGGAGATAATCTTTCCACTG
>NZ_HE998503.1 GCF_000312585.1 Bartonella queenslandensis AUST/NH15
ACCCAATGCTGTCACACGGCAGCCACTGACAATATAATGCCCATGGGCACGGTCATAAGTGGCAATGGCTTGCATGGCTGGTTCAAGCAGTGAGGGGGATTTTTGATCAATGAGAATGCCATCTTGCAAGATATAGACCGGAAAGAAAGTCCCTTGCTGGTCATCCTCTTTCA
>NZ_HE998504.1 GCF_000312585.1 Bartonella queenslandensis AUST/NH15
CTATGTTGGGGTCTGTAACAGGTGGCGCTGTGCATTTAAGCCAAGGTAATCCAAAACATCTTGTCATTTGTGAGGGCATTGAAACCGGTCTGGCTCTGCTGTCTGGGTTGTTATCAGAACCCGTGAATTTATGGGCGTCCCTTTCAAGCCATGGCATGAGGCATGTGAATTTACCCGATACTAAAGCCTATATTACCATTGCAATGGATGGCGATGAGGTTGGTCGTAAAGCAGGTTTTACCCTCGCTGCGCGCGCTTATAGACAAGGCTTTGAGATCTTT
>NZ_HE998505.1 GCF_000312585.1 Bartonella queenslandensis AUST/NH15
GGGGGGGCCTTTTACTCCCCTTTATATATTTTTTTAATCAAAAAATAAAAAGCATTATATTTCAATAGGTTAATTTTTATGAATTTTTCAAAAAACAACCACTATCAACATTACAACCTGTAAATTCAACCAATGATATATGTTTTGTAGGGGTTTTGGGGGTTTTAGAAACCGTCAAAACCT
>NZ_HE998506.1 GCF_000312585.1 Bartonella queenslandensis AUST/NH15
AAGGCTCTTTCAAGGGCATCTCTACTGACTTCAAAACGCCCACCCTCAACCAGTTCAAAAATCAACGCAAGGGTTGGTATGGTTCTATTCATTTTCAAAAGATGTGCTTTTAAACTTGCAGAGAAATGACCACTCTTTATTCTTTTCTGAAAATCTTCCCACCATACACGAAACATCTCTTGGGCTTCAGCAGAAAAACGTATGATTATCGGATGCTTTGGTGAGCCTAATGGTTTATCATAAAGAGAACGAAAAACCCCTTGATAGCTTTCCCATGCCTCTTGATTGAGAGGTTTATCCGTCCATAACGGCTCTTGTTTTTCATCGGGCCAGACAATCATTTGAAAGCGTTGTATGAAACCATCATCGTTTATTCCACGGTGCATGTCTTGAATAATAGGAACAATGCGTGCAGGTTGAATGCCTCCAATTAT
>NZ_HE998507.1 GCF_000312585.1 Bartonella queenslandensis AUST/NH15
ACGCGCATACGGATTCCATCAAACATTCCCCATTGCGTGGGAGTGCTGCTTAAACTTCGTTGTCAGGCTTTGCGTGTTAGCGCATTTGCCATGAATTTAAATACCATAAGATAAAAAGGTTTATCAATGTCTAAAGATCAAGACGAAATAGGCAAG
>NZ_HE998508.1 GCF_000312585.1 Bartonella queenslandensis AUST/NH15
AACTTCCATCAATAAAGCCCGCGTTTGTGACAAAACCAATAATACCGCGGTTTTTTATACGGTCACTAGCCCAACGAATAGCACGGATATAACTGTCATAAAGTGCTTGTAATAAACTTGTTTTTGAATGAGCGGCGTAAGTTTCACCAATACGGTTATCTAATATGGAATAAGATGTATTTGGATTATTATCATTAGCATTTTTTTGTCCTACCG
>NZ_HE998509.1 GCF_000312585.1 Bartonella queenslandensis AUST/NH15
AGATATTAGTCAATTTTGGATCACCTTTTTTAAAGGTCACAGGATAAAGTTCCACGTCTTCATAATTCGCGTGCAAATGACCCAGTTTACGTCCTGCTGTTACAAACTTCCAAAAATCTTCAGCAGTTTTAACACAAGGGATACGAGGCAATTCTTTAGAGAGGTTATTGGCATAACGGGCGCGATAATC
>NZ_HE998510.1 GCF_000312585.1 Bartonella queenslandensis AUST/NH15
AGTAATCTTTACAACGGTATCATTTTCATAAATTTCACAATCCTCAGGAATCCCATATGCATAATAAACGTTTTGTTGACATATGAATTACCATCTCTTTTTAACCTTGCATTGCCATGCACCAAACCTCTAATAGTGTGATAGCCAGTCACTTTTGCATTGCCATAAACAGAGCCGTAGACCTCAGTATA
>NZ_HE998511.1 GCF_000312585.1 Bartonella queenslandensis AUST/NH15
GAACACTCCGATTCCGCAACCTATGCCTTTTTACAAAAGTTTTTGGAAAAAATTATGGAGGCGGGGAAATTAATGGTGAAGCAATTTTTAGCCTTTCTAGAGATCCTCAGTGTTACACAAGTAATTTTTATGAATTTCTCTGTAAAAGAATTTTGGAAAACGCAGGG
>NZ_HE998512.1 GCF_000312585.1 Bartonella queenslandensis AUST/NH15
ATGCTTTTGTTAGTATATGAGAATTTTGTCGGGTGTGCTTATACCATACAATACCCTTTCGAGGGAAAAGTGTAAGCAACGGACTGTTGCCGTGTTTTTCAGCACCCGGCGCCTTATAGGGCTGTCAAATTAAAAAAATTCTTACGAATAGG
>NZ_HE998513.1 GCF_000312585.1 Bartonella queenslandensis AUST/NH15
TGATTAGTTTGAGAAAGCCTTGTCCATCCTTAGGTGACAAGGTTTTTTTTATGCCGCGTCACTTTGACGTTGCGTTTTTGCTTTTTCAATGACATTGATAAGATCCGATTGTAACCAACGGGATAAAAAACCAAATTTTAAGGGTTTTGGTAGAGAGCCATTGGTGACATGAC
>NZ_HE998514.1 GCF_000312585.1 Bartonella queenslandensis AUST/NH15
TATAACTTTATAACCTATCAATTTTTTACTAAATGGTTTTAATTTTTTTGTGAATTTTGTTTATAAGGGCTCTAATGTAAACAACCTTAATAGGCACCGCGCTCTTGTAACTAATGCTTTCATTGGCATTATGATATGATTATGAAAACCAAAACTTGCTATTTTACGCATTCTCTATAATTGTTATATG
>NZ_HE998515.1 GCF_000312585.1 Bartonella queenslandensis AUST/NH15
ACAAAAGCATCAGCCCGTTCAACGCGGTCTCCTTCTTTTGCCACAAGGCGTCCCAAACGGTCATGACGCCCCCTGATGATGGTTTGCATTTCATTGAGTTCACC
>NZ_HE998516.1 GCF_000312585.1 Bartonella queenslandensis AUST/NH15
AATGCGGATGAGAAAAAAATCAGTTGGAGTTATAGTGTTAAACAAAATTTGATAAAAGGAAATACTTTTTTATTTGAAGAAATATGCCTTATTCAAAGCCTTTATCGTCCTTTTACAAAACAATGGCTCTATTATAATCGCACCTTTAATGAAGCAATTAATCAAATGCCG
>NZ_HE998517.1 GCF_000312585.1 Bartonella queenslandensis AUST/NH15
CTGTAGCAAAACTTTGCTGATAAGAATGCAAGGTCTCAACATCACCCAACAAAGCAAGAGCACCAAGATGAAGCAAAGCATAATCCGTATCATCTCCCTTATCCGTTGCATCCTTTTCCCAAGGAGCTATACCATAATCAGAGCGGAGTCTTTCAGAAAGGTCAATC
>NZ_HE998518.1 GCF_000312585.1 Bartonella queenslandensis AUST/NH15
AGGATCATCTAGGCTTCGACGAAAGCATCCAACAGCTTCATCTTGAACGGGCAATAGCTTTAGCGCAAGAAGTAGCAAAATCAAAGCAAGTGAGTTACGCTTTGATTGAACGGGTAGCAGAAAAGCTTGATGATCAACAAGAGGTTTCCGCTGAGAAGCAATCTCACTCTTGGAAAGAGAAAATAGCTAAATTTATC
>NZ_HE998519.1 GCF_000312585.1 Bartonella queenslandensis AUST/NH15
ACTCATTTAAAAAAAATAATATAGGATCTAAAAAGGACTGACAACACTGACACGGTCTATTAAAAGGGATTTTTCTAATCTCTATAACTATCAGTTTTATAATAAACAATATGATCTATCTGCCACCAAATGCATCTAACCACTACTGGATAGTCCTGCACTCAGAGTGAGATCCCCTCCTCGCGCATATATCGAAAGGTTAGCGCCAATTTCTATTGTTTTTGTTTGTGGTAACTTCAATTGATTATTGACGAATTTGATTTTTTGCGGTTTCTCGCCTTCTCAACCTCTCAGATCTAAATCGTAACTACTCACATCCTGCACCGAAGCCGCAGTGAAAGCACCACCAATGGTGGCGTCTCTCAAATCATGATGATGACTTTTGGTTGGATTGCCCTTTAGCTTTTATAAAATCTTATTCATATTTCTTAAGAAACTATTTCTTGTCTTTTTTCCAATAAATTTAGCTATTTTCTCTTCCAAGAGTGAGGCTGCTCTTCGCTAGAAACTTTTCATTGGTCGGCAAACTCTTCTGCCACTTGCTCAATCAAAGCGTAACTCACTTGCTTTGATTTTGCTACTTCTTGCGCTAAAGCTATTGCCCGTTCAAGATGAAGCTGTTGGATGCTTTCGTCGAAGCCTAGATGATCCCCTGTAGCAAAACTTTGCTGATAAGAATGCAAGGTCTCAACATCACCCAACAAAGCGAGAGCGCCAAGATGAAGCAAAGCATAATCCGTATCATCTCCCTTATCCGTTGCATCCTTTTCCCAAGGAGCTATACCATAATCAGAGCGGAGCCTTTGAGAAAGGTCAAT
>NZ_HE998520.1 GCF_000312585.1 Bartonella queenslandensis AUST/NH15
GTTGCTACGGGTCGTGCGGTTGCTCATGCTCTACAACGCACCCGCGCCAATGCGTTGCATGGGGGAACAGAGTGATACGGGCTACAGAATAAGGAAAAAGACGACG
>NZ_HE998521.1 GCF_000312585.1 Bartonella queenslandensis AUST/NH15
CTCTAGTTTACGCAATTGGCTCGCTGAAACAACCGATGCTCCTTATGAGGTCGCTGAAACCATTTTAAGTCATACGGTCGGGGGTAAAGTAGAGCGTGCCTATCGTCGTACTGATTATTTAGAACAGCGCCGTGTTTATATGGAGAAATGGGCGGCTTTTGTCACAGGGCAATCTTAAGATATGGGGT
>NZ_HE998522.1 GCF_000312585.1 Bartonella queenslandensis AUST/NH15
CAATTCATAAGCATAAGACATTATCAATACATAACGGGTTTAAAAAAATACAAAAAATATCAAAAAAGATAAAATATTATTTGACAATAAATACGTATTTTGTTATAAATAATCAAGTGATT
>NZ_HE998523.1 GCF_000312585.1 Bartonella queenslandensis AUST/NH15
ATTGGGGAAACCGCACGGCGTTTGGCTCTCGTTTGGGGGCATCATTCGTGTGGTGACCGATGATGCAAAGAATTTAGAGGATATGGTTGATCGAGCAGCAGCCATTGCCTTTCAGGAAGGTTTTTGCCAAGGAGGGGATCGCTTCCTTGTGACAGCTGGTGTTCCCCTTGGAACGCCTGGTGCTACCAATCTCTTGC
>NZ_HE998524.1 GCF_000312585.1 Bartonella queenslandensis AUST/NH15
GGATTGCTTCTGTTTCTCAAGATGGCACGAAGGGAATTTGAGCGGTTTACACTTGGTATCTTTTCATGCATCTTTGAACCGACACTTTAGGAACAACAGGGGTGCGCACCTCTCGTGAACGTCCCAATAGACCGATTATTGCGTTATCTCCT
>NZ_HE998525.1 GCF_000312585.1 Bartonella queenslandensis AUST/NH15
ATTCAAGAGGGATATCTGTCATGATGATATTACTATTGTAAATAACCGTCGATTTATCTTTCTCTTTACCTGCTTTTGCGAATTTCATTTCAGTCACATAATAGAATTTTTCAGGATTAGAGATCTCTGTCTGTTTTGGATTACCTTTTTTAAAGGTCACGGGATAAGGTTCCACGTCTTCATAATTCGCGTGCAAATGCCCGAGTTCACGCCCTGCTGTCACAAACTTCCAAAAATCATCAGCGCTTTTAACACAAGGGATACGAGGCAATTCTTTAGAGAGGTTATCAGCATAACGAGCACGGTAATCTTTTGAATGCAAAATTCCATAAACATAATAAAAGATATCATCTTTAGTGATAGTTTCATTAGGATACGCGA
>NZ_HE998526.1 GCF_000312585.1 Bartonella queenslandensis AUST/NH15
GACTTTTACTCACTCATTTGAATGAGAGAGCCTATAAATGCTTGTTATGGCTATCGAACGTATCAATCAAATCAAAAGAAAATGCATCTTAACTGAATGTCTTGTAAAAACGTTCTTTTTACGCTTGCAAGTGGTGG
>NZ_HE998527.1 GCF_000312585.1 Bartonella queenslandensis AUST/NH15
AATTGCTGCTATGTAGTAAGCAAGCAAGACAATCTCATTGGCATGAATGTCATGACGGAATTTATATTCCATATCCTCTGGTTTAATGAGATTGGATTGTAAGAGCCGTGTGATAAAGGTACCCGTTCCCGTGAAAGGGTCAAGGATAGAAACACCACGTGATCCTAGACTTTTTCCAAACTCATTGCGTAAC
>NZ_HE998528.1 GCF_000312585.1 Bartonella queenslandensis AUST/NH15
GACATCATTGACAATAAAACGAGAGACATCATCATCATGCGTATTGTCTTTAGAGAGGGTTTCAGACAAAAGAGCACGGGCTGTTTCAAGATCTCCTTTTTTTATCGCTTTATGGGCTTGTTTTTTCTTTTCGGACTTGTCTAAAGTTTCAAGGATCTCTTCAATTTCTTGTCTCTCTTTTTGCTTTAGCCACTCTTTGTACCATTGCTTTTGAAGGCAAGTGATTGG
>NZ_HE998529.1 GCF_000312585.1 Bartonella queenslandensis AUST/NH15
GTGCCCATGAGAGTGATGGTTTTTTTACCGTGTGTGAATATGCCTCAGGGCGCGCTTATGAGGGGCGTCGTGATTTAGGCAATGTTAAGCCTGGGGATGGGGTACGCTTTAAGGGGCGTGGTTTGATCCAATTAACGGGGCGCCATAATTATCGTCGTTTTACGCAGTTTTGGCGCTTAGTCGATGAACAAGCGGTTGATTGTGAGGCATTTCCAGAAGAGTTGGAAAAGTTTCCCGCAGC
>NZ_HE998530.1 GCF_000312585.1 Bartonella queenslandensis AUST/NH15
GCTTTGGTCTGCTGTTTGGTTTTGGCAAATGAAAGGCTTAAATAGGCTTGCTGATCGAGATGATTTTCTGGGGATTACCAAGGCGATTAATGGGGGCAGAAATGGACTTGTTCAACGCTTGACTTATTTGAAGCGCGCCAAAAAGCTTTTGGGGATTGGAGGCGAGGTGGAA
>NZ_HE998531.1 GCF_000312585.1 Bartonella queenslandensis AUST/NH15
ATAACAAGGTGCCAAAGCTGCCAACCAATCAGTGCGCTCATACCCTTCCACCATCTGACGCCAATGAAAAAGTGAACGATAGCTCACGCTAAATTGCACCGCACACAAGCTTGCCGCATCATGCACCCCCATACCAGCTTGGAGTAAATCATCCAGAGAACAAAGTGCCTTCAAACGCTCTTCACAACGTCTTTTATGTGCCTTTGAAAGACCCTCATAACGTGCCCACAGCGCCTGCTTTTCCTGATCTTGCTCATTTGTGGGGATAACTTTTGTGTATTTGAGAGTCAAAGCAAGCTTTGCTGCTTGAGGCAAAAGGCTAATGTGATATTCCCAAACCGGCTTCGTTTTTCCTCCCACCTTCCTAGAGAGTTCAGAATTTTTCCTCCAATATACCCGTCCATGGTTTTCAAGACTTTTATAAGTCTTT
>NZ_HE998532.1 GCF_000312585.1 Bartonella queenslandensis AUST/NH15
ATATAACAAAATACGTATTTATTGTCAAATAATATTTTATCTTTTTTGATATTTTTTGTATTTTTTTAAAACCCGTTATGTATTGATAATATCTTATGCTTATTAATTG
>NZ_HE998533.1 GCF_000312585.1 Bartonella queenslandensis AUST/NH15
CGTAAAGTGACGTGTTCATTATCGGACTTAATAGATTGAAGCATAAAGAAGTGACTCCATGGCAATATATGCTACTGAATTAATTCTCTTCAAAGTAATCAGAATGGAGTTTATTAGATTGATTCAAATCAAATATCGAGTGCAAAATGAGGCAAACTCATTCAAATGCGGATAAATTTTTCAAATAAAGTTCATAAAGGCAGCTTATCCACAGCCCATGACATGGGATAAGATCAGCAAAATAGTGAAATTTACTATTCGTTTTATGGGGAAAAAGACAAATGCGCTATGGGATTTAAAATATCAGAATGAGTATTTTGATGTATTTTATAAAGAGGTTTTGAAGGTGTAAAAATCGTCAAAACTCCCTCAAAACGTATATTATTGGTTGAATTTAGAGGTTGCATTATCAATATGG
>NZ_HE998534.1 GCF_000312585.1 Bartonella queenslandensis AUST/NH15
ATAAATTGCATAGAGTTTCATCTTGGGGCAGCCATTTTTGTGGTTTTGTTTTCCATAGGAGGTGATCAGATTGTCTTTATCGGGGGTGGTTATGGTTGCTGCTTATAATTTATGGACCCCAGAGGAAAAGAGAGAGATCTTCAAT
>NZ_HE998535.1 GCF_000312585.1 Bartonella queenslandensis AUST/NH15
AAGCCTATAAAGCACTCAAAGATCAAGACGAAGAACAAGCCCTTGCTCTTCTTTCACAAGCTCTTGAACACAAAGAAAGTGAGGAAGATAACAGTTCTATAAAACGGCGTCTTATCGTCAATGATGTAACGGTCGAAAAGCTTGGGGAACTCTT
>NZ_HE998536.1 GCF_000312585.1 Bartonella queenslandensis AUST/NH15
AGATTGATAATTATAGAGATTAGCAAAGTTCTTTTTAATAGATCGTGTCAGTGGTGTCAGTTTTGTCAGTCCTTTTTAAACCCTCTATTATTTTTTTAAATGAGT
>NZ_HE998537.1 GCF_000312585.1 Bartonella queenslandensis AUST/NH15
ATTAAAGAACGCAATAAACAAAAGCGTGAGGCAATAAGCAATCTTCATTATTTAAAAGATATTGCTTTAGAGACTTTTGAAAGTCGTAAAGCTGAATTAAAAGGAGATGGGAAAAATGGGGACTGGTTTTTACCTTTACGCCTTCATATTC
>NZ_HE998538.1 GCF_000312585.1 Bartonella queenslandensis AUST/NH15
TTGATACCATTCCTCTTGAAAGGCATAGAGAGGTTCTAAAGCGGCTTGCATGGTAGGTGTTTTCATGGTCGAAGGTTGACCGATAAGAGCGCCCCAGAGATTAGGAACAATCTTCCAATCATCATGTTGTTTTGGAGCAATCC
>NZ_HE998539.1 GCF_000312585.1 Bartonella queenslandensis AUST/NH15
AGGATCTTTCGTAGGACGCACAACCCCATAAAATTGTCTCTGGATCTTATCAAAATACCCCGTTATACACTCCCATCCCAATTGTCCGGCTGGCACTAAGGGTTGATCTGGCGGTAATAACAGTTTTTTGCCTAAGAAAGCACGCCTCACAACTTTTTTGTTGTACTTGGCTCCTTGAATATCTGGCATCACACAGCAAAGATGTTCAAATTCTTCCCTATTGTAATCACGCAATTCACCCGTTTCTAGATCAGGCGCTTTATAAAATTCTTCACTCTCAAACCAACGGCATTCCACAAGCGTAACCATTCGACGCCCGTTTTCGACGTCAAAGCTCTTCTCATCATTGTAGTCATCAAGATCATTGTGATGAACACCGTCATCTGAAGCTGAACCTCCATTGCAAGCCCAATCTGCATTCAATTCTGACCAATGGTTCTTCGGAAACATTTGTTTGGCAACAGCCAAGGGTTTACGATCGACATACCAAAGCCGCTGCGCATCGATCAAGTTTGGTTGCACCGCAGTGCTATCCCAAGCCATTTTTAAAGGATCTAAATGCGTGACAACCGGCTCTCCCTCAAGATTATCCTCATAATTCAACCGCGTGTCTGTCCACCCCATGCCGCAGATAACCGCATCTTGGAAGG
>NZ_HE998540.1 GCF_000312585.1 Bartonella queenslandensis AUST/NH15
TTTTGAAAATTTTTCTCTTGGGATTGTAACCAATCGTGACGCTTGGGCATATAACTCGAGCCTTGAGGCTTTAGGGAAGAACATGAGCAATATGATTGCTTTCTATAATAGTGAAGTGAAACGTTTTAATGATACTTATGTACATGCTGACCGTCAAATACGTACAAAGGTTGTAAATAATTTCGTC
>NZ_HE998541.1 GCF_000312585.1 Bartonella queenslandensis AUST/NH15
GAATTATCATTATAAATCAATGTGTTGCCTTATAGAAGCAAAACAGGTGTTAGCAAGATCTGTCGTGAAAGCTGCTTAGATTTAAAAGATGATCTCATCTTCTCGTCTTTACAGGCGGGAAGGTGATCAAATCACACAGTCTCTAGAAACAGGTTTCTAACAACCAAACAACTTTTAACACAAGCGTGATTCACGCCACGGGTGCGTTGTACTTTA
>NZ_HE998542.1 GCF_000312585.1 Bartonella queenslandensis AUST/NH15
AGTGAAATCAAACAAATTAAACATGCTCTTACTCGTAATATTATAAACATTTATCGCATCCGAGCTTTAAAAGATTTTGATGATGTTAAAGCCGGTCAACTTGGGGGCTTTATTGAAAAGGAAGTTAACCTATCCCATGATGGT
>NZ_HE998543.1 GCF_000312585.1 Bartonella queenslandensis AUST/NH15
TTTTACGATAAATGTCCACACCCTTCTGGGGGTACACTGCCTGCGTTGGTTGCTCTTGTTAAGGGCGCTGGTTCTTTTGCCATTCATAGAACCTTTTTACAAGACAATGGCTGCAAAACAGATCAAAAACCAGCAAAAGCTATGTTGGGTTCTGTAACAGGCGGCGCTGTGCAATTAAGTCAAGCCAATCCAAAACATCTTGTCATTTGTGAGGGCATTGAAACCGGTCTGGCTCTGCTGTCTGGGTTGTTATCAGAGCCCGTTGATTTATGGGCGTCCCTTTCAACCCATGGCATGATGCATGTGAATTTACCC
>NZ_HE998544.1 GCF_000312585.1 Bartonella queenslandensis AUST/NH15
TGATTATTCCTTTGAGGCTTTTGCTCAAAAAAGAGCAAAACTCATACCATTCTTTAAACGTATGCGATTTATGTTATCGATAATTCCAAACGACTAAATTTTAAACAATGTGATTTGTATGTGATT
>NZ_HE998545.1 GCF_000312585.1 Bartonella queenslandensis AUST/NH15
GTCTAAAAATTGAGTCAAATCTCATGCCTATGATATTACAATGGTTTTGAAGTTTATTTGCTTATCTTGTCTTAATAGATGCCCTCAAATTTGAGGAGACTAAGATCACTCAATCTATAAGCTTTTATGACAGTTTCAAACGACTACCCTCGAATAGGTAATAAGATATTGCTATTAGCATTTTTGATTTTTTGCTCCCCAATTTTGGGGAACAATAATTTTGTTCTTTATGCAATTAACAATCTAATCTTTAAAACAAGATGTGATCTTTAAACGTATGTTATCGATAATTTCAAACAACTGAATTTTTAATAATGTGATTTGCGCTGTGAT
>NZ_HE998546.1 GCF_000312585.1 Bartonella queenslandensis AUST/NH15
TTTCAAATGACTAAATTTTTCACGATGTGATGTGATTTGCATGTGATTAAAAACGTATCATAAAATTTATAACCTATTATGAATAATATCTGCTTTTCATTTCATTTGAATGTTCACATGCGTTATAATATTCGC
>NZ_HE998547.1 GCF_000312585.1 Bartonella queenslandensis AUST/NH15
ATTATAAACCTTTACCGCATTAAAGCTTTAAAAGATTTTGATGATGTTAAAGCCGGCCAACTTGGCGGCTTTATTGAAAAGGAAGTTAATTTATCCCATGATGGC
>NZ_HE998548.1 GCF_000312585.1 Bartonella queenslandensis AUST/NH15
TTATAAACCTTTATCGCATTCGTGCTTTAATAGATTTTGATGATGTCAAGGCGGGTGATTTAGGTGGTATATCGAAAATGAAGGTAATTTATCTCACTATGGCAATTGCTGGG
>NZ_HE998549.1 GCF_000312585.1 Bartonella queenslandensis AUST/NH15
AAAAATTTAAATCTCTTATATAAGGAAATGTGCTATGCAAAAAAAGTTTGCACTCACAAATGAAACGCGTGTATTTAATAATCAAACTCTTTATCGCATTAAAGCATTAAAAGACTTTGCTGATGTTAA
>NZ_HE998550.1 GCF_000312585.1 Bartonella queenslandensis AUST/NH15
AAAACATTAACTTATTGAAATATAATGACTTTTATTTTTGATTGAAAAAAAATATATAAAGGGGGTAAAAGGAACCTTCAAAACCCTCAAAACTCATAACCATAATGGTTTTGATAGCATCTCTTATGTGTTATAAGCTATCTTTTGAAAA
>NZ_HE998551.1 GCF_000312585.1 Bartonella queenslandensis AUST/NH15
TCACGCTTTTGTTTTTCGCGTTCTTTAATGGGATCACGACCTTCGCGTAAAACAGAACGCCATCCAGTTGCCAATTCACGGGCTTGTTTTAAAGAGACATGTCTTAGAGACCCTGAGCCCATTTCGCAACGGCGCCCGTGAATTGTATAACGA
>NZ_HE998552.1 GCF_000312585.1 Bartonella queenslandensis AUST/NH15
CTCTGTAACTTTTGGATTGCCTTTTTTAAAGGTTACAGGATAAGGCTCTATATCTTCATAATTTACGTGCAAATGCCCTAGTTTACGTCCTGCTGTCACAAACTTCCAAAAATCATCAGCACTCTTTACGCAAGGGATACGAGGCAATTCTTTAGAGAGGTTATCAGCATAACGAGCACGATAATCTTCTGAATGCAAAATTCCATAAACATAATAAAAC
>NZ_HE998553.1 GCF_000312585.1 Bartonella queenslandensis AUST/NH15
CAAAACACTAAACATGTAGCGAAGAGGTTGCGATAAACCTAATCCTATTATAAAAACTGACTATCTTTTATGCTTTTGTTAGCATATATAGTGATTTTGTCGGGTGTCGTTACGCCATACAATACTCTTTATGAGAAAAGCGTAACAACGGGACTACATGCCGTGTTTGTTAACGCCCGGCGCCTCTATAGAGGTGTCAATAACAAACATATAAACATGTAGGATTTAATTATGACAAATATATC
>NZ_HE998554.1 GCF_000312585.1 Bartonella queenslandensis AUST/NH15
AACTTTCGGTGGCGTATTAATCCCATTGACCAAATCAACAGCACGCCGTAAATCCCCCTCAACCTCTTGCAAAGCAATCGCTACCCGCCGTTGGAAAACCGGCTCCATCTTCGCAAGCTTCAACAACTGCGCCTGATTATCTGCCAATGCCGTCCCACGCAAAACCGAACGCAATTCCGGCTGTAAATGCTGGGATATGCGATTGAGACGTTTCACAGAC
>NZ_HE998555.1 GCF_000312585.1 Bartonella queenslandensis AUST/NH15
GTTTTGGGGTGTTTTTGGGTATTTTGGGACTTTCATATGAGTACATATTTGATACTTTAAAAACCTCTCTTGATCCCCCCATAAAATGATGAATTCATAAAACGAC
>NZ_HE998556.1 GCF_000312585.1 Bartonella queenslandensis AUST/NH15
ATAACAAGGTGCCAAGGCTGCCAACCAATCAGTGCGCTCATACCCTTCCACCATCTGCCGCCAATGAAAAAGTGAACGATAGCTCACTCCAAATTGCACCGCACACAAGCTTGCCGCATCATGCACCCCCATACCGGCTTGAAGCAAATCATCCAGAGAACAAAGTGCCTTCAAACGCTCTTCACAACGTCTTTTATGTGCCTTT
>NZ_HE998557.1 GCF_000312585.1 Bartonella queenslandensis AUST/NH15
AGAATAAGACTCTTTTAAATGATAACGATAATGGCTCTTTAAATGATAACACTTGTCTAAAAGCTATTCCTTATGAACAGGCTTTGCAACAAAATGGTTGGGGGGAAATAAAGCCGATCACGGCTGCTCTCTTACCCGTCGAGCCTTTTAGCTTATTACAGTTGCCAACG
>NZ_HE998558.1 GCF_000312585.1 Bartonella queenslandensis AUST/NH15
AGAATAAGACTCCTTTCAATGATAACGATAATGGCTTTCATGGCTCTTTAAATGATAAGACTTGTTTAAAAGCTATTCCTTATGAACAGGCTTTGCAACAAAATGGTTGGGGAGAATTAAAACCGCTTGAATATACTCTCTTACCTGTCGAACCGTTTAAAATATTACAGCTGCCAATGT
>NZ_HE998559.1 GCF_000312585.1 Bartonella queenslandensis AUST/NH15
GACCTTTGAAAACCTCTTTAATTTTTTTAAAAAGACGTGAATTTTAAAAATGAATTGCTGCAAAACCTGGTGTCAAATTCTGCAAAACCTGCTGACAAGCTACA
>NZ_HE998560.1 GCF_000312585.1 Bartonella queenslandensis AUST/NH15
ATGATAATATCCCTTTAAAATGGATTTGGGATAGTACAGCGGTGCAACCAAACTTAACCGATGCACAGCGGCTTTGGTATGTCGATCGTAAACCCTTGGCTGTTGCCAAACAAATGTTTCCGAAGAACCATTGGTCAGAATTGAATGC
>NZ_HE998561.1 GCF_000312585.1 Bartonella queenslandensis AUST/NH15
CCCCACCATGCTCTCCTTCACCCTGCTTTCTTGTCACACAAACATCAAAAGCACCTTCAGAAAGCCGGTCCAATTCATCATAAGGGCTCTCACCATGCTTCTCTG
>NZ_HE998562.1 GCF_000312585.1 Bartonella queenslandensis AUST/NH15
GTAAATCTCCCGAAATTACTTTATACCTTAAAGGGTAAGTTTGGTCGTCTACGCAACGACCAATAGGGAACTGAAAGCCCGAATCCTCGATGCATAAGTTTACCCCACTCTTGTGGGTATCCCGGAATTCCGGGAGATTTTGCTATGTCCAGGTGC
>NZ_HE998563.1 GCF_000312585.1 Bartonella queenslandensis AUST/NH15
GTAAATCTCGCGAAATTACTTTATACCTTAAAGGGTAACTTTGGTCGTCTACGCAGCGACCAGTAGGGTCTGAAAGCCCTAAAATCCGAGCGTAAAAATGAACCCACTGTTGTGGGTATCCCGGGATTCCGGGAGATTTTGCTATGTCCAGGTGCGCTCTAGCACTAAAAGCAAAAAAGCTGACTGAACTCAGTGTTTTTG
>NZ_HE998564.1 GCF_000312585.1 Bartonella queenslandensis AUST/NH15
CATAGAGAGGTTTTAAAGCGGCTTGCATGGTATCTGTTTTCATGGTCGAAGGTTCCCCCACAATGATACCCCAGAGATTAGGAACAATTTTCCAATTATTA
>NZ_HE998565.1 GCF_000312585.1 Bartonella queenslandensis AUST/NH15
GAAGCTGAAAAAGTACATCTAGAAACTACACAAGATACGGCTTAATGCCACTCTAAAAGGAAAAATACAGGCGCGTTTCTCTTTACATCAAGAAATTATAATAACATATTGTTTTTAAATAATTATATACAATAAAAAGAGAAACGCGCCATATGGCGCATATCTTTTTTGCTTTTGGGATCATTTTTGGTTGATTTTAGAGCCC
>NZ_HE998566.1 GCF_000312585.1 Bartonella queenslandensis AUST/NH15
GAAGCTGAAAAAGCACATCTAGTAACTACACAAGATACGGCTTAATGCCACTCTAAAAGAAAAAATCGATATGAAAATCTTTTTACATTAGAAAAATTACATAACTATTTGATTTACAATTATATATTGCCTCTAAAAATAGATAATCATCAATAGGTGAAAA